>NZ_CP185763.1:0-1045000 GCF_049393805.1 Streptococcus equinus
ATGACTAAAACGATTTTACTAGCTGTATCAGGCAGTATCTCTGCCTATAAATCAGCTGATTTAGCTAACGAATTAACAAAATCTGGCTATGATGTTCATGTCCTAATGACAAAAGCTGCGACAGATTTTATCACACCACTAACACTTCAAGTACTATCTAAAAATGCTGTGCATCTTGATGTCATGAAGGAAGATGATCCAAAAAGCGTTAATCACATTGAATTAGCAAAAAAAGCTGACCTCTTCGTTCTTGCCCCTGCTTCTGCCAATACATTAGCTAAACTTGCACATGGGATGGCTGATAACATTGTCACAGCTACTGCTCTAGCTCTTCCAGCAGAAACACCTAAGTTGATTGCTCCAGCAATGAACACAAAAATGTATGACAACCCATTAACACAGCGTAATATTAGTATCTTAAAAGAAGTAGGTTATCAGGAAATCGAACCACGTTCTAGCCTTCTAGCTTGCGGTGATGTCGGTCGTGGTGCCTTAGCTGAGCAAGATGCTATTTTAGAGCGTATTATAAAATCACTTTAAATTTTACACTTGTCAAGACACCTGCAAACATGTATAATGTATTGGGTTTTTATAAAGAGAACTAAAACTCTCTAACCAAAAATATCATTCCTTTAGGAGGAGTTATGAAAAAAAATAAAGCAGCAAGTAATATTGCAACTATCGCAATTTTCTTTGCTATCATGATTGTCATTAACTTTTTAACGAGTCTTGTATTCAATCTTTGGCCTGTACCAATCAAACCAACGCTTATTCACATTCCAGTTATCATTGCATCAATTGTCTACGGTCCAAAAATCGGTGCGACACTAGGAGCTTTGATGGGGGTAATCAGTGTAACAGTTAACACTTTGACTTTACTTCCAACAAGTTACCTCTTCTCTCCATTTGTTGAAAATGGTAATCTTTCATCATTGATTATCGCTATGGTTCCACGTATTTTAATTGGTATCACACCATACTTTGTTTACAAATGGCTTCATAATAAAACTGGTATTGTGATTGCCGGTGCCGTAGGTTCAATGACAAATACAATCTTTGTTTTAGGAGGAATTTTCTTCTTATTTGCAAATGTCTATAGCGGAGACATTAAAGCATTACTTGCGGTTGTTTTTGGTACTAATGCCATTGCAGAAATGATTATTTCAGCTATTTTAACACTTGCAATTGTTCCAAGTTTACAGAAAATCAAAGCATAAATAATGAAAGGCACGTGAAAAACGTGTCTTTTTTGTTCACATGAAGTTAAAAATGAGTTAAAATTTTACTTTACGCAAACGTTTGAGTAGAAGACTAAAAAGTCCTAAAAACCTTGATTTAACAACATTTTAAACAATGTTAAGTTTTTAGTAGAATTTTTTTTAACAAAGTGGTATAATGAAAGCGTTTATAAGATCATAAAAAGGAGTTCCATTAATGACTTACACTGAAAACTATCAAAAATGGCTTGACTTTGCAGGTCTTCCGGACTATCTTCGTGAAGAATTGCTAGCCATGGACGAAAAGACAAAAGAAGATGCTTTCTACACAAACCTTGAGTTTGGTACAGCAGGTATGCGTGGCGTTATCGGTGCTGGTACTAACCGTATCAATATCTATGTTGTGCGCCAAGCAACTGAAGGTCTTGCTAAACTTATTGAAACAAAAGGTGAAGATGTTAAAAAACGCGGTGTTGCAATCGCTTATGACTCTCGCCACTTCTCACCTGAATTTGCATTTGAATCAGCTCAAGTGTTAGCAAAACACGGCATTAAAGCTTATGTTTTTGAATCACTTCGCCCAACTCCAGAATTGTCATTTGCCGTTCGTCACCTTGGTACTTTCGCAGGTATCATGGTAACAGCAAGTCACAACCCTGCTCCATTTAACGGATACAAAGTTTATGGTGAAGATGGTGGACAAATGCCACCTGCTGATGCTGATGCTTTGACTGACTTTATTCGTGCAATCGAAGATCCATTCTCAATCGAGTTAGCTGATCTTGAAGAAAGTAAAGCTTCTGGTCTTATCGAAGTAATCGGTGAAAATGTCGATGCTGAATACCTTAAAGAAGTTAAAGGTGTTAACATCAACCAAAAATTGATTGATGAATACGGTAAAGACATGAAAATTGTCTACACTCCACTTCACGGTACTGGTGAAATGCTTGCACGTCGTGCACTTGCTCAAGCAGGTTTCGAATCAGTTGAAGTTGTCGAAGCTCAAGCTGTTCCAGATCCAGACTTCTCAACTGTAAAATCACCAAACCCTGAAAACCAAGAAGCATTCGCTCTTGCTGAAGAACTTGGACGTAAAGTTGATGCTGACGTTCTTGTTGCAACTGACCCTGATGCTGACCGTCTTGGTGTTGAAATTCGTCAAGCCGATGGTTCATACCGTAACCTTTCAGGTAACCAAATCGGTGCAATCATCGCTAAATACATTCTTGAAGCTCACAAAACAGCTGGAACTCTTCCAGAAAACGCAGCCCTTGCTAAATCAATCGTATCTACTGAATTGGTAACTAAGATTGCTGAAAGCTATGGCGCTAAAATGTTTAACGTTTTAACTGGTTTCAAATTCATCGCTGAAAAAATTCAAGAATTTGAAGAAAAACACAACCACACTTACATGTTTGGTTTCGAAGAAAGCTTTGGTTACCTTATCAAACCATTTGTTCGTGATAAAGATGCCGTTCAAGCTGTTCTTATCGTAGCTGAAATTGCTGCTTACTACCGTTCACGTGGTCTAACTCTTGCAGATGGTATCGAAGAAATCTATAAAGAATATGGATACTTCGCAGAAAAAACTATCTCTGTAACTCTTAGCGGTGTTGACGGTGCTGCTGAAATCAAGAAAATCATGGATAAATTCCGTGACAATGCTCCTGCTCAATTCAACTCAACCGACATTGTTAAAACAGAAGATTTCTTGGCACAAACAGCTACTAGCGCTGCTGGCGTTGAAAAACTTACAACACCACCAAGTAATGTATTGAAATATACACTTGCAGATGATTCTTGGTTGGCTGTTCGTCCTTCAGGAACTGAACCAAAAATCAAATTCTACATTGCAACTGTTGGTTCTGACTTGGCTGATGCTGAAGCTAAAATTGCTAACATCGAAAAAGAAATCAACGCTTTTGTTAAATAATTACTAAAAACACCTTCTACACCAGGAAGGTGTTTTTCTTTTACTTTACTATTAGATAGATATTTTACATAATTATATTTACGAATACAAAAAGAGCAACACCAGGGAGAAAGTGTTGCTCTTTTTGTATTTTAAGAGAGTTTATAATTATATGAATATTTCTTTAAATCTTACCTGATAACCAAGCAAAGACAAAGAATAGCGCAAAACCGAATAGGTAAATCAAACCAATAATTGATAGAACTTTTAACCAAGGTTTGATTTGGTGATCTTTGTTATTGACCAATGAATAATTCAAATAAGCAAAGAATGGTGTTGTAATAAATGATGCGACCATTGCGAAACGGAGCATTGTAGCAACATTACCGGCAAATAGATAAACAATTACAAGACCAATTGCTGCTGTCAAAGAAACCCAAATTGGTAATGCTTTTGGAGATAATTCTTTTTTTCCAAGAAGCAATCGAAGTGATTCGTTGTTGGCACGTGAGTAGCCATCAATTACGGTAATTACTGTACCAAAGATACACAAGAAAGCAATTAAAGTAATCAAAATACGTGACCAGCAACCAAAGACTTTAGCATACATGTTTACAAATTGTGAAATGTAAGCTGCTGATGCTGCTTGTACTTCTTCTCCTGACCCAAATTGAATCAAGGCACCTAAAGCACAGAAGATAATCGCTAGGATAGCTGTACCAATGTAACCGATGTTGAAGTCAAAAACAGCATCCTTTTCTGACATATCTACCGTTTTTCTCTTTTCAACAGACCACATTGAGTTAATTGCTGAAATTTCAATTGGACAAGGCATCCATCCCATCAAAGAAACGATAAATGGAAGTGCAGCCATGCGCCAAGGTGTAGGTGCTTCAAAGTTTGGAGCGTATTCACGGTGTTTAAAAAGAGCGATGACAACTGCTAGAACTGTTGCGAGCGTCAAAGCAGTCATGACACATTTTGCAAGTGTATCAAGGAAACGATAGCCACCAATTAGCAACATTGCCCAAATAATGACAATTATAATCGTTGTCAACTGGGAAATACTCAATCCAAGTCCATTTGGAAAAATATCAAATAAAATAGCTGCACAAAGGATACCAACACCTGCTGTATTAACGATTGCTGAAAAGACATTCAGCACAAAGAAAATTGTAAGCCAGACTTTTCCTTTTTCAGCATAACCTTCAATAAGACTTTTGTTATTTTCCAGTGTATACTGAGAGCCGAAACGGAAAAATGGGTATTTAAAAATATTTATCAAAATAATCAGCAAAGCAAGTTGCCAGCCATAAATAGCCCCTGCTTGTGTCGAAGATACGATGTGTGAACCACCTACAGCTGCTGAAGCCATTAGGATACCAGGACCTAGGGCTTTAAGCTTGGTGTGCCAATTTGATTCTTGTTCTATGTTTTCAGTCATAAAACAAACCTCTTTCTAAATAAACTTTTCAATATTCAGATAATTCTGAAATATGTAAATCTTATTTTACAACTCAAGTAAACTAAAGTCAATACATTTTTGTAAATTTTCTGAAAAAACTGAAAACGTATTTTTTAGAAAGAAAAAAGGAAAGAACTGAAATAGTTCTTTCCTCATTAGTTTTGTACTTAATTAAATAAGTTACTAAAGAAGTTTACGATCACTTGCCAGATATTTGCTAAGAAACCTTTTCCTGATTCCAAAGCGTTTGAGGCGTCAAAATTCAAATTAATCCCTTTGAATGATGAACCAGCATTTGATACGATACTGTCTTTTAAAGATGACAACGCAGATTTGAAGCTACTGCTATTAATAATATTTGAATTTGAAAGATTAAAAGCAAAGTTCACAATCATATTGATTTGGTTGTTTGATAACACATCTTTCAGTTTATAGTTTTCAAGCGTATCATCAACAATTTGACGAACTTCATCCTTAGTGACATCTGATCCGGCGTCTGCTACTGCTGATTTGATATCAGCAAGAGCGACGTTTAATTTATCGGCATCGTAACCGTCTGTTCCTTGATTTTCTGAGTTGATAGTTGATAGTGTATTCAACTCTTCTTGAGCTAATTGTTTACTTTCATCTGAGACTTTGGCACCATTTTCTTCCAGAGAATAGTAAATACCAGCAAGTGCAGATTCACCTGTTACAGGAATTGGTGAAGCAACAGTAATTGCTGCGTGTTCAATTCCTAGTGTCACAGCTGCGTTTCGATACATATCTGAGGTAACTTTTGTGATGTTCTCTGGTGTCACAATGTTAACAGTCAGTGTTTCTGATGACCCCAATTTTTGAATTTTAACAGATGAGTACAATTGCAAGCTTGGATCATCTGCGACGTCCATAATATTAGCGTAAGCTGTTGTCGTGATAGTCTTCAAATTAGTGTCTTTAGAACTATCATATCCAAGCAAAGAAAGAGTTTGATTACGTTGGTCTTCAGATAATGAATAGCCTAAAACGTAATCTGGTTGAACATAAGTCTCATCAATAACATTTTGAACAGAATTACTTGCTGCTTGTACATTTCCCATTGTAAAAACAGAAAACAAGGCTAGCGCACAAGCTGTTAAAGTTTTCTTAAATTTCATTTCTAATTAATTCCTTTCACTTAGGTATTTAATTATATCACTTATTATTTAAAGCGTCAGAAAAAAACTGTATTTCTAGTTACTCATGAAGTTCTAATGGCAAACCATCTGGATCGAAGAAAAATGTCATTTTTTTACCAGTATAATCGTCATGACGAATTGGTTGGACATAAATTCCCATTGATTCAAGTTCTTCTTTATAAGCTTCGATGTTTTCAACATAAAAAGCTAAGTGGCGAAGCCCGCAAGCTTCCATGTGATACTCAGGTTGACCAACACGTTTTGGCGGAGCAACATATTCTGGATCAGATAGCTTATTACCAAAAATTTCTAACTCAATAGAACCACATTTCAAATCAAGTTTGTAATCATGACGTTCTGGACGATGATTTTCACGAATCACTTCAAAGCCTAATTTATTGACGTAGAAATCGCGTGATTTATCATAATCTGAAACAATTAAAGCTACATGGTGAACAGCAGTTAACTTCATACTAATAAATTCTCCTCACTTTAGAGTGTAAATTTGTAAAAAAAGCTGAGAATAAAACTTACTCCCAGCTTTTTCTTTAAAATGTCATTTGATTATAAGAATAAGCAAAGGCTTTATGGATATCATCTGAAGCTTGATCATAAGCAACAGATGATTCTAAGTTACCTTTAACAACAATCCGACCAGTTGCCTGCTGGTCAGTACAAGTCACCAATGTGACCTCTGCTTGACCAGAATTATCATTTAAAACATCCGACCGATCAGGTGTTACTGAAAAGACCTCAGAAATAACATAAGTGTAAATATTTGTTTTATCTGTAAGATAAATTTTCATACCAACTTTAGCGTTTTCTAGGGGCGAAAACAGCATTTTCGAAGAACCTGTAATACCAAAAACATGGTGGCTGGCAAGCGCATAGTTATTTTGTCCACCCATAACTTGTTCTTCTTTCATCGTTCCAGCACCGTAAGATAATTCTACATTGCCAAGTCCCTTAAAAATTGGTAGGTTAATACCAACATCTGGTATCGCAATACCACCAATTACAGGGAGATTTGCAACTTGTGATTGAGATTCAATAACAGATTGTACTGACATAGGTTCAACAGCTGAAAAATCGTAAGTGACGTTAGCTGATTCGTTCTTCTTGATTTTCTTTTTAGAAATTTTAGTGATTTGATAATTATTAGATTGATGGCCAATCAAAAAATTACAAATCGATTTGTTAAAAATCAAAGCAAGACCTACAAGCAGTAAAATCAAGCATACTAGAATTCTTATGAAGTTAAAAAAACGATGTGTTTTCTTCTTTTCTTTTTTCATTCGCTTATTATTCTTCTACTTCTTCAGTTTCTTGTTCTTCTTCAGCTTGAACAAGGGCGAGTGTCATAATTTTAGCATCTTCATCAAGGCGCATAATCTTAACACCGAGTGTCGCACGACCAGTTTGTGAAATATCAGCAACGTTTGTACGAATCATTACACCAGTATCAGTGATAACCATGATGTCTTCATCGCCGTTAACAGTTACTAGACCAGCTAGTTTACCGTTCTTTTCAGTGATATTTGCAGTTTTAATACCTTTACCACCACGGCCTTTTGTTGGATATTCAGAAGCTAGTGTACGTTTACCGTAACCTTTTTCTGTGATAACCAGAACTTCTTGATTATCAGTAATACGAGAAGCTCCGACAACTTCGTCACCCTCACGTAGGTTAACACCACGAACACCTGTAGCTGAACGACTCATGCTACGAACAGATGATTCATTAAAGCGTACGCTGTACCCCGTCTTCGTACCGATAATGATGTCGTCATCACCATTTGTACGAATAACATTAATCAACTCATCGCCTTCTTTAAGGTTAAGAGCTTTCAAACCATTTTGACGGATATTGCTAAATTCAGATTCTTTTGTACGTTTAACAACACCTTGACGTGTTACAAAGAATAGATAATTTTCTGTTTCGTCATTGCCTTTTTCACTGATAATCGTTTGAACAGTTTCACCCTCATCAAGTTTTAACAGGTTAACAATTGGTAAGCCTTTAGCTGTACGACCGTACTCAGGAATTTCATAACCTTTCAAACGGTATACGCGTCCTTTATTTGTCATGAAGTAAACATGATCATGTGTATTGGTTGATACTAGCTCACGAACAAAATCATCATCGTTAACACCGGTACCTTGAACACCACGTCCACCACGTCTTTGAGCACGGAACTCATCTTGAGCCAAACGTTTGATGTATCCTTTGTTAGAAAGAGTGATTAAAACATCTTCTTCTTCAATCAAATCTTCATCTTCAAGAGAAAGGACTTCACCAACCATCAATTCAGTACGGCGTGGGTCAGCATATTTACGCTTAATTTCATCCATTTCTTCTTTGATGATTGTAATGACACGTTCTGGTTTAGCTAAAATATCAGCCAAATCAGCAATCAAAGCAAGAAGGTCATCATATTCAGCTTGGATTTTCTCACGTTCCAAACCTGTCAATCGACGAAGACGCATATCAAGGATTGCTTGACTTTGACGTTCAGACAAATTGAAGCGGCTCATCAACTCGCTTTGAGCAATTACATCTGTTTCGCTATTACGGATAATGCTAATAACTTCATCAAGATGGTCAAGTGCGATTAACAAACCTTCTAAAATGTGCGCACGTTTTTCGGCTTTAGCTTTATCAAATTCAGTGCGACGAACAATGACTTCTTTTTGGTGCTCAATATAGTCAACGATAATTTGTTTCAAAGAAAGAATTTTTGGAACACCATTTTCAATAGCAAGCATGTTAAAGCTGAAGTTAGTTTGCAAACTTGTCAATTTGAATAAGTTGTTCAAAATAACATTTGCTGACGCATCACGACGAACTTCGATGATGAAACGAATACCTTCACGGCTTGATTCATCACGGACAGCTGTAATACCTTCGATACGTTTTTCTTGTGCTAAACGAACGATGTGCTCGTGTACTTTAGTTTTGTTAACACCGTATGGGAATTCTGTAACAACAATGCGTTCACGACCACTCTTAGTTGTTTCAATTTCAGTACGTGAACGAAGAACGATTGAACCTTTACCAGTTTCGTAGGCTTTACGAATACCAGATTTACCCATAACAAGTGCTCCAGTAGGAAAGTCAGGTCCAGGTAACACTTCCATCAACTCACGCGTTGTGACATCCGGGTTATCCATAACCAACTTAACAGCATCAATTGATTCTCCCAAGTTGTGTGGTGGAATATTTGTTGCCATACCAACGGCAATACCTGTAGCACCGTTAACTAGCAAGTTTGGAAAACGTGCTGGCAATACTAACGGTTCGCGTTCACTACCATCGTAGTTATCTTGGAAATCAACAGTATTTTTGTTAATATCACGAAGCATTTCTAGAGCGATTTTACTCATACGTGCTTCTGTATAACGTTGTGCGGCAGCGCCGTCACCATCCATTGAACCAAAGTTTCCGTGTCCGTCAACTAGCATGTGGCGGTAGCTCCACCACTGTGCCATACGAACCATGGCTTCATAAATTGATGAATCACCGTGTGGGTGATATTTACCCATAACATCCCCGGTGATACGTGCAGATTTTTTATGTGGTTTATCTGGCGTTACACCGAGCTCATTCATTCCATAGAGAATACGGCGGTGAACTGGTTTTAATCCATCGCGCACATCAGGAAGAGCACGAGCAACAATAACAGACATGGCGTAATCAATAAAGCTTGTCTTCATTTCTGAAGTTAGATTAACGTCAATTAAATTCTTATCCTGCATTAAGGAAAAACACTCCTTTTCTAGTGTAAAACTCAATTATATTATACCATATTTTGCTTATTAAAACCACACCATGACCACCTGCTTTTGTCTGTACAAAGTCAAAAATTTAAGTTCAACTTTTGACTTTGTAACGCGGATTTTATTCCTTTTTAAAATGCTTTCTTATTTTTTCAAATTTTTCCAATTAGTTCGTGACATTTCTCACTTAACGTGTTAAAATATTATTCGTATGGGCGTCAGCCTAAAAAAATTAAGGAGATGTTTAGATAAATGACTGCAACTAAACAACACAAAAAAGTTATCCTTGTTGGTGACGGTGCCGTAGGTTCTTCTTACGCATTTGCACTTGTAAACCAAGGAATCGCTCAAGAACTTGGTATCATCGAAATCCCACAATTGTTCAACAAAGCTGTTGGGGATGCTGAAGACCTTAGCCACGCTCTTGCTTTCACTTCACCTAAAAAAATCTACGCAGCTAAATACGAAGACTGTGCAGACGCTGACCTTGTAGTTATCACTGCAGGTGCTCCACAAAAACCAGGTGAAACTCGTCTTGACCTTGTTGGTAAAAACCTTGCTATCAACAAATCAATCGTAACTGAAGTTGTTAAATCAGGATTCAAAGGAATCTTCTTGGTTGCTGCTAACCCAGTAGACGTATTGACTTACTCTACATGGAAATTCTCTGGATTCCCTAAAGAACGCGTTATCGGTTCAGGTACTTCACTTGACTCAGCTCGTTTCCGTCAAGCATTGGCTGAAAAACTTGATGTTGATGCTCGTTCAGTTCACGCATACATCATGGGTGAACACGGTGACTCAGAATTCGCTGTATGGTCACACGCTAACGTTGCTGGTGTAAACCTTGAAAGCTACCTTAAAGACGTTCAAAACGTTGACGAAGCTGAATTGGTTGAACTTTTCGAAGGTGTTCGTGACGCTGCTTACTCAATCATCAACAAAAAAGGTGCTACATTCTACGGTATCGCTGTTGCGCTTGCTCGTATCACTAAAGCAATCCTTAACGATGAAAACGCAGTTCTTCCACTTTCTGTATTCCAAGAAGGTCAATACGCTAACGTAACTGACTGCTACATCGGTCAACCAGCTATCGTTGGTGCACACGGTATCGTTCGTCCAGTTAACATTCCATTGAATGACGCTGAACAACAAAAAATGGAAGCTTCTGCTAAAGAATTGAAAGCTATCATCGACGAAGCTTTCTCTAAAGAAGAATTTGCTTCTGCTTGCAAAAACTAATTTCTAGTTTTTGATAAAAAAAGCCATCCTTTCGGATGGTTTTTTTGTGCTTCTAATTACTAATTATTTTGCATTCAGCGCAGCCATTGTAATGTAGTTATATGGCTTATTAAAATGTGGTAAGAAGAACAAATCAGTGAGCGCTAATTTATCAATCGTTAGTCCTTCTTGGATAGCTAATGAGAAGAAATGTATACCAAGTGAAATATCAGTCATGGCTAGCATCTGAGCACCTAATATTCTTCTTGTTTTTTTGTCATAAGTTATTTTTAGGGTAACTTCATAATTATCTTTTTTGATGAAATCAGGTTTCTGCTTATCAGAGTATTCTATTTCTTCTGCATCAAAACCTTTTGATTGAGCTTTTTCAAGTGTTAATCCTGTAGAAACAAGATTAAGACCATATATCGAGATTCCATTTGAGCCTTGTACACCAACACCTTCAAGACTATGTCCACAAGCATTGTGAGCAGCGACGATACCAGTTCTTACAGCATTAGATGCGAGAGCAATATAGTCTACTTCCTGCGAAGCATTGTTATAAATTGTAGCACAGTCACCTATAGCATAAACTCCAGAAACACTTGTTTCCTGCTTCTTGTCAACGAGAAATGCACCATTTTTATACAGTTCAACACTTCCATTTGATAGACTAGTGTTTGGTTTAAAACCAACAGCTAGGATAACCATATCTACCTTGTAACTTGCTTTATCAGTAATAAGTTTCTCAACTTTTCCGTTACCAGTAATCTCTTGTACGGTCTCACCAAAAGCAAGCTTAATACCGTGTGCTTGAAGATTTGCTGCCATTATATCACTAAAATCATCAGCGTAATAACCTGAAAGACAAGTTTTAGCGACATCAATTAGCGTTACCTCTTTTCCCTTACGCTTGAAGGCTTCAGCAAGCTCGACACCGATATAACCTGCGCCCACTACTGCAACTCGTGAAATATCTCCATCATCTAATTTTTCAATAACATCTTGAGCATTCTGATATAGTTTCACAAATTGAATGTTTTCTAGTTCTGCTTGAAATTCCCTTGAATCTTCTTTAAGTTTAACACCTTTAATCGGTGGAACGATTGGCTGGGATCCTGTCGCAAAAATCAATTTTTCGTAAGTTTCAATATGCTCTTTTCCATCGACTAAGGCTGTAATTGTTTTTTTATCATAATCAACAGCTATTACAGGAGAATTCATGTAAATCGTAGCTCCTAATGCTTCAAGTTCTTCCTTACTTGAGTAAAAAAGTCCTTCAGGACTAGAAATTTGGTCTCCAATCCATAACGCCATACCACATCCTAAAAAGGAAATATTTGAATTTTGATCAAAAACTACGACCTCATTTTCTGAACCATAGTTAGTTAAGATTGTTTTTATGCAGGCTGTACCAGCATGGTTTGCTCCGATTACAACAATTTTACTCATAAAAGTAACCTCACATTATTTATTTAGTTCAATATAACACATAATTAAAACGCTTACAACTTTTATGCTTAAAAAAAGCTGGTAAAATACCAGCTCATTTTATTATTTAGATTTAATGTAATTGATACCATCTGCTTTTGGAGCAACTGCTTTACCAAAGAATGCTGCCAAGACAACGATTGTCAAAACATATGGAGCTACTTTCAAGTAAACTGATGGAATACTTGAGAAGAATGGCAATTGTGCACCGATAATAGCAAGTGATTGTGACAAGCCAAAGAATAGACTTGAAAGCATTGCACCAATTGGATTCCAACGACCGAAAATCATTGCAGCAAGCGCGATGAAACCAGGTCCAGCAATAGTTGTTACTGCAAAGTTGTTAGAGATTGTTTGGGCATAAACTGCTCCACCGATTCCTCCAAGGAAACCAGAAATCATAACACCTGCATAACGCATGAAGTAAACATTGATTCCAAGTGTATCTGCTGCTTGTGGGTGCTCACCAACAGAACGAAGACGCAATCCAAAACGAGTTTTAAAGATGATAAACCATGAAATAAATGATACTAAAATTGCGACATAAGCAACTAAAGATGTATTGTTAAAGAAAATTTTACCAATAACTGGGATATCTTTCAAAATCGGGAATGAAAAGCGACCAAAAGTTTGAGTAATCGTATCTGTTTGACCTTTACCAAACATATGGCGACATTGGAAAACAGCAAATGCTGGTGCAATCAAGTTAAGTACAGTACCAGAAACGACGTGGTCAGCACGGAAATTAATTGTAGCTGCAGCATGGATAAGAGAATAAACAATACCAACTAGACCTGCTACAATTGAAGCAACCCAAGGAGTTGCATGTCCAAAAACATCGGCGTATTTCAAATTGAAAACAACACCAGAGAAAGCACCCATAACCATGATACCTTCAAGACCGACGTTAACGATACCACCGCGTTCTGAGAATGTACCACCGATACTTGTAAAAATCAAAGGTGCTGAGTAAATTAACATGGAAGAAACTAATAGGGCTAACGTTGTTGAAAAACTCATCTTACTTTCCTCCCTCTTCATTTTTAGTTTTAATAAATTGACGAATCATATAATCTGCTCCAACAAAGAAGATAATGAAGGCAGACACAACATCGATAACTTCTGATGGAATACCAATCATACCTGTTTTACCGATAGCTAGAACAGCATACAAGAATGCTGCAAATGGAATACCTAAAGCAGTGTTTACTGCTAGAAGTGAGACGGCCATACCATCCCAGCCAATACTTAGAGAACTTGTTTGTGAGTATACATTTCCAAATGTACCAAGTCCTTCTACAGTACCACCAAGACCGGCAAGAGCACCAGAAATAATCATTGAAACAACGATCAAACGTTTAGCTGACATACCAGCGTATTCAGCAGCGTGAGGGTTGATACCAACTGAGTTAATTTCATAACCCAATGTTGTTTTACGCATCATAAACCAAACAACCACAACAGCAATCAAGGCGATGAAGATACCGATATTGATACGAGAGTTATCTGTCAAAGCTGATAACCATTCTGTTTGATAAGAAGCATTTTCAGAAACTTTGATAGTTGCTTCTGTTGTACGCATGATTTTATCAGAGAATACATCTTGAATAAGATACTGTGTACCATACAAGATAATGTAGTTCATCATGATTGTAACGATAACTTCACTTGTACCGAGGAAGGCACGAAGAATACCTGGAATCGCTCCAGCGATACCACCAGCAATAAGACCAACTAAAACAGTACAAATTACTGAGATTGGTTTTGGTAGGCCAGGGAATGAAAGGGCAAACCAAACTGAAATTACCCAACCGATTAACGCTTGACCAGGAAGACCAACGTTAAAGAATCCAGCTTTTGAAGCAACTGAGAAACCAAGCGCAATAAGGATTAGTGGACCCATTGCACGGAAAATTTCACCGATATTTTTAACTGAACCAAATGCTGTATAAAGCAAATCGTTGTATGCCCATAGTGGATTGTAACCAAAAGCAAGCATAAGAATCGCTCCAAGCAACATTCCAAGGAAGACTGCAATCAATGGCACAGCCCATTTTTGAGTTTTCTTAGACATTAACATTAGAATCCTCCTTTTCCACTTTACCACCAGCCATCAAAATACCAAGTTCTTGTTTATTGGTTGTGGCAGCGTCTAAGATACCTTGAATTTTACCATCGTGAATAACGGCAATACGGTCAGAAACATCAAGGATTTCATCTAATTCAAAGCTAATTACTAAGACTGCTTTACCTTTATCACGCTCCGCTACCAAGCGTTTACGGATATATTCAATCGCACCGACGTCAAGACCACGTGTCGGTTGACTAACGATAAGTAAATCAGGATTACGGTCAATTTCACGAGCGATAACAGCTTTTTGTTGGTTACCACCTGATAAGGCACCACCTGAAACAAGTTCACTAGCTGCACGAACGTCAAATTCTTTCATCAACTTACGAGCATGTTCATTTAATTTGTTGTAGTTCATAAATCCATGTTTGCTGAATGGCTCTTTATAGTAAGTTTGAAGAGCAATATTTTCAGCAATTGTCATGTCGAGAACCATACCATCACGGTGACGATCTTCTGGCACGTGACCAACACCCAATTCAGTAATCTTACGAGGACGTTGGTTAGTCATGTCAATACCTTTAATGAAGAAGTGACCTGACTCTACTTTGCGCAAACCAGTCAAAGCTTCTACCAATTCAGTTTGACCGTTACCGTCGATACCCGCGATACCAACGATTTCACCAGCACGAACATCAAGTGACAATTCTTTAACTGCTGGTACTCCACGGTTTTCATTGACAACCAAATCTTTAACTGACAACACAACATCTTTAGGATTTGCTGGAACTTTATCAGTTTTAAATGAAACTGCACGACCAACCATCATTTCTGCAAGTTCGCTACTTGTTGAGTCAGCAACTGGAACTGTTTGAATTGACTTACCGTGACGAATAACAGTAACTCGGTCAGCAACAGCGCGGATTTCATCAAGTTTGTGAGTAATCAAGATGATTGATTTTCCTTCTTTAACCAAATTACGCATAATGACAAGCAATTCAGCAATTTCAGAAGGTGTCAAAACAGCAGTCGGTTCATCAAAGATGATGATGTCAGCACCACGATAAAGTGTTTTTAAGATTTCAACACGTTGCTGTGCACCGACAGAGATATCTGAAATTTTAGCAGATGGATCAACCGCCAAACCGTATTTTTCAGATAACTCTTTGATTTCTTTGCTTGCTTTTTTGATATCAAGAATACCAGCACCCTTTGTTACTTCATTACCTAAAATAATGTTTTCTGCAACAGTAAATGCTTCAACAAGCATAAAGTGTTGGTGAACCATTCCGATACCCATCTTGGCAGATTTAGAGGGTGAATCAAGAGTTGCTTCTTCACCTTTCACCAAGATTTGACCACTTGTTGGTTGTAGTAGACCAGCAAGCATATTCATTAAAGTCGATTTTCCTGCACCATTTTCTCCAAGAAGCGCATGGATTTCACCTTTTCTGACTTCTAAATTAATATGGTCATTCGCAACGAAATCACCAAATTTTTTGGTAATCTCACGCATTTCAATGACGTTTTCTTGTGTCATGTGTGATCCCTTTCAGTCTAATAATAAAATTTTTAGGTCAGTTAAGCCCACCAAAATAACTTTAGTGAACTTAACTGAGATAAAAATATTTTTATCTCAGCTCGGAAAAAAGGCGACCAAGTGGTCGCTTTTTCCTAAAGAGCGATTATTTTTCGTCTACTTTGATTTCGCCTTTGATGACTTTTTCTTTTGCAGCTTCAACTGCTGATTTAATGTCATCAGAAAGGTTTGTTGTTACGATATCAATACCACCATCTTTAAGACCATAAGTACGAGTTGTGTTACCTTCGAATTTATCGCCTTTAACTTGACCGTTAGCAATATCTTTAACAACTTCTCCCACTTCTTTGATAGTTGAAGTCAAAACAAAGTTTGATTTAACTTTATCAGATGAAGTGTAGTTACCTTCTTCAGTTTGGTCACGGTCTACACCGACAACCCAAACTTTTTTATCGCTATCAGCTGGTAATTTTTCGTTGATTTCTTTTGCTTGTGAGAAGACACCAGTACCAGAACCACCTGCAGCATGGTAAACAACATCAGCACCACCTGCATACATAGTTGCAGCGATTGTTTTACCTTTAGCTGAATCTGAGTAAGAACCAACGTATTGAACATCAACTTTGATAGAACTATCAACTGATGCAACACCTTCTTTAAAACCAGTTTCAAAGCGAGTGATAGTGTCAGATTCAACACCACCTACAAAACCAACGTGTTTTGTTTTAGATTGCATTGCAGCTGCGATACCAGCAAGATATGCAGCTTCGTTATCTGCAAATACAACACTTTCAACATTTTTTTGATCTTTAACAACGTCATCGATGATAACATAGTTTGTATCTTCATTTTGTGGAGCAGCTTCTACAACTGCGTCGTGAAGATTGTAACCAATTGCAAAAACAAGGTTGTAACCATTTGAAACAGCTGAGTCAAGGTTTGTTGCGTAGTCTGACTCACTATCTGATTGGAAATAAGTGTAGTCAGTATCTTTTTTCAATTTGTTTTCTTTACCCCAAGCTTGCATACCTTCCCAAGCAGATTGGTTGAATGATTTGTCATCAACACCGCCTGTATCAGTAACGATTGCAGCTTTTACGCTAGAATCTGAGCTAGAGCTAGAAGAATTTGAACGGCTACATGCGCCAAGAGCTAGAGTTGCTACTGCAGCAAGTCCAAGACCAACAATTTTCTTGTTCATGAAAATGAACCCTCCTAAAAAACTTATAAGCAACCTTCGTTGCTAAAAATCTATCACAAGCCAAATGGCTTAATGAACAACTTTAAGAACAGACTTCTGTGAGTCCTAAAACTGTGGCAATGTCACCACCTGACCATCATCGCGACCGTCAACAATCAAAAAATGTTCTATTTCTTCTTAACTAATGATTAATAGCTACCTTCTGCTGCTGTTTCACCATTTACAATAGCGACACCCGAAGAAGCACCGATACGAGTTGCACCAGCTTCAACAAATGCTTCAGCATCTGCATATGTACGAGCGCCACCTGCAGCCTTAACACCAACGTTTGGTCCTACTGTTTTACGCATTAAAGCAACGTCATGAACATTTGCTCCAGCAGTTGAGAAACCTGTTGAAGTTTTAACATAATCTGCACCAGCAGCTACAGAAAGTTGACATGCTTTTTCTTTTTCTTCATCAGTTAGTAGACAAGTTTCAATGATAACTTTAACTAATTTATCATCACTTGCTTCAACAACAGCACGAATATCATTTTCAACAAAATCATATTGTTTAGCTTTTAATTGACCAATATTGATAACCATGTCAATTTCATCAGCACCGTTTTCAATCGCATCTTTTGTTTCAAAAGCTTTAACGCGACTTGTATTTGCTCCAAGAGGGAAACCAATAACAGTACATACTTTAACGTCAGAATCTTTCAAAGCTTCTGCTGCGTGAGAAACCCATGTTGGATTTACACAGACGCTTGCGAAGTTGTACTCTTTAGCTTCAGCAATGAGTTTATCGATTTGCTCTTGAGTGCTTTCAGGTTTTAACAAAGTGTGATCAATATACTTATTAATAGACATTAAACTAGTTTATTCCTTCCTGAGAATGATTTTATCATTCTGATTAATATTTACACCTCATCTATTCTACCATTTTTTCGACACAATAAAAGGCTTTTTGAGTATTTTTTTAATAATCAACAAAAATGGCAAAATCCGAAAATTATTTTTAAAGGAATTCTAAAATATTAAGTCAATAAAAAGCTTATTAAAGCAAATCATACACGATATATGTGACATATATGTCATATGTCATATTCGTTATTTCTGAACTATTTTACAAAAAAATATATTCATTGGCAAGTTTTTCTAAAATAAAAAACGGTTCTCACTTTTGTCTGAAAACGGTTAGAATAGTTATTTTTATCAATATGTTTAGGATAAATATTCATTCTTTTGTGACTTAGATGTCATAATTATTCTATGACATTTGTCATAAACACTGATATATCAAGGATAAAATAAAAAAACTTTATCAAATAAGAATCCTATTCTCATTCAATAAAGTTTCATAAATATTTTTTTAATTTTTTTTACTTTGAAGGATATAATAACCTTTATCGCGTTTTAAAATCTCAACATTTCCGAAAATTTCTTCCATTTTCGCTTTTGCACTTGGGGCACCTTGTTTTTTCTGGATGACAATTGTTAAATCACCACCATCATTCAAATAGTTAATACTTTCAGAAATAATTGTGTGAACCACTTGTTTACCAGCACGAATCGGTGGATTGCTAATAACGTGATCAAAAGTTCCAGTAACTTTTTCGTAGATGTTCGATTGATAAATGTCTGCATCAACACCATTTTTGTTCGCATTTTGCTTAGCCAAATCAATCGCACGGTTATTGATATCGACCATTGTTGGCTTTATTCCTTGGACTTTAGCCAATGAAATTCCTAATGGTCCATACCCACATCCTAAATCCAAGAGTGTTTCACCTTGATTAAATTCTAAACTATTTAAAAGTACTTGACTTCCGTAATCTACCATTTTTTTAGAAAAAACACCTGAATCGGTCAAAAATGTGAATGATTGACCAAGTAGTGTGACTTTTAATTCATGAATGTCATGAGCACTATCAGGGTTTTCAGCGTAATACATTTTAGTCATTATTCTATCACTTTCTCTTATAATGCATTTCTATTTTAGCATACATTGTAACTGTTTTCAATCTATCTTTAAAATGCTATAATAAAGTACACAACCTCTTTAAGGAGTTTCGTATGACAAACGAATTTATTAACTTTGATCTTATTTCTCGTGAGAACTGGAAAGAATTTCACCAACAGACACAACCACCTCTTACGGCAGAGGAACTTGAGTCTATTAAAAGTTTGAATGATAATATTAGCATTCAAGATGTTATCGAAGTCTATCTTCCGCTGATTAGTTTGATTCAAATTTACAAAAACTCACAAGAAAATTTATCTTTCTCTAAAGGGATTTTTCTAAAAAAAGAAGCTAGCAAACGACCTTTCATTATTGGTATTTCAGGCTCAGTTGCAGTTGGAAAATCAACCACAAGTCGACTTTTGCAACTGCTTTTAGCTAGAACGTTTAAGGATAGCAAAGTTGAAATGGTTACTACTGATGGTTTCATCTATCCAAATGAAGTTCTGATTGAGAAAAATATTTTAGACCGCAAAGGTTTTCCTGAAAGCTATAATATGGAACTTCTCTTAAACTTTTTAGATACGGTCAAAAACGGCATGACTGCTCATATCCCAGTTTATTCACACGAAGTTTATGATATTATACCCGACCAAAAACAAACCATCGAAGCTCCAGACTTCTTAATTGTTGAAGGTATTAATGTTTTTCAAAATCAAAAAAACAAACGTATTTATATGACAGGTTATTTTGATTTTTCAATTTATATTGATGCTGAAAATGAGTTAATCGAAAAATGGTACTTAGAACGTTTTGACAGTCTGCTAGAATTAGCTAAAACAGATAAAACAAACTACTATAATAGATTTGTAAAAATGCCTCATAACGATGCAATTGAATTTGCTAAAATGGTCTGGAAAACGGTCAATCTTGTTAACCTTGAAAAATATATCGAACCAACTCGTAATAGAGCAGAGTTAATCTTGCATAAGACCAACAATCACAGAATTGACCAAATTTACTTGAAAAAATGAGTAAATTTCACTGAAACGACGATTAAGACTTGCCAAATCGCAATAAATTCTATATAATAATGTAGTTAGATTAATTTGGAGGTGAAAACATTGGCAAATATTAAATCAGCTATCAAACGCGCTGAACTTAACGTTAAACAAAACGAAAAAAATTCAGCACAAAAATCAGCTATGCGTTCTGCTATCAAAGCATTTGAAGCTAACCCATCTGAAGAGCTTTTCCGTGCTGCTTCTGCAAGCATCGACAAAGCTGAATCAAAAGGTTTGATTCACAAAAACAAAGCTAGCCGCGATAAAGCACGTCTTGCTGCTAAATTGGCTAAATAATATCCAATGAAAACTCCAAATGGAGTTTTTCTTTTTATCTAATGAACACTCTTACAAAAAAAGCGCTGATTACAGCGCTTTTTTATTTACCAAAATTATGTCTGTTGAAACGAACTTCAAAAATAGTTCCTTTTGGTTTGTTATCTTTAACCTGAATATCACCCTTCAAAGCATCAACAATTTGCTTCGCTAGAGACAAACCCAAACCAAATCCACCTTGTTGGCGCGTCCTTGCCTTGTCGACACGGTAAAAGCGATCAAAAATCTTCTGCTTATCGGCATCACTAACACCAGGTCCATTATCAGCAATAGTTAAAATAGTTTGGCGTTCTGTTGTTTTAATGGTAAACTCAATAACGCCATCATCACCAGTGTACTTAATGGCATTATCAAATAAAATAGTCATTAGTTGTTTCAAAAGAGTCTTATCTGATTTTATCGGACGATTAGCTAAATTGTGTGCAGTAAACTTTTTATTATTTTCGTGAGCAATCATCTGATAATTTTCAAAAATCTCGTTAAAGGTTGATGGATGAATCTCTTCCAATTCAACTTTCAAACCGTCATCACGTCTAGCAAGATTTAAAAGATTTGTTGTCAGAATACGCATATTTCGCACTTCATCAAGACTTGCAGCAATACTTTCGCTATTATCTAAAATTGTTGCATCTGGACGTCTAAACAAACTTTCAAGACGATTTTGCAAAACAGCAAGCGGCGTTCTCAACTCATGACTGGCATTCTCAACAAAGCGTTTCTGTTTTTCATAACTTTCAAGAATCGGTTTACGAGTCCAGTTTGCAAGATAAACACTCGCTAAAATTGAAATAATCCAAAAGATAACCATAACTGTAATAGTAATTGTCACATATCTTTCATTTGCCTCGTCAAGCTGACGAACACTAATTAGAAAGGTTGCGTATTGAATTGTTGGATAATCACTACTATAAACTCTGACAGTCAAGACGTGATACTTTTCAGTTTGACCGAAAATCGTAGTCATCTTCTCTTCGCTTATTTCACCGATTTTATCATCATTAACACTCGTCGTTAGTGAGCCAAATTGAATAAAGGCATCTAAAGCATTAACTATTTTACCGTTGCAATCATACAAAAGGACACTAACATTACTCAACCCATCATTAGAACTAGATTTATTTTTTCCAGATTGATTAATCGTATTATCGGATTGAATCGAGTCACTTCTCTCCATCGTTCTCGTAACATAATCACTAGCATTATTAGCAGCGTTTTGTAACGTCGTGTCGACAGAAGAATATAAACCATATCGCATGATTTGCAGGATAATAATTGTCATAATAACGAAAATCCCTGTAAACACAGCAAAAAAATGGAAAAAGTGTGAGAAAGTCCCCGTTGATAATTTTTTCTGTATTTTATTCAGCATCTTTCAATATGTAACCTACACTACGTAGTGTTTGAAGATTATTGGCAAAGCTAGTACCTTTGAGTTTTTTACGAATTTTTGAAACATATACTTCAACAACTGAAATTGTTGTATCACTGTCAAAGCCCCAAATACGGTCAAAAATTTGTGATTTTGGCAAAATGACATTTTGGTTTTGCAAAAAGTATACTAACAAATCAAACTCTTTACCTAGTAATTCAACTTTTTCACCATTAACAGTTGTTGTATTTGTTGAAGTATCCGCAGTTAATTCATGATATGACAAAGTATTGTTATTAAATTTACCTGAACGTTTTAAAAGAGCTTGAATACGCATCTTAAGTTCTTCAAGATAAAATGGTTTTGTTAGGTAATCATCAGCACCTAATTCGAATCCATGTCCTTTGTCATCAAGACTTTCTTTAGCTGTCATAATCAAAACAGGAGTTGAAATGCCTTTTTCACGTAATTCTTTAAGAACTTGGAAACCATCTTTTTCTGGCAACATCAAATCAAGCAAAATAAGGTCATAAACACCACTTTCTGCTTCATATAAACCTTCTGCGCCATCAAAAACTTGCATGACATCCGCAAAATCATCCAAAAAATCAAAAATTGAATTTGACAAGCTCAAATCGTCTTCTACTAATAAAATTTTAATCATATATCTGCTCCCTTATTTATTTTATTATATCATGACTTATCTCTTAGGTCTAAGCATTTTACACAATTTATTAATAGAAAAAGGATACCTTAAAGAACTTAAGATATCCTAAAAAAGCATCTGAGATGACCTCAAATGCTTTTAAGTTTATATTATTTTACAGCTGAAAGAGCTTCTTCAACTGCGACTTTACTTGTGCTAATCAAATCAAGACGAGCAGAAATTTCTTTGATACCCATTGTGATATTACGACTGATTGCCATATCATCAAGTTGTGGCTCAAAGAATGCTTTGTATTCATCAAGACGTTCGACTGTCTTGAATGAATTAGCTGGGTAGATAACAAATTTATCAAAGCTCATGTCACCACCAAGTGCTGCTTTAATCCAATCCCAGTTTTCACGTGCCCAAGTCCAGAATGCTCCTTGAGAGAATGGTTTGTCAAGGAATGGACGATACCAACTCATAGCAAGGTCTTGAGGTTTGACAACATCTTTATTTTTCAACTCAGCTAAGACACGTTCAACTGTTGCTTCAGATTTTGTATTTGACAAAGCTGAGGCTAACTGACGTTTGAAGTTTCCATCATTTGTCTTAACGTAAGTATCAAGATAAAGTGATACTAATTCTTCAGTTTCAGCATGCTTGATTTGGTTTGCTAGAACTGACATGCGGATTGATGCAGGAATTGCTTCAATATTATCCTTGTGTTGATGGAAAATAGCTTCTGCTTTTGTTACTGCATCTTCATTATCAGCATACAACATCAATGAAATTGTATTTTGACGAACCATTTCATCTTCATCAGATTCACCAGCTTTTGGTTCAAATCCAAGACGATCATAGTTCTTTTGCATCAAATGACTAATCAATGCTTTGAATTGAACTTGTGCATGGCTACCTTCTTCTAAGAAAACATCTAAACCATCAACAACTTGTGAAATAGCTTCAGCAACTAAATATGAAGTTTCATCAGCAAGTTTAGTCAACAAAGGTACTAATTCTGCGTATGAAATTTCACCACTTTCAGCTAACAAACGACGTTCTTGAATGACTTGAAGTTTTGAAACAGTATCAAGTTCAGTTAGTTGGTCGAGAACTGTATTTAGCAACTCACCTTTATAATTAGTGATGTAATGTGCTGTGTTTTCAGTGTTTAGACGGAAAGCACCTTCGTTATCAGCAGCTAATTGACTATAATTTGGAATTTCAAGGCGTGCATCTGTAAGAGTATCTGGCAGACCTTTCCAGTTGCTATTGAGTGGAATTGGCCAAATACGATTTTGGTCTACATTTTCACCGATGAAGAATTGTTTTTGACTAAGAACAAGTGTGTCATCAACAACTTCTGCAGTCACAACTGGGTAACCAGGTTGTTCCAACCATGCATCCATAAATGCTGCAACATCTTTTCCAGATGCTTCAGACAATGCATTCCATAAGTCACGACCAATTGTATTTCCGTATTGGTGTTTTTCAAAGTAAATCTTAAGACCTGCACGGAAATCATCATCACCTAACCAGCGACGAAGCATGTGCATCAAACGGCTACCTTTTGCATACACGATTGCTGGGTCAAACAATGTATTGATTTCATCTGGGTGTTTAACTTCAACGTGAACTGATTGAACGCCATCAGTAGCATCGCGTTTAAGAGCCAATGGAAGTCCACCAGTTTGGAAATCTTCGAAAATATTCCATGATGGTTCGATGGCATCAACTGAAACGTATTCCATCATATTGGCAAATGATTCATTTAACCATAAATCATCCCACCATTTCATTGTAACTAGGTTACCGAACCATTGGTGAGCCAACTCGTGTGCAACAACAAGTGCTACACTTTGACGGCTTTTAACAGTTGAATTTTCATCAACAAGAAGGTAAACTTCACGGTATGTTACCAAGCCCCAGTTTTCCATAGCTCCAGCTGAAAAGTCTGGAAGAGCCACGTGGTAAGACAATGGAATAGGATATTTAACACCAAAGTATTCTTCATAAAAATCAATAACGCGAACAGCAATATCAAGTGAGAAATCAAGAGATTTAAGTGCGTGCGCTTTTGTTGAGAAGACACCAACTTCAGTACCATTTTTAGTTTTTGCTGTTTTGCCTTGCAAATCACCAAGTGCAAAGGCAAGCAAATAAGATGACATACGAGGTGTAGTGTCAAACGTCCAAAGACCAGTTTCTTGACGACGTTCAGCATCAACTTCTGGCATGTTTGATAGAACGATTTCACCTTCAGTTTGGTCAAATTTGATGCTTAAATCAAAAGTAGCTTTTGCTTCTGGTTCATCAATACATGGAAATGCTTCACGCGCAAAGTGGCTTTCAAACTGTGTTGAAATAACTTCTTTTTTAACACCATCTACTGTGTAATATGATGGATAAATACCTGTCATATTGTCAGTAATTTTGCCAGAGAATTCAAGAACCAACGTCATTGTTCCAGTTTCTGGTAATTCAACGTGAACTGCTTCATTATCGTTATCAATTGTAAATTCAAGATTTTGATTGTCTAACAAAATTGATGCAATTGTCAAATCTTTTTGGTGGAATGAAATGGCATTATCCAAAGCCTCACCATTAATGGCAACATTTCCTGAAAAAGTTTTATCTTGACGATTGATATCAAGAAAAATGTTGTAATTCTCAGGAACAAACTTTTCAATAAAATGTTCTACAGTTTTCATATAACTCCTTTAAAACGTAGAATGAGGTCTTTCCTCATATCATCTAATCTCTAAAAATTTGAATCCGGTGACAGCCTCATATATCAGAGAGCAATTATTTTATAATAGACATACGAGACCATCAAACTTCATCATTATATCACAAAATATGATATATGTCAGTTTTAAAAAATTAAAAAAGAGAAGGTTTTCCCTTCTCTTAACTATTTTATAATTCAATGATTTTCCCTGTTTTAAGGTAAATAACCCATTCACAAAGGTTACGAGCATAGTCACCAATACGTTCTAAGTAAGTAATGACTTGAAGGTATTCTTTACCAGCAAATACTGTATCAGGTTGTTGTCGAATAGACTCAACAGCCATATTTTGAATTTCTTTAAAGTAGTTATCAATTACTTCATCTGAAGCTGCAACTTCATAAGCACGTTCTTCATCACCTGTTACGTAGACATCTAGCGCTTCTTCAACCATATTTCGAACGGCTTTACCCATTTTTTTGATTTCTGCTTCTACTTCTGGAAGACGTTCTTCGCCTTTAACACGAATAGTTGCTTTCGCGATTGATGCAGCATGGTCGCCCATTCGTTCAACGTCACTTGAAGCTTTTAAAACAGTAATTACAGTACGTAAATCTTGTGATACAGGTTGCTGTAAAGCAATGATTTCAAGAGATTTTTTTTCAAGTTTTGTTTCGAAATTATTAACAATTTCGTCACCCTCAATAACTTCTTTTGCCAGTTCTCTGTCATGACTGATAAAAGCTCTAACAGTTTTATTGATTTGTGACAACACTTCAGTTCCCATTGCATAGAACTGATTATGCAATTTTTCTAAATCATCATCAAACTTTGATCTTAACATAATATCATCTCCCTTTTGAAACTTTTCATCACTATCCGAATTTACCGGTGATGTAGTCTTCGGTTTCTTTGCATTTAGGATCCATAAACATTTCATGTGTTTTACCATATTCAATAAGTTTTCCATCCAAGAAGAATCCTGTACGATCTGAAATACGTGATGCTTGTTGCATTGAACGTGTGACAAGAAGCATTGTGTATTTATCTTTCAAGCCATAAAGTGTGTCTTCGACTTTACCTGCTGAAATTGGATCGAGTGCTGATGTTGGTTCATCAAGCAAAATAATTTTTGGACTTGTCGCAAGAACACGTGCAACACAGACACGTTGTTGTTGACCACCTGATAAACCAAGTGCAGAATCATGTAAACGGTCTTTAACTTCATCCCAGATTGATGCACCAATTAAAGATTTTTCAACTGCTTCGTCAAGGACTTGCTTGTCTTTAATCCCTTTTAGACGCAACCCGTAAACCACATTTTCATAAATTGACATTGGAAATGGATTAGGTTGTTGAAAAACCATACCAATTTCTTTACGAAGTTCAACAGTGTCAGTACGTGGACTATAAATATTGTGTCCGTTATACACAATCGACCCTGTTAAAGTTACTTCGGGATTCAAATCACCCATACGGTTAATTGAACGCAATAATGTTGATTTTCCTGAACCAGATGGTCCGATGAGAGCTGTAATTTCATTAGGATAGAAATCCATAGAGACATTATTGAGAGCTTTTTTCTTATTATAGTAAACAGATAGGTCTCTTACTTGTAAAATAGGTTCTGTCATGTCATGCCTTCCTAACCAAAATGTCCTGATACATAGTCGCTAGTTGATTGTAATTTAGCATTTTGGAAGATGTTGTTTGTTTTGTCGTATTCAATCAAATCTCCCAAGTAAAAGAACGCTGTGTAATCACTAGCACGAGCAGCTTGTTGCATGTTGTGAGTCACAATAATGATTGTATAATCTTTTTTCAACTCAAACATTGTATCTTCTAACTGCATTGTCGCAACAGGGTCAAGTGCTGATGCCGGTTCATCCATCAAAAGGATATCAGGTTTAACTGCAATAGCACGAGCAATACACAAACGTTGCTGCTGACCACCTGATAGCGTAAAAGCAGATTTGTGTAAGTCATCTTTAACTTGATCCCATAGCGCAGCTTGTTTTAAAGAAGTTTCAACAATCTCATCTAAGAATTGTTTATCTTTGACACCTGCACGTTCATAGGCAAATGTAATGTTTTTATAAATTGATTTAGCAAATGGATTTGGTCTTTGGAAAACCATTCCGATGTGCTTACGCATTTCGTACACGTTAATATTTTTGGCATTAACATCAATACCTTCATATAAGATTTGACCTGTTACTTTGGCGATATCGATGGTGTCATTCATACGATTTAGGCTACGAAGAAAAGTTGATTTACCACATCCTGATGGACCGATAAGCGCAGTAATTTTATTTTTTTCAAACTGCATATCAATCCCTTTGATAGCTTCTTTTTGTCCATAATAGACATGAAGGTCTTTTGTAGAAAGTGCTAATTTTTCTTCAGGAAAAGTAATAATATGTCTTTCATTCCAATTATATTTTGTCATCTCTTCTCCTTTATTTTGCTGAAGTCAACTTAGCGTGAAGTTTTTTACCAATGTAGCGAGCTGAAAGGTTGAAAATCAAAATGAAAACTAATAGAACAGCAGCACTACCTTGAGATACTTGAGTTGCATCAGGAATTGTTCCCTCACTATTAACTTTCCAAATGTGAACAGCTAGTGTTTCAGCTTGACGGAAAATTGAAATTGGACTTGTAACACTTAGTGGATTCCAATTTCCCCAGTCAAGAGCTGGTGCTGACTGACCAGCAGTATAAATAAGCGCAGCTGCTTCACCAAAGATACGACCTGATGCTAGAACGATACCAGTGACAATACTTGGTAGTGCTTCTGGAATAACCACGTGAACAACTGTTTCCCAGCGTGACAAACCAAGAGCGAGTCCAGCTTCACGTTGTGTATGGTGAACATTACGAAGACCATCTTCAACATTACGTGTCATTTGCGGCAAGTTAAATACAGTAAGTGCCAGCGCACCTGAAAGGATTGAAAATCCATATTGGAACTGAACAACGAAGATAAGATAACCAAACAAACCAACAACTACAGATGGTAAAGATGAAAGAATCTCAATACAAGTTCTGATAAAGTTTGTAAAGCGTCCTTTTTTCGCATATTCAGATAGATAAATTCCTGCTCCCATTGAAAGTGGAATAGAAATGACTAATGTAATCACCAAGAGAAAGAGGGAATTATACAATTGAATCCCGATACCACCACCAGCTTCATACGATGATGATTTTCCTGTCAAGAATGACCAATTAACATGTGGTAATCCATTAACCAAGATATATAGTAGTAATGATGCCAAAATTGCAACAATGATTCCAGCGATTGTGTAGAGAATTCCTGTTGCCAACTTATCAAATTTCTTAGCGTGCATAGTTTCTCTTTCTTTCTCTTGTAATAAATTTAACGAGCATGTTAAATCCTAGACTCATGATGAGCAAGACTAATGCTAGTGACCAAAGAACATTATTTTGAACAGTTCCCATAACTGTGTTACCAATTCCCATTGTAAGAACTGATGTTAATGTTGCAGCTGGAGTTGTTAGCGAACTTGGCACTACTGCTGAGTTACCAACAACCATTTGAATAGCTAAGGCTTCACCAAAGGCACGCGCCATACCGAAAATGACTGCGGTAAAAATACCAGGTCTTGCGGCATTTAGAATAACACGCCAAATTGTTTGCCAACGAGTGGCACCCATAGCTAAACTTGCTTCTTTATAATGTCTTGGTACTGCTTTTAAACTATCTATTGTCATGAAAGTTACCGTTGGTAGAATCATAACAAATAGCACGCAGACACCAGATAAAATACCAAAACCAGTTCCACCAAAGATTGAACGAGTGAATGGCACGATAACCTGTAAACCAATGAATCCATAAACAACAGATGGAATACCTGTCAGTAATTCAATGGCTGGTTGTAAAATTTTAGCTCCATATTTTGGAGAAATTTCTGTCATAAATACTGCTGCACCAATAGCAATCGGTGTTGCTATCAAGGCAGATAAAATAGTTACAATAAACGATCCTAAAATCATTGGTAATGCACCAAATGATCCTGAACTTGGATCCCATTTACTTCCAAATAGGAATGTGATTGGATTAACACCATCAACAAAGAAAGTGGATAATCCTTTTTGAGCAACGAAAATTAAAATCATTGCTACAATGAAAACAATAAGTACCAAACAAAAGAATGTAATGCTTTTTCCAAATTTCTCAAGACGAGAATTCTTCGAAGGCGTCGTTAACTGTTTTTCAAGATCTTGATTTCTCATAGCATCTCCCTTATTTCGTTGTAACTGTGCCATCAGCTGCTTTTGTAACACGCATATCATTAACTGAAATATAGCCCATGTGTTCAACAATACCTTTTTGAACTTTGTCACTCATAACAAAATCCAAAAATTCTTTAGTCAAGCCAGTTGCTTTGCCCTTTGTGTACATATGTTCGTACGCCCAAAGTGGCCAGTTATTTGTTGTTACATTTTCAGCTGTTGGTTTGTACCCGTTTAAACGAATTGTTTTAACAGAAGTATCAACGTAAGCAAAAGCAAGATAAGAAATAGCTCCTGGTGTTTGCGAAACAATTGACTTGACCATACCATTTGAATCTTGTTCTTGACTTTGGACAGCTGAATCACCTTTCATGATGATGCTATCAAATGTCGCACGCGAACCTGAACTTGCAGCACGGTTAATGATTGAAATAGCTAAATCTGGTCCTCCAACTTCTTTCCAATTGGTAATTTTACCAGTAAAAATCTGGTGAAGTTGGTCTGTTGTTAAATTATTAACTGAGACTTTCTTATTAACAATCACAGCAAGCCCTGCTACCGCTACTTGATGATCAACTAGCTTATCAGCAGCAATTCCTTCTTTTTCCTCGGCGAAAACATCGCTATTACCAATTTGTACAGCCCCTGATTGAACTTGTGACAGACCTGTACCAGATCCACCACCTTGAACATTGACTGTTTTCCCAACATTTGTCGAACCAAATTCATCCGCGGCAGCTTCAACCAAAGGTTGTAAAGCTGTCGATCCGACACTAGTAATCGACTGACCTTTGTCAATCCAGCTTGCACAGCCAGATAGAGCAAAAGTAACTGAAGTAACTAGCAATAAAAAGCTAATAATTTTCTTTTTTTTCATTTGCGATTCCTACTTCTTTTGAAAATAAAGAGTAAATTCTATGAAGTATTAAAAATACCTCACAAGGAAATAGTAACACATCACAGAAACCTTGAAAAGTGCATGTAAGGTAAAAATTGTACCTGTAACAGTTTACGGATTAAAGCGAAGACCTTTTGGAAAATAATTTTTCAGAATATTTCCAGTAATTTTTGCAAAACCTATTCCATTGCCGTTTACAGAAATTAAATACCAACCATTTTTTAGTTGCTCAGTTAAATTTATGACATTTCCAGTGACATAAACCTCAAACTGTTCTATATCAATTTCTACAGACTGTACTACTTCTTTTGGAGAAAGTGCCAAGCCTAAAGCAAACGATGGTTCAAAACGATTTTTCTTAAATGTTCCAAGATGGAGTCCATTTCGAGCAATTTTTAGTTTTTTAAGATCTGGCAGACCTTCTGGCAATAAATACAAATTATCACCAAAAGTTTGCAAAAGTCCTTTCAATTCGACCTTAATATGTTTTTTTGCAAAATCTTGCCATAATGTCAATTGATCTTTTGTCAAATTAGATTTAACTGGCTTAACTTTGGAATGAGAAGGTTCTCGTGTATCACGCAATTTAGCAACGAACTGACCCTCGCCTTTAAAACGATGTGGATACATACGAGCAACTTCTGGCATCTCAATTCCTTCAGCCATCCCATTGATTTTTTCGATAGGAACAAGCTCTAAGTTATCATAGGTTGACAATAACCATTTAACAACACCTTCATTTTCTTCTGGCGACCAAGTACAAGTTGAATAAACTAGTGTTCCACCAGGCGCTAGCATTTTCATGGCTTCTTCCAAAATTTCTTTTTGAAGGCTCGCGCATTCTCCTGGGTAACCTTCATGCCAGTACTGAGTCGCTTGGGGGTCCTTACGGAACATTCCTTCTCCAGAACATGGGCCATCAAAAACAATCAAGTCAAAATATTCTTTGAAAACTTTAGCTAACTTATCAGAACTTTCATTAGTTACCACAACATTTCTAGCACCAAATCGTTCGATATTTTCAACCAAAATTTTACTACGTTTGCTTGAAATTTCATTGCTGACAAGCACCCCAGTGTTATTCATATAACTAAGAAGGTGGGTTGATTTTCCACCAGGCGCTGCCGCTAAATCAAGTACTCGCATGTTTTCTTTTGGTGATGCAACTTGGGCAACCATCTGTGCAGCTGGTTCTTGAGAATAAACAAGACCCGAAACGTGCTCAGCTGATTTTCCAGAAACTTTTCCATAGTATCCCCAAGGAGTATTTGGAATCGGGGAGTCAAATTCTTGCTGAGCATTTTTTAGAGGATTTACTCGAAATCCAGAGACCGCTTCTTCATCAAATGTAGCAAAGAAATCATCTGCTTCTTGACCAAGAAGATTACGATATTTTTCAATAAACTTATCAGGTAATTTCATACTTCTATGATAACAATTTCACATATGATTTACAACTTTCAACTAATCTTAAAAGCCCTAAATAAAAGAAAAAAGTAGCCATTAAAAGCTACTTCTTTATCTCGTTATCACTAATTTCTCTGAGCCCCTTTAATAACAAAGTTATCTCATCGTAACGAACTCTTCTGATCCTGTTGGGTGGATGGTTCAAAAGCTTTGAATAAGCTTTTGAATTTCTTTCGATTTTTTATTGAAAGGCATCCAGACAACTTAAAACATCCAGAATCTTATGGTTGTTTATTATAGGTAAAGTTATCTCATCGTTACGAATTCTTCTGATCCTGTTGGGTGGATGGCTACCGTACTATCAAAATCCTCTTTTGTTGCCCCCATTTTTATGGCGACTGCGAATCCTTGAATCATTTCATCAACACCATATCCAATACCATGAAGTCCGATGATTTTCTCTTCCTTACCAAGGGTCACCAATTTCATCTTACTTGGTTGACGATGAGCTCCCAAAGCTGTGTACATCGGAGTAAAACTTGAACGGTAGACTTTTACGTTATCAGCGCCATACTTTTCAATAGCTTTTTCTTCCGAATAGCCAATAGAACCTATTGCTGGGTGACTGAAAATAACTGTTGAAACATTATGATAATCTATCTTTGCATCAAGTTTGTTGTTAAATAGTCTTTCAGACAATTGTCGTCCAGCTTTAACAGCAACTGGAGTTAATTCCAATTTACCATTGACATCTCCCAAAGCATAAATACCTTCAACCGAAGTATTTTCGTATGCGTCTGTTTCAATAAAACCATCGTCTGTTAACGCAACACCTGTCTTTTCAAGTCCGAAACCAGAAATATTAGCTTTTCGCCCAATTGCCCAAATAATAGCATCAACTGTATACGATTCACCGTTTTCTAAAAACAATGTGAGTGAATCATCAGCGTTTTTAATAACTTCTTTTGGAACAGAGTGAGTGTGCAAACGTGGACCATCTTCAGACATCACATCAACAAGAACATCTACAATTTCTTTATCAAACTTACGAAGTGGGCGGTCTTTTCGAACAAATAAGCCTGTCTGTGAACCAAGAGCGTGTAAAACTCCAGCAAGTTCAACAGCAATATAACCAGCTCCAACAACAGCAGTGCGTTTTGGAATTTCATTCAGTTCAAAAAAGCCATCCGAAACCATGCCATACTCAGCACCTGGAATATTCGGATAGATGGCATGACCACCAGTTGCAATTAAGATATGCGGAGCTGTGTAATATTGCCCAGCTGCCTCAACCGTGTGTGCATCAACAAAACGAGCATACTCGTAGACACGTTCGACGCCATTACTATCAAATCCACGTTCATAAGAAGCATGAATCCGATTAATGTAGCTTTGTCGATTCTCTTTCAATTTTTTAAAGTCAAATGTTGTATTTTCGATTTGAAAACCATACTCTTCAGCGTACCTATTCAGAGTTTCTGAAACCTGAGCGCCATACCACATTACTTTTTTAGGGACACAACCTAGATTTACGCAAGTACCACCAACTTGTCTTGCTTCAAAAAGAATGACTTTTGCGCCATGTATAGCAGCTCGATTTGCTGAAGCGATACCGCCAGAACCGCCACCAATCACAATATAATCGTATTGTTTTATTTCCATAAAATCTCCGAATCTATTTTTTAATGAAATCCAAAATCTCTTCCTCTGATAATGAAGAATCACAAACTACTTTAACTCTGCCACCTTTAGCCACTAAAAGACCTGGCACTGTAGCGACATTATAAGTAGAACGAAGATTATCTAATTCAGGTGAAATTTCATCACTGTTAATGTAATAAACATCAAGTTTATTCTCTTTAGCAACCTGAGTTAATTTTGGCTCAAAACGTCGACAATAAGGGCATGTAGGGCGCCCAATAAATAGAATAAATTCTTCAGCGTTTTGTAACTGATTTTCTGCTTTGGCTACGTTTATTGGTGTAAAAAAATCTGCAAATGTAGTCATATAATTCTCCTAATTATTTACGAATAAACTCGCTATCAATATCAGTATCATCTGACACATAACGCTCTACCGTCATATGCAAATCATACTTGTCACGAAGTTTTGCTAGAGTGGCCATCATCGGTGAAGCATGGTGAACGTCGATAGCTTCTTGATTTTCCCAACTATCAATTAAAAGAACTGTCTCAGGGTCTTTGGCGGGAATAAAGTAATCATATCTTAGGTTCCCTTTTTCTGCACGAATAGCATCTGCTGTCCCTGAATTTTCCATCTCTTCCATGAATTTTCTAGCATTTCCATTAACGCCTTTATAGTATAAATTAACTGTAATTGACATTTTAATACCTCTTTCTTTTTTACTATTTTATTAAATTTTGAAAACAGTTTCAAATAATCAGCACGCAAAAAAAGAGCTAGCAAGACATGCTAGCTTTTTACCTTTTATCATCAACCTAAGGCGACATCCATCACCATCATAATCACAAAACCGACCATTAAACCAAGTGTGGCAACATCAGTATTTCCATTAGTTTGTGATTCTGGAATTAGCTCTTCAACAACAACGAAAATCATCGCACCAGCCGCATAAGCAAGGGCATAAGGAATAATCTGCAACATGACGATGACAAGAGCTGAGCCAAGGACAGCTCCAATAGGTTCAACAATCGCTGACATAGAACCAAGGAAAAATGCTCGTTTTCGAGAGCTACCATCCGCACGAATTGGAATTGATAAGGCTGCTCCTTCAGGGATATTCTGAAGACCAATCCCAATAGCAAGACCAATTGCTCCTACAAGCGCAGCGGTTGTCATATTTCCAGAAGCAAGTGCACCAAAAGTAACCCCTACTGCTAATCCTTCCGGAAAATTATGAATAGTTATTGCTAAAAAGAGCAAAGCAGTTTTTGACAATTTCTTTTTAGGCTGAATCCCTTCTGCCTCTGAAACATCCTTTCCAAGATGTAGGTGAGGAACAACCGCATCAATCAAGCGCAGACTAAATCCTCCGAGAAGAAAGCCTACAGCCGCTGGAATCCATGCGTAACTTCCGTAATCAGCTTTGGCATAGGCAAGTGCAGGGTCAAGCAAAGACCAAAATGATGCAGCAATCATAACTCCAGCTGCAAATCCCATCATCACATCAAGTAATTTACGACTTACTTTGGTAAAGAAAAAAACTACTGCAGAACCAAGAATCGTACAGCCCCATGTAAATAGGCCAGCTAATAAGGCTAAAAAGACAACATTCTGCGTCAGTAGCCAATTCATCATAAAAATTTCCTCTTCAATCTATATAATATTTGTCATTTAAACGTTTTCTTAAATTAAACCTATTTTACCACAGAAATAAAAGAAAAACCTAGTAAAACATACTAGGTTTCCTTCAAATAAGCTTGTATTTCTGGTAATTTTTCTTTTGGAACAAACATGACCTTCTGACGATTAACAAAATCTGGTTCTTTTCCATCAATAGTCAATAAAGTATAGCCAAGTTTTTCTCCCATGACCTTAGCTGCCGCATAATCCCACGGTTGAATATAAGAAAAGTAAGCCATTAGCTGACCTTCCATTACAGCAGCCATACTAATACCTGCTCCACCATAAACTCGAATCCCTAAAGTTTGTTCAATCATATCTTGAAGACCGTGGTAATTAGTCGCATACATGCAAGCATTACAACCAACTAAAAAGCGATTAAGAGGTCGATTCTGGAATGAAGGCAATTTTTGATTATTTTTATAAACATCAAATCGGCCACCACCAGCATACAATAAATCATTCATCACGTCATAAATAAGACCAAACTGACCTACACCATTCTCATAATAGCCAATCATAACAGCAAAATGTGTCCCTTGAGCAACAAAATTAACCGTTCCATCAATTGGATCGAGAACCCAAACATTGCCATCAGATATGCTATGTCGTAAGCCGTTCTCTTCAGCAAAAATATTATCATTAGGATAATATTTTTTAATTTCTGTAACCAGTAATTCCTGAGCCGATTTATCAACGTTTGTTACTAGATCATCAAAACGTGTTTTTTCTTCGACTTGAAGATTACTGAGCATACTCGATTTGATTAAATCGCCTGCTTCACGAATAATTTGTTTAGCAAATTCAAACTTATTTTCCAAGGGAAATGTATCCTTTCTCCTTAGCTTTAGCGGCTTTTACAGCTTGATAAGTTGAGTATCCACTACTTTGCTGAAATTCACGATCAATTTGCTTTTCTTGAGCTTTACTTTTAACGATTGTTTTGAATTCAGCGTAGCTATTCAATAAATCATTCACTGAAACTTTTGTTTCGTATGCGGCTTCAACTTGATTCAAAAAATGAAGCACTGATGCTATCTCTTCAGTGCTCCAAGACAAATCAAGTGGATAGCTGTAATTTTTCATACAATAATGTCCAAACTCATCGAAAACAAGTAATTTTTAATACAAGTAAAACCGATGAGTCATTCCTTTCTATCCTTCAATCTCTGCTTTAATTGTTGCTTCACGCAACTCTTGTTTGCGATAATCGCGCGGCAAAAACGCACGAATTTCGTCTTCATTGAATCCAATTTGCATTCGTTTGTTGTCCAATATAATCGGACGACGAAGTAAACCAGGATTTTTTGAAATTAAATCAATTAAATCTGAAACAGATAACTCGTCAAGGTCAATATCCAATTTTTGGAAAACTTTTGAACGAGTTGAAATAATATCTTCTGTCCCATTTTCGGTAAGCGCTAAAATATTCATCAATTCATCGCGACTAAGAGGGCTGGTAATGATGTTGTGTTCTTGAAATTTAACATCATGTTCATTAAGCCAAGCTCGCGCTTTTCGACAGCTCGTACAACTTGGTGACAAAAATAGAGTAATCATAAAACCACCTCTCTCATCTTCTTATCTTAATTATACAAAATTTTAAAAAACATTGCTATTTTTTCTCCAATTTTGGGCAATTTTTTTATCTTTTTTTAATTGCTCAACTAGCTCGTCAGCACCGGAGAATTTTTCCATGCCTCGAATCTTATCTAGCCAGATTATTTCTACAGTTTCACCGTAAATATCTTCTTGAAAATCAAAAATATTAGCTTCTAGACGTAAATCTTGACCACCAAAGGTTACATTTTTCCCGACACTAGTCATTGAACGATAACGTTTACCAGATACGATAATATCCGTCACGTAAACACCATCACCTGGAGTATAAACACGATCTAATACAGCAAGATTTGCAGTAGGAAATCCGATTGAACGTCCTCTTGCATCTCCGTGAACAACAATCCCTTTTGTTGAAAATTCATATCCTAAAAGACGATTAACCTCAGAAACATTTCCAGATAAGATTTCTTTACGAATTCTTGTTGAGCTAATCTTTTCACCATTTTCTTGGACTTCAGGAACGACAATAACTTGGCCATCAAAAATCCCTGATAGGTAGTTAGCATCCTTACGGTCATGACCGAATTTATAATCAAAACCAACAACAATTGTTTTGGCGCGCAACGCTTTGATATATGTTTCAAGAAATTCTTTTGACGAACCCTTTGAAAATGATGATGTGAAATCAATCAAGTAAAGATTATCAACACCATACTCAGCGAATTTGTCATATCGCTTTTGTGGAGCTGTCAAATTAAGGAGCAACTCAGGTGTAAATCGAGCAAGAGCTAAGCGTGGTGACTCATTAAAAGTCAAAACAGTCAATTCTAATTGATCACGTTCAGCAATTTCTCTTGCTTGATCAAATAATGCTTTGTGACCTCTGTGGAGACCATCAAAGTATCCCAATACTAAAACACTATCTCGAGTAGTTTTTATATCTCGAGCATCATTTATTTGTTGAATATTCATTTTTTCCAATCTATTATAAAAACACTTTATTAGGTTTATATAGGTCATCGCGTGGAATCAGAATAGCTACAACTTTATCTTGATAGAAGGCTGCTAATTGCTCTTCATCTCTATCAATGGCAATCTTTCGACCAAAAGAGATTTCAGTAACTTCTTCATCAGTCAAATCAATACGAGGTAAGTCCATAACACCGTATTCGATTGGCAAAAGAAATGAAAAATCATCATGCGCAACTTTATCAGCAATTTCAGATAAAGTTAAAGCATCTTCTAATTGCAAACCTGCTGAAGCTTGACGTTCTAGGTAAGACATATGACTCGCATAGCCAAGTTCTTTTCCTAAATCAACTGATAACGTTCTAATATAAGTCCCCTTGCTACAAGCAACTTCAAAATCAAAATAGCAGCAGTCATTTTTAAATGATAACTGACTAGTTCGTTTGAAATTATGAATAGTTACTTGACGTTTTGGACGTTCGACTGCTTGACCAGCTCGAGCATACTCATACAAACGTTTACCATTAACTTTAACTGCTGAATACATCGGTGGGACTTGAATGATGTCTCCAATAAAGCGAGACAAAGCTTGATCTACCTTCTCCTCAGACAAATCAGTAACTGGGGTTTTCTCAAGAATCTCACCACTAGCATCTTCTGTCGTTGTTGAGAAACCAAGACAAATCTGCCCACGATAAACTTTTCCAGCTTCAGTCATATATTCAATCACGCGAGTTGCTTTTCCAACAGCGATTGGTAAAACACCGACTACATCAGGGTCTAGCGTTCCACCATGACCAATTTTCTTTTCATGTAAAATTTTTCGAAGCTTGAAGACTGCGTCATGACTAGTCATTCCTGCTTCTTTTTTTAAGTTAATAATTCCGTTAATCATAACTACTATTATAACCGTTTTCAGCATTAAAAGACAAGCTAAAACTTTGATTTTGTTTCAACTTGTCAACATTTTATTACCAAAATTTAAATCAATCTTTCAGTGCTTCAAACTTGGCACGCATAGTAGGATTTTTTCGAGTTAATTTTTTTACCGAAACATCATCCAGTTTATTATTTGCAAGACGAAGTTGGTTTTCACTAGTAGTTAAGAAACGCTTAACTTCTTCCATACGACGAATAGATTTATCAATTTCGTCAATGGCTTTTTTGAAGTTATTGCTTGCTGAATTGTAATTCTTAGCAAAAGCATTTTTGAAGGTCTCAAGATCATCTTCAAAGTGTGTGATGTCAATATTTTGTTCGCGTACTAAAGCTAATTCTTGCTTGTACTTAAGCGAATTAAGCGCAGCATTTCGCAAAATACCAATCAGTTGAATGAAAAGTTGCGGACGCACAACGTACATTTTTTCATACTCGTGACTAACATCGACAATCCCAGTATTGAAATAATCATTGTCAGCTTCTAGCATGGTTACTAAAACAGCATACTCACAATTTTTCTCGCGACGGTCTTTATCAAGTTCTTTATAGAAATCCTTGTTTTTATGCTTGGTTTTAGTCTCATCAGCCTCGTTTTTCATTTCAAACATAATCGATAGTATTTCAACACCATTTTCATCTGTTTCACGGTAAATGAAATCACCCTTTGAGCCACGACTTGAAACTTCATTATCTTTTCCAAAAGTAGCATTTGGGAAAGCGTAGGCACGAACTTTGTTAAATTCTGTTTCTGCATAAACTTCTAAGCTTTCTCCAATCGCTTTTGTAGATTGCTGTGCTTTAAAGTTTTTGTAGAACTCAACTTGCTCGTTGGCAGCTTTTAACTGTGCCTCATAATCGCTTTTAACTGACGCAAGAGATAGCTCTGCTTCCTTTTTCTGCAATGCAAGCTTAGCCTTTGCATCGTCGCGTTCTTTTTCAACACTTGCAACTGCTTCAACCAAGCTTGTTTTATTTTCAAGCGACAAGCGCTCAATTTGATTATTAAGGTCAACAAGCTCTTTATCTTTTTCAGCCAAAGCTTGTGTTAATTCAAGTTTTTTAACTGAATTAAGATTATCTAATTGTGATTTTAAAGTAATGATTTCTTGATCTTTCTGGCTCAACTGGCGTTGATTTTCTAGCTCAAGAGTTTGCTTTAATTGCTCTAATTGAGCTGACAATTCAGCAATTTCCTGGTCTTTGATACTGACTTGAGTTTGTAAATCATTTTTAGATTTTTCTTCCATCAAGGCTTTTTCTTTTGCCAAACGTTCATGTAATTCTTTGTCAAATTCACTGCTGCGAACTTGCGCAAGCAATTGACTATATTCTGTTTCGTTAATAGTAAAAACAGTTCCACAATGTGGACATTTGATATTACTCATAGTTTCCTCGCTCATTTGATAATACCCCTATTATAGCAAATCTTTGTCATAAATCTGGTAAAAATGTTTCATCAACAGATTTCACGCAGATAAAAAGGTTAGGAGAAACCTGTCCTAACCTCATCAAATAACCTTTAAAATAAATTCTTTTCAACTTCATCACGGATGTGTTGCCATTCTTGCTGAGCTCTGGTCATTTTACGCTTATAATCTCTAAGCCCTTGCTCGTAGCGTTGTAAGAGATAGGCTTGCTTAAGAGCTGGAAGTTTTGGTATTTCAATACTAACGATTTTTTGAGTATTTAAATTCATAACATTCTTGCCTGTATTAGTCTCTTCAAGAAGTTCTTGGCCAAGTTTTGAATCTAGAAATAGTTTAATGTAGCCTCCTGCAATATCAGCAATGGGTCTCAAGACAGTGATATTAGCTGAGGCAATGACTGGATAATCTTGCTCATGAAAAATAGCTGTTTTTTTGACTGTCCCCTTTGAAGCAATCAAAACGTCACCTTCTTGCAATAGATAACGCTGCACGCTATCCTCATCTGCTTCAATTTTTTTCAAACCATCATAGTTTATACCTATTTCAAGCATGTCGCTAAGATTGACAACTGAAATATTTCCTTCACCACTTAATTTTGAAACAGCTTTTCCTTTGAAATGTTCAGTTACTTCCTTTAAGGAAATTTTGGCTATATTATTCACTTGATATCTTTCAATTGCTTCGCTCATAACTATCTCCTTTACAAATAGTATTCTAATACTAAGATAAATTTTTGACAAGTGAAAAGAGCAGCTTCAGCCACTCTTCCACTATATTATTCGCTTTTTGCTGCTAATCTACAGACTTCAACGCCTCTAACATATCAACAGTTTTCAAGATATGATTAACTAAGAAACCAAGGAGTAATAGAATACCAACAACTGCAACAACTGGTATAATATAAATTTCTATTCCGACTTCTGTACCAAATTTAATCGCATCTGAACCAATCATATTCATAATGATTTGGTGGAGATATTGTCCTCCAACCAATCCAACGACAATTCCAATTAGAGATAGCACAATTGTCTCACGATAAATGTACATAGTCACTTCTTTATCATAAAAACCAAGAACTTTAATCGTTGACAATTCTCTAATGCGTTCAGCAACATTGATATTAGTCAAATTATAAAGAATAACAACAGCGAGTAGTATTGAAATAATAATTAAGATTGTCATCGCGCCATTTAGTGATGCAACAACCGAATTGACATTTTTAACAAGTGTTGCATTTTGGCTTACGGCAGATACCTCATCCATTGCTAGCAATTTTGTCGCCATATTTTCAATGTTCTTACTTGAATGATTTCTAAGAATCAAAAGATAGGCATTATTTGAAATAGCATCATCAAATGTTTTTTGATATGATTTCTTCGACATAAACAGATAGTGTCCAACATTCATCTCAGCAACTTTAGAAACTTTGATAGAACGTCTATGACCATTTTGATCTGTCAGAGTAAATTTATCACCGGCTTTTACACCATATAATTCTGCTAATTTTTCGGAAATAATAGCTCCATCATCAGACAAAGTGAGTTCTTGTTTAGTTTTAGCATCTTTAAGATGGATGAAATCTCCAAAATCATTATCGTCACTTACAAGAATTGAAATGTCTTGTTTATCAGTCGAACCAGAAATTTTTTCCGTTAGATGTGACATGAATACACTTTGGTATTTGGATACTTTTTTAGAATCTATGAATGAACTTAATTCTTTTGAAGTAGCATCTTCACTATTTTTGACGACAATCATATCATACGGCATCAACCGTGTAAACTGATTGTCAATAATTTTACCTAACGATGATTGAATACCAAGCCCTGCAAATAGTAGAGCTACTGAACCAGCGACACCAAAAATCGTCATTAACATACGCTGCTTGTATCGGAAAATATTTCTAGCAGTCACTTTATGTGTGAATGACATTCTACTCCAAATAAATCCAATTCTCTCTAATAAAATTTTTGAGCCTTTAACTGGAGGTTTAGGGAGTAACAGTTGCGCTGGTTTTTCACTTAGTTCACTGCGAGCGATAATAAAGGCAGGTAATACAGCGCTGACAAGAGCAAATACAAATGCAATTAAAGTGTATGACCAATAGAAATACAAGTGAGTACTTCCAAGTGTTGTATCACCAGTAACGATTTCAGCAATAACTTGTGATAAAATATAATGCCCTGCAAAAACACCAATAACCGTTCCGGTCACACTTGCTACAAAACCATAGATAACAAACTTTTTAATAACATCACTATTACTGTAGCCGAGCGCTTTTAGAACACCTGAGTTAGTACGTTCTTCATCAACAAATCGAGTCATCGTTGTAAATGTAACAAGCGCAGCTACAACATACAAGACAACTGGAAAGACATTCCCGATACTTCCGATACTTGAAGTACTTGATTCGTAAGTCTGGTAACCTCCACCACCTGGGAAAGATGAGCGTGTATAAATCGAATATGTTGGTGCCTTCATTACTTCAACCTGCGCTTTAGCTTCTTGTATTTGGCGTTCGCTCTCTGTGATTTTAGCTTTAGCGTTATCAATTGAGCTTTGGGCTACCGCTTGTTGTTCTGCAGGTAATAAAGTTAGTGCAGATTCTTGTTCTACTAGTTCTGATTTGGCAGCTGTTACTTTTTCTTGATTCGTATCAATATTGGCTTTAGCTTCTGATTTTAATTGATTTAAACGCTTGTCAGCATTGTCAGACAACAAATCATCTAAGGAATCTTCTTTAGCTGCTAATTTTTCTTTATAACTTTTAGAAAAAGGATTTAAACCTTTCAAATCATTGTAGCGAATTCGGGCAATAGTATAAAATTCGCTATCAAAAGCTGTGCTACTTGTGACAGCGTAGTATTTTAATACTCCATTACCAGCGCTTGATGTTCCTAGGCTATTTTTAGAGAGAATTTCTGATGAATTAAGAAATCCAACAATCTTAAAAGTTGTTTTTTTCAGAATACTATTTTCACTAGATTGAGCAAATGATATCTCATCACCAACATGATATTTTTTCTTAAGTGTTGATGCTAGCGCAATTTCGTTATCTGCTTTTGGAAATCTTCCAGACACAAGTTCGTAAGTTGAAATATCCTTGCTCTTTGAAAAAATTCGGATAGCATCATCGGTATTTTTTATAGTCACATCAGTTAAATAACCGAATTCAACCTGACTATTTTTTACAGATGATAATTCATTTTTGTCATCATCACTCAAACCATAGCTCGCAATAACAGACAAGTCCATCGTGTTGTGCTTTTTAAGATAATCACTTGCCGTTCTTTGCATATCTGGCCCAGTAACTTTCAGAGCAACGAAGGCAAAAGCTCCTAACATCATCAAAAGCATAATAGACAAAAAGCGTCCTTTAGATGCGATAATTGCCTTTCTAATATCTTTCCAATATGTTTTCTTCGACATAGCAACCACCTCAGTATTCTAGTGTTTCAATGTCTTGTGGATGCTCATTAACCTCAATACTAGAGACTGTCGCATCATGCATATGAATGACACGGTCAGCAATCGGAGCAAGAGCTGAATTATGCGTTACAATAATGACAGTTGAGCCTTTGTGGCGTGACATATCCTGTAAAATTTTTAGAACCTGTTTTCCTGTTTGATAGTCCAAAGCACCAGTCGGCTCGTCACAGAGCAGCAATTTAGGATTTTTAGCTACCGCACGCGCAATTGAAACACGCTGTTGTTCTCCACCTGAAAGCTGTGCAGGAAAATTATTCAGACGTTTTCCTAGACCAACATCAACCAAAGTCTGTTCAGCGTCTCTAGCATCTGGAACAATTTCAGAAGCCAATTCAACATTTTCTTTAGCAGTTAAGTTAGGCACCAAATTGTAGAATTGAAAAACAAAACCGACATCATTACGACGATAAGTTGTCAATTCCTTGGCATTGAATTTAGCAATATCAACACCATCAATCAAAACCTGACCCCCGTCATTGGTATCCATTCCACCGAGGATATTTAAGACAGTTGATTTTCCAGCACCTGATGCACCAAGAATAATAACCAACTCCCCCTTTTCAATCGCAAAATTGATATCATTGTTGGCAACAATCTCAGTCTCACCTGCTTGATAACGTTTATAAGAATGTTTCATTTCAATATATGACATTTTAACTAACCTCTTTATAGTAATTAAGAAAACCCTTTCTCTCTATTTTACCGAAAAATAGAAAATTAGACGAATATTTTGCACTCAACTTCTAATATTTTAACAACTAAAAAAACTCACCTAGATTTTCTCCAAGTGAATTTATGAGTTATATTTATTAATAAAAATTAAATACTTTCTTCTCTTTTATATCCGAATAGCCATGTTAAGATAAAAGCAACACCAAACGCTACACAATTGACAAAAATGTAAAGTGGTAATTGTTCATTCAAATATAGCAGTGCTCCCGGGATTCCTGTTAATCCCATGCCAGTCGCCTTCAGATGTAATAATGATGCCAAAAATCCACCAACACCTCCGCCAATCATTGACATGATAAATGGTTTTCCGAGTCGTAACGTTACTCCAAAAACAGCCGGTTCTGTAATACCTAAAGTTGCTGACAAGGCTGACGGAAAGGCAATCTGTTTCATTTTTGAAGAAATTGTTTTAATAGCAACCGCTAATACTGCACCTGCTTGCGCCATATTCCCGCATGTTCCGATAGGATTTAATAAATTCCATCCATCTTTAGCAAGCATATTAATTTCTAATAAATTTAAAATATGATGTATACCTAAAATACCAAGTAATTGTCCAAAGCATCCGTAAAGAAAACCACCAATACCATATGGTAAAGTTAATAATGCAGTAACAGCGTAAAGCACATAGTTTTCAACCCCATGAAAAATCGGTCCAATAATAAATAGTCCTAAAATTAGGCCACATAATAATGTTAAAAATGGGCGTAAAATTAAATCTAATGAATCAGAAATAATTTTTTTGAAAAATCTTTCAAGTTTCGAAGTCACAATTGCTGTGAAAAAGGCTGGAAGAACAGAACCTTGGTAGCCTACAACTTTCAAAAAGCCAAAGAATAAAATAGGTTGCGCATCACCTGAAGCAACAGAATAAGCATTTGGTAACGAAGGATTAACCAACATTAGACCTAAAACAATACCAATAATGGGAGTACCGCCAAAAATTTTAAACGTTGACCAAGCGACCAATGCAGGCAAAAAAGCAAAAGCTGTATCGGTTAAAATGCTGGTAAAAGTGATAAGATTATTAGGTACATCTGAAGTTTTTAAACCAAACAAATGAAGCACAGCCTCTTGTGTCAGCAGTCCTCTTAATCCCATAAATAAACCTGTTGCCACCAAAATTGGAATTATGGGAACAAACACATCACCAAATATCCTAATGGCACGTTTAATCGTCCATTTTCCATTTTGATTTTGTTTGCTTTCAACAGTGTTTGTATCAATTAAAGAGCTTTCCACTAAACTTGAAAATTCATCGTAAATTTTGTCAACAAGCCCTGTTCCTAAAATAATCTGATATTGACCTGAATTGTAAAAGCTCCCTTTAACTTTGTCAATATTTTCAACAGCTTTTACATTAACTAATGACTGATCTTTGGTTATGATTCGAAGTCTTGTTGCACAATGTTGAACGGATTCAACATTGTGAGCTCCTCCAACTTGCTCTAAAATTTCTTTTGCAATTTCCTTATTTTCCATTTTTACCTCCAATATTTAAAGTTGAAACTTTCGTTAAATGTTTGCTCTGACAATTGATGATGTGTTTTTTACTAATAGTTTTTGGGAAATATCTCAATGACATAACTTTTTGACCATCATTAATAAAAATTTCGATGGCTGACATATCTAAAAAGATTTCTAGTTTTTTTAAAGATGTTAATTCAAAACCTTTTTCCTGAACAGAATCATCAACCCAGCTTTTACGCTTTAATGTTAAATGACTTGTATCAACAAGCAATTCAACTTCATCTGCTAAAATGACACTTAAATAAGTTACATCTTCTTCAAAATTAATTTCAATTGATAGAATTTCGCTATTCTGCATCATTGAAAATTTTGAATTTGAATCGATTTTAAGTAGCTCCTGAGTATTTAAAATTTCTACTAATGGCCTTTGGATTAATTGATCATCTTTTAGAATGAGTTCACGAGGCATTGTCAAGCAATGTAAATAGCCAAAACGTTTAGTCGGACATCTTTCTTCTTCCTCATCTGTCATTCGACTCATCCAGGCTAACATTATATAGCGACCTTTTGGATCTTTAAACGTTTGTGGAGCATAAAAATCAAATCCGTAATCAAGTAGCATGAAATCTGAAATACGTTCAAACTTCTTTTCCTCCACAAAACCCAAAATATAGGCTGAATAACTAGAAATTGCTGAATCAGTAACAACATCTCTTTTCTGAGGTGAACAAATTAATACTTGCTTTGACTGAAAATCTAACAAATCAGGACACTCACACATCTGATCCAAGCGTTCATCCGCAAAAAATAATCCTTCATAGGTCCAATCCATCAAATTTTTTGATTGATAAAGTGCAATTACACCTTTTTTAGAAGTCATTTGACTCCCGACGATCATCCACCATAAATCTTGATACCTAAAAACCTTAGGGTCTCTATGATGCTCAGACAAACCGCTTGGTGTTGTAAAACCTGGATTTTTTAAAAAACGCATACCATCTTTACTAATGGCAACTTTTTGAAAAGATTTTCTAATCCCATTATTCTTGGTATTACCAGTATAAAAAAGATAGAGATGATCTTTACACACCATTGCCGAACCAGAATAAATACCGTCTTTATCTTCAATAGTATCTGGTAAAAGTGCCGAACCTTCATGTTTCCATTCTAATAAATCAGTCGAGGTAAATAAGCCCCACTCTTTATATGAATGGTTTAAGCCAAATCGATTCCACTGGTGAAAGACATAGTATTTTCCTCTAAAATATGATAAGCCATTTGGATCATTTAGCAAACCCTTTGGTGGTTCTAAATGAAGCTTGTTTAAATAAATATTTTCCAATGTTCCTCCTTAGTTGCAATTAATATTTACAACCAATATATTAAACGCTTTCACCGTCCTTTAACATAGGATAATTTAAGTAATATATGGAAAATATTAAGATAACATACCTTTTTAAAAAAAGCTGTTGTATACTGATAACATGAAACATTATCTTAATCAATATACAGATCGCTTCACCGAATTTAGCAACAAAAGCATATCTGATTTAATCCTATATAGTAGTGGAATTGAGTACTGTGAACCCAATCACTACTTTGGTTTACGAAATAGAGATTATCATGTCATTCATTTTGTAAAAGAAGGAAAAGGAATTCTTTTCATTGAAGGAAAAGAGTATGCTATTTCTGCTAATCAACTTTTTATTATACCATCTGGTTATAGTTTTCATTATAAAGCTGACAGCACTGATCCTTGGAAATATTCTTGGATAGGCTTTTTAGGTATTAAATCGAACTTTATTTATCAAGCTGCAGTTAAAAATCAGTTTGTCTTTAATTGTCAAAACGCACAAATTTATGAAAACATCATTGATGATATATTAAAAGTTTCGAAAACATCTCTTGGATCTTTTTTTAAAATCAATGGTCTGTTATACACTCTAATAGGAAAACTGATTGAAGAAATCGGCATACTTGATTATTCAACAAGTCAATCGATTTCAACTTTAGCTATACATTATATGAATTTACACTATCATGAACCAATTCAAATGCGAGAAATCGCAGAATTTGTCGGTATTCACCCTGGTTATTTCTCAAGTATATTTAAATTAGAACAAGGCATCACTCCAAAACAATACCTTATCAACTTGAAACTTACAAAATCTAAAGAATTGCTACTCCAAACAAACGATCCCATAAATATTATAGCAAGTTCAGTGGGCTTTTCTGATGCTTTAGCTTTTTCAAAATTTTTTAAAAAATCAACTAATCTTTCGCCAAGAGAATATAGAAAGGAAAAAAATAATGACAATTAATATTCATGTAGATTTAGATAATCATATTTTTCACCTAAAGAACGACAACATGAGCTATATTATTGAAATTGTTAATAATAATTATTTGAAACATTGCTATTGGGGACATGCTCTAAATTCCTACAATAAACTCAATAAAGCAAAGATGTCTAAAAGGACTTTTGCTGCCTTTTCAGACACAAATAATCCTGATTTCTCTTTAGAATTTCTACCTCAAGAATTTCCAATAGATTATCAGGGTGATTATAAAAATCCAGCAATAAAAGTTACTCTATCTGATGGTAGTGACATCATTCGTCTTAACTATGATAGTTATGAAATTATTAATGATGCCATCATTCTCAATGAGCTACCACATGCTCGAAAAAATGACACCGATTCAGCAAAAACTTTAATTATAAATTTGATTGATAATATTGCTAAAATAAAAGTTCAACTTTTTTATACAATCTTTGAACACACTGATGTTATTGTGCGCTCTAGTAAAATATTTAATATTGGAAATGCGGCATTTACTCTAAATCATTTGGTTAGTGCTTCTTTTGATTTACCTTATCAAAATCAATTGTGTCATAGTTTTTTTGGCTCACACCAAGATGAATTTCAAATTCAATGTCAAAAAATTTCTCATGGACAATTTAAAATTGGGACATCACGCGGAGCAAGTGGCCCACAATATCCACCATATTTAGCAATTTCGGCAAACGCTACAGAATTTTTTGGAGATGTTCATGGAATGACTCTAATATACAGCGGAAATCATACTGAACTAATTGAAAGAGACCAGTACGATCAACTAAGACTTCAAATTGGACTAAACCCTGATCAATTTTCTTGGATTCTTCAACCAAATCAATCCTTTCAAACGCCCCAAGCAGTTCTTAGCTACAGCCCGAACGGCCTAAATGGTCTCGCACAAAATTTTCATAAATTTACCAAAGATCACCTGATTAATCCTGTTTTTCGAAAAAAATCTTCTCCTATTTTGATTAACAGTTGGGAAATGACATATTATGATGTCAATGAAAAATTGATGCTAGGAATTATCAATAGAGCATCAGAATTGGGGTTTGAGGCTGTTGTTCTTGATGACGGCTGGTTTAAAGGAAGAACATCTTCTAAATCCTCGTTAGGCGACTGGAAAGTTGATAAAGCAAAATTTCCAAATAACCTTTTTAACATCATCAAAGAAGCACACCAAAAAAACTTAAAATTTGGAATCTGGTTTGAACCAGAGATGATTTCTCCAAATAGTGAGCTCTATAAAAAACACCCTAATTGGGTTGTGAAATCACCAAAATACGATTGCTTTTTTAGTCGCTCACAATGGGTTCTAGATCTTACACAAAAAGAAGTTCAAAATTATATTATCTCGACTCTAACTAACTTCATTAATACCTATTCAATCGATTACATCAAATGGGATATGAATCGTCATATTGTCGAGAGTGAGAGCCAATTAAAAAATAGTCAACATTCAAAAGCATTTTCACATCTTTATATGCTTGGACTTTATCGTATTATGAATCATTTAATAAAAACTTTTCCAGAGGTTTTATTTGAAAACTGCTCTAGTGGAGGAGGGAGACTTGATTACGGCATGTTATACTATTTTCCACAAACATGGGCAAGTGATAACACAGATGGATTAAATAGACAATTTATTCAATACGGAGCAAGCTACCTTTTCCATCCATATCAACTAACAGGTCATGTCTCTGCAATTCCTAATCATCAAACCATGCGATCTACTCCTTTAAAATCAAGAATGAATCTTGCTTCCTCAACAAATATGGGATATGAATTAGATATTCTCAATTTAAACAACGATGAAGAAAAATATATCTCAAATCATATCAAAGAATACAAATCTGAAAGAGATACCATTCAAAATAGTAATTTCTACAGAATTATTTCACCATTTGATTCAAATATCTGTAGTTGGATGTTTACAACTCAATTCGAGTCAATTGTATACATCTTCAGAAATCTCAATAAAGTCACACGAAAATACGAGATACTAAAAATCCCTTATTTAGATGTAGACTCTGACTACTACATTTCTGAACTCGATTTAGTTATTTCTGGTAGCGAACTAGCCTTTTCTGGTATTTATGTAGAATTTCCTAACAATGATTGGGAAAGTTGTAAATACCATATAAAGAAAATAAGTAACTAAAAAGTGCCCTACTACTAGGACACTTTTCTTTTCACCTTAAATCTTATCCAAAGCTAATCGTAAGTCTTCAATCAAATCATCTGCGTTTTCTAGACCAACTGAAACACGAATTTGATTACGTGTGACTCCACAAGCTTGCAAATCTTCTTCAGACAATTGTTGGTGTGTTGTTGTTGCTGGGTGCACGACAAGTGATTTAGCATCAGCGACATTTGCCAAATCAGAAAAGATTTCAAGATTATCGATAAATTTGTGGGCTTCTTCTTGACCACCTTTGATATGGAAAGTAAAGATTGAGCCAGCACCTTTAGGGAAATATTTTTGAGCTAACTCATAGTAAGGACTTGATGGCAAACTTGGGTAGTTAACCTTTTCGACTTTAGGATGATTATCCAAAAATTCGACAATTTTTTTCGTATTTTCAAGGTGACGACCAATACGAAGAGACAATGTTTCAAGACCCTGTAACAATAGAAATGCGCTAAATGGTGATAGAGCCGCACCAGTATCGCGTAGCAATTGAACACGAAGTGCTGTGATGAACGCTGCTGCACCAACATCACGTGTATAGCTAATGTTGTGATATGATGGATCTTCATCAACAAATTGCGGGAATTTGCCGGAAGCTTCCCAGTCAAAGTTTCCAGAATCAACTACCACACCTGCAATCGTTGTTCCGTGCCCACCAATAAACTTAGTTGCAGAATGAACTGAAATATCAACGCCATGTGAGAAAACATTAATGAGATAAGGCGTTCCAAACGTATTATCTGTGACTAATGGAATTTTATGAGCGTGTGCAATATCAGCAATTTTTTCGATATCAGGGATATTAATAACTGGATTACCAAGGGTTTCAATCAAAACTAACTTAGTATTCTCTTGAATTGCATTTTCAAGTTCATCCAAATTTGAAACATCAACAAATGTTGTTGTAACTCCATAGCGTGGCAAGGTTTCTTTAAGTAAATTGAAAGTACCGCCATAAAGTGTTGTCGCAGCCACAACGTGATCGCCTGCATGAGCTAACCCAAGCACAGCGTATGTAATTGCTGCCATACCAGAAGCTGTCGCTACAGCACCAACACCGTTTTCAAGAGCTGCAATACGTTCTTCAAAAACAGCTACTGTCGGATTGCCAATACGAGAGTAAATATTACCTGGCTTCTTCAATCCAAATAAATCTTCACCTTCTTGGGCATCATCAAAAACATATGAGGTTGTCTGATAAATTGGAACTGCACGAGATTTTGTTGTTGGATCGACTTCTTGACCTGCGTGTAATTGTAACGTTTCAAAATTATATTTTCGTGTCATGGCATGTACTCCAATCATTAAATTTTCTGAATGTACGTACAATTTTACACTTTTTTAAAAAACTTGACTAATACTTATTAAAAAAGACTAGATATAGTTTCAAACTATACCCTTAATGAAAGGCTTCTGCAAACCGTTGAGTATCCAATTCAACCTGAGTTGATTTCGCCAAAGCTGAAATAACTGCAACACCATCAGCACCCGATTCGCAAATGTCTGGAACATCTCCAATTGTAATCCCACCGATGGCTACAATTGGAATTACTTTATCCAATTCACGAATTTCTCTTAAGCCTTTTAACCCAATCACTTCCCCAGCATCTGACTTAGATGGAGTCGGGAAAATCGGACCTACCCCAATATAATCAACCAAGTCTATCTCGGATAGTTGGTATTCCCTCACGTTTCCAACCGATAGACCTATAATTTTGTTTGAAAATAGTTTGCGGGCTTCAGTGACTGGCATGTCATCCTGCCCAATGTGAACGCCATCTGCATCAACTTGTAAAGCTAAATCAACATCATCATTGATGATAAAAGGAACGTGGTATTTATGACAAAGCTCCTTAACTTTGAGAGCCAAATCCAGTTTTTCTTTTCCAATTAAAGCTCCATCTACTTTTTCACGAAGCTGAAAACAAGTCACACCCGATTTTAACGCTGCCTCTAAAGTCTTAAAAAACATTCCTTTTGGACAATTCGGTGTGCCACAAATAAAATAGACTCTTAATTCTTCTTTATTCACAATAATCCTCAACCTTTTTCATTCTTTCAACGTCATCATTCGAAATTTGATGGAGTGCATCTATGAAAGCTACTTGAAAACTTCCTGGTAGCCCAATACCAGAATTTCTTTCGGCTATTTCTCCAGCTATGTTATAAACAGACATCGCTTCTTCTAGGCAGGAAAGTAAATCATCACTAGCTACACCAATAAACGCCGCTAATACAGCACCAAGTAAACAACCAGTTCCAGTCACTAAAGGCATGAGACTACTGCCATTATGCAAAAGTTTTACATGACCATTTACAGCGATAGCGTCTGTTTTTCCTGTGATAACAATTGGTAGTTTTAGCTGTTTATGTGCTTTTAAGGCAAGCTGTCCAATGTTCGCAACGTCAGCCGAATCAACACCTTTACTTGCTACATCTTCTCCAATAAGCGCAGCAATTTCACCCGCGTTACCACGAATTAATGAAAGTTTGTGATTTTCAATTAAATCATTTGCAACTCGTTTTCGATATGGTCCAACACCTGCAGCAACAGGGTCAAGTACCGTTGGGACGCCATTTTTTTCGGCAATATCTAAGGCATCCTTATACAGCTGCCAAGTTTTATCACTTAATGTTCCGATATTGATAAGTAACCCGCTGGCACTTGGCAAAAAGTCTTCTAAATCCTTTTGATACTCACTCATTGCTGGCGAAGCATCCAGTGCAAGCAACCCATTAGCTGTAAAATTCTTCACAACATCATTTGTGATACAAATCGTTAGCGGATTTTGTTTTCTCAATTCATCTAAATAGCTCATTTAGTCTCCTTTGTAGCTGACATGGTTGACTGGACCATTTCCATGACCGAGTTCCGGTGCAGTTTTTATTGCTTCAGTAATAAAATGTTTAGCCGTCCCAACCGCTTCTTGAACACTTTTGCCTTTAGCAAGCTCTGCTGTAATGACTGCTGCGTAAGTGCACCCTGTCCCATGAGTATGCTTGGTATGAATACGTTCCGATGAAAACATGACAACTTCTCCATCTTCTAAGAATAAAAAATCTTTAGCTTCTTTTTCTAAGTGTCCACCTTTGATGACGACGTTTTTAACACCGTATTTTGATTGAATGACTTTTCCCGCTTCGAGAATTGCAGCCTCGTCTTTCAATTCTTTTCCAAAAAGAACTTCTGTTTCTGGCAAATTTGGTGTAATTATAGTGGCAATTGGCAGCAACTTTTCTTTTAGAGCTTCAACTGCTTCTGTACTAATCAAACGGTCGCCACTGGTTGCTACCATAACAGGGTCTAATACGTATGGGCAAGAAATAGTATTCAAATACTGACTTACTCTCTCAATTGTCTCAACTTCAGCTAACATTCCTGTCTTGATTGCATCTGGTGTGATATCTGAAAAGACACTCTTTAACTGTTCATCTAGAATTTTTTGGTCAAGATTACAAATATCTTGAACGCCTTGTGTATTTTGAGCTACAACGCTTGTTACTACTGCCATTCCGTAAGCACCACGCGCCTGAAAACTCTTCAAATCCGCCATAATTCCTGCGCCACCGCTCGGATCTGTACCTGCAATTGTTAATGCTACGTTTAATTTAGACATTTCTTACCTCCTCTGGCCATTCTTCTTGATCATATGCCATTTGGAAAAATTGACGTTCATGCTGACAACTTTCCAAAAAGACTCGAATGATTTCCTTTTCCTTATCTTTTGGTAGTTGGCTACTATATGTTCTTAATAGCTCAAAATAAGTTGGCAAACAAGCAGTTGCTTCGTCTTTAGCATAGAAATCAAACCAAGCTTTAAAAGGATTCTCATCTGAAACTTTTCCGCTTTCCAATACTTTTTGAGCCACTTGCTGATAAATCCATGGACACGGAAGCATGGCTGCTAAAATATAAGCTGGATTATCTTGATTAAGCTGATAATACATATGCTTAATATAATGATCTGAACTTGGATACCATGCCTTATCTGCAATGATATCATGATACTCTTTACCAGCAGCTTTAGCCAAAATATGATGAGCACCAACTTCATGGTTAAAAATAAAATCAATTTGTCCTAAGAAAAAATTCTTACTTGCTTTATCAGGAATTTTTGCAAACAAAAGAGCATAAATATCAGCAAATTTTTCTAAATAGATTGCATCTGCTTTTAGATAATGACAAATCGCCTTTTCAGACAGTGTCCCATTTACCATATCTTGAATAAAATCATCTTTAGAAATCTTATCAATGAAGACAAGGCTTCGTTCTTTCATTTCATTAATCATTTACTTTTCCTTTACTATCTCTATAAATTCATCTAAGGTTTGAATGGTTTTAAAATCATGTTCAAAACTATCTTGGGGATTATCTTGATTTGATAAAAATACACCATTTATATCACATTTTTTAGCCTCTTTGAGATTTCTAAGACTGTCTTCTAAGTAATATATTTTTTTGTCTTGTAAATTCTCTTTCTCCAAAAGACAATGATAAAAATCCTCAGTTTTATCGGGAAATCCTATTTCAATACAGGAAATGATTTTAAAAAAGTATTTCAATACTCCTGAAGATTTTAAACCAATCTGAGCTAAATCTTGATAATTTGATGTTACGGCGTAAATCAAAAATCCTTGGTGGTGTAAGTCAGATAACATCTCATAAGCCTTAGGCATTAGGCTCACTTGTCGATAAGCATCCACCAGAAGACTCTTTAATAAGTTTTCTTGAAAGACGAGATTTTGTGATGTGAAGAATTCTGCAAGATACAACTCCGCTTCTGGCATATTTAATCGCCAAAGATGTTTTTTTATCTCATCAGTATAATCAACATTTGCCATAGCCAAAAGCTCTTTAACCACATCGTCCCATAAGCCGTACGAATCAAAAATTACGCCATCCAAATCTAGAAAAATAATATTTTTATTTTTGGGCGACAAGAGCAACATAACCTCCTTTGTCATACCCATCAATCGGCTCTTCAACAAAATCATTAGTATAAATCGGTTGAGCCGTAAGGGTTTGAAAATATCGAATATTTGTCATGCCAAGTTCGTCTCGAAGAATCGCTTCTTTTTCAAGAGGTGAATGGAAAATAGCAGAGCGAACAAGCTCGATTGGGTAAGGAAAAGTTGGGGCAATCTCTCGAAAAATTTCTTTGTTATATTCGCCTACATGCGCAGCAAATTTATACAAGATACCATAAGCACTTTCAACTGGAACATCCAATAAAATCAAATGTCCTCCCTTTTTCAAAGCTTGATGACAATTCTGATAAGCTGACGATAAATCTTTGATATAACTTGAACAACCATTTAAATAAATCACATCATAAGATTCTTTTGCTAATGTAGCAGTTTCTGCATCACCAATTTTAACTGTCATTCCACGTTTTCTGGCAATTGTTGCCATATCACTTGATGGCTCAATGCCATATTTTACTTGAATTCCATATTGTCTATGTAAAGCACTTTCAAAAAGACCACTACCACAACCGATAGATAAAATTTTTTCTTTTTCAATATTATGCAAAGCACGATGTAACAACTTTAATTCACTGGCAAACACATTACTATTTGTCATAAACCACTGATCATAAGCATCTGCATAACCATCAAACATTTTTGCTTTTGTCATCTTTTACCTCTCTCTTTCGATTTCTTCTACTTCGTATAATCTTGCTAAATTCATAAAAGATGTTGAATACCTCAAACCTCGAAGAACAAGCATAGCAATTGCACCTCCGATTAACGTTGCCAAAACAAATCTCGGTGTAAATAAAAATAATGATTGCGCTTGTGAGGCTTTTGCTAACAATTCACTATCACCATTTGCTGAGTAAGTCCAAAACCAGACCATAACTGGTGCTGAAATAAATGATCCAATCAAACCTGTTCCTAGAAATTCGCCAAACCAAGACATACTAACTTTTCTGGTCAACCGATAAAAATGTGAAGCCAAAAACGCCCCAGGCACTGAACCAATGATAGCTAAAGGTGCAACACTTGCAACACCTGGCTGCGTTAAAATCCGCATAATAGCAACAATAAAAGCCATCGCTACTGCATATAGCGGTGTCATAAAAGTTCCTGCTATAACATTCATAACGCTTGACATAAATACCATTCCTTCGATTCTAAAAATCGGTGTTAGTAAATAATCCAAAGCTATCATAATAGCTAAAGCAGATAAACGGTGTACACGATTACTCGTCATAAAAAATCCTTTCTCGACACCAAAAAGCACACAAAGCTCACAGAAAATAAAAAACGCCATCTGAAAAAATTCAAATGGAGTTTAATTTATAATACTGCGAAACAGCTCTCTTGAATGAACAAAAGAACTATCAAATATCGATTTTAACGTACAACAAAAAACGTTGTAACTTACACATTTCCCTTCGTCAGTTCTAACTGCATCAGGTTCAATGGGTATAATCTCAGCTTTTACGCACCCCAAATGTCATATTTAATTACACAGATACTTTACCACAATCTTTTTTATACTGCAAGTGCTTTCAGGAAATTTTTTTAGCACAACACACACAATCTATCGATGATTCCTGCTTTTTCTTGTGAATTGTCAGAAAAAAGGTATAATTTGTACAAAAGAACTTCAATAACAGGAGTAAAATATGAAATATTTGGGACAAACTTTCAAACAATTAAGAGAAGCGAGACATATTTCACTTGCTAAAGCTTCTGGCGAGCAATTCTCTCCTTCAATGCTTTCTAAATTTGAAAGTGGAAAAAATGATATCTCTGCTCAAAAATTATTTATTGCACTTGAAAATACTCACATTGAAATCAATGAATTCCTTTACCTGACCAGAGGATTTTTAAAAAACGACCTAGTAGAATTACAAGAAAAGATTTATTCTCTTGAAGAAAAACTTGACTGTGCTGGCTTACAACAATTGTATGAGAATGAGCTTAAAAGCCATCAAAATAAGGAAACAGATATGATTTATGCACTAATTGTTAAAGCTCATTTAAAAGCCTTTAATGATAGCGTTGAACTAACATCTGAGGAAGAAACATTTCTTTACAACTACCTTTTTGATACCGAAATATGGGGTAATTATGAGCTAACTTTATTTTCTACCTGCTCAACCTTATTATCTCCTAAGTTGTTTACTATGTATGCTAGAGAATGTCTCCGAAAAACAGACTTTTTAGGAGAAATCAAAGAAAATCGAAAAATCATTCATACAATGCTACTTAATGGTTTTCTTCTTTGTATCGATGAAAATGATTTTATCAATGCTAACTACTTCGACAAACAAATTCAAAAACACTTTTATCAAGAAAGTGAAGCCTACTATCGAATAATTTACTTGTGGGCAAAGGGATTATTTAACTACAAACAAGGTCAGAAGCAATCTGGTATGAAACAAATGAAAGATGCGATTCAAGTTTTAAAGATTTTAGATTGTCATTCAGCTGCTGACTATTACACTTCTGGCATGCAAAACGCCATTAAAAGCAATGACAATTAGGAGCTTTTGAATATATTCAAACTTCCTATGACGATAAAAATGTTATTTTTAACTAAAATTCATAAATAGTGATAGTGACTCAATTCGTTTATATAGTTTCACAGAAAAACAGCTCCTTGAGCTGTTTTTTTGTACTATCATTTTGAATATATTCAACATTTTGCCTTCTTAAAAGAAAAACATATTATAATGTTTCAAAATCAATTAAGGAGACAAAATGATGATATTATTTTTTAAAAATAAAATTTATAGCCTTCTAACCATTTCTCGTTTTCTAAATACTATTGGATCCTCCTTATATAATATTGTTTTTGTTATCTATGCTGCTACCGTTTTTCATTCGAAAATTATGGTTAGTATCGCCAATGTAACCATGGTTGTTCCGACACTTTTTACCATTTGGGTTGGCGTAAAAGCTGATCAAATCCAAGCTAAAAGGAAATGGATTGTCATCACTGGTTTTGTTCAATCAATTATTTTTACACTCTTAGCATTCATAATCACTGAGCCTAGTTTGCTGGCTTTCTCTTTTATCTGTCTTTTTAACATTTTTAGTGATGTGTTAAGTGATTTTTCAAATGGCCTACGAATGCCTGTCATTCAAAAATATGTTTTCCAAGAGGATTTAACCGAGGCCTATTCTTTTACGCAATTCATCACTTATATCTGCAGTTTTTCTGGACAAGCTTTAGGTATTTGGTTGCTAAAGATTTCTCAGCATAATTTTTCACTTGTTGCACTTATCAATGCGTTATCGTTTTCACTGTCAGCGCTTGTTGTATTACTCATCAAAGATAATACAAATTATGATGTCTTACCTAAAGACGAAAAACAGTCACTAAAAAAACATTTTTCATCTTTATATCACAACGTGATGCTAATTTTTAATGAGACTAGTGCACTCGATTTTAGTCGCCTAATTTTGTCAATTCTTTTTTTAAATATGCTCAGCGGCTCAGTTAATGCCATTTATAATATTTGGCTACTAACTGCAAATATTAGTCATTTTTCTTACAGTCAAGCACTACTCCTTATTGAGTTTATCTTAGTTGGTGGTATTTTGATAGGAAGCTTAACACCACACGATTATTTTTCTCAAAAATCAATTAGAGAGTTGCTAAAGATTAATGCGCTAATCTTCTTTTTCGTTGGTCTTTCAAATCTGATTCATCTGCCTTTAATTTTCGGTATTCTGCTACTAGGATTTGCAAGCTATCTGGTGGGTAAAGTCAACCCTAAAATTAGTTCTTTATTATTAAGTAATATTCCTACTGAGTCTTTGGCTCAGACAAGTAACTTCTTATCCTTTCTATTCACCCTATCACTTCCTATTGGGACTGTTTTATTTAGCAGTTTATCTTCGTGTAACATTACACTTACTTGGTTTACATTTCTTATTGTTACAGTTATTATTTTTAAATTCTCAAAGTCAAGAAAATAATTAAAAATGAAAAAAGAACCTGAGATTAGTCTTCAGATTCCTTTTTCTATATATCAGTCTATTTCTTCTCAATCGGTGCGACACTAGCCAGTAGTTTTTTGAGTCCGACTTCTGGGAAATTAATTTTAAGTTCTTGTGTTTTACCTGTTCCAGAGACAGCAAGGACAGTTCCATCACCCCATTTTCTGTGATGAGCGATATCTCCAATTTGCCAGTCGACTGCTTCTTTTGAAGCGCTAGCTGATTGACCAAACGGAACCCCTTTAACAGCTTTTGAATATGGCTGTGCTGCTCGTGTCGTTGGTTGAACTTTTGCTTTACGTGCTTGAAGAGCTTGTTGAAGACTCATGCCTTTACCAAACGACATTGAGTTATCATTGCTATTGCTATAGCGTACTCCAAATGAGGAATTAGCTGGGCGAGCTAAACCTTGGTATTGCAATAGCTCATCATCGATTTCACGAATGAAGCGTGATGGACGATTGTAACTTGTTTTACCAAACAAAGTACGTGTATTAGCATTTGTCACAAAAAGTAACTGCTCTGCACGAGTGATACCAACATAAGCTAAACGACGTTCTTCTTCCAACTCGTCTTGGTCTTCAGCAGCTCGAGAAAGTGGGAATACCCCTTCTTCCATACCAATCAAGAAGACAATTGGAAATTCCAAACCTTTTGCAGCGTGTAATGTCATCAAAGTCACTTCTGCTGTCTCAGCATCGCCATCATCAGTATCAGCAATCAAAGCCAAGTCATTCAAGAAACGGCTTAGTTTGTCAATACCAGATTCATCTTCTGGAGCATCATCTTGATTTTCATCAAAGTTTTTCGTAACTGTCAAGAATTCTTCGATATTTTCAATACGTGCTTGGCTTTCAAGAGTATTTTGCACACGAAGGGCATCAAGATAGCCAGTCTTGTCAAGGACTGCTTCAACTAATTCAGTCACACTGTATTTGTCTAAATCATCACGAAGATTCATGAGCAAATTAGACAACTCCCAAACAGCTTGCGCTGCTTTTCCTTTAACATCAGAAAGCATGATATTAGCCGATGCATCAAGTAAACTCATATTTTGTTGATTAGCAAAAGTACGAATTTTTTCAAGTGTACCAGGACCAACACCACGTTTTGGTTCATTAACGATGCGTTCATAACTAATGTTATCAGCAGTATTTGCAATGACATTCAAGTATGAAATGACATCACGGATTTCTTTACGGCTGTAGAACTTCGTACCACCAACCATTGTGTAAGGAATATTTGATTTGAGCAAAGCTTCTTCAATGGTACGTGATTGGGCATTCGTACGGTAAAGAACCGCAAAATCTTTAAAGTTTTTACCTTGTTCACGGACAATGTTATCAATAGTTGAGGCTACAAAAACGGCTTCTTCACGTTCGTCACGCGCACGGTAGTAAACAATCTGCTCACCATCAGCATTTTGTGTCCAAAGATTTTTAGGACGACGATTGCGGTTGTTATTGATAACAGCGTTTGCTGCCTGAAGAATCTTCTTAGTTGAACGATAGTTTTCTTCAAGCATAACCACTTTAGCTTCTGGATAATCTTTTTCGAAATCAAGAATATTTTGCATGTCAGCACCACGCCAACCATAAATAGATTGGTCTGCATCACCGACGACACAAATATTTTTAAAACGAGAAGCTAAAAGTTTGACCAACTGATATTGTGCATGGTTAGTATCTTGATACTCATCAACGTGAATGTATTGGTAGCGTTGTTGATAGTATGCCAAGACATCAGGATTTTGGTCAAACAAACGAAGCGTCAACATGATGAGATCATCAAAATCCATAGCTTCACTTTGACGAAGTTCTGCTTGATATGCTTTGTAACATTTGGCTACAATTTGCGTATACATATCACCTGCTTGATTTTCATAGGCAACTTCATCAAGAAGGTCATTCTTAGCATTTGAAATTGTCCCCAAAATCGCACGTTCATTCCATTTTTTAGGATCAAGATTAAGCGTTTTAAGGATTCGTTTCATAAGCGTACGTTGTTCACCAGGATCAACAATCGTAAAGTTGCGATTATAGCCAATATGGTCAGCATCACGGCGCAAAATACGAACACACATACTGTGGAAAGTTGCAATCAGAGTATCTGCTGTTGCTGGATTTAAAGCCATCGCACGTTCACGCATTTCACGCGCCGCTTTATTGGTGAAAGTAATCGCTAAGATATTCCAAGGATTGACAAATTTTTCATCAATCAAATAGGCGATTCGATGTGTCAACACACGTGTCTTACCTGAACCAGCTCCTGCCATAATCAAAAGCGGACCTTCCGTTGTTTTTACAGCTTCGGCCTGCTTGTCATTCATACCATTTAATAAAGGATTCATCGTATACTTTCACGGACATGTAACTGCTAAAATATCCGCGATTTATTCCTCTCTATATCAATAATTTCATTTTTAAATAATGCTTATCTATTGTACCATTTTTTGGAGAAATAGTCTTTGCTGCTTATTCTTTGTTTTGACAAATCTTTAAGAAATATGAATGAATGCTATTATCGTTATCAACTTCTGGGTGATAGGCTAAAGCAATTTGATTTTGATAGCGTACTGCAACGATTTTACCATGATGCTCAGATAAAATCTCAACACCATTTCTAACCTCACTAATGAATGGGGCACGGATAAAAGTTGCAGGTACTTGACCAATATTTTTAAAATCTAGATGAGTAAAAAAACTCCCTAGCTGTCTTCCATAAGCATTTCTTCTAACCGTTACTGGCAAGGTTGCTAAATACGTTTTAGATTGATTTTCAACCTGCTCAGATAGTAAAATCAGTCCAGCGCAAGTTGCAAGAACAGGTAAACCTTGTATAATCTTCTCACGCAAAGGCTCTAAAAGAGACAAATCATTCAATAGTTTTCCTTGAACTGTTGATTCACCACCTGGTAACACAATGCCATCCAAAGGTTTGTGTAAATCATCAAATTGCCTAATATCAACTGTCTCAGCTCCTAATGAAGCTAATTTTGCTTTATGCTCTGCAAAATCACCTTGCAAAGCTAGTACTCCAATTAAAACCATTATACCTCCTAAATGCCTCGTTCAGCCATGAGCAACTGAATTTCTTCTTCATTAATCCCAACCATAGCTTCGCCGAGATTCTCTGATAAATTAGCAAGTAAGTTTTTATCTTGATAGTTTGTCACCGCTTGAACGATTGCACGAGCGCGCTTTTGAGGATTTCCAGATTTAAAAATTCCTGAACCAACAAAAACTCCTTCTGCCCCAAGTTGCATCATAAGCGCAGCATCAGCAGGCGTCGCTACACCTCCTGCAGCAAATAAAACTACAGGTAATTTTCCGTTCTCATGAACCTCTTTTACTAAATCATAAGGCACTTGCAATTCTTTAGCAGCTTGATACAATTCATCTTCACGAAGAGATTGTAGACGATGAATTTCTTTGTTTAATTCACGTAAATGACGAACAGCTTGGACAACATCTCCTGTACCAGGTTCACCTTTTGACCGAATCATGCTAGCTCCTTCAGAAATACGACGAAGGGCCTCACCTAAATTTTTTGCCCCACAGACAAAGGGAACATTAAATGTTGTCTTATCGATATGATAAAGGTCATCAGCAGGTGATAAAACTTCGCTTTCATCAATGTAATCAATCTCAATCGCCTCTAAAATTTGTGCCTCAACAAAATGCCCAATTCGAACTTTTGCCATAACAGGAATAGAAACAGCTTCTTGGATTTCTTTAATCATTTTAGGGTCACTCATGCGAGATACTCCACCTGCAGCACGAATATCTGCTGGAATTCTTTCAAGCGCCATAACGGCACAAGCTCCCGCTTGTTCAGCTATCCTTGCTTGCTCGGGTGTTGTCACATCCATAATAACGCCACCTTTTAACATTTGCGCTAATTGTTTATTGATCTGATAACGTTGATTTCCCATAAAAAAACACCTCATTTACATTTTTATTGCTTTTCATTATAATAAAAACTGACATGGTATCAAGCACCAAATAAAATCTTTTTTATAGGGTCAGATTGGAGAATTTATGCTTACATATTCACTAGATAATCACGGAAATATTCCGCTATACGAACAACTTTATCGTGCAATAAAACAGGATATTACAAGAGGTACTTTATCAGCTAACGAAAAACTTCCCTCAAAGCGAAATTTAGCCAAACATCTTGGAATATCAATGGTTACTATCGAAAACAGCTATCAACAACTTAAAGCAGAAGGATATATTTACAGTCTACCTAAAAAGGGGTTTTTCGTTTCTGAAATCAACCTGCACCATCCGCCTGTTGAAAAAACACTAAGGTTACTTTCACATCCAGAAACCAGGCCAGATGAAAATAAGTCTCTTTTACGATTAAGCAATAATCAAACTAATTCAGAAACTTTCCCATTTGCAACCTGGTCAAAAATTGTTAGACAAGTGCTAAATAATTGTCAAAACGAACTTGTCCAACCATCTCCTAGTAAAGGTATTCTTTTACTTCGACAGGCAATTGCAAAGCATCTTAACGACTATCGAGGAATGGCTGTCGATCCAAGACAGATTATCATTGGTGCTGGGACAGAGTATTTGTATACTATTCTCATTCAATTACTTGGGCTTGATAAAATAATCGCCTTGGAAGATCCAAGTTATCCTAAAATCCGAAAGATTTACCAGCAATTTAATATTAATCAAACCTACATTGATATGGAAAAAGACGGCATTAGTATTTCAAAACTAAAGCAAACAAAAGCTGAGGTTATTCACTTATCACCCTCTCATCAATTTCCAACTGGGAGTATTCTTTCGATTGGTAAACGTTACGAGCTTCTTAGCTGGGCTAATCAAGGAAATCGTTATATTATTGAAGATGATTATGACAGTGAGTTCCGTTTTCAAGGTCTTCCCATACCCAGTCTGCAAGAAATCGATACACTTGGAAAAGTGATATATATTAATACTTTTAGTAAAAGTCTTTCTTCTACGCTGCGAATTAGTTATATGATTCTTCCACCACAGTTACTTGAGCAATTTGAAGATAAGCTAAATTTTTACAGCAATACTGTATCGAATTTGCAGCAATACACTCTTGCTTATTTTATAAAGGACGGCTATTTTGAAAAACATTTAAATCGTATGCGTCTGTTTTACCAAAGAAAACGTGATAGCTTGATTCAAAAATTACTTTCAAGTCCACTCAAAAATCACATTACAATACATGAGGACGAATCTGGTCTGCATTTTATCATGACTATCACCAGTGATTTATCAGAAGAAAAAATTTGTCAACTAGCATTAGAAAATCATTTGTTAATGACTCCAATTTCACATTACTATCACGGGAAAAATAGGCTATTTGAGAAAAGTTTTATTGTCAATTATGCCAACATTTCTGAAAAAGAAAGTGATTACATCATTAATGTTTTATCAAAAATAATTCTCTGATTTTTTAATTTTTTATATTTTTCCCAAACAATTCAAAAAATAGGCTTGACAAAGTTCGGCTTTTACTTTATCATAGTAGACAAATCAAATAGCGAACCGAATGATGTCATTCAGGAGAAGAAAGCTTGCCTTTCGCCGAAGGAGTTACGCTCTCAGGTGTCATAGACAGGGACTGGGTGATGGACGGACTTCTGGAGAGACCTAGCCATTTTCAATGGCACTGGTATTCTTTAGTTAGTATGTTTTTAAGGACTAAGTATTATAATACTAACTTTGAGTACTGGATAGGCGCCGAAGGGGCAAGGCTAAACGTTTTGTTTAGCTCAAACTCTCAGGCAAAAGGACAGAAGATAAGAATCGATTAACAGGTAAGGTATATTATCTTTGTCAGTCTTCTTATCACTTTTCAGGAGTTATCTTAATGATAACTCCTTTTTCTTTTCTTAATGGCATCATAGGCGCTATATTAGTAGGAGACTATTCATATATGCTTAACTTTTTTACAATACTTGATGATATTGTCTGGGGTGCCCCACTATTGATTTTATTGGTGGGAACAGGGATTTACTTGACTATTCGTCTTGGTTTACTTCAGATTCTTAAACTCCCTAAAGCATTTAAATTAATTTTTGCTGACGATAAAGGGCAAGGAGATATTTCAAGTTTCGCTGCTCTTGCAACAGCCTTGGCTGCGACAGTTGGTACTGGTAATATTGTTGGTGTCGCAACAGCTATCAAGGCTGGTGGACCAGGAGCTCTCTTTTGGATGTGGATTGCTGCATTCTTTGGAATGGCTACCAAATACTCTGAAGGGCTTCTTGCCATTAAATACCGCACTCGTGATGATAACGGAGAAGTTTCTGGTGGACCAATGTACTACATTTTAAATGGTATGGGAAAACGTTGGAAACCACTTGCTATCTTCTTTGCCGTTGCAGGAATTCTTGTAGCTTACTTTGGTATTGGTACTTTTTCACAAGTTAACTCAATCACTTCATCTCTTGAAAATTCTTTCGGACTAGCACCGCAAATTGTTAGTATCGTAGTTGCAGTTGTGGTGGCCATTATTATCTTTGGTGGTATCAAGTCAATTTCTAAAGTTGCTGAAAAAGTGGTTCCTTTCATGGCAATCATTTACATTCTTGCTACTCTTGCTGTTATTTTCTGTAATGCTAACCAAATCATTCCAGCCTTTGGGCAAATTTTCTCTGGTGCATTTACAGGAACTGCTGCTGTCGGTGGTTTTGCTGGTGCTGTTGTAAAAGATGCTATTCAAAAAGGTATTGCGCGTGGTGTTTTCTCAAATGAATCTGGACTTGGTTCTGCTCCGATTGCCGCTGCTGCCGCTAAAACTGAAGAGCCTGTAGAACAAGGGCTTATCTCAATGACAGGGACTTTCATTGATACAATCATCATCTGTACATTAACTGGACTTTCAATCATCGTAACTGAAAAATGGACAGTTGCAGGTCTTGAAGGTGCTCCGTTAACACAAGCTGCCTTCTCTTCTCTTTTTGGAACTCCAGGAGCACTAGCTCTTACATTCTGTCTTGTTCTATTTGCCTTTACGACTATTCTTGGTTGGTCATATTACGGTGAACGTTGCTTTGAGTTTCTTTTTGGAACAAAGCACATTAAACTTTACCGAGTAATCTTTGTTATCATGGTTGCTCTTGGTGGTTTCTTGAAACTTGAGCTTATCTGGATTATTGCGGATATCGTAAATGGTCTAATGGCTTTGCCAAATTTGATTGCGCTTTTAGCACTTTCACCAGTTATCATCCGTGAAACAAAAAATTACTTTGCTCGTATGAAATAAATCAAACTCCTGAGATTTCTCAGGAGTTTTTTGTTTTAATGAGATGCTAAATATTTTTCAATAACTTGAAAAACACCAGATTTAGTATTTGCCGGAGCAATAAAGCGTGCTGTACTTTTCACACGTTCAGTTGCGTTTTCCATAGCATAAGAATATTCTGCTAACTCAAGCATGGCTAAGTCATTATCACCATCACCAAATGCCATGACTTGGTTGCTTGATATGTTTTCCAATTTCATTAGTTTTTTAATACCAAGTGCTTTATCGACACCAGGTAAAACAACATCAATGGCGCCAAAACCACTAGCCATAGGTACTAAATCTGGAAATTCTTTTTTGAATTCTTTTGTTACGTCTTCTTCCAACTTTTCAGGCAACTGCATGGTTAGCTTATTAATTGGCTCATTCGGAAGTTCAAACATTGAATCAAGAAGAATTACATTTGGAAAACTCGCATTATAATAAGCAAGTCTTTCAGGATTTCCAAGATTTTGACAATTGTAAGCGCCTTTTGTCATGTAAGAATGGTCAGGTGACGAGATGACCATATGATAATCATTAAAATGATTTTGATAAAAGTCCAAAAGGTGGTCGAACTGCTTTGATGTAAAATTTTTCAAGTACTTCGTTTCATTTTTTACAACCAAATGACTGCCATTTCCAACAACGTATGCAAGTCGCTCTGCTTGTTTGCCAAAAGCGAGTCTCATTCGAGAAATTTGATTTCCAGTAGCTACAACAAAAATTATCCCGCGTTTATCTAGCTCGTTAAGAATTTTTTCAAATCTTTCAAAATCATACTCACCTTTTCCGTCCAGAAAAGTACCATCCATGTCCACTGCAATCATTTTTATCATATTTTTCACCATTTCAAAGTATTCTAATACTATGATAGCAGTTTCAAAAATCTTTCGCAAAATAAAAACTGGAAGTTGCTTAAACTTCCAATTTTGTAATCATACATCTACTACTTTAACAAATGGATTACCTAAACTGTTGATATCACCTGCTTGTGTACTTTGTTCTCTCCAAAGAAGTGCAATTGGATACCAACCATTATTTGAAGCGTTGTATGGGTCGTAAACATATGTATTACCGTTTGAGTAGCCTTTAAGAACAATCTCATGACTAGTTCCCCACCCCCAAGGTGAGAATTTATCCATTTGAACAGCAGCTAAAACATAGTGCCCCTCTTTCAAGACGTTTGATAACGCTCCTTCTGAATGAACAACCGAAGTTTGCAAGCCCCAATTTTGAGCTCCCATTATCACACCTCTTCCAGTGGTTCCTGCACCACCACGATTATATTCAATAGTGTTGTTATAAAGGTAACTGCATACTGTTGTAGGGAGCACCTCATGACCTGTTAGTGCTGAAACAACCATTGCAACACTTGTCGGAGCACAAGCTGTTGCAGCCATTGTATAATACCCAAAATGTGTATTTGCCCAACGTCCATCACGTTGATTGTAGTATGGCGCGCTATAATTCGTACGTTTTACTGTGAAATCAGTTGATGTTAAGAAATACATTTGTCCATTATCAGACTGGTAAACATGTAAATGATAAGTGCCAGTTCCAGAATGATTTGCAACATTGATTAAACCGTTTGCTGAATTTCCCGATGTAATAGCATCATACCATCTAATGTCATCTTGACCGTTAACATCAGACCACACAGCATATTTAACGACTCCACTTGAATATACTCCTGAAATGCTTATGCCGTAGACACCTGTTCCTTTGTAATTAGTTGAAACACTAGCAGTTACTTGCTTATTATCTAAAGCGTATTGCCCGAGATTATAACCAATTGTTTCACCATCTTTTGTCTTGACATAAACATAAACAGTATAATTAGCGGGAATGTTGTGATGATATTTTTCATCGACAGTAATAATAACTTTGCCGTCTACAACTTTTGCAGAATTATACCAATGAAGATTTTTTTGATTTGGGTCTGACCAAGCAGCAACTGTAACACTTTGAATATCTTTTGAATTCTCAGTTTCTGCAATCACAACTTGTAATGTGCCTCTTTCAGAATCATGATTTTGAACAGTTACCGTTGGATTTGTAAGAGATTCATCAAAAATTAAATCAATTCCATCAGAACCCGATAAACAAACAAAAGAATGTGTCACTTCACTCGTACCATAGACATGAACATTATAGTGGCCTGATTCAAATTTATGATTTTTGGCATAGAACGTATACACATAAGAACCATCAGCTTGTTTAGTAGTATGATACCACTTGATATCATCCTGACCACCTTTTTCTGTCCAAGTTGGTAGTTGAATATCATGAATATAAACAGGAACATTTGAAATAGTTACTTTTGCTGAATAATCTGTCACCTTATCAATCTGAACAGCAACTTCTGGTTTTGAAATATCAAGACTAGTTGCACCAATACAAATCATTTTACCATTGACATTTGCATAAGTGTGTACGTGATATGTACCGTAGTCTCCTGTATACGGAGCCACTACATGTCCTGTGGTATCGCTGTACCACTTGATATCATCTTGACCGTTGACTTTTGACCAAACCGCATGAGACACATTTCCTACTTTTGCAATATCTTGAGGCATCGTGATTTCAATACCAGTTGCACCCAATTGGGCTGTAATGGCAATGTCTCCAAGATGATAATCACTAGTAAAACTTGTACCACCTAGACCTGTTAAAGTATTGGTGACACTGCTAATTCCGTAATAGTGAACATTATACTTGCCACTTTCAAAATTATGTTCAGCGACACTAAATGTTTTAGTGAATGTGCCATCAGATTGACGTTCTGCTGCATACCAGATAGTATCATCCTGACCACCCTTTTCTGTCCAAGTTGGTAGTTGAACACTTGTAATATAAGCAGGAACGTCTGACACAATAACTTTATAAGTTGTTCCACTTTCTTTTACGATACTAACTTTGGCACTTGGTTTTGGAATATCAATAGTGGTAGAGCCAATACAAATCATTTGGCCTTTGACATTCGCATATGTGTCCACAAAATATGTACCGTAGTCTCCTGTATATGAAGCCACAACATGACCTGTGCTATCGCTGTACCATTTCAAATCATCCTGACCGTTGACTTTTGACCAAACCGCATGAGACACATTAGCTAATTTTGCTACTTCTTGTGGCATCGTAATTTCAATACCAGTTGCGCCCATTTGAGCTGCAATGGCAATGTCTCCAAACTGATAATCACAATTAAAACTTGTACCACCTAGACCCGTTAAAGTATTGGTGACACTACTAATTCCGTAATAGTGAACATTATACTTGCCACTTTCAAAATTATGTTCAGCGACACTAAAGATTTTGGTGAATGTGCCATCAGATTGACGCTCTGCTGTATACCAGATAGTATCATCTTGATCATTTTTAGCCGTCCAGATTGGTAGTTGAACACTTGTAATATAAGCAGGAACATCTGACACAATAACTTTATAAGTTGTTCCACTTTCTTTTACGATACTAACTTTGGCACTTGGTTTTGGAATATCAATAGTGGTAGAGCCAATGCAAATCATTTGGCCTTTGACATTCGCATATGTGTCCACAAAATATGTACCGTAGTCTCCTGTATACGGAGCCACAACATGACCTGTGCTATCGCTGTACCATTTCAAATCATCTTGACCGTTGACTTCTGACCAAACCGCATGAGACACATTAGCTACTTTTGCTATATCTTGTGGCATCGCGATTTCAATACCAGTTGCACCCATTTGGGCTGTGATGGCAATGTCTCCAAACTGATAATCACAATTAAAACTTGTACCACCTAAACCCGTTAAAGTATTGGTGACACTGCTAATTCCGTAATAGTGAACATTGTATTTACCACTTTCAAAATTATGTTCAGCGACACTAAAGGTTTTTGTGAATATTCCATCAGATTGACGTTCTGCTGTATACCAGATAATATCATCTTGATCATTTTTAGCCGTCCAGGTTGGGAGTTGAACACTTGTAATATAAGCAGGAACATCAGACACTATAACTTTATAGGTTGTTCCACTTTCTTTTACGATACTAACTTTGGCACTTGGTTTTGGGACGTCGATTGTACGCCCGTTTAAACCTTTCATCTGACCATTAAGATTTTGGTAAGTATGAATGTTGTATAAACCATATGTGCCAGTATACTTAGCAATGGCATGGCCGTTACTATCAGCCGTATACCAAATCAAATCATCTTGACCATTGACCTCTGACCAAACGGCAAACATGATTTTAGCACCTGGTGTGATGGCTTCATTGTATTGAAGGTCAAAGCCTTTAGCGGTTAGAGTTGCACTTGTTGTTTCTGTTGTAGCACTTCCGGTTGCTCCTTTTTTATCCGCCTTCAGAATAATTTGATTGTCAGAAGTTACTTGATCTTGTTTTGCTAATTCAAGCGGAGTTTCAGTAATCGATTCTGAATTGTCAATTTCTGTACTTTCAATTTGTTTTTCTTGCTCACTTGACACTCCATTAGAATTACCTTCATTTGAAGTATCAGAAATGACATCATCACTTTTTAGTATTTGACTACTATCAGATGTTTCAGTTGTAGCAATCGTTGACGATTGAGACGTAGAATTACTTTGATTGTCATCAACAGTTTCATTTGTTTTAGAGACTTCCCCATCATTAGTTGTTGCTGTGAAACTGTCAGCTGTTTCAGTTAATGGACTATCAATCTGATTTTCTACATTTGACACATTTTCAATAACATTAGATGAAGTATTAGTCACTTCATCAGCACTGACACTTTCATTTCCAAAAGACACAATCAAAGCAGCCGATAGTAAAAGCGTGCCTATTACCCCATAAGCTTTTGATTTCTTAATTGTTCCATGACCTTTAATTTTCATAAGTTTCTCCTGTTCAAACGTTTTCATAACACAGCTTTATTCTATCATAATTATCGTATGAAAGTTACTAGAAAGCTGAATTTACAAACAAAAATCCCTTCCACCATAGGTGAAAGGGCAAAGGATTCACATTAATTTTCTATTATTTTTGTTCAGCTTCTTCAATAGCTTTTTGTCCATTTGTTGCAATTACATCTTTATACCAATAGAAGCTATCTTTCGGCGTGCGGTTAAGAGTACCATTACCTGCGTCATCCATATCAACATAAATGAAGCCGTAACGTTTACGCATTTCACCTGTACCTGCTGAAACGATATCGATACATCCCCAAGTTGTGTAACCGATAAGATCTACCCCGTTTGCAATAGCATCTGCCATAGCATTGATATGAGCACGGTGATAATCGATACGATAATCATCATGGATTGAACCATCTTCTTCAACAGTATCAAAAGCACCAAGACCATTTTCAACAACCATCAACGGAATTTCGTAACGGTCGTAGATTTTTTCTAGATAGTATTGAAGTCCTACTGGGTCATGTGCCCATCCCCAATCAGAGTATGTCAAGTAAGGGTTTTTGGCACCAGTCGAGAAGTTCCCTGCCACTTCTTCAACCCCAGTATGAGTAGTAACGTTGTTAGACATGTAGTAAGAGAATGTGTACATATCAACTGTACCACGTTTCAAATCTTCAAGGTCTTCTTCAGTGATATCTAACTCAACATTGTGTTCTTTCCAGAGACGTTTTGCATAAGTGCCATATTTACCTTTGGCTTGAACATCACCACAGTAGTAAATACCTGATTGCCATTTGTGTTCATTAGCCAAGATATCTGCAGGGTCACAAGTTCCTGGGTAGAATGTAATACCACAAATCATGTTACCAATCATAAAGTCTGGATTGATAGCATGTCCGATTTGGACTGCTTTAGCTGACGCGACAAATTGGTGGTGAAGAATTTGGTAACCTTCTTGATAATCAGCATCGGTTGCTTTTGCACCAAACATGTCAAGGAACATAGTTGTATTGTTGATTTCGTTGAACGTCAACCAATATTTGACCAAGTCTTTGTATTCGTTGAAAATCACTTCACAGTAGCGAACATAAAAATCGATGAGTTTACGATTCTTCCAGCCGCCATAGTTTTCTTCAAGAGCAAGTGGTGTATCAAAGTGCCAAATTGAAACAAGTGGTTCAATATTGTATTTACGACATTCTTCAAAAACTGAGCGATAGAAATCAAGTCCAGCTTGATTTGGTTCTTTATCATCACCATTTAGGAAAATACGTGCCCAAGAAATTGACAAACGGAATACTGAATATCCCATTTCAGCAAACATTTTAATGTCTTCTTTATAGCGATGATAGAAATCAACTGCCATGTGATTTGGATAATGTTCAGTATCTAAAACAGCGTGTTTTGCACCTTCAGGAATTTTACCATTGTGTCCCATGGCTGGTACTTTACCAGGATTACCATCTTTATCAATGTATGTCATGTAACGTGGTGAGTTAACGCTACCACCTGTAGTTACATCTGTAGCAACGAGTCCACGACCATCTTCATTATAGGCTCCTTCGGCTTGGTTTGCTGCGATCGCACCACCCCAAAGGAAATTTTTTGGAAATGCTTTTGTCATCTATTCATTCCTTCTTTCAATGTTTTACAATAATATTATACCGTCATTTGGAAGCGCAATCTTGCATTATTATCTTAGGAACTGATACTATCCAACTATAAATGCTGCTGAATAATTTTAGAAATGATAGTATAACCATCTATCGTCAAATGAAGACCATCAACTGTTAAGTCACGACATAATTGTCCAGATTCATCACAAAGCAAGTCATGAACATCCAGCCATTTCACTTTATCACTTGCCAAGTGAGAGAGAAATTTATTTAGTATTGAAATACTTTTATTACTTCGAAGACTTGGTGTGCGAATAAATTCAGGTGACTCATTCATCGGAAAAACTGACAGCAGAAAAATCTGTGTTTCAGGTAATTTTTGCTGAATCTTATCAATAATTTCACAGACAGTTTCACAGACTTCCTCTGGTTGTCGATTTTTCAAATCATTGACACCAATCAACAAAAAGACTTTATTTGGTTTCAAGTCTAAAATTTGACTGTCAATATGATCTAGCAATTGCAGACTATTGATGCCGTGAATACCACGGTTGTAAAGTTTCAATTCAGATTGAAGCATTTCATGGACTGGGAAAAATTCGGTAATCGAATCACCAGCAAAAACAATGTTTGGTTGTGAGGCAAGCTTATTAAGCGCAGCGTATTTTTCCCACAACTGCTCCTGCTGATCCTTTAGCACATACGCTCGAAATTCTTTGACATCACTTTTTTGATACAAAACTTGAAAATTAGTCATTTAGATTCCTCTTTCTAAAATGTTTTCAATCGCATTGAGCACGCCATCTCTTGCATTTGATTGGATAATGTAACGAGCAACCTTTTTAATCTCATCTGAAGCATTAGCAACAGCATAAGACTGCCCAGCTAACTCAAGCATTTCACGGTCATTACCGCCGTCACCAAAAGCAGCAACTTCTTCTGGTTTAATGCCATGTTTAGACATCAACGTTTGCACTCCCCAAGCTTTATGAATCCCAGTTTTGATAATATCAACAGCACCATAGCCACTTGCGACCGCACGCAGTTCACCTTTAAAAGCTCGATTAAATCGCTTTGTAACCTTTTTAGCGGACTTTTCACTAACGGTCATCGTGATTTTAACAATCGGGTCAGCAGGGCGTTTATGAAAATCATCAACTTGAACCATATTTTTGAAAAATTGTTGTACATCTTCTAATTCGAAATCAAAGGCTTCCATATCAAAATCAGTCCCAGTCATAACGTAAGCCGAATCAATCCCTGAAAGTACGATACGATAATCTTGAAATTTGTCATCAAAAAAATCAAGAACAGCATTTACCTGTTCTTCTGACATAGACTCACGCGCAATCACTTCACCATGATCAATAACAAGCGCTCCATTTTCAGCAACAAAATCGATGTTACCAGAAATTCCTGAAAAAATAGCATTCAAACGGTCCATGCGATTACCGCTTGCTACTACAAAAGAGATGCCTTTTTCAGTCATTTTATCAAGTAATTTTTGGAAACGTTCTTTGTCATATGCCCCTTTTGGATTTAAAAACGTTCCATCCATATCACTAACAATTAATTTAATCACAATCTGCCCCCTTCAAGAAATAATCTGACAAGACTCTCAGTACCCCATTTTCCTGATTTGATGGTGCTTGATAACTAGCAATATCTTTAATAGCCTGCGGTGCATTAGACATAGCAAAAGAGTACTTAGCTAATTTCATCATTTCAATATCATTACCACCGTCACCAAATACCATAAGGTTTTCTGGACCATATCCCCAATGATTGAGTAAAAAATCAAGCCCAGTTCCTTTATGAACATGTGACGGAATTACATCGATACAGCCAAATCCACTAGACGTTGCTGTTAGCTCATACTTTTCAAAAAGTGTATTGATTTCATTGCGAACTTGAAATGTTAATTCATCACGAACAAGCAAGGTCACTTTGAAAAAATCGTCATCAGGAATTGGATGAAGATTATCAACGTATTTTAATACAGGTAAATAGTATTGCAACATATTCTTTGCCTTAATCGGTGTTGATTTTGGAAGATACGATGAAGCTTTACCAGCTAAATTAATAATAGTATCAGGATACTTTTTCTCAATATAGTTTACCAAAGCTGATACAGCTTCTGTCGTTTCAAATTCTTCCTGTAACGTCTTTCCATTTTCAACAATGTGACCACCATTTTCGGCAACAAAAGACATCAAATGTTTGTGTTTTGGAAATTGCTTGATAATCTGACGATATTGATTACCACTTGCTACCACAAATTTAATACCTTCTTCAAGAAAATGATCAAAAAGACGTTCAAAGAGATCTTTATCGTATGTTTTTGAATCTGTTAAAAACGTTCCATCCATATCTGTTGCAATTACTTTTACTGTCATATGAGTCTCCTTTACTTTCATTATACGATAGATTCCTGAAAATTTCTTTGAATATCTTCAGAAAAAATAATACTATGATATGAAAAGTATCTTATTTTCTTTCATTTCAAAACAAAAAAAGAACGGGAAAACCCGCTCTTAATTTTTATTAAGCTTCTACGCCTTCTTCTTTGAGAAGTTTCAAATCATACATTTTAAGGAATGGGAACCAAACAAAGAATGCTGCTACAGCACAAACAAGAGCTGTAATAACGGCACCGATGTTACCACCTGATCCGATGTAAGCACCAAGACCGATTGGTGTTGGCCATGGAGTTTGAATGATAGATACAGCGGCAAAACCAAGTTTGATTGACCAATATGCGATTGAAGCACTCACGATTGGTGCCAAGATGAATGGAAGGGCAAGAATTGGGTTGTATACAACTGGAAGACCAAAGATAAGTGGTTCATTGATATTGAAGATTGCAGGACCCATAGCTGCACGACCAAGCATTTTAAGTTGAGATGATTTAGCTGCTACTGCAAGCCATACACAGGCAAGAAGCATTGCACCAGAACCACCCATGATAACGTATGAGTTTGAGAATTCACCGGCAAATGCGATGTGAGCTCCATCAACGTTTTCTGCCATGTTTGACAAAAGGATTGGGTTAACAAGCCCCATGACAATGTTAGCACCGTGAATACCAACAATCCACAAAGCGTGAACAAGAAGGTAAATAACAACAATACCAAGCCAAGAGTTTGCGATGTGTTTAACAAATCCAAATGGAATAGCAACAACGTTGTATATATCAGTACCAAGTGAAATGAAGATACCGTTGATGATAAGAACAACAAATGCAACAACTGCTGCTGGAATCAAAGCTGAGAATGAACGAGCTACACCTGAAGGAACAGCTTCTGGCATTTTTACAACCCAATTGCGTTTAATACAAGTTTTGTAAAGTTGTACAGCAAGAATTGCCATCAAAATAGCTGTAAACATACCTGAAGTTGACAAACGGTCTAGGCTGTTACCACCAACAGTCCAACCATTGATTGTAGCACCTTTAACGTTCAAGTATTCAAATGCACCATTTTTGACAAATAGTTGTGGAATTGTCAAGAAGTATGCAAATACTGAAAGCAAAGCACCGTAAACTGGATCTACTTCAAGTTCTTCTTCATCAGCGAAGATCTTTGTGTATTCATAACCAATAACAATGGCAAAGTATAGAGACAAGATACCCATTGTACAGTTGTAAGCTTGCAAGTAAAGTGGTGCAATCTTATCAACTGAGTTTGCCCAAATAGTGGCTAAGGCAGGAATTGGAAAGGCTTGTGGAATAATGCTCAAGACAAGGAACATTGACCCCACGATAGTAAATGGAATACTGGCCATACCAGCGGCAACAATTGCACGGACAGGACGCCAAGCAGATACTTTAGCCATTGGCCCCATCAAGTACTTTTCTAAGAATTCAAACATTTTCTTCTCCTCCTAAAAACTGTTGAATTTTTTATAAACTAATTAATTGATGCCAAATATTGTTGAATGCGGTAATATTGTTTGTCTGCATTTCGATTGATACGTCCAAGTTTTACTAACATCCATGATGCAATCATAATCCCGAGTAAAAGCACCACAAGAAGGAAAATTTGTGTCGTACCATTTTCAGACAAGAATGGATAAAAGTATGGATATTGATTAAATAAAGTAGCAATCATTAAAATGACATTTAATGCAATAATCGTTTGGAAATAAAATTGCGTTTTAACCGCAGGTTTTTGCTCCCTTGAATACATTTGCGATTGTTCCCACATACAAATAGCACCAAAAATCGCCATAAGAACTGGAATGATAACTAGACTGATTCGGCTGGCTGATAGAAACATCAAAATCCAGTACAGATTTACGAAAAAGAAGAAAGCAACCACATAACGAATGAGAAAATATCGTGTGTAATACATGTTTTTAATCCCATTTTCACGTCTTGTTGCATCTAATTCTCTTTTTTCTTTCTCTGTTAAAGCAGCCATAGCTATCCCCTTTCTTGCCTAACTAACCAAGTTTTTTGTATAGATTTAACATTTCAAGCGCCACTTCACGAAGTGTCATTGTTGTCATCAAATGGTCTTGGGCATGAACCATAATGATTTCAACATTAATCTCTTTACCACCTGCATATTCTTGTAACAAATGGGTTTGTGACTGGTGCGCTTTTAGCAGTTCATCATTTGATTCTTTCAACTTTTCTTCTGCTAGCGCGTAGTCTCCATCACGCATAGCATCGAATGCTTCGTGCACAATTGAACGAGCATTCCCAGAATTTAGAATAATTTCAAATGCTGCAACTTGCAATTCTTCTGAATTCATATAACTCCTACTTCCTTTTTAAATAGATAAAAATATTTTTTTAAATTCATCAAATGATTGGCAAGCTAACATTTGTTCTTGAAGTTTTGGATTATCAACCAAATCAACAATGGCAGATGTCAACTCTGGTAAGCCATCATTATCATGAATCGACATTGACATTAAAAAGATGATCTTAATTGAAGGATATTGTTCATCCCATTTGACACCATTTTTGACAATGGCTACTGCAAAGTGATGTTTGCTTCCGACGGCTTTTAATGGATGTGGTACAGCGATATTTTCGCCAAATACAATCGAGCTCATCGCCTCACGCTGTTTCATCATATCCAATAAACGTTTTTCAAATTGATCATTTTCATTAACTGAAATACTTTCAGCAAGTTTTTTCAAAACATCCTCTTTTGTCGCATCAGACATTAAGAAGAAATAATCTTCTGAAAAATAATCGTCAAAAACATCTTTTACACTAAGTTCAGATTGATGATCTTCGACATTTGCCATAGAAGTATTCAAATGAGCGATTCCCTGTTTAATATCTTTCAATTCCTCATCATTTAAAAAGACTGAAACCGTAAATACTGGAATGTTAAACATCAGATTTGATAAATCGATGGAAGATACGATAAAATCGATCCCTTTTAACTTTTCATCATTGATTTCGTAGTATCCGATAACATCCGTAATTGAAACTAAGTTCCCGAGCTCATTTTCAATTCTGCTCTTAAGCATTTGAGCGCTTCCGTAACCTGTAGCACAGATAACGAGAACATTGTATTTACGCTGTTCTTTGTAACGCTCTTTTGCCGCCATAAAATGCAGAGCAATGTATGCGATTTCATTTGGTGATAAAGTATAAGGACTGAAAGTTGGCATATTTGACACCACGCGCTCTGCTAACTGATACATGTCACGATAGTTGGCTTGGATTTCTGCTGTTAAAGGATTTTCCATAACAACTTTTCCTTGCAAACGAATGTACATAGTAGACAGATGAGCTAAAAGCCCTTCAATCAGTTGAAAATCATTTTTCACAGTTGGATTTATCTGATCAATACTGTCAATCAATTCCTGACGAACTTGCTCTTGCAAAACTTCAGAAATGTGACAAGAGTTCCCATGACCTTTTGACACCAAGTGAAGCGTAATGTAATCAACTTCTTCAACCGGAAAATGAATTCCTGTTGAAACTGAAACGCGTTTTAAAATATTTTCAGCAACACGTCGTTCTGCCAAGCCTCTCAGCACCACTTCATCATCAGACACCTTACTGATACGAAAACCTTCAGTAATACGTCTAATAGCTAAAGCAATATGGATGACCAAATTTTGAATCACAAAATCTGATAATTTAAGACCACCCTCCCGGCACTCATCAAGAACGATAATCGTTAACTCTTCAAAAGAAATCTTTTGGTTGAGCAACTCATTATCGACATATGAATGCATGGTATTGATGAAACCAGAATCGATAAAGTAATCCATAATGAATCGACGTTTATCACGTTCTTGCCCCATCACGTAAACACCCTTATTGGCTTTGCTTTCAATTTTTAAATGATACGGTTTAAACTTTTCTCTAATCTTTTTAAAGTCACTGGATAAAGTTGATCGACTTACAAATAATTCATCTGCTAAATCATCAAAATAAATTTCGTTTTGTTCAAACAACAATTTATTTAACAGAAAATTGTAGCGATCATTGATATCCGTTACACTTTGATAATTAAAATGGTGATCATTGATGTGATTTTCTTCCAAGAAATCAGCATAAGCATCATCGTCTAAGATATCAAGCTTATAACCGTATCCTTGCTTAGAAATCAAATCAAGTCCAGAATGATTATCTAATTTTTCAACTAGTGTTTTATAGTAAGTTCTAATTGTTCTATCCGAACATCCCATGTGCGCTGCTAGTTCTTTACTAGTTACAAATTGTTCTTTATCTTTTGTTAGATATTGAATAATTTGCTTTTCTTTTTTGTTTAACACAGAAAAGGACACCTCCAAACAACAATAGAACTATTATATCACATTAGGCATTAGATGTTTTCTTTCACCAAAGCTGCCATTTTTTCAATTCCCATTGGAATTGGAATGTAAGCTTGCGGTGGAATTTGAACGATTGGTTTGTTTTTCTTAGCAGCAGCATCTGCTAATTGTTTGAAGTTCATTTTTGTTTGTGGGCTGACAAGATACAAATCATATTTATCAGCTTCAATACGTTTTTGACCTTCTGGAACACCAACGGCATCCATTTCGATGTCTTCACCTTTTTCTTGAAGGTATGTCATCGTTTTTTTAGCAATCATTGATGATGACATACCGCCTGCACAGATAATTAAAGCTTGTTTAGCCATAATGTGAATCTCCTTTGTTTTTTGTTTACAATGATATTATATGAAAACGCATCCACTATGTAAACGTATTCTTTTTCCTTTGCAATACGGAAAAAATTCCTACTATTGCGGAAATTACTGTAAAATCTTGATTTTTTCCGCATTGAAAAATTTCCACTACGGAAAATACTTGTTTTTTTTTAGAAAAAAAAGGAGACAGACTAGAAAACTAGTCTGACTTCTCTAAAAGAAAGCTGGAATAAATAGTTTTGTGTAAATTACAGAAACTTGATTTTCTTGCAAACCTAACTCATTGATAATTAGCTTTTTAAGTTTTTCATCATTCACCTTAGAATATACACGATAGCCTTTAGAGTCCTTGTGAAGCAGTTGAATTGTTTCAGCAATTTTTTGATTTGTTAAAATATCTGGCTGCTTATCAAGATTTGAAAACTTGATAATATAGGGACCTCCCATTTGTTCACCTTGATTATCATAAGTTTTTCGATATTTACTTGTTCCAAACCAAGCAGCTGCAATTGCTACCAAAAAAAGTACAAGCCATAAATTAAAGTGAAGCATTTTTACATCTCCTACATCATACCAAGTGCACCAGATAGTTGTGCTGGGCGAATAAAGACCTGTTCATCTGATAAGTGATAGTCTGCCATTAAAATCTTTTTCAATTCCACATCGTTGAGGTGTGATTGAACACTGCAAATATCATCTGATGAGCTAACAACTCTAATTTTTCCTTTAAGGTGCGCATTACTTGCTAAATCAGGCAATGTTACCCCATCTTTCACCACCACTACGTAGTTATAACCAAAGGTTTTTGTCACCAATAGTTTTGCATGAACTGCGTAAATAGCAGCTGCAATAAAAGCAAGCATTACAATAATTCCTACTGTTTCTAACATCGTTAATCTCCTTATGCCTTTTATTCTGAAGTGTTTCTTAAAACTTCATTGACATTATAAGACATTTATACAAAAAAACAATTATTTTTTAAAACAAAATGTCATAAATATTAACTTTTTTATTTTTGAACTTCTTCGACAAGTACCTGAGTTGAATCTAAACCATAGTCTTTCATCAAGGTTGTTTTCAGCTCAGTATCATTAATCTTTGATTGTACCATACAAGTAACATCTGTCATTGAAATAATCTTAATTTTTCCTCTGAGATTATGATTTTTTCTCAAATCTGGTAACTTCAAGCCATGTTGCATAGCAATCGAATAATGGTAAATTGGACCTTTAGTTAGTCCAAGCTTAATCTGGGCAACCCGAACAATTGCAAAAACGAGCAAGAGTCCAAAAATAATTGCTAAAATCGTCACCATAATACCTTAAACACCTCCTGGTTCCTAACAGGAACACTCGAATTATACGATTACTATAATCTTTTTTGAAAGCCCTGTCAATTATTTTCTGCAAAGCTAAATTCTGTGATTAAATAAGAAGATTTTACAACATTTCTCTTGCAAAAAAAGCCTTCAAAACATCGATTTATCAACATTTTAAAGACTTTTAAGATTATTTATAAATGATTTTACAAATTAGGATAATTCCTGCTAAAGCAACAGAAATGGAATTTGCTACGATTAGAGCTGGATCTGAGACAGAAATGCCATGAGCCAACCATAATGCCATACCAGATACTGACATGGTATACATGCCAAGTGAAATTGATTCAACATCTTTTGTCTTTAAAACTTTAATCATTTGTGGTAAAAAACCAAAAGTTGTCAAACAAGCTGCAATATATCCAATCATGACTTTCTCTCTTTCTTACAACCATCTAAAAACCTTCGTGAGGTAAGAGATTACACCCTCACAAAGGTTTCATAAATAAATTAATAGTTTTAGACTTCTTCACCATTAGAAGCGATGACTTTTTTGTACCAGTCAAATGACAATTTTGGTGTACGTTTGTATGTGCCGTTACCTTCATCATCTTTATCAACGTAAATGAAACCATAACGTTTACGCATTTCACCCGTACTTGCTGAGACAAGGTCGATACAACCCCATGGTGTGTATCCCATCAAATCAACACCATCTTCGTCAACAGCTTTAATCATTTCTTTAATGTGAGCGCCAAGGTAATCAATACGATAATCATCGTGAACCATGCCGTCTTCTTCAACTTGGTCAATAGCACCAAAACCATTTTCTACGATGAAAAGTGGCAAGTGGTACATATCAGTAAACCAGTTCAAGCTATAACGAAGTCCTTCTGGGTCAATTTGCCAACCCCATTCAGAAGCTTTGACGTATTTATTTTTAATCAAATCTTCTGTTTCAAGGTAGTCAAAGTGAGGATTATTTTCACGGTGGGCATCAATTGCAAATGACATGTAGTAAGAGAACCCGATGTAATCAACAGTTCCTTCTTTCAAATCTGCCAAATCTTCTTCCGTCACGTCGACATTAATGCCTTTACGTTCCCAATACTTAAGAATGTGATTTGGATAGAAACCATGAACATGTACATCAGCAAAATAATAACGTTTTTCCATGGCTTTTTGTGCCATCAAAATGTCTTTTGGATTACATGTTGCTGGATAAATTGGACACATAGCAATCATACAACCAATTTGGAAATCAGGGTTGATTTCACGACCAATCTTAACCGCACGCGCTGACGCTACCAATTCATAGTGAGCTGCTTGGTACATAATCGCTTCGCGGTCATCACCTTCTTTGTAGACGATGCCAGAGTTTGTGAACGGTGCAAAATCTTCTTGATAGTTAGCTTGGTTATTGATTTCATTGAATGTCATCCAATATTTAACTTTATCTTTGTAGCGACGGAAACATGTTTCAGCAAAGCGAACAAAGAAGTCAACCAATTTACGATTTGTGAAACCACCGTATTCTTTAACTAAGTGATATGGCAATTCAAAGTGAGACAAAGTGACAACTGGTTCAATACCATGTTTCAAACATTCATCAAATAAGTCATCGTAGAATTGCAAACCTGCTTCATTTGGTTCTAATTCATCCCCATTTGGGAAAATTCGTGTCCATGCAATTGAAGTACGGAAGCATTTGAAGCCCATTTCAGCAAACAAAGCAATGTCTTCTTTGTAGTGGTGATAGAAATCAATTGCTTCATGGTTTGGATAATATTTTCCTTCAACAACACCATCAGTGATTTCACGAGGAACACCATGACGTCCTGCTGTCATCACGTCAGCAACACTGAGTCCTTTTCCTCCTTCTTTCCAACCACCTTCAAGTTGGTGAGCAGCAACTGCACCACCCCACAAAAAATTATCTGGTAACTTAGCCATTACATATCCTCCTTGTTTTTTACAATGTCATTATAGCAAGCGGTTACAAAAATAAAAATAGAAAAAATTTCCTAAGTCATTAGGAAATTCTATCTATCTTGTTTCAGTACTATTTTTTCAAAATGAGAAGTAAATCCCATACAAAAAGTAAACCAGACATAGCAAATAGCCCTATCGATACTGGAGTCATTTGTGGGTTAAAGCTCAAAATTACTGCTGCCATTAAAACAGCAAAAAAGAGAATGCTCACGACAAATCGATTAGCTACTCTATTAAAGAACTTAATGCGATTTGTGTAGTCGTACAGGTCATGATTAACTAAGATTCGTCCGTTTAGCACCTGCTCTAAAAGTTGATTGAGCCTGCGAGGGATATTTTTGCCATTTTTGAGTTGATAGAATAGCTCAATAAGCAAAGTTTCTTTATTCAATGCTTGTTTGAGCATATCTGGTCCCATATTTTCCAAGAAATAATTCTTAGCAAGCGTCATTAAATCAACTTCTGGTGCTAACTCTCGGAAAATTCCTTCGATTTGAAGCGCAGCTTTTTCCAAAATCGTAATCTGTGGCGAAGCCTTCAGACCATTTTTGACAAAAACATTAAGCAAGTCTTCAATCAAATCTGTAATAGATAAAGCACCGATATCAAGGCTAGAATACTTAGCAAGCATGCGTTCAACATCTTGGGCTAGCGCTGTTTTGTTCATCGATGTGTCGAAACTTGTGACTGCAAGAATTCCTTGCATCATTCCTTCAACATCTTGAGCCGTAAAACTATAGAGAATGTCATTTAAAGCCACGCGCATGCCATTTTCAAGTTTTCCCATGATACCAAAATCAATAAAATATATCTTACCTTCAGAAATAAAAAGATTTCCTGGATGCGGATCACCATGGAAAAATCCGTCTTTAAAGACTTGCTTGATAAAGCTTAGCATCAGCTTTTTACCAACATCTTCAAGGTCATAACCAGCTTTAACCAACTCATCATAATGATTAATTGGAATACCTGAAACGTAGTCTTCGACAATCATTCGAGGAGTCGTAAATTCATCATAAACTTCTGGAATAGCAACACATTTAACGTTTTGATTGAGATCCGCAAAAGTAATCATAGCTTGTGCTTCGTTACGAAAATCAATCTCACGTGTCAGACTTTCCTTAATCTGTTGCAAAACTTCAGGTAGATTGACCATTGGAAGAAGTGCTTTTGGAACACGTCTTGATAGTCGAATTAACAAAGTTAAATCTTGTTCAATAATTTCAGGTAAATGAGGTCGTTGAATCTTGATAATGACATCTCGACCATTTAACAAACGAGCGCGATGTGTCTGAGCAACTGAGCCACTTGCCAAAGGTTCTGGTGTAATTTCAGTAAAGTATGCTGAAACTGGACCAGAAAGCTCATCAGAAATGGCCTCCATCACCAGTTCAGTTGGCAATGGAAGCACATTACTTTGCAATTTACTCAACTCTTTGACATAAGCTTCAGGAAACAAATCACTTCGTGTTGATAAAATTTGACCAATTTTTACAAAACTTGGTCCTAGTTTTTCAAAAGCAAGACGTAATTTTCTTGGCGTTGACTTATCTTCTGTTGCTTTTCCTTTTTCGATTATAGACGTTAATCCAACTGAACTAAAAGCACCAATGATTTCTCGTAAGCGTCTACCTGACATACTCCACCTTTTCTAATTTAGGATATTTGATTTTTTCAACAATGCATCAATCTTGTCTTCAAGACGAGAAACATCTTCCTTGGTAGCGTATTGAATTGGCTTTGTTTTTCTATCAAGGTCAGTTAAGAATTCTTTTGCTTCGTCTTCACTTCGTCTCTTGAGTTCAGACTGTAATTCCTTTCCTTCGTCAACAGTGAGGCGTCCTTTTTCGACTAACTCTTTAACAAAAGCGTCAGCTTTTTCCAAAGTCATAGACGTCAAACCAATACCAGCTAAGAGAACTTTTTTCAATTCTTCCATGATAATTCCTCCTTGAACGACTTTTATTAACATTATGTTTACCCTTTCATTCTACTACTTTTGAATCAAAATAGCTAAAAAGAAGGGCAACCTTTCATGAAAATACCGTTAGCGCTTTTCCAAGCAATAATACTTTAATATTGATATTTTTTAGAAAAGCCATGAAAACCCTTTCTAGAATGCGCTTCCATTTTTCAAAAACTTTTGATATAATAAAAAGGTATTATAATACTATGATATGATTAGAAGGATTGTTATATGAATAAGATTAATTCTGCTCATGAAATCAAAATAGATGAAAGTAAACATCTATTGCCTTACGGCTACTACAGCACAGTCGTTGAAAATGGCCGTCCTGACGTGCTTTTTCACTGGCATCCAGAGGTTGAAATCAATTATATCTATGAAGGTTCAGCGCGTTTTCACATTGACTATGATTATTTTAATAGTCAAGCTGGTGATATTATCCTCATCAGACCTAATGGTATGCACTCTATTCACCCACTTGAAAATCAAAAACATGTGACTGATACTTTCCGCTTTCACCTAGATATGATTGGCTATTCAATCGTTGACCAAGTTAGTTTAAGATACTTGCAGCCTTTGCAAACCAGTCTTTACAAATTTGTTCCACGCATTCAACCTGATATGGAAGGTTACGAAGAAATCAAAGAATGCCTCTTCACTATCTTTGAACTTTCAAAAAATGAAGGACGTCACTTTGAATTGATGTTAAAATCGAAACTCAACGAATTTCTCTATCTACTCTTTTACTATCGTTATGTTTTGCAAAAAAATACTGACGATACTTACCGCAAAAACGAGCAAATTCGTGAATTGATTGATTTTATTAACAATAACTACCAAAAGAATCTTTCAATTGATTATTTATCGAAGTTTATGGGTTATAGTAAAACCCATTTCATGGCTGTTTTTAAGCAGCACACTGGTAGTTCATGTACTGAATTTATCATTCAAGTTCGACTTAGTAAAGCATGTGATATGCTAATTAATACCTCAAATCCAGTTCTTGAAATTGCAACAGCCGTTGGCTTTAATAATTTATCTAATTTTAATCGACAGTTCAAACGCTACTATGAATTGACTCCAAGTCAATACCGCAAACAATTCAGCAAACGAAAAGAAAGTCGAATCTTGATTAATCCAGCTAAAAACACTAAATAAACTAAGCCAAAACGGCTTAGTTTTTTTAATTAAATTCAGATATTTACTGCAAGAAAAAAAGAGCGCTTTTCGCGCTCCCTTTTTGTTAGGCGAGTGTAGTGAGGAGATAGTCGCCTGTAGTAATTTGTGTTTCTTGAGTTGTCAAAACATCTTCATAATCTGATGAATTTGTCACAATAATTGGTGAGATGACTGGAAGATTTGCTTTGCGAATAGTATCCAAATCAAACTCAAGTAATTTTTGACCTGCTTGAACTTTATCACCAACTTTAACAAGTGTATTGAAGCCATTACCTTCAAGTGACACAGTATCCATACCAACGTGAATCAAGATTTCTGCTCCATTTTCAGTACGCATACCAATAGCATGTCCAGTTGGGAAGACAAGAGTGATTTCACCAGATGCTGGTGCTGCTACTAAACCTTCAGCTGGATCAACAGCAATACCTTTACCCATAGCTCCAGAAGCAAATACTTCATCAGGAACATTTTCGAGTTTTACAACTTTACCAGAAATTGGGCTAGCAATGATTTCTTGTTTTAATTCTTTAAGTTCAGCAACTGGTTGTGCTGGTTTTTCTTCAGTTTTTGGAGTTTCATCTTTTGGTCCACCGTAAAGGTAAGGAACTGGGGCAACCATTTGAATGGCAAATGAGATAAGAATTGCAGCAAGTGTGAATGCAAGACCAATCCACATTGGAGTCATCCCTTTAGTTGGGCTAACCCATGCTGGGAATTGGAAAATACCCATTGCACCAAAAGCGTACATTTTAATATGGAAGAGTGATAGACCTGCACCAATCAAACCTGAAACTGCACATGAAATGTAGAATGGAGTTTTCATTGGTAGAGTAATACCATAAATTGCTGGTTCAGTAACACCAAAGATTGATGAAATGAATGCTGGCATTGCAATTGTTTTAACTTTTTGTTCTTTTGTTTTAAGCATAATTGCTGCAAGAACACCTGTTTGTGTAAAGTTTGGAAGAGCTGCAGCAAGAAGAATATCTGTCCATCCGTTTTGTGAGAATTGAAGCATTGCAAGTGGAACAAGTGCCCAGTGAAGGCCAAACATAACCATAACTTGCCACAAAGCACCAAGTAACAATCCATAAACGATTGGACTAAAGTTCATAATTGATGTAAAGGCATTTGAAATTAAATCAGATGCGTAGTTAGCAACTGGTCCCACAACCAAGAAAGTCAATGGAACAGTTACGATAATTGTAACAAATGGAACAACGAAAACTTTAACAACATCTGGAGTAATTTTCTTCATCCATTTTTCAATCAATGAACCAACCCAAACTGCCAAGATAACTGGCATTACAGTTGAAAGGTATGAACCTGATGAAGGTAATTCAAAAGGAATACCTAAAACGTTATTAACGCCTGCTTTTGTCAAAGTCGCAACAGTTGTTGCAATATCAGGATATACAAGTGCTGTAGCAATCGCTGCTGCTGTCCATTCGTTCATCTTGAATTTACGAGCTGAAGTAAATGCGATTAAGACTGGTAAGTATTGGAAGAAACCATCACCTGCAGCATTTAAAATAGCATAAAGTGCATTGTTATCTGCTGTCCATCCAAGAGTTGCACCTAAAATAGCAACTACACCTTTAACAATACCTGCAGCAGCAAGTGGTCCAAGGAATGGTTGGAAAATACCTGAAATCAAATCAACAAATCTATCAAAGAGATTTCCTTTTGGTCCGTCACCCTCATCGATATCAAGACTTCCTCCAGCAGCAATGCCACCAACTTTAAGAACTTCGTCGTAAACATCTGGAACGTGATTTCCGATAACAACTTGGTATTGGCCACCTGCTTTAACAACCGTTACAACACCGTCGCGTTGTTTGAGATAATCATCATCTGCTTTTGATTCATCTTTCAAATCAAAACGAAGACGTGTGACACAATGTTTTAAGCTGTTGACATTTTCTTTACCACCAACGTGTGCTAAAATGTCTTGAGCTAATTCAGTATATTTAGCCATAATTGGCTCCTTTCTAAGTAACAGAAAAAACCTAAATAAACACCAAACAACTTCTTGCGCCCAATCGGTAACGCCGAAATTATCTCGTATTTATTTAGGTTTTGCCTGCTTATCAGTAACAATCCTTTTAACAGTTCTTAGTATAGCATGCGCTTTCATAAAATGCAAGCGCTTTTTTGAAACTTTTTCTAGCATTTTAAACCGTTTTCATAAAAATGAAAGCAAAAACTTTCTTCATTTCCTGCTACTTCAAGTTTTTTCAGCGCTTTCCAAAAAATTTTCATCATAAAAAATTTTTTAAAAAAATCTTCTCGAACTCAATTCGAGAAGATTTAGACTTAATTACTACTAGTTTCTAAACGTTGAATATGGATGGTAATATAGACCTGCTCATCTTTGCTCATTAGAAAATCGTAGCTACTTTCAACATAGTTTTTAATCTTTTCAGAACACGAAAAAGCCACAGGATAGTTTAATTTAACTTGTTCGTACAAAAAACTATCATTTTTCCCTTGAACAACGCCATTAACAACACGTTGGGCAAAATACTGAATATGAGTAATGAAACGATTGTAACTAACCGAATCCTCATCAACGACTTTACCATAGAACAAGCGTACAATTCCCAAAATATCTGTTACAATTTTTGAAATTTGATAATTTTGTTCTATCATGCCAGAATCCTTCTGAGCATTAATAAAATGAAGTGCAATTGATGAGATTTCATCATCTGGAAGAATGACACCCAATTTTTCAAAGATAATCTTCAAAGCATCACGTCCCAATTGATACTCTTTTGGGAAAAATTTTCGAATTTCCCAAGATAGTGGATTTTGAATCGTTAAATTCTCACGATTTCGTTGAAGTGTATAATGGAGGTGGTCAGCAAGCGCTATATAAAAGGCTGTATCAAAAGTTGTATCAAGAACCTTTTGTCCATGCTTGATAATATCAAGAACTACCTCAGTCTCTGCTGGAGACAAATCAACATAGACACGTGTCAATTCATTAGTAGCTTTGCTGTCTTGCATAACAAATGTTTTTTCAATTAAAGATGCATCAATCTCATCACCTGGTTTCTTTTGAAAACCAAGACCTCTCCCCATTACGATGATTTCTTCGTTGTTGTCACCTTTAACCAAAACAACATTGTTATTATAGACTTTATCAATCCTCATTATCTACTACTCCCTCAAAAAAATTCGGAAAGAAAAGGCAAAACTAATGTACACAAAAGGCAATGCCAAATTGACATTTTCTTTACACTGTACATTAGGTTTTGCCTGCTTAACCAGTAACAATCCTCTTACGCTATCCATTGTATCAAAACTTTTAAGAAAATGAAAGGGGATACAAAACTTTTGCTCAGTAATTTACATTAATAATTGACGAATTTTTCCAATTTCTGGCTCATTGACTACCAAGAAAATGGTGTCACCAGCATTGAGGACAGTATTTCCTCGTACAACCTCTGATTTTTGACGATGAATTTGGGTTGTGATTAAAACATTTTTTGGAAGAGTCAAATCACGAACACGTTTACCTGCTATTTTATCAGACACGGTTAACTCGATAAGGGTTGGTTCAATGACTTCTCGGTCTTTAGAAATTGATAGCTTGGCAAGCATTGCTTCATAGATTGGTTCACCTTTTAATAAATCCATGACAATATAAGCAACCAAAGTAACTACCGCAATTGTCATAAGTTGACGGAAATCACCAACCATTTCAGTTACCAAAATCATAGCAGTTAGCGGAGCTTTAGAAATGGCACCAAAATAGCCAGCCATGCCAAGTACAAGAAAATTAATCAAGGCTGCTGTGCTAATAAAGCCAAGCTGATTAACACCCAAACCAAAGCCGAAACCAAGAAGTGCTCCCAAAGTTAAAATTGGAAGGAAAATCCCTCCTGGTAGGCCACTAGCATAACTTAAAGCACTCCAAGTAAATCTGATAATAAAATACAAGAAAACTACTGCTAAAGTCAAATGACTAGTCGTCAAAGACGTGATTAAACCATTACCACCACCAAGAAGTTGTGGAAAAAAATAACCAACTGGGATAATCAAAACTGCTGCAAAAATGCCATAAAAATAATTCGGAATATGGCATACTTTTCCTAAGAAATCATAGACAACACCTGCATTCAACGTTACCTTTTCATAAAGATAGCCCATAGCACCTAAAAATGCTCCCAAAATCAGCAAAAGCCAATAATCTTTCAAAGGTAGGATAACAAGTTCACCAGGCATGTCAAGAACTGGTGTCAAACCAAAAATATTTAAAGAAATAAAGTTAGCAACTAAACTTGCAACCAAGGCTGATATCCAAACCAAACGAGAAAACTGGTGATAGATTTCTTCAACAACAAAGAGCAATCCTGCAATTGGAGCATTAAAGGCAGCTGAAAGTCCTGCTGCTGCACCACTAGCAATCAAAACACGCTGTTCCATACGCTGCGCTTTCAACGTTTTTGCAACACCTTTTCCTGCCATTGCTCCCAATTGAATACTAGGACCTTCACGACCTAGCATAAATCCCATTGAAATTGCCAGAGTACCACCAAGGAATTTTTTCCAAAGAACAGACCACCAATCAGGGTGAAGTAACCCTTTTAACTCACCTTCCACGTGAGGAATTCCAGAGCCTTTAATATCAGGATCAGATTTCACCAAAAATCCAATTGAGATGACTACAATAACACTTACTAGCAAAATCAAACCTAACAAAGAAGGGTTTTCATGTGATAGTTGGTAATATTTGACAACTTGAGCAAAGATTTTTGCAATCAAGAGTCTAAAAAGGCTAACCACGATTCCTGCAGTGCACCCAACTACAATTCCTCGCCAGACAAAACTCAAAATCGAGGACAAAGAAAATTCATATTCCCTACGATAACTTTCCATTTAACGCTCCTTACTAAATCTTATTAAGTACAAACTGTTATTAAAGATTTTCAAAAAATCTCTCATTACTATTTTATCAAATCTTAGTGATGATTTCGAGTTCATTAAAAAAGAGCTTGGAAATTTCCAAACTCAATTTATCATTTACGATACATTTTAAATTGTAAGTATAAATCGTTATAAATGCCAAGCCATTTTTGACCAAGATTGTCATAAACTTCTAGATGTTTAAAAGTTTCTGTTGATGGATAAAATGCCTTGTCTTTTTTAATGTCGTCAGGTAACAACTTCTTAGCCTCATTATTTGGTGTTGCATAGCCGATGTATTCAGCATTCTGCGCAGCATTTTCAGGCTTAAGCATAAAGTTAATGAAAGCGTAAGCTTCTTTAATGTGTTTTGCTGTTTTTGGAATGACAAGATTATCAAACCAAAGATTTGAACCTTCGCTCGGAACTACATAATGTAAGTGTTCATTAGAATCAAGCATTTCACTTGCTTCACCTGAGAAAGTGACACCAATCGCCGCATCACCATTAATCATATAGCCTTTCATCTCGTCGCCAACAATCGCTTTGATATTTGGTGTTAGACTATCTAATTTTTTAGATGCCGCATCAAGTTCAGTTAATGATTTTGTATTTAGGCTATAACCAAGTGTTCCAAGTCCAATTCCCATCGCTTCACGGGCACCATCAACAAGCATGATGTCATTAGCGTACTCAGACTTCCAAAGATCTGACCAGTGCTCAGGTGCATTAGCAACCATAGTATCATTGTAAACAATACCTAGCGTTCCCCAGAAATATGGAACAGAATAATCATTGTTTTTATCAAAGCTTAAGCCAAGAAATTCTTTTCCAATGTTACCCAAGCCATCAATCTTTGATTTATCAAGCTTGATAAGAAGATTTTCTTTACGCATCTTATCAATCATGTAATCAGATGGAACTGTAATGTCATAAGTTGTCCCACCTTGCTTGATTTTAGTGTACATAGATTCATTAGAATCAAAAGTCTCGTACTGAACCTCAATACCAGTTTCTTTGGTAAATTTTGTAATTAAATCAGGGTCAATGTAATCACCCCAGTTATAAATGACCAATTTATCAGACTGGCTAGAAGAACTTGACGTCCTTTGCATATAGACTGAAACACCAAACAAGACGAAAGTTACCGCAATTATTCCGAAAACAAATGAATATAGTCTACGCATCGCGAGCCTCCTTCTTATCTTGCGAGATGAAGTAATAGCCAATCACGAGCAAAATACTAAAGATAAAGACAATCGTTGAAAGTGCATTAATTTCTAGAGAGATTCCACGTCTTGCACGTGAATAAATTTCAACTGAAAGTGTTGAGAAACCATTTCCTGTGACAAAGAAAGTTACCGCAAAATCATCCAAAGAATAAGTAAATGCCATGAAGAATCCTGAAATAATTCCAGGTGTCAAATATGGCAGCATCACTTCTTTCAGCATTTGCCATGGAGTTGCTCCCAAGTCATAGGCTGCATTAATCATATCGTCATTCATTTCTTTAAGTCGTGGCAACACCATAAGCACCACAATCGGAATTGAAAACGCAATGTGACTTAGCAAAACAGTCATAAATCCTAGATTAAAATGAAAAATATCAGCCAAACGAGTGAACAGAATCAGGAAACTTGCACCAATCATAACATCAGGCGCCACCATCAAAATATTATTCAGAGATAAAATAGATTGCTGACGTTTTTGGCGTGATTGGTAAATGTAAATTGCTCCAAAAGTACCGATTGCTGTCGCTAAAATCGAACTCAAAAATGCTAGGAAAAATGTCTGAATCAAAATCAGCATCAAACGGCTATCTGCAAACATTTCTGAATAATGCTCTAAAGTAAGACCTGTGAAGCCGTTCATATCTCCACCTTGATTAAATGAATAAAAAATCAAATAAAAAATTGGGATATAAAGGATAACAAAGACCAAGGCTAAATATAGATTTGCAAATTTTTTCATTTTCGTCTCTCCTTAGTCATCCACATAATCACAAGCATTGCCATGATTAAAATTACTCCAATAGTAGAACCCATTCCCCAGTTTTGAGTTGTTAGGAAATGTTGCTCAATGGCAGTACCAAGTGTAATCACTCGGTTACCACCAATCAAACGAGTCAACATGAACAGACTTAAACTTGGAATAAAGACAGACTGAACACCACTTCTGACACCGTTTAATGACAGTGGAAAGACAACCTTTGTAAAGGTTTGAAAATTATTTCCGCCCAAGTCATGACTGGCATTAATCAAATTCTCATCAATATCATCAAGCGCATTAAAAATCGGCAAAATCATAAATGGAATTTCGATATATGATGCAACAAAGATAAATGAAAAATCAGTAAACAAGATTTGTTTTGGACCAATACCGACAAATGACAAGAATGCGTTGACACCACCTTGTTGACCAAAAATTCCCATAAAAGCGTAAGCTTTTAACAAAAGATTAATCCAAGTTGGCAAAATCACCAGCATTAACCAGAGTTGCTTATGCTTAAGCTGCGTCAAAAAATAGGCAGTCGGGTAAGAAATGACCAAAGTTACCAAAGTGATAATAGCCGCATACAAGATTGAGTTAAAACTCATTCTAAGATAAGTCCAAGAACTGAAAAAAGTCTTGTAGTTATCTAGCGTAAACTGACCTTGGATGTCAAAAAATGATTGCCACAAAATCAAAATAACTGGCGCAATGACAAACAGCAACAACCATAAAATATATGGAATGGAGAAGAAACTATTTTTCTTCATTTCGCTCCTCCTCGATTGCATGAATCAAACCATCTTCATGCTCTTCCATTTCAACATACTCTTCCAAACGAGCATCAAATTCTTCTTCTGTCTCATTTAGACGCATGATGTGAATATCTTCTGGCGTGAAATCAAGACCAATGACTTCTCCTTCAATCGCCTTGCGTGTTGAGTGAATCATCCATTCATTACCAAGTTCATCATGAGCCATAATTTCATAGTGAACACCACGGAAAAGTTGTGTATCAACTTTAACACGAAGTTTTCCTTCTTCTGGCATTGTGATTTGCAAATCTTCTGGACGAATGACAACTTCAACCGCCTCATTTGGTCGCATACCACCATCAACTGCTTCAAAGCGTTTGCCATTGAACTCTACCAAGTAATCTTCAATCATTGTTCCTGGCAAAATATTTGACTCACCAATGAAAGTCGCAACGAAATGATTGATTGGTTCATCGTAAATATCAACAGGTGTACCAGATTGGACAATCTCACCATCATTCATGACAAAAATCCAGTCAGACATAGCGAGTGCTTCTTCTTGGTCGTGAGTGACAAAAACAAAGGTAATCCCAAGGCGTTGTTGCAATTCACGAAGCTCATATTGCATCTCTGTACGAAGTTTTAAATCCAACGCTGACAAAGGTTCATCAAGCAAGACTACTCGTGGCTCATTGATAATAGCACGCGCAATAGCCACACGCTGACGCTGCCCACCAGATAATTTTTGAATTGGACGCTTCTCAAAGCCAGCCAAACGCACCATTTTAAGTGCTTCTTCTACACGACGCTCAATTTCTTTTTTGTCGACTTTTTTTAATTTTAGAGGAAAAGCGACATTTTCAAAAACATTCATATGTGGAAATAGAGCGTAATTTTGAAAAACAGTGTGGACATCACGTTTATTAATTGGAATTTCATTAATACGTTCACCATCAAGGAAGACATCACCAGTCGTTGGTTGTAAAAGACCAGCAATGATATTTAAAATGGTCGATTTACCTGAACCTGATGCACCAAGAAGGGTGTAAAACTTTCCTTCTTCAAGTTCAAAGTTAATGTCCTTTAAAACAACTGTACCGCTGTCTTCAAATACTTTTGATACATTTTTAAATGCAATAATTGGATTAGTCAATTCTCATAAAACCTCCATGGAGCTTCTTTAATCTTTTTTCTCACCGATAATTCGAACTTCTCGTTCTAAGCGAACACCTGAATTTTTCTCAACGGTATCAATAACGTAAGCAATCAAATCTTCATAATCTTGTGCTGTACCATCAGCAACATTCACCATAAATCCAGCGTGTTTCTTACTAACTTCAACACCACCGATACGGTGTCCTTTTAGATTTGCCTCAGTAATCAATTGTCCAGCAAAGTGACCAACAGGTCGTTTGAATACTGAACCACATGATGGGTATTCAAGTGGTTGTTTCAATTCACGTAAATGTGTTAAACGAGCCATTTCTTGCTCGATAAGAACATAGTCACCTGGTTTAAGGGCAAATTTTGCTGAAATAACAATATCACCACTGTCTTGAACTGCAGAATGACGGTAACCAAACTTCATGTCACGTGCTTCAATTGTCTTAACTTTTCCTTCTTTTGTAAGCACTTGTGCAGAAACTAAGACATGTGAAATTTCACCACCGTAAGCTCCTGCATTCATGAAAACAGCACCACCGACACTACCTGGAATACCACAAGCAAATTCAAAGCCTGTTAAACTGTGGTATTTAGCAATACGTGTTGTTTCTGCTAAGTTTGCACCTGCTTCTGCTTCAATAACATAACCGTTAACAGTAACGGTATTTAATTTATCAAACATGATGACAAAACCACGAATACCACCATCTCGAACAATAATATTACTTGCATTACCAAGTACCATCCATGGAATGTCATTTTTATTAGCGAATTCGACGATACGAACCAATTCATAACGATTACGTGGAAAAGCGAGATAGTCTGCTGGACCTCCCACTTTTGTAAACGTATATTTTTTTAAAGGTTCATTAACGCGAATATCAATTCCTTTTAGTTCATCATTTAAAAATTCTAACATTTTCTTCCAACTCTAAAACTATTTAATCAAAATCGTAGTTATCTTTTGATTAAAATCAACTAATTCATCTAAAAAATTAATTAGCTCATTTATGATCAAATGATTGTATCGACTACTAAAAAATCGGCATAAAGCCGACCTTAATTATAACAAAAAAATCAGCTTTTGACGATATTTAAGACTGAAGTTTTCGCACTTCTTCAAGATTTAATTTTTTTAAATAAGACGTAATAGATTTGCCACAAATGTCAAGTGACGGTGCAATATCATGCAAAGGCACCAAAACAAAGGCACGTTCTGTCATATAAGGGTGCGGAACTTTCAAATTTTCTTCATTAATAAGGTCATCACCATACAAAAGAATATCAATATCAATTGTTCTTGGTCCCCAATGTTCATGACGAACACGGTCTAAATCTTTCTCAATTTGTTGACAATTCACTAGCAACTCTTGTGCAGGTAAACTAGTTTCCAACTCACAGCACAGATTTAAAAAATCATCTTGGTCTGTTTTACCCCAGGCCGCTGTTTCATAAAATGGTGAAATAGACACTACCTGAGTTTTTGGCAATTGGTTTAGCTTATTAAGAGCAGATTCTAAATATGCCTTTTTATCACCAATATTACTACCAAGACTTAAAAATACTTTTGTCATTGACGCTCCCGTTCTAACTCAATGCCAACTGAGTCGTAATGTCCATTAATTGGCGGATTTTCTTTTGAAATTCTGATTTTAATGGCTTGAACAGCAGGAAATTGTTCAAAAATATCTTGGCAGATTGCACCGCCTAAGCGTTCAATTAAAATATATTTATGTTCTTCGACTTGTCTTTTAATTGCTTCAAAAACTAAACCATAATGAACAGTATCTTCTAAACAGTCACTTTGCGAAGCCTTTTGTAAATCAACAGACAAGGTGCAGTCAACGACAAAAATTTGACCTAATGTCTGTTCTTCTTTGAAGGCACCGTGATAACCATAAAATCGGCAACCTTGCAGATAAATTTTATCCATATATCTTTATACAACAAAGAAGCTTTGCCATATAGCAAAGACAACTTTTATTACTCCTTTCAAGCGAGTTGACTAATGACATTAACAATATCTCGGTTAGCTTCCACGTTATGCACACGAACAATTTGACAACCTTTTGTAATTGCCCATGCAGATAACGCTGCTGTACCCATATCACGCTCAGTAGCTTTTGTTCCACCACCGAGCAAAAAGTCAACTGTGCGTTTACGTGAAATACCAAAAAGAACTGGGTATCCTAATTGACAAACGGCATCTAAACCTTTCAACAGTTCAATATTTTGTGCTTCATTTTTAGCAAAGCCAAAACCTGGATCAATCCAGATATTTTCTTTAGCAACGCCAGATGCTAAAGCTGCATTTGCTCTTTCTTTCAAGAATTCACAGACTTCTCTAGTGATATTGTCGTATTTTTCTTCTTCCTGGTTGTGCATTAAAATAATCGGAACATTCTTTTCGGCAGCAAGCGCTAGCATTTCGCCATCATAAAGACCTGCCCAAACATCATTTAAAATGTCTGCGCCAGCCTCCAAGGCAGCACGAGCTGTTTGAGTTTTATAAGTATCAATACTCACTAGCACATCAAATTTTTCTTTGAGAGCTTTGATGACTGGAACAACACGTTTTATTTCTTCTTCAGCATCGACAAAAGTGTACCCTGGGCGTGTTGATTCTCCGCCAACATCGATGATTTTAGCACCTTGTGCAATCATTTTTTCTGCTTGATTAAGCGCTTTTTCAACAGATGTATAAGAACCACCATCTGAAAATGAATCAGGAGTGACATTTAAGACACCCATGATGCATGCTTTTCCAGCAACACTATGCTTACCAATTTTCATCATTCTCTCCTTTTACCAGTGCTTAACTAGCTATTATTTCCCTAAAATAAGTAACAAAATTTCTTTTCGTTCTTCACGATTTTCTTTAAAAATACCACGAGCAACTGTTGTTACAGTCTTACTACCTGGCTTTTTAATACCGCGCATTGTCATGCACATGTGCTCTGCTTCTACCATCACAAAAACACCTTTTGGATGAAGTGCTTCTTCGAGGGCAGTCGCTACTTGATCAGTTAAGCGTTCTTGCAATTGTGGACGTTTACTTGCCACTTCAACAGCACGCGCTAATTTGCTAAGACCAGTTACGCGACCATCACTTGGCAAATAAGCAACATGCGCTTTTCCGTAAAAAGGAACTAAGTGGTGCTCACACATTGAATAAAAAGGAATATCCTTCACAAGCACAACCTCGTCATGATTTTCAGAAAAAACTGCTGTAAATTGATCTTTTGGATCTTCGTTTAAGCCTGAAAACATCTCTTGATACATCTTTGCAACACGTTTAGGAGTGTCAAGCAATCCTTCACGTTCAGGGTTTTCACCCAGTGCTTCTAAAAGTTGATATACTGCTGCTTCAAGTTTTTCTTGATTTGCCATTATCTTTTCCAATCTTTTTATATTTTTTCTATTATAGCTTAATTTTCCTGTCTTGACAAAAGTACGGGACGTACTTGTGAAATAAAATAAAGTGAACCTGTAATTAAATAAAAGTCTTCTTGACTATTTAGGTTAATCTTATCAATCCACTCTTTCCAATTAGCAACTTTATGGTAGTTGCTTGGGTATTTTTCAAGTGGTAGTGAATTGTGATAAACAAAAGTTGTCACATCAACATCAGCTAGTTGGCTGAGCAATTCCAACATGGAATCAATAGGTTTGGTATCAATTGCTGCAAACAAAATGTGAAGATTTTTATCTTTGTATTTTTGCATCACATCAACCAAAGCTTTGACGCTCTCATTATTATGCGCACCATCAATCATAACATTTGGAAACATGAGTTCAGTACGTCCAACCCAATGTGTCTCCTCAAGGCCTTTTCTAATAATATCATTAGTTACTTTTGGATAATCCTTTTTCAACAACAAAGCGGCTGTAATTGTTAAGCTAGCATTACTAACTTGATGTTTTCCAGGCATTGAAAGTTTCACATTTTTAAGATTTTCAAGGCCTTGATAATCAAAACCGTTTTCATTTTCTTGAGCATAAAAATCTTTTGAAAACTCAAACAGACGGCTATCACAATCATGTGCTTTATTGACAAAAACGTGACGAACATCTTCTCGTTCAGTCGCAAAAATAAACGGCACTTGCTCTTTTAGAACGCCAACTTTTTGCGCAGCGATTTCTGCATAAGTCTGTCCCAAAACATTTTGGTGATCTAATCCAATCGATGGGCAAACCACTGCTAAAGCTTTGAAAACATTTGTCGAATCATAAAGTCCACCCATTCCTGCTTCAATGATTGCAATATCAACTGGATGCATGTGACCAAAATATTCAAACATCAACACAGTAATTACTTCAAATTCTGTTGCTGGTTCTAAATCAGTTTCGACTGACAAACGCTCAACAACAGGACGAACACGTTCGACCAAGTCAAGAAAATCAGTTTCTGAAATCATTTGACCATTTAGACTGATACGTTCACGAAAATCAACGATGTAAGGTGATGTAAACGTTCCAACTTCGTACCCAGCTGATGAAAAAATATGCTGTAAATAACTTGTGACAGAACCTTTGCCGTTTGTCCCAACAACGTGGACAGCTGCTAAATTTTTTTGAGGATTTCCAAGTTCTTCTAGCATCCATGCCATTCGTTCTAAACCAGGTTTAATTCCAAATTTTAACTTGCCATGAATCCAATCCAAAGCTTCTTGATAATTCATTAATGAATGTCCTACTATGACCAAAAGTTGCTGACATTAAAAATAAGATTGAGACATTTACCTCGAAATCTTTCAATGATAAGCTTTTAGCGCATATACCTTTCTCTTATAAAATTACAATAACACTTCTATTATAGCACAAGGAAAGTCGATAGAAACGATTTCTAAAAGAAGCTTTGCTATTTATTCAAAGTGATTTCATAAACGCCACGAACACTATTACAAGCATAAATGTGACTAGCTTTCTTTAAATCATCTTTTGTCAAATATGCTTCAAACACGCGACCTTCCTTAATTAATTTTTGCCTGCAAATGCCATCTAAAATACCCACATCAACCGAGGGCGTATACCATTTCCCATCAATTTCTAAAATGAGATTACCAATAGTCGTTTCCTGCAGATAACCCTTATTAGAAATAAAGATAGACTCACCAGATAAACTTTGTAAATGCGGACGATAGGTCGTCTTAAAATAAGTAAACGGACCGTCAATTGACTCACTGCGATGAACCAGCTCAGCTTTCAGATAATTTTCTGGCAGGTCTCTAAGTTCTGCTAGCTGGAACTGAATAGCACCAGTTTGCTTCACTAAAATTCGCAAACGATAGTCAGCATCATCTAACTCCTCAAGCTTCTTAGACAGTTTTGCTAAAAAATCTTCTTTTGAGAACGGGTAAGCAAAATACCTTGCCGACTCTTTTAAACGCTTGATGTGTTCGTCTAAATCCACCACTTGCTTACGAGATACCCTAGCGGTTGTGAGTATGTCAAAGTCAGGTTGATTGCGATATAAAACCGCAGCCTTATCACAAGCCTCTTTATACTCATCATCGCAGGCACTCCCCCAAGTAATGCCGCCACCAGCACCATAAATAGCCTGATTACCTAGTTTTTGAATGGTACGGATACCGACATTAAAGATAGCATCTCCATTCGGCAGACAAATCCCAATCGTCCCACAATAAACGCCTCGAGGTTGCTTTTCTAGCTGATTGATAATCGCCATTGTCGCAATCTTTGGAGCTCCGGTAATTGACCCACAGGGAAAAAGGGCAGAAAAAATATCTAAAAGACTTTTATCTGATTGCAACTGACTTTCAATGGTTGAGGTCATTTGCCAAACCGTTGAGTATTGTTCAACCTCACAAAGTTTTGTTACCTTAACGCTACCGATTTCTGAAATGCGTCCCATATCATTACGTAACAAATCAACAATCATCATGTTTTCAGCACGATTTTTACTATCATTTGCCAGCCAGATTTTATTTTCCAAATCTTCTTTAGTGCTGTAACCGCGAGTAATCGTTCCCTTCATCGGACGCGTTATCAAACGATTTCCTTTTTTCTTAAAAAACAGCTCTGGACTAACAGACAAAATAGCAAAATCATCATGTTCGATATAGCAATTGTAAGCTGCTTCTTGAGCAATGACTAAGTGATTATATAAAGTAAAAGCATCTTCCTCAAGCAGACTAGATAACTGCAAAGTGTAGTTAACTTGGTAGGTATTTCCTTGCCTAATTTCTTCTTTAATCCTAGCAATAGCTTTCACATAATCGCCTTTACTCGTTCTTGATTGCCATGATTTTGGCAATTGAATATTTTTTTGAGATTGACACGGGAAAGGCTCTTTTTTAACTTCTTGATGAACCGTAAAATAAGCCAAATACTCACCTGAAAGCGGACGAGTCTTAACTGAAAACTTATCGTCAAAGGCTTGGGCAGCTTCATAACTCACATAACCAATGACATAATATCCTTGCATTTGGTAATTCTCTACCTCTTGCAAAATGGTTTTAACATCCTTTGCTGACTTAGCAGAAAGCTCAATCAAGGGATTTTCAAAAATCAAACGTTGCCCTAATTCCTTAAAATCAACAACAGTTTTTTTGTGCATGTTAGCTCCAAACTACTTATTTTTACGCATCACAATAACTTGTCCTAAAATAAAGACAGCAATGGCAATCCAGATAAAGATAAATCCTTTTAATTGTCCTACAGCTATTGTTTCTTTAAAAATAAGAACCGCAATAATCAACTGAATCGTCGGGTTAATGTATTGGATAAACCCAATAATATTTAAAGGTGCTCGCTTAACGGCCTCTGCAAATAAAAGCAAAGGAATTGCCGTCACCACACCAGAAATTACCAACAAAACATTTTCCAGTAAAGTATAATCAAGCATACTTTCCTTACTAAAAGCTACCAAATAAATGATGACAAAAGGCAAAACCAGACTACTTTCAACCAGCATAGCAACATCACTTGAGAGTCGAACATTTTTCTTAACCAAGCCATATAAGCCAAAAGATAAGGCTAAAACAATCGAAACTAGTGGCACTTGACCTGTGTCAAAAGCAAGCATTCCAACTCCAAATCCTGCAATAGCAATTGCTAAAAGCATCCAAGAACTTAAACTTTCGTGCAAGAAAATCACAGCAAGTAAAATGGAAACAAGCGGCATAATATAATAACCAAAACTCGCCTGAGTTGCTTGACCATGTGCCACTGCAAAGATGTAAGTCAGCCAGTTAATAGCAATCAAAAAGCTCGCCAAAATCATCATAAATGACTTCTTCTTATCAGCTATCAAACTACCAATCTCACTCTGATACCGCTTGTAATTTCTGGATAACAGCATGTAAAGCAACATGGTAATAACTGTGAAAATGATACGATAAGAAAAGGTGTTATATGAACTAACACCTGAAAGTATTTTCCAATAAAGGGACAAAAAGCCCCACAAAATGTATGTTACTAAACCAAGTAGAAAACCTAAATTAGTCTTTTTCAACAAAAACTCCTTTAGTATCTACATATAGAGCAACTACCTCACCGTCCAAGCCAAGTGATTGAACAGCCTCTAGAACTTTGCTTTCTTGCTCTTTTGGCGTCAAAACCATCACTGTTGGACCAGCACCAGAAAGATAAGTCGCATAAGCACCAGCTTGATGCGCTTTTTCTTTAATCTGAGCAAATTCTTTTACTAATTTTTGACGGAAACGTTCATGGAAAAGGTCAGCTTCAATCGCTTTTCCAGCTTTTTTCAAATCTCCTGTCAAAAGAGCTGCAATAGCAACATTGGCAATTGATGACGCTGCTACAGCTTCTTTATACGATAGCTCATGAGGCAACACATTGCGACTATCACTGGTTTTCAATTCATAATTTGGAATGAAAGCAACAAATGACGCTTCTGGAAATGGTGCAACAATGCTGCTGACTTTTCCTTCGACATACGATGAAACGACAAGGTTACCAAAAATCGCTGGCGCAACATTATCAGGATGCCCTTCAATTTTAGTGGCTAAAGTTAACTTTTCATCATCAGACAAATTCAAATCTGCTAATTGATTAGCTAACTCAATCCCCACTACAATAACTGAAGATGAAGACCCTAATCCTCGCGCTAACGGGATATCAGAAATCATCTTGATACGATGAGGAATGAGGTCTTCTTTTACTTGCAATGCTGTTGCAACCAAAAGATTTTTTTTATCACTAGGCACATCCCCTAAGTCATGTAAAACTTCCCATTTATCAGCAGGTTCAAGCACTTCAATTGTAAGGTACTTAGAAACTGCTACACCAACTGAATCAAACCCAGGTCCAATGTTAGCAGATGTCGCTGGTACAGTTATTTTCATATCTCTATCAATGCTCATTTTACATGAGCTTTCCTTTCATTTACTAAGTAATTCTTATTCGCCCAAAACTTTAAGTGTATTTAATACTTTGAAATCTTTTTCAGCTTCAAGTTTTTCAGTAACTGCTGCCAATTGTGTCTTACTCATTGAGTGAGTGATAATGACAACACGTGCACGTGTTCCATTTGCTTTTTGCTGAAGCACTTGTTCAAATGAAATGTTTTCAGAGTTAAAAATTTCAGCTAAGCGAAGCAATTGACCTTTTTTGTCTGGCGTATTAATTGCAAAATAATAATGACTTGTCACATCTGATGGATTTGCCATTTTTGTCTCACGAGCAAATTCATTGAAAGGTTTGCCGACATTTCCATCTTTGATACGGCGACAAATGCGGATAATATCCGCTGTAACTGAAGTAGCGGTTGGTTTTTGACCAGCACCTGGTCCGTAGTACATTGATTCACCAATACCGATTGACTCAACAAAAACGGCATTCATCACATCGTTTACACTAGCAAGTGGGTGTGATTTAGGCAAGAATGTTGGAGAAACCTCAGCTGAGATACCAGACTCAACTTCACGAATATCACCAACAAGCTTAATGACATAGCCAAGTTTTTGTGCAACCGCAACATCATCTGGTGTGATTGTAGTAATCCCTTTGTGAGCAACATCATCAAAATCAATTGTCATACCAAAACCAAATTGACTCAAGATAACTGCTTTATAGGCTGCATCAATACCTTCAACGTCATTTGTTGGGTCACTTTCAGCGTAGCCAAGTTCTTGAGCTGTCTTAAGAGCATCATCGTAAGTCCAACCTTCATCAACCATTTTAGTCATCATGAAGTTTGAAGTACCATTGAGAACACCCAAAATACGAGTGACTTTATCAGAAGTGAGTGAGTTAGCTAGAGTACGAAGAATTGGAATACCGCCAGCAACTGCTGCTTCATAATAGAAAGCAACACCCTTGTCTTTTGCAAGAGCAATCAATTCTTTACCGTGAGTCGCAATCAAATCTTTGTTAGCAGAAACAACGTTTTTCCCAGCTTCAAGCGCTTTTGTAATGAATGTACGAGCTGGTTCAATACGTCCCATTAACTCGATAACAATGTCAATAGTTTCATCACTCAAAATCTCATCAACATTTGTAACAAAATTATAGTCGTTCCCAGCAGCCAACAAACGATTCTTTTCATCATCGTCTTTAACGAGAACTTTTGCGATTTCAATGGTATCATGAGCTGCTTCTGTAATTTTTGTTTGATTTTCTTTCAAAAGAAAAGGAACACCACTAGCAACCGTACCAAAACCGAGCAAAGCAATTTTTATTGACATCTTATTCTCCTTAGTAAGTAATTTTGAATAGAAAAGCGGTCCCGAAAACCAACAATCCTAAGTATAAAAACATTTTCTACATTATACCACAAAATTATTCAGAATTTACAGAAAATATAACAAACTATGAAAATCTTTTTCTAATTTAAGGTAAATTCTTTATTTTACTTTCAAAAAACAGTACAATAGAAGAAAGATTTTATTTTTGGGAGAGATTTTTATGAAAAAACGTTACAAGCACGAAAAGAATTCAAAAAAGCCTTTGGCAATTATTAATATCATTCTTTTATTAGCTTGTATTATCGCTAGTGTTTTCCTTTTCTTTGTCTTAAGGAATAATCACTTGATTTTATCAAATGAAAAAACAGAACACGTTGTGCAGAAAAAAGCAAAACAATCAAGCGCCACTTCTTCTAGCAGCTCTTCTCAAGCAGATCAAAGCATTGAAAAGACTGAAGAAGTTAATTGGGTTCAACAAGACTCAGATGTTTCTCTTCCAATTTTAATGTATCACGCTATTCATGAAATGGCACCTGAAGAAGAATCTAATGCTAACCTTATCGTTAACCCGGCGACATTTGAAAGTCATATTCAGCGTCTATCTGAAGAAGGTTACTATTTCTTAACCCCAGAAGAAGCTTACAAAGTCTTGACTGAAAATGTTTTACCGAATGGAAATTCAAAAATCATTTGGTTAACTTTCGACGACAGCTTATGGGATTTTTACACCAACGCTTATCCAATTTTAAAAAAATATCAGGCAAAAGGCACAAATAATGTCATCACAAGTACTGTCGGTGATAATGGAAACTTAACTCTTGATCAAATGTTAGAAATGAAAGAACAAGGAATGTCTTTCCAAAGTCATACTTCTACTCACCCTGATTTGTCAGCAAGCGATGATGACACTCAGAAATCTGAAATGGAAGATGCTAAAACGTACCTTGATAACAATTTATCACAAGACACGATGGCAATCGCCTATCCTGCAGGACGCTATTCAGATACAACACTTCAACTAGCTAGTAACCTCAACTACAAGATTGGTGTCACTACTAACGAAGGAATTGCAAACAAAGAAGATGGCCTTCTATCATTGGATCGCGTACGAATTTTACCAGAAACCACTGCTGATAGTCTCATAGCAAGCATCAGCCAGTAAAAGGAGCCCCATTCGGGTTCTTTTTTTGTCTTCAATTTTCTCCAATATTAAATTTTAGTCAATATCCTATTCAAGAATATCTACCTATAATTTCAAATAACTATATTCCCAGAAAACATTTTTCTACCAACTTTTTGTGCTTATTTCTCTTTGAAGTGCTATAATAGTTCTGTTCGTTACATAAAATGAAAGTAGTTGATAGCATGGTATGTAAAAAATGTGGTAAATTACAACAAATAAAAGATACAAAGAACAGACTTTTTCTCGCTTTTATCTGTCTTATGAGAAATGAAAAATACGAAAACATCACAATCAAAGATATCCTTGAATACGCTGAAGTTTCTAGAAGAACATTTTACAGGCACTTTAAAAATAAAGATGATCTCTTAAATGATTATTTTGAAAAAATTATTAACGATTATTTAGACGAGCGTAAAAAATTTGCACAATCAGAGAGCTTCGAAAAAATGTTAGAAGGCTCTTTTAACTTTTGGTACAAACAACGTGAGGTTCTATCAATTATAATGAAACATCAGAAACCTGAGCTTTTATTTCACCAAATGAAAAAATACTCAAAGGAAATCTACGATAGTATCACTCTTCCTTGGTTTGCTTACGACGGAGATGTTACTAAAATAAATTATGCCATGTCATTTATCATCGGTGGTTATTACAGTGTACTATGTAATTGGTTAGTAAAAGACGAACCTGAAGATCCTAGTGTTATTGCCATCGAAGTTAAGAAAATGGTTATAAAACTTACCAAATTTTTCGACCTAGATGTTGAGCAGAACTCACAAGATTCAAGTGAAATCAAAAAAGCTTTGTAATAATTTCAAAGCTTTTTATTTTTTTTATAGAAATTTTTGGAATATCACAAGGATAAAAATCAAAATCATTACAGAATAACTCTGAATAAATTTTTTCTCGGTTTCAAGCAAAATGGGAAACTCTCTCAAATTAGCCTTTTTTCGATACCATTTTGACCAGAGTATACTGACTTCGCCAATAATGATTGTGATAAAAGAAAAAAGAAAGAGAGAATCTTTATGAGGATAGCTATAAAACGTTCCTTCTTTAAATTGATTTAAAGTTGAGCTTGGCGAAAGAAAAAAGAAAACTAACGTCATAAGAAAAAATATGAGGTACAAAATTCTAACATATAAGGCCATTTTTTTCATAAAACTGCGCTCCTACTACATTCTCAACCACAATCATAGTCTTTAAAATGGAAATTGTCAATGTATCTTACGATTTTGTCTTTTCAAAACTATAAAAAAACCGCTAGTCCTAAGACCAGCGGTTTTATCAGCTTTATTAAGCTACTTGAGTAATAACTCTATTATTTAAGAGTGATTGAAGCTCCAGCTTCTTCAAGTTTAGCTTTGATTTCTTCAGCTTCTGCAGTAGCAACGCCTTCTTTAACGTTAGCAGGTGCACCATCAACAAGAGCTTTAGCTTCTTTAAGACCAAGACCTGTAACTTCACGTACAGCTTTGATAACAGCAACTTTTTTGTCACCAGCTGAAGTCAATTCAACGTCAAATGAGTCTTTAGCAGCACCAGCGTCTGCAGCACCAGCAGCAGCTACAGCTACAGGAGCAGCTGCAGTTACACCAAATTCTTCTTCGATAGCTTTTACAAGATCGTTCAATTCAAGGATTGAAGCTTCTTTAATTTCAGCAATAATGTTTTCAATGTTCAATGCCATTGTAGATTCCTCCAAAAATATTAATGTTTTATTAGATAAATGTTTGTAGCGCTAGGCTACCATACGCATTAAGCAGCGTCGTCTTCTTTGTTGTCTGCAACTGCTTTGACAGCAAGTGCAACGTTGCGAACTGGCGCTTGAAGAACAGAAAGGAGCATAGAAAGAAGTCCTTCGCGGCTTGGCAATGATGCAAGGGCAACAATTTCTTCTTTAGAAGATACAGCGCCTTCAATTGCTCCACCTTTGATTTCAAGTGCTTCAGCATCTTTAGCAAAGTCGTTAATAACTTTTGCTGGTGCAACAACATCTTCGTTAGAAAATGCTACTGCAGATGGTCCTACGAAAAGATCTTTCATTCCGTCAAGACCTGCTTTTTCAGCTGCACGAGTCAAGATTGAATTTTTGATAACTTTAAATTCAACACCGTTTTCGCGAAGATTACGACGAAGAACTGTATCTTGTTCAACTGTAAGACCACGTGAATCAACAACAACGATAGATGCAGCAGCTTTCATTTTTTCAGCAACAGCATCAACTTGTTCAGCTTTTTTAGCAATAATTGCTTCACTCATTAGTTTTTACCTCCGTTATTATTTTTGGGCTAGGTACAAAAAAATTCGCACCTAAACCTAGACACGAAAGTACAAATACGTTATTTCATCATTACGTTTTGTGCCTCGGCAGGAATATTATGAGCACTGCTCCCCTGCTGTCTTAGGTCAGTTTCATTACAAAACCTCATTTATTATAACTTACATTTTTGACTCTGTCAACACTTTTTTATTATTTTTTTCAAAATTAATTACTTTTTATTGTTTCTACTATTAAATTATTTTATAATTCTTCTTTTATGATGACTGTTTTTTGCACCATTTCAGATTATAGTATCACAATTATAATTTATAAAACGCTATCTAAGAAAAATAATCATATTTTCTGCGCATAAATCTTTGACTTTTACTGACCAATGAGTTATTATATCCTCAGAAGGTGATTGATAGGAACAATCAAAGATTTCTTTAAATACGACCTCTCTACTCTGATATGTAAAGACTAAAGAACTCCTACCTTCTATCAAATCGTATCATTTTGATTTGATTAAATTTCACAAATAAAGCGAGGTAATTAATATGGCAAACAATCAATTTTATGGAAGAGATCCTTTTGGAAACATGGATGACATTTTCAACCAACTTATGGGAAATATGGGAGGATATAACACAGAGAACAAACGTTATTTGATTAACGGACGTGAAGTTACTCCTGAGGAATTTGCTCAATATCGTCAAACCGGTAAACTTCCTGGAAATGCTGAATACCAAGAAGGAGCTCCTACTTCTGCTCCAAAAGAAGGTGGTATCTTGGCTAAACTAGGAACTAACTTAACTGAACGTGCTCGTAATAATGAACTTGACCCAGTTATCGGACGTAACAAAGAAATCCAAGAAACTGCTGAAATCTTGTCACGTCGTACAAAAAATAACCCAGTTCTAGTCGGAGATGCTGGTGTCGGTAAGACTGCTGTCGTTGAAGGGTTAGCGCAAGCTATTGTTAATGGTGATGTTCCTGCTGCTATCAAGAATAAAGAAATCATCTCAATTGATATCTCAGGGCTTGAAGCTGGTACACAATACCGCGGTGCTTTCGAAGAAAACATCCAAAACATGATTAAAGAAGTTAAAGATGCAGGTAATATCATCCTCTTCTTCGACGAAATCCATCAAATTCTTGGTGCTGGCTCAACTGGAGGTGACTCTGGTTCTAAAGGTTTAGCAGATATCCTAAAACCAGCCCTTTCTCGTGGTGAATTGACTGTTATTGGTGCAACTACTCAAGATGAATACCGCAATACTATTTTGAAAAATGCTGCGCTAGCTCGTCGTTTCAATGAAGTAAAAGTAAACGCACCTTCTGCCCAAGACAGTTTCAACATCTTGATGGGAATTCGTGACCTTTACGAAAAACACCACAACGTCATTCTTCCAGATAATGTTTTGAAAGCTGCTGTTGATTTTTCAATTCAATACATCCCACAACGTAGCCTTCCTGATAAAGCAATCGACTTAATTGATATGACTGCTGCTCACTTGGCTGCGCAACATCCTGTGACTGATGTCAAATCTTTAGAAAAAGAAATTGCAGAACAAAAAGAAAAACAAGAAGCTGCCGCTGCAAAAGAAGATTACGAAGCTGCGCTTAATGCTAAAGTTCGTATCGAAGAATTGCAAAAACAAATCGACAATCACACAGAAGATAAAAAAGTCACTGCAACTGTTAACGACGTGGCTGAATCCGTTGAACGTTTGACTGGTGTGCCTGTTTCAAATATGGGAGCTTCAGATATTGAACGTTTGAAAGAATTGGCTAGCCGTTTGAAAGGTAAAGTCATCGGTCAAGACGAAGCTGTTGAAGCTGTTGCACGCGCCATCCGTCGTAACCGTGCTGGTTTTGACGAAGGTAACCGCCCAATCGGTAGTTTCCTATTTGTCGGACCAACTGGTGTCGGTAAAACAGAACTTGCTAAACAATTGGCACTTGATATGTTTGGCTCAAAAGATGCCATTATCCGTCTAGATATGTCCGAGTACTCTGATCGCACAGCTGTATCTAAATTAATCGGTACTACAGCCGGTTACGTTGGTTACGATGACAATAACAACACACTTACTGAACGTGTTCGTCGTAACCCTTACTCAATCGTCCTTCTTGATGAAATTGAAAAAGCTGACCCCCAAGTTATCACACTTCTTCTCCAAGTTTTGGATGATGGTCGTTTGACAGATGGTCAAGGTAATACTATCAACTTCAAGAACACTGTCATCATTGCAACTTCAAATGCTGGATTTGGTAATGAAGCCTTGACAGGTCAAGAAGACAAAGATGTGAAGATTATGGATCGTATCGCTCCATACTTCCGTCCTGAATTCCTCAACCGTTTCAACGGTATCATTGAATTCTCACACTTGACTAAAGATGACTTGAACGAAATTGTTGACTTGATGTTAACTGAAGTTAGCAAGACTATTGCTAAAAAAGGTATTGACTTGGTTGTTAGCGACGATGCTAAGAAACATCTTATCGAAGAAGGATACGATGAAGCAATGGGTGTTCGACCACTCCGCCGTGTTATCGAACAAGAAATCCGTGATAAAATCACTGACTTCTACCTTGATCACACTGATGTTAAACACCTTAAAGCTGATATGGTTGACGGAGAACTCATCATCAGCGAAAAATAAATGTAATCTTACTCCTATTTCTAAGCACTCCTTACATAGCTCAACTCAGACTAATGAGTTGAGCTTTTTTATTGTAATCGCAAAAATTTCACAAATCCATCAATGAATCCTTTCAACCTATCGATGATTTCAAGAAAATCTTTCTCATTTGAATTAATTAAAGTTCGATTATTTTTTTCACAAATCTCCCCTAGTACCTGACTTAATAAAATGTTACAATATGACTGTTGACTCTATTAGAAAGAAGGACATGGTGTGAATGATTTAGAATACATGCCTCAAAATAGTCGTTTTGAAGCTGTTTTACTTGGATTTTTAGGCGGAGCTCTTGATGTCTACTGTCAAATTCAATTTGACACCTTAGTTGCTACTCAAACAGGGAACATTTTGTTTCTTATTGCTGATATCAGCCATAGTTCACTACATCAGACATTAATCCGTTTTTATTCAGTTTTCTTTTTCTCACTCGGATTTATGTTTGGATTGCGTGTTCGAGCTCGGGCAAAAACAGCATTTTGGCGTGCTTATGCTATTTTACCATTGCTATTTGTTACCATTGCTCTACCGCTCTTACCTGAAAATCGACTTTTATGGGTAATTCTTTTAGCATTAGGAACTGGTCTATTAACCTTGACCTTCTCAGGCAGCCAAATTGAATCACACGCTTACTCGATTTTGATGACTTCCGGAAATTATCGTAAGATGATTACCGCTTGGCATAACTACCTTACTACTGAAAATAAAACTGCTAAGATGAAACGACAAGCTGTCAATTATTCATTGGTCGTTGTCAGTTTTGTTCTTGGTGCTATCTTTGTAGCAATCATTCACCACTTTATCCAAGTAAGAACCATTTGGATTGTATCATTGATACTATTAGCAATCATTTATCACTATACAAGTGTCGTTATCCGCTATCGCTTGCAAACGGCAAATATTTAACAAAAAACGTCTAGAAAATTTCTAGACGTTTTTATTATCTAAGATGATTAGTCAAACAAGCAATGTCATCAGGTGTTGTTCGGCAACAGCCCCCAACAACTTTTGCACCGAATTGATGCCAAATCTGACTGTTTTCTAGTAAAGTGTGAGTGTGATCCGGAAGAGATTTCCAAGTCTGTGTAGCCCCGTCATAAATCTCTCCCGAGTTAGGATAAGTGACTAGTGGCTTTTGTGACACTGTTCTAATTTTCTTAAGTAAATTTGAAATAACAGCTGGACTGCTGCAATTAATCCCCAAAGCTAAAATCTGCTTGCTAGCATCACACAAAGCTGCTACAGTTTCAATCGCAGTTCCATCAGAAATAGACTCATCATCCTGTGCCGTAAATGACATATAAGCCTCAGTTTCTGGAAATTCATCAGCTAATAATTCAATTAAAGCTTCTGTTTCAACAACATTTGGAATGGTTTCAATTCCCAAAAAATCACAGCCAGCTGACAATAGTGCCTTGATACGAGTGCGATGAAAATCTTTGAACTCTTCCTTAGACAAGTGATAGTTTCCATTGTATTCGGAACCATCAGCCAAATAAGCAGCGTAAGGTCCAACATCACCAGAAATCAAAGGATAGGGACGTTTACTCTTTTCATCATCAGACAAAACATTCCAAACATTTTCTCTTGCTTTTTTTGCCAAATCTACTGTTAAAGCAATGGTGTCAGTAGCTTCTTGTTCTGTTAAACCGTAATCTTCAAGTCCTTGAATGGTTGCCTGATAACTTGAAGTTGTGATGATATCAGCACCAGCTCGCAAATAAACTTCGTGTAAATCTTGAATCACTTTTGGATTTTCAAGTAAATACTTTGCAGACCAAAGTTTTCCTGACACATCATAGCCGCGATTTTCTAACTCCGTTCCAAGCGCACCATCTAAGATAACATATTCATTCTTGTCTAGTAAATCCTTAAATTTCCCCATAACTAACCTTTCTTACCATTTTTTATAACGAAGGTAATGATACAAATAACACAAAATAATAAATGGAATTCCAAAATAAAGTCCCGCTCTTTGCGAAGCATCCCAAGCAATCCCAACAATTGAAATTAACAATAGGATAATAGTAACGTATGGTAGCACCGGCGTAAATGGAGTTTTGTACGATAACTCAGAAATAGAGTGTTCTTTTAAAAAGACTTTTCTGAACTTAATCTGAGCTAAAGGAATTGATAGCCAAACCACTACCACAGCAAAACCAGCAATAGAAACAAGAGCAAGATAGACAGTATCTGCAGCGTATATACTTGAAAAAAGTGATAAAACAGCACCCAGCATTGATAATAATAATGCGCGCATTGGAACACCATGCTCATTAATCTTAACAATCTTTTTAGAAAGCATGCCTTCATTTGCAAGAGACCAGAGCATGCGACTTGAAGCATATAGTCCAGAATTTCCTGCTGATAAAATAGCTGTTAGAATAACAAAATTCATCACATCAGCTGCAAACGGAATTCCCATTTTATCAAAAACATCAACAAATGGTGCACTTGATACTCCAGCTTCTTTCATTGGTAACAGCGATGCCAAAACAAGAATTGTCAAAACAAAAAAGATGACCAAACGACCAATCGTTGTTTTAATTGCCTTTGGCACTGCTTCTTTAGGATTGTCAGTCTCACCTGCAGCAATTCCAATTAATTCAGTTCCAGAAAAAGCATAATTGACTGCTAACATTACTGAAACAACTGCAGCAAAACCTTTTGGAAATGCGCCGTTAGCAGTTAGATTTGTAAATAAAATTGCCTTGTGCTGACCTTCAAAACTGACTATTCCAAGCATTGCACCTAACCCAAGAATGATAAAGATAATGATGGCAATGACCTTAATGGATGCAAAAAAGGACTCCGCTTCCGCAAAACTTTTTACACTTAAGGCATTAATAGCAAAAATAATCAGAGCAAAAAATGTTGCAAAAGCCCATGTCGGAACACCTGGAAACCATCGTCCCATGAGCATTGCTGCGCCTAAAAATTCAGTTCCCAAAGCAACTGTCCAACAAATCCAGTACAGCCAGGCAACTGTAAATCCAGTTCCGGGACTTATGAATTTTGTAGCATAAGTGTGAAAAGACCCAGTAACGGGCATCGCTACAGCTAGCTCACCAAGTGATAGCATAACCAAATAAACAACAACAGCTCCTACCAAGTAAGATAGAACTGCTCCGAAAGGACCTGCTTGCGCAATTGTATACCCAGAACTGAGAAATAATCCCGTTCCAATAACACCACCAAGCGACAACATAAAGAGATGCCTGCTTGTCATCTTGCGTTGAAATTGACCTTCATTTTCAAAATTATGATTTTCCATAAAAACCTCTCAATACATAATAGGTCTATGATATCACAAGATTTTAAGAAACGGTAATAGACTTTAACTATCGACTTCTTAGTTTAAAACTATAGCATTGAAAAAAGCTTGAAATTTTCATCTCAAGCTTTCAATATTATAATTCTTCTAAAATACTATCCCATGATTCATCAAGACCAGTACGATCAACAGATGAAAAGACAATAAATTTATCAGTCTTATCGAAGTTCAATTTTTTCTTGATAGCTGATTCATGCTTATTCCATTTACCTCGTGGAATTTTATCTGCTTTCGTCGCAACAACGATAACAGGAATTTCATAATATTTTAGGAATTCATACATTTGGATGTCATCAGCACTTGGGTCATGACGAAAATCAACTAAGCTGACAACTGCACGAAGATTATCACGGCTTACAAGATATTCTTCAATCATTTTGCCCCATTTAGCACGCTCAGATTTAGAAACTTTGGCATAACCGTACCCTGGAACGTCAACAAAACGCAATTTGTCATCAATATTATAGAAATTAAGCAACTGCGTTTTTCCTGGCTTACTTGACGTACGTGCCAAGTTTTTACGCCCTAAAAGTGTGTTGATAAAACTAGATTTTCCAACATTTGAACGACCTGCTAAAGCAATTTCAGGCAGATCATCTTGTGGGTAATGTGATTTATTAGCTGCACTTAGTAGAAGTGAGGCATTATGGGTATTTAAATACTCAGTCATTTTCTCTCCTTATGCAGTTTCTAAGATAGGTTTATCAGTACCTTCGACAGCATCTTTAGTGATGCGAACTTTGGTAACTTCTTCGCGACTAGGAATTTCAAACATGATATCCATCATTGTTTCTTCGATAATTGAACGAAGTCCACGCGCACCTGTCTTACGTTCGATAGCTTTATTAGCAATTGCTTGAAGAGCATCTTCATCAAATTCCAACTCAACACCATCATAAGATAGCAATGTTTGGTATTGTTTAACCAAGGCATTGCGAGGTTCAGTCAAGATACGAACCAAATCATCCGCAGTCAATTGTTCAAGCGCAGCTACTACAGGCAAGCGTCCGATAAACTCTGGAATAAGACCAAATTTTTGAATATCTTCTGAGATGATTTCTTGCATATAAGATGCATCTTCATCAATTTTACGGTTATTTTGACCAAAACCAATAATTTTTTCACCAAGACGTTGTTTAACAATATCTTCGATACCGTCGAACGCACCACCAACGATGAAAAGAATATTCTTGGTATCAATTTGAATCATTTCTTGGTTAGGGTGTTTACGTCCACCTTGTGGTGGTACGCTAGCAACAGTTCCTTCAATGATTTTAAGAAGAGCTTGTTGAACACCTTCACCTGAAACGTCACGAGTAATTGAAACATTTTCACCTTTTTTAGCGATTTTATCAATTTCATCGACGTAGATAATACCACGTTCAGCACGTTCAATATTAAAATCAGCTGCTTGAATCAGTTTCAAAAGGATATTTTCAACGTCTTCACCGACATATCCTGCTTCAGTCAATGATGTCGCATCTGCAATCGCAAATGGAACATTAAGACTTTTAGCCAATGTTTGAGCAAGGAAAGTTTTCCCTGACCCTGTTGGTCCGATAAGCAAAATGTTTGATTTTTGCAATTCAACATCTTCTTCATCACGACTTTCAGCAAAAGATACACGCTTGTAGTGATTGTAAACTGCTACTGCAAGAGCACGTTTTGCACGTTCTTGACCAACAACATATTCATCAAGGGTAGCTAGTAATTCTTTTGGTTTTGGAACTTCTGCCAAATCTGCAAGAACTTCTTCTGCTAATTCTTCTTTAATAATCTCTTGGGATAAAGCCACACATTCATTACAAATAAAAACATTATTTCCTGCAATAATTTTTCTTACTTCGTCTTGGCTTTTTCCACAAAATGAGCAATAAACTTTTACATCATTTGTTCGATTTCCAACCATTTTGTTCTCTCTAACTTTATTTTTTCTCTCTATATATTAAAACAAGGTACCATACACGGCATGAATGGTATTTACAATATTAGTAAATGCATTCAAAAATAAAAGGACAGCTAATCCATAGCGTTTTTTACGAAGTGCTGGAATTGCACACAAAATACAGATAACTGCGAGCAGAGCCGTGAATACACCGAAAATACTTCTTTGCATTCCTATCTCCATGTGTTATTTTTCAAAAACAGTAATTGTAAAGTCATAGGCATTCTTGTCATCTTTTTCATAAAATGACTCAGAAACCTTTGTAAATTGTTCTAAATCAACGTCTGGGAAGTAAGTATCTCCCTCAAACTCACCGTGAACTGTTGTTTTTATAATCTCATCACAATAAGGCAAGAAGGCTTTATAAATACTTGCACCACCAACAACATAAAGGGTCTTATCGTGATTTTTAAACCACTCAAATACTTGATCCATATCGTGAACGACCGTCACACCATCAGCTTCAAAAGCTTTATCTCGAGTCAAAATCAATGTTTCACGGCCAGGTAAGATGCGACGTTTCATGCCATCAAAGGTCACTCGCCCCATTAAAAGAGCTTGTCCCATCGTTGTTTCTTTAAAATGCTTCAGTTCCTTTGGGAGTCGCCAAGGCAACCCATCATTCACACCGATTAGATGATTTTCATCTTCGGCCCAGATAGCAACGATTTTCTTTGTCATATTGTCCTCTCATTCATTACTTTCATTTTATCAGATTTCCTGTAAAAATGCAGAGATGCGATACGAAAAAGCCATGAAATAGATTAAATGGCTAAGTCAAATTTTAATTGTGGTTTGACTGGATCATAATCGACTAATTCAAAATCTTCAGGCTTAATATCAAAGAAATCTGTTCCATCTGGCACATTAAGAACCAAACGAGGTTTGCAATCAGTAGGTTCACGACGAAGCAATTCTTTTGCTTGTTCAAATTGATTGTCATAAATGTGCAAGTTGTTAACGAAATAGAAGAATTTTCCGACCTTCCAACCGAAGTGTTTTGCAATCATCATTTGGAGAGCAACGTATTGCATAGCATTAATATGGTGTGAAACCAACATGTCATTTGAACGTTGAGTCAAAGTGGCATCAAGATAAATATCGCCATCAACACGACGCACATCATACATAGTTTGGAAAGCACATGGCAAAAGACCATCTGTATTTTCAAAAGCTTCGTAATCCCAAAGTGAGATAACATTACGACGATTCCATGGATTGGCTTCTAATTGTTTTAAGATTTTACGAATGATATCGTGTTTCTTAACAACCGCTCCATAACGTTCACCGATTGTACCAGTGCCATCGACTTCCCAATCGTTCCAATATTTAACGTTGTATTTATCATTTAGAACTGAAAGATCATTGGTTTGATCTTGATAGATCCAAAAAATTTCGCGAATAGCACTTTTAATTGGAATAGGACGAAGAGTTGTAATCGGGAATTCACCTTTACTCAAATCATATTCAGCAAAAGCACCTGTTACGTATTTAGAATTTGCTTGTCCACCGCTTTGGTAAACAGGACGTGCGTTTTCTGAAAATACCCCTTCATCCATAATTCTTTTGATATTTTCTTTAAAAATAACATCTGCTTTTGTCATGCTATCCGCTCTCCTTTGATTTATTGTTTGATTTTTAAAAAATCATTCTTTTCCATTTTATCTGAAAACAGTTAAAATTTCCAGCTTTTTAGTAGATTTAATAAGATTTTCTCATTTACTTTGAAAGATTAAATCAATATTTTTTTATAGAGTAATTAGGCTACTTTATGGTAAAATTATCAATGGACAATTAGTCACGCCGTAAATTTACTAAAAAAGAGTTTCTTATTTAAAAGGATTTCCCCGCCTTTTAAAAACTTGTTAGGCTAATAAGAAGAAAGTAAAACACCTAACATTTATTGGAAATTCAATAAAAAGAAAGGTTTTTTCATGAACATTGGTATTGATAAAATTGGATTTGCAACAGCACAATATATGCTGAATATGGACGACCTAGCCGAGAGCCGAGACGTTGATCCAGATAAATATAGTAAAGGTCTTCTATTAAATAACTTAAGTATCACACCTGTTAACGACGACATCGTAACACTTGGTGCTTCTGCTGCAAAAAGTATTCTTAGCGACCAAGATAAAGAAGACATTGATATGGTCATTGTAGCAACAGAATCATCTGTTGACCAAAGTAAAGCTGCTGCAACTTGGATTCACCACCTTTTGGGTATCCAACCTTTTGCTCGCAGCATCGAAATGAAAGAAGCTTGCTACAGTGCAACAGCTGCACTTGACTATGCTCGATTGCATGTTCAAAAACACCCTGAATCAAAAGTATTGGTTATTGCTGCTGACGTAGCACGCTACGGGGCGAACACACCAGGTGAACCTACTCAAGGTGCTGGAAGTATCGCTATGCTGATTTCAAAAGACCCACGCATTATGCTTTTGAATGATAATTCAGTTGCTCAAACGCGTGATATCATGGATTTCTGGCGTCCGAACTACTCAACAACACCTTTTGTAAATGGTATTTACTCTACAAAACAATACCTTAGCATGCTAAAAACAACTTGGGAAGAATTCCAAAAACGTTTTGAAACATCACTAGCTGACTTTTCAGCCTTTTGTTTCCACTTGCCATTTCCAAAATTAGCCCTCAAAGGCTTTAATAAAGTAATGGATAAAAATCTACCAGAAGAATTGCAAGCTAAACTCAAAGACAACTTTGAAAAATCAATTCTCTACAGCAAACAAGTTGGTAACATGTACACTGGTTCACTCTACCTTGGACTTCTATCACTTCTTGAAAACTCTGAAAATCTCGCTGCTGGTGACAACATTGCCCTCTTTAGTTATGGTAGTGGTGCCGTAGCAGAAATTTTCACAGGAACTTTGGTAGAAGGATTTAAAGATATGCTTCAGACAAGTCGTCTTGAATCTCTAAAAAATCGTATCAAACTTTCTGTTGAAGAATATGAAAAACTCTTCTTTGAAGAAGTTGAAGTTGACTCAGAAGGTAATGCTACCGTTGCCGATTACAAAACTGGTGCATTTGCCCTCAAAGAAATTCGTGAACATCAAAGAATCTATGGTGAAGTAAATGACAACAAATAAAGTGACTTGGGGAGGTTTCTCCAAAAAAACGTTGGCTGAACGCCTTGAACATCTCAAAAAAAATGAACTAATCAGTTCTGAAAATCTTGACCGTTTAAAATCAAATGAACTACTCTCACTTGAAACAGCTAATCAGATGACAGAAAATCTTATCGGAACATTTTCATTGCCGTTTTCATTAGCACCCGATTTTCAAATTGATGGAGCTATTTTCAATGTTCCAATGGTAACTGAAGAACCTTCAGTGGTTGCTGCAGCTAGCTTTGCTGCGAAAATTATCAAACGTTCTGGAGGCTTCAAAACTCAAGTTCACTCTCGTAAAATGATTGGACAAATTGCACTTTACGATGTTCCAAATAAAAGTGCTGCAAAAAAAGCAATCATCGAACACACCGACCAACTGATTACTTTAGCAAACGATGCTCATCCTTCTATCGTAAAACGTGGGGGTGGTGCTCGTGAATTGAGTATCGATGAAAAAGATGATTTCCTTATTGTCTACTTAACCGTTGACACTCAAGAAGCGATGGGCGCTAACATGGTCAACACCATGATGGAGGCTTTAGTACCAAGTCTTGAAGAACTCTCTGGCGGAAAAAGCTTAATGGCAATTCTGTCAAACTATGCGACCGAATCTTTAGTAACTTCAGAATGTCAAGTTGACCTACGTTACCTCAGTCGTAATAAAGATGAAGCTAAAGAGTTAGCTCGAAAATTCCACCTAGCAAGCAAACTTGCTCAAGAAGATGTTTACCGAGCAAGCACACATAACAAAGGTATTTTTAACGGAATTGACGCTGTTGTTATGGCAACAGGAAATGACTGGCGTGCCATCGAAGCTGGTGCAAACACTTATGCTTGTAAAGATGGTCAATACCGCGGTCTTGCCACTTGGAATTACGATGAAGAGGCTCAGGTGCTTCGTGGTCAGCTAACGCTTCCTATGCCAATCGCAACTCGCGGAGGTTCAATTGGTCTTAATCCAACAGTCAAAATCGCTCACGATATGCTTGGTTACCCTGATGCTCGTCAACTAGCTCGAATCATCGTTTCTGTCGGTTTAGCACAAAACTTTGCTGCCGTTAAAGCTTTGACTTCAACTGGTATTCAAGCAGGACACATGAAACTACAAGCAAAATCGCTTGCCCTTCTTTCAGGTGCTAAAGATAAAGAAGTTGCTGAAGTTGTAAAAGCTTTGCTTAAGGCACCACATATGAACCTTGAAACAGCGCAGCACATCTTACAAAATATTAGAAATTAAATTACATCGAGCCAACTTATTAATATTGGCTCGATTTTTATTTTTGAACTCAGGACAGTTAACCAGCTCTTCTATTTCCCGGCTCGTGAAAAAACTGTCCACTGGACAGTTTTTTTCCTTGACTTCAATTATCGATAATTATATAATCTAGTTATCAATACTAGATGAAGAGGTGGAGATAACTTTATGAGTACTACTTATCCAAAATGGTCTGAGTTACCACAAATTGATTTATACTTAGACCAAGTTCTTCTTTATGTTAATCAAGTTGGTCAGGCTAATCAACAAGATGCTAAAGGCTTGACTGCTTCTATGATAAATAATTATGTAAAACATGGTCATCTTGAAAAACCAATTAAAAAGAAATATAGCCGTAAACAAGTCGCTAGACTAATCGTTATTACAGCATTAAAAAATGTTTTTTCAATTCAAGAAATTAGTCAAACTTTGGCACTCTTAACTGCTGATGATCAATCACAAAAACGTTACGATGATTTTGTGTCATGTATGAATGACGAGAAAATTGATGACTTACCTCCTGTGGTCGTCTCTGCTTGTCAAACTTTGAAACTTTATTTTCAAACACATGAATTAGTCCAAAAATTAGAAGGAGATTCTCATGAAAGCTAGCATGACTTTAAAACTCAGTAAACGTCTTTCTTTTGGTGAAGAGGTTGCAAATAGTGTTACTCACGCGGTTGGTGCGGTAGCAATGCTTGTACTACTTCCTATCACTGCTATTTATAGTTATCATCACTATGGCATGCAAGCTGCTGTGGGAATGTCAATTTTCGATATTAGTTTATTTTTGATGTTTCTGTCGTCAACAGTTTATCACTCAATGCAGTATGACTCACCACAAAAATTCATTTTACGAATCATTGACCACAGCATGATTTACATTGCTATTGCGGGTTCATACACACCAGTTGCTCTTTCTCTTGTTGGTGGCTGGCTTGGTTATTTGATTATCATTTTGCAATGGGGTGCCACAATCTTTGGCATTCTTTACAAAATTTTTGCTAAAAAAATCAATGAAAAATTCTCACTCTTTCTTTACTTGCTCATGGGATGGTTGGTCATATTCATCATTCCAAGTATTGTAAGTAAGACTGGCGTCGTCTTTTGGGCTCTAATGCTTGCCGGTGGTCTAGCTTATACTATTGGTGCAGTTTTCTATGCTAGAAAACGTCCTTACGACCACATGATTTGGCATATCTTTATCTTGATTGCTTCTGTTCTTCATTACATTGCAATTGTTTATTTCATGCTATGATACAAAAAAACACTGATTTAAAATCAGTGCTTTTTATTTGCTTCGCTTAATTTTCCGTATAAAAGGTAATCAACATTTCGTAAGTCTGCAATCGTCTTACAATTAAGAGCACACATAATAAGACGCAAATCATCTTTCCAGCCATTTACAATATCAACAACTTGCTCAACTGGATATTTCTCAACAAGCTCTAAAACAGTTCGTGAAAGACCGACACCTTTTGCACCAAGAACAAAGCATTTCACCATGTCAAGAGGATGACGTACACCACCTGAAGCCAGAATTTCGACGGTGTCAACAAAATCTTGTAGATTTAAAAGGCTTTGAACAGTAGTTTGACCCCATTCATTTAAGTATGAACGGTCGCCACCACGTTGGTTTTCAATAAAAGCAAAACTTGTTCCGCCACGTCCTGAAATATCAAAGGTTTTAATGCCAAATGCATGTGCCATCTGAATAGTTTTTAAATCCATTCCAAATCCAACTTCTTTTAAAACGACTGGAACAGGCATTTTTGTAGCGTAGTTTTCTAAATTTTTCTTCCAAGAACGAAACTCTCGTTCACCCTCAGGCATCAAGAGTTCCTGCATCAAATTCACGTGAACTTGCAAGAAGATAGGCTGCATTTCATCAACGGTCTGCAATCCTAGTTCATATGGTTTGTCAATACCAAGATTTGTCGCAAGTAATAAATCTGGATAATCTTTCTTGCTTGGATAAGAATCATCTTGCGGATTTTTTAGCGCGGCACTATATGACCCTGTCACCATGACAAGACCTGTCGCTTGAGCAACTTGAGCTAATTTACGGTTAACTGCCTTTGCTTTTTCTGAGCCACCTGTCATCGCATTGATATAAAATGGGTAATCAAAATCGCGCCCAGCAAAATGCGTGTGCAAATCAATCTCACTCAAATCATAATCTGGAAGAGAATGGTGAATCAATTCCATCTCATCAAAGGAATTATAAGGAGATTGGTATTTCAATGCATACTTAATATGCTCATCTTTACGATTCATCATGATAATTTCTCCAAATCTAGTAGTTCAATACCAAGATTTTGCCAACGTGTGATAAGTTCTTTCGTGTCATTGCTGTCAAATGATATTGCAATACCACAGTCACCACCGCCTGAACCAGATGATTTAGCAATCACATCCAGACCTTCTTCTGCAGCCTTCAAATCTTTTAGTTTATCAATGTAAATAGCTGAGCTAAGGCTGAGCAATAAATCACTGACGTTTTGAAGTGCAGATTTAATTTTCTCTTTATCACCGCTCAAAAGAGCTTTTTTACAAGTTTGAACTTGCTGTTCAGTTTCCGTCAAAAATTCTTCTGAAATGGCTGATTTAACGAGATTAATCATATCTTTTGAAATTGACGGTTGCTTAGTCCAACCGACCAAAAACTCACAAGACAAGGCTGGTTTTATCACCTCAATCTGATATTCCCAGTCTTTATCAAGGACAGTCTGAATTGGCTCATCCGCAATCCATTTGGCAACCTTTTGTCGATTAAATGAAGTAAATGCAACTAAGTCATCGTATGCAATACAAGCAATATCCCCCATCGAACCATTGTCACCAAGTTTTAAAAGTGTGTAAGACGCCAATTTAAAAAGAAGGTCGGCTGACAAATTCAAATCATAAAAAGCTGATAAAGCCTTGAGCGTTAGGACAGTGACTGAACCACTTGAACCAATGCCAAATTTTTTCCCGTCACGTTCCATTTTTCCTGTGATTTCAAGTGAAAATGGTACTAATTCATCAATTGACTTGCCAAGATAATCAGCTAAAGTCTGAACACTTGCTTGAATTAAAGCATAATTTTTATCTTCAGACATTGTAGCTGAGTAATCAAACATATCAGAAGAAAGCTTGATTGTAGAATTCTCTTTAACAACCGCTGTCATATGAATTGGGATATTTTTAATGATTGCAGTCTGCCCTGGTGTCAGCACAGCGTATTCTCCAGCGATATAGAGTTTTCCGCCTGTCTGAACTTTAGTCATTTTCATATGGTAATTCCTTAGTACGTGAAACAATTACACGATAGTTTTCTTCAAAACGTTTTGTCAATCGCTCTAAATCTTCTTCTAAACAAAGCACTTTAACATTTGGCCCAGCATCCATTGTGAAGTAACATTTTTCACCTTCAGCACGAAGTTGTTTGACAAAGTCCATTGCCTTATAACTTTCTTCTGTCAAGTAGTTAAACGGTGGGTTGGCATGCGTGTTTGTGTCATGCATTGCAAGTGCGTTGCGTTCAGTTAACTCACCAACACGTTCAAAGTCGTTATTTTTAAGATAACCTAGCATGTCTTTGTAATCTTGTTCAGATTGTTTGACCCAATTCTCAAACGTTGTTGATGTTTCAACACAGCGTTTCATACCTTCTCGACTAGAGATTGGTTTCTTGCTATCGCTCAAAACAAGCATAATCATGCCAAGTTTGAGGTCAGTTTCTACTTGATAGACTTCTCCAGTATCTTTATCCCAAGCAGCAAGTGGTCCGAAGAATGAACGTGAAGATGAACCAGAAGCAAATTTTGCTTTTTGAGCCAGTTCAGCCTGAGTCAAACCAGTTTCAAAAAGTTCATTACATGCCTTCACAAGCGCTGACAATCCACTAGAACTTGATGACAATCCTGCTGCTGTTGGCATGTTATTACTTGTCTCTACTTTTACAAACTCAGTACGCTGCCCGCGGTACTGATCAATGATGGCAGAAATTTTAGCATGCTCTTTCTCATCTTGCAAAACACCGTTAATATAAAATTCATCGTGAGTTGCTGTGCCTGGCAAAAAGGATACACTTGTTGTGGTAAACATATTTTCCAGTGTCAATGAAATACTGCTGGTTGCTGGAATCATCTTAGCTGCGTCAGCTTTCCCCCAGTATTTAATAATAGCGATATTGGCATATGATTTTACCGTTACAATTTTTCGATCCACGTTTGAACCGCTCCTCCTTCTGTTAATGCTTTACTAATTTTTTCTGCTTGTGCTTTGGTCTGTGCAAGGGCAATAATGCATCCACCAAGACCTCCGCCACTCATTTTGGCACCAAGGGCACCATTTTCTAAAGAAATCTGAACTAATTGGTCAGCTTTTTCAATGCTAACGCCAATTGCTTGTAAGTGACTGTGTGCTTTTGTCATCAAGGAACCAATTTCAGAAATAGCCTTGTCTTGAATCGCTTTTTGAACCATTTCTGTCAAGTCTCCTAAAGCTGCAAGATGTGGCAAATTAGCTTCCTCAGCTTGTGCAACTTTTTCAACTGCTTCACGCGTATTTCCATAAATACCCGTATCTGCGATAACAAGATAAGCATCCAAGTCTAGGTCAAGTGTGCTAAAACCAATATTTCGAATAAAGGTAATTGCCTTGTCACTCAAACATGTCTTAGCATCAAGGCCACTCGGATTTGAATGTGCAATAATTTCTGCTTTATTTACCAAAATTTCAAGAGTATCCATGTCAATACTTTGCTCGAAATAATCAAACACGGCACGAATTGCTGCGATTGAAACCGCCGCTGATGAACCCATGCCTCGTTTTTGAGGAATTTCTGAGCGAATATCATAAGTGATTGAAACATCAGTATGATTTAGGTACTCAAGTGCCGCATAAACGGCTGTTGATAGTGTATCATAATAATCAAAGTGAATTTTTTCATCAGCTGGATAAATACGACATTCCACTTCAATGCCTTGAAGTGGAATTGCAATGGCAGGATAGCCATACACCACTGAATGTTCACCCATCCAAATAATCTTACTATGCGCCTTTCCGACGCCAATTTTCTTAGTCATTTTCTTCTCTTACAATTTTTAGTTTACACTCCATTTTATCATTGTTCCGCAAAAAAAGCGACTCTTACTAAAAAATGTTTTAGCATTCAAATAAATCACGAAAAAATCTGAGATAATCAATCTCAGATTTCTTAATTTTTACATTGTTGATTTTTTAATCAACTTCACCACTCTCTACGACCAAGTCATCTGCTTTTGCAGCATCACCGTAAACTGGAGCTAATGTCTTGTCATAGTCTTCGTGGAAGAAGTTTTCATCACCCAAAGATTTAATTTCATCATTAATCCAATCAAGAAGCTCAGTATTTCCTTTTTGAACTGCTGGAGCAATGGTATCTGTGTCACCCAAACTTGTAATGCCAACTTCGTAACCTTTATTTTCCAAAGCCCATGCTAAAACTTCTGTATTGTCAGTTGATAGCGCGTCACCTCGACCATCTAACAGTGCTTGATATGCTTCGCTGTACTGATCAAATTTTAAAAGATTTACTTTTGGATAATGTTTTTCAAAGTATGTTTCAGCTGTTGTTCCTTTGCCAACGATCAAAGTTTTTCCTTCTAAAGCATCAACGTCAGAAATTAATTGATTACTTGGCGATACGACACCTAACGCCACTTTCATGTATGGCAAAGCAAAATCAACTTGTTTTGCACGTTCGTCAGTCACTGTAAAGTTGGCAAGAATAATATCTACTTTAGCTGATGTCAAATACTCAACACGACTTGCTGGGTCTACTGAAACATATTTAACTTTAACACCCAAATCTTTTGCTAAACGGTTTGCAAAATAAACATCATATCCTTGGTATTTTCCTTTGTCATCAACATAACCAAACGGTTTTTTATCTGAGAAAACTCCAATTTTAATGGTACCGCTCTTCTTGATTGCATCAAGAGAGCGAGCTTTGGCTGTTGACGTAGCTGAAGATGAATTTTTAGTAGTTGAAGATTTTGAAGTTGAGCATCCTGCAGCAAAAACAATTAATAAAAGACTAACAATCGCTAAAAAACGTTTTACAATTTTCATATATAACTCCTTAAATTTTTATTACCTATTTAACCAACTGTAGAAAAATCAAAGACATTCAAGAAATCACGCGCACGTTGAGTTCTTGGTTGCCTGAAAAATAATCTCGCATCACTTTCTTCTACAATTTGTCCCTTTTCAAGAAAAATCACACGATCTGCTATCGCTTTTGCAAACTGTAGCTCATGCGTCACAATAATCATTGTCCTACCTTCGTGTGCAAGTTCCCCAATCAACTCTAAAACTTCTCTAACCATTTCAGGGTCAAGTGACGCTGTAACTTCATCAAATAGAAGCACTTCAGGATGTAAAAGTAAACTTCTCACAATAGCAACCCTTTGCATCTGACCGCCAGATAACTCGTGAGGATAACTATTTTCTTTTCCTTCTAAACCAACTCGCTTAAGTAGTTTTAATGCCTCGCCCTTCACTTCCTCTACTGACCTTTTTTGAACCTTTACTGGTGCTAATAAAAGATTTTTTAGAACTGTTAAGTGTGGGAAAAGGTCGTAGGATTGAAATACCATGCCGATTTTTTGGCGAACAAGGGGAAGATTTTTAGACTCTTTTAAAATTTCCTTGCCTTCAAGTTCAACTCTTCCTGCTTGAATTGGTTCCAAGCCATTGATACAACGAAGTAATGTTGATTTTCCACAACCTGACGGACCTAGAATGACTAAAACTTCACCCTCTTCAACGGAAAACGAAACTTGGTTGAGAATCTTTTGCTCGCCATAAGATTTTTCAATATCTTTAAGTTCTAAAATCGTTGCCAAATGATTCACTCCTTCCAACGTTTTTCTAAATAAACTGACAATCTCGAGATTGGAAAACAAACAGCAAAATACATCATAAAGATTAAGCCATAAATCCAAATTGCGGTACTAGGTACCGTCAAACGATTAGCTTCAATAATCTCTTGACCAACTTTTACCACTTCGACAACACCAATCAAAACAATTAATGACGTTGTTTTAATCATTCGTGTCATTAGGTTAACCGCTTGGGGTAATAATTGTCGTAAAATTTGTGGCATAACAACGTAAATGAATAACTGTCGATTGTTTAATCCCAGAGCAAGACCACTTTCAATTTGGTGTTTTGGTAGTGATGTCAACGCTCCGCGAACAAGATCTCCCATCTCAGCTGTCCCCCACATTGAAAAGACAATAAGTGCTGCTACTTCACCAGATAAATTGAGATTAAAAGTTCTAGCTAAACCAAAATAAACAAGAAAGAGCAAGACTAATTGTGGCATGATTCGAATAAATTCTAGATAGATTTGTGAAATAAAGCGAATCACTCTAAAGCGTGAAATCATTATAAAACCAAATAAGAATCCTAAAACCACTGAAATAAGAATGGACACTAAGGAAATATTAATCGTAACTAACAGTCCTTTAAGGAGTCGCAAAAGATTATTTCCCTGAAACAGCACCTGGAGTCCTGAAACCTGCATGATGCAACCTCCTTTCTAGTACCCTTGCCAATAGTGAAATCGGTAAAAGAACAATCAAGTAAGCAACGACCAACATTAACAACGCCTCATCGGTCTCATAATACAGTCCAATCAAATCCTTAGCAATGTACATCAAATCAGCAAGTGCAACAATTGAAAAGACAGACGTCTCTTTGACAAGAAAGATGATATTAGCAACCAACGACGGAAGTGCAACTGCGATTGCTTGAGGAAGGATGACATAAAAAACATTCTGAAGATGTGATAATCCGATGCTCAAACCAACTTCATACTGTCTTTTGGACACTGCTTCCAACCCTGACCGAAATGACTCCGCCATGTAAGAACCACCTAAAAAGATTAGACCAACAATCGCACAAAGCTCCGATGGTAAAACCACTCCAACTTTAGGCAAGCCATAATAGAGAAAATAAAGCTGTATCAAAAGCGGCGTGTTACGAGACAATTCAATATAAATCTGGCAAATTTGACTTAAAATAGCTACATTGTAGTACTTAATCAAACTAATGAAAAAGCCTAAAATAATCGCTCCCAAGATGCCAAATAGAGCCAAACGAATCGTAAGCACCAAAGCTTGTTGATACAAGGGAATATTCTCATAAACAAAGCCCCAATCTAACATAATATCCCTCCAAACGTTATAAAGGTATTATAAAGAATTCTTCTATAGTCGTGTACTCTAAATATTTTATGCTGTGCCATAAATATTTTTTATAGCACAACACTTAAAAAGAAGCTGAAATGTATCAGCCTCCTTTTGTTTAGGTAATTAGTTCAATTGATAAAACCAGTCATAACATAGCTTTTTACTTCTTCTTTTTCAATAATCTCATAAGAGCCATCTATATCACTGGGTCAATATTTAATTCTGGAATAATTCGTGTCAAGAATTGTTTGGTACGTTCTTCTTTTGGTCGTGTGAAGAATTCTTTCGGGTCACCTTCTTCGATGATATGCCCACCTTCCATAAAAATAACGTGCGTTGCGACATCACGCGCAAAACTCATTTCGTGAGTAACTACCACCATTGTCACACCCTCTTTAGCAAGTTCTTTCATGACATCAAGCACATCACCGATTAATTCTGGATCGAGTGCAGACGTTGGTTCGTCAAAAAGAATAACCTCTGGTTTTACCGCAATAGCACGCGCGATTCCAATACGTTGTTGTTGACCACCTGATAATTGGCTTGGGTAAAAATCTCTTTTTTCTAACAATCCAACTTTTTTTAACGCACTCTCAGCAATCGGAATGGCTTCTGCTTTTGGAACTTTTCTTGCAATGACTAAGCCTTCTAAGATATTTTCAAGCGCTGTTTTGTTGGCAAATAAATTATAATTTTGAAAGACAAAGGCTGTTTTTTTGCGGATTTCAAGCACCTCTTTACGGTTAATTTTTGGCAAATCATATGTCTTTCCGTCCAACTCTAACAGACCTGAATCAGCTGCTTCAAGATGGTTTAACGTTCTCAAAAAAGTTGTCTTTCCTGACCCAGATGGCCCTAGAATAGCAACAACATCCCCTTTATTTACCGTCAAACTAATCCCATCTAAAACTTTCTTTTCTCCAAAAGATTTCTCAATATTTTTAACTGTTAGCATAACTTCTCCCATCTTTTCTCTCAACCAATCTGAGCACGTCTTTCCAACACTTTAAAAGCATATTGAATCAACCCACAAATCACAATATAAATCACAAAAATAACAAAGTAAGATTCAAAATAATGATAGCCGTATGCTGCCTCAACCTTAGCAATCGCCGTTATATCTTTTACTGTCATTACAAAAACAAGAGAGGTACCTTTAACTAGATTAATGACAAGATTGCAAAGATTAGGAAGAGCTTGCTTAATGGCTTGTGGAAAAATAATCCTCAAATAAGCTTGCTTTTTCGTAAGTCCTATAGCAAGTGCTGCTTCTAGTTGCCCTTTATTAACCGTCAAAAGACTCGAACGAATAATCTCTGAAAGACTGCCTGTTGTCATAAGCCCAAAAATAACAAACGCGTAATAAATAGGATTGATGTCAAAAACGTTAAAACCAGAAGCTTTCAATACTTGATTAATCAAACTTGGAAACAGACTGTAAAAAAATAAAATTAACAAAATCGGCGGCGTTGAGCGAATAAAAGCAAGATAAACCACTGAAAATCCCGTAACACCTTTTACTTTGTGAATACGCCCCAATGCTAGAAAAAGTGCCGGAAAAAAGCTGATAAGAATTGAAACAATCATAATTCCTAAAGTGACCGGAATTCCTGCAAGAGCCTTGATAAACGTTTCTGAAATATAAGAAAAATCCATAATCTCCTCCTTAGCCCTTTTCGGTATTCAATTCATTTTCAGTCACATGTGCAATAAAAGATAAGAAGAAGGCTAAAACCCAGTAAACAATAGCAACTGCCGTATAAGTTTCAAGAGAATAATTTCCCATGTTTCTTGAAATGATGAGATTTCCTTCTCCCATTAAATCAACTAAACCAATTGTATAAGCAAGTGCAATATCTTTTAAAAGATTAATAATAGCTGTCACAATATTTGGAAGTGCAATTCGAAACGCCTGTGGTAAAAGAATTCTAATAAAGGTTTGATATTCTGTCAGACCAATGCTAAGTCCAGCCTCTAATTGCCCCTTAGGTAGAGCTTGATAAGATGACTTAAAAACTTCAGAAATGCTTGCACCAAACAGCAAAGTCATTGCCAAAATGACAAATACCGCACGAGACCAGCCATTCACATCGATGCCAAGCCACCATTCAATAAAACGAGGTAAACCATAAAACACAAGAAAAATGAGAACAATCGGTGGCGTACATCTCAAAATAAAAACATAACCTTTTGCGATTTGAGAAAAGCTAGCTTCTCTCGATATTTGTGCATAAGCTAGTAAGAAACCTAATAAGCTTCCTAATAAAACAGTCACAACTAAAACCCAAAGAGTGAGAGGCAAAGCTGACAAGATTTCAGGAATAACTCTTATCACACGAGACGGTTCATAAGAAACCATAGGCACCTCCTAATCTGTTACATAACTAAAGACATCTTCTCCAAAGTATTTTTCTGAAAGTTTTGCAATCGTACCGTCTTCCTGCAATTCTTTAACTGCTTTGTCATACTCTTTTGCAAATGCTTTGTTAGTTGAATTTTTGTGAATCAACGGATAAGTTTCAATTCCCTTATATGGGAACCAAGTTAATTGATCAGCGTACTGATGATAAGCACCATCTTCTTTTTGAACGGCTTCTTCAAATGATAATTTAATTGAGAAATAAGCATCGTAACGACCTTCAAGAACCCAAGCATAAGCATCAGCAACAGAGAAACTTTCTGACTCAGTCAATTCAATCTGATTTTTAGCTTTCTTATTGTATTCTTGAATCACATTGTATTGAGCATTTTGAGGGGAAATTGGCACTAACTTACCACCGTTTTTTGCAAAAGAATCAATATCTTTGTATTTAGATTCGTCCTCCTTTCGAATAGCAAAGCCAATAACACTTGCACCGATAGCTTCATCAGGAATAATGAATTTTTGAGCACGTTCTTCAGTGTACCAAGCACCTTTGACACCAATGTCATATTTACCAGATTCAAGTCCAATCAACAAATCTTCATCACTTGTTCCAGTGTAATCGAATTTATAGTTTTTCAATTTTTCATCAACAGCTTTCAATACCGCAACTTCAAAACCATCGCTATCACCTTTTTCGTTGATATAATCATATGGAACATAGTTTTGCGTGTGAGCGACTTGCAAAGTTGTCACTTTTTCAGAGCTTTCTGATGAACTATCTGCACTTGCTGAATTTTTCCCTGTCAATTGACGTCCAACAATAGTTGCTGCAACAAGTGCTACGATAACGCTTCCTGAAATAATCCATTTTTTCTTACTCATATAACTCTCCTTTTTCTTTTTACCTAAAACTTTCCTTGATTTCTGAAATCTCTAAAATCCGACTGCTTCTTTGACCCAAGCAATGCGCTCAGCTTCAATGTCATTTGGCACTGTGCAGTCAGCTCCAATAACTACACCTTTTCGACCTGTTTCATCGAGAATTTCTCTAACTTTATTTTGAATCGCTTCTTTGCTGCCTCGATAAAGCAAGTCATTTTCAGTATTTCTAAATCCGCCAAGAACTGTCTTCCCGCCAAATAATTCACGACCTTCTGATAAGCTAACACCTTCCAATTCAACAGCCCAATTAATCACATCAGCAGGATAACCAGTGTAGTAAGAAATGTCATTTGTCGCACCTTCGTAACCGCAAATGTGAAGAATGTTTGTGCCACCTGAGCTAATAGCTCGATTCAAGATATGAAGTTCACCTGGCTTAATAACATGGTCATATTCCTTACGACTCAATCGTGAATCTTGCAAATTTTGAACACTGAGATAAATACCATCAACACCTGCTTCTTCAATCAAACGTTTCGTTAACAAGCCAATATCAAAAGCAATCACATCAAGAACTGTCTTTGTCAACTCAGCATCTTCTTTGATAAAATCTTCGATAATCGTATCACCATTACCACCTTTTCCTGCGAGATGCCATTTGAGATAAGTCGCTGGGGCAAAAATATTATAAAAAGAGGCAATATCTTCTGGAAAATCGTCACGGATTTTTTTTGCGAGCTCAATTTGCTTTTCAATCCATGGATGATTTTCACCGATTGATGTGATACCTTCGAGTTCTTTAATAGAAGTGATTCCTTCACGAATCTGTTCGTTTGGATAAGTGAAGAAACCATCGCTCATGATTTTGACAAAATCAGGATTAACGTCAGCGACAAATTTTTTGTGACCAGCAATATTTTTATTAAAAATTTCTGGATTAAAACCATCACTTCGTTCCTCATCAGTTGTAAAGTGATACCAGAAGCCGACTGGAACCTTGTCAACTGATTCATTTTTAAATGCCTGTAAAACCCATTCTCTTTTTGTTGTCATAATGTCATCTCCTTTGCAATTGGTATGGCAATTATACTATCACGCTTTAGAAAACTTGAAAAATCTATTTTATTTATGCTTGGTCATAAAGATTAGTTATGACCTTAAAAATTATGATGACACAAAAAAGAAGCTGAGCACTTTTATCCCAGCTTCCTTTACTCGTAAGGTAGATGTGTTAAATTTCTTAGACTATCTAAAAAAACAATATCTTCCTTTTCAATATGTGAAGAGATTTTATTAGTTTGATAGGCTTTGAAGGAAGAATATTTAAAAAATATTAGAAGAGATATGACAAGAACAATTGTAACAACGATTGAACTATTTCTTAAGCGCTTTTCTGTAAAGAGCATTAACACATCACCTCCGAGAAGCTTTCTAGGCTCATTGTAGCAAGCTTTCACACATTTGAAAAATCTTTATTTTTTATGGCTAGCCATAATATTGGTTAATGATTAGATTGTTTTATCACTGGCTATAGGATTTTTTTATCAAGACTTTAAATATTTTTATCAGAATATTGCTGATTTTTTAATTTAATTCAATTATAATAATATCAATTATTTCAAGAAGGGATGATGTTTTATGAATTTCCAACAATGTCGTTATGTCGAAGTCGTCGCTCGTGTGGGGTCTTTTAGTCAGGCTGCCAAGGAATTATATATGACTCAACCCAACTTGTCATGTTCTATCAAGGATTTGGAAAATGAACTTGGTGTTCAACTGTTTACTCGCTCAAACACTGGAACGCGTTTAACAGAGGACGGGCATGATTTTTTGAAATACGCCAAGCGTATCATTGGTGAGCTAGATTTGTTGCAACAACGCTATCATGACCAATTCAAAAAGAGCTTTACGGTTGCTTCTCATCACTATGACTTCTTATCAATTCCCCTTGCCAAAGTCGCTCAAGAATTCAAACATGACTACCAAGAATTTCAAACCATCGAAACAAGTACTAAAAAAATCTTAGACAGCGTAGCATCTTTTGAAGCTGATTTGGGAATTATTTACCTAGATGATGAAAATAAGCATATTTTAAAATCAGCTCTGGAGCACCATGAACTCGAGTTCACTTCACTTGGTGACTTTCCAACACGTATTTTTCTTAGACGGAATCACCCTTTGGCAAGTAAAACTGTCATTTCTGAAAGTGACTTGAAAGGTTATAATCAAATTCGTTTTCGTCAAGAACAGTCTGGGCTCAATTTTGACGAAGACGCACTTGAAATTCATGATAAGCAACATATTCTCTATAGCAATGACCGTGGAACTGTGATGAATTTATTGTGTGCAACCGATGCTTACGCTTCTGGTCTTGGAATTGTCAATAGCTTTGTTCGAAATCAAATTGTTCTTATTCCTCTAAAAAACAGTCCAAAGCACACGCTTGGTTATGTGACCAATAAGAAGAAAAAATTGGCGCCAATCAGCCAATATTTTATCAATGAAATCAAACTTAGCTTAAATGAATTCGCTGACCATAGCAACATAGTTTGAGACAAATTTTTTTACCATGAAAGCCTATTATGCTAGAATCAAGGAAAAAAGGAGAATTAGCATGGAATATAAAACTCTAAATAATGGTGTTGAAATTCCAAAATTGGGATTTGGTGTTTGGCAAATTTTCGACCAATCTGAATGTCAAAAATCTGTTGAAGATGCTCTTGAAGTCGGCTACCGTCTTATCGATACTGCTGCTCTTTACAAAAACGAAGAAGCAGTTGGTCAAGCTATCAAAGCTTCTGGTATCAAACGTGAAGATGTTTTCATCACAACAAAAGCGTGGATTAACCAGCTTGGCTACGATGAAACCAAAAAAGCATTTGAAACAAGTCTTAAAAAACTAGGAACAGATTATCTCGATCTTTATCTCATTCACCAACCTTATGGTGACACTCATGGTGCTTGGCGTGCAATGAATGAACTTTACAAAGAAGGTCGTATTCGTGCCATTGGAGTGTCAAACTTCTCAACTGGGCGCGTGACTGACTTTGCAATCAACACCGACATCGTTCCTGCACTAAATCAAATCGAACTTCACCCATACAAGCAACAAACCATTCTTCGTGCGACAAACCAAGAACTCGGTGTTGCTACCCAAGCTTGGAGTCCATTTAACCAAGGAAAAGATGATATTTTTAAAGACGCTACGCTCAATAGCATCGCTGAAAAATACGGCAAGTCTGTCGCTCAAATCATCCTTCGCTGGCAAATTCAAAACGACATTCTTACCATTCCAAAATCAGTTCACATCAACCGTATCAAAGAAAATTTTGACGTTTTTGATTTTGAACTTACCCAAAACGACCTTGATACCATCGCTAAACTTGACCGTTTTCCAAACAACTACGGACCAAACGAAAGTCTCGAACAAGTCAAACGACTTTCAGGATTTAGTGTTTGAGAACTAAAAACCAGCTAGTTTAACTAGCTGGTTATTTTATATGCTCACCACAAATGTAATGGTATCATCTTTATAGTTCACAGAGATATTTCCCTTAAAGAGTTTCACCATAGTTCGTGCCATAGAAAGTCCGATGCCGTAGCCAGATTTCTGGTTATTGTGCGACTCATCTTCACGGTAAAAGCGTTCGAAAAATTTGCTGTAATCAACGTCTTTGCCTTCAGCATAAGTGTTTGAAATTTCAAGTTTTGCTTTGGATAATCTGCCCTTACTCAAGACAACAGAAACTGTACCACCTGGGTCACAGTATTTATTGGCATTATCAACGAGAAGCGTAACCAACTCAAACAAAGACTTTTCTTCAGCCTTGATGTGAATATTTGGCTGAATGTCCATGACGAATTTCTTGCCATCTTTGATAACTGGTCCTTTGAAATCTTCTGCAGCATCTTCTGCAATCTCTGAAAAATTCAAATCCGTTAGCACAACTTCAGGCTGTTCTTCTAAACGCGCCATAGCAACCAAACCATTAATCAGACCAGTCATGCGCTGAATCTGGTCATTTGTACTTTTTGTCCACTCTGACTCACCATTCATCAGCTCAACAAGTTCATTATTAGCTGAAATGATGGCAAGAGGCGTCTTTAATTCGTGTCCGGCATTTGTGATGAAACGACGCTGCCTTTCATAATTTCTGATAAATGGCTTAATAACCTTACCAGAGACAATCGAAATCACCAAGACAAAGAAAATAAAACTAATTCCCGACATCCAAATTGACAAGTGCACTAAAGTCATGTTGTCATTAAATTGATTGGTCGAGTCAAGAACAACGATTGATTTTACCCCCTTGTCCTTTGTCACCAAATAAGAATAGGTGTGGTGATTGAACGAAAAATCATCTCTTGTGTTTCTAGACTTGCTCACCTTAACAAGAAACTCTTCTACTTGCTGGTCAGACAAATCTGAAATATTACTTGAATTCATGGAAATAATATTGCCATTTTGATTGATTTTCGCACTAAAATAACGGTATTGAAAGAGTGTATCTGTCGAAACGGTGTCACCAAGCTCACTTGTCGTCTTAGAAATACTTGGAAAACTACCACCATTATCTGCTAATAAATTCAAGATTTTATTAATCTCATCTACTGTCTGAACATGGCGTGCTGAATTTAAAACCCCAACAACCGAAAACAAGACAAGTAAAATCGCTAAAGAAGCAATTGTAATAAACCGTATCCGAAGTTTCCGAAACATATGCCACCTACAATTCTCTTAACTCGTAGTCTCCCATTTCCTCTCCTTCAATCACGAGATTTGCCCCAATAGCTTGAAGTTTCTGGCGAAGGTAGGAAACATATATAAAGACATAACCATTATCAATGTCAGGGTCATCCTTATCTGTTGCCCATACGTGATTAAAAATTTGGTCGGTTGATAATTTTTTCCCTGGGTTCAGCATGAAGAATTCAAGCATTTTTGCTTCTTTACCAGCTAATCGAATCGTATTTTGGCTAGCAAGTTCCTGCTCACCGACATTTAAAGTAACACTACCCAGTTTTAAAATATTTGAAGTGAAAGCTGTATCTACACGACGTGACATTGAACGAAGTCGCGCGAGCAATTCCTTCAACGAAAAAGGTTTTGTCAGATAGTCGTCAGCTCCTGCATCAAGCCCTGTCACACGGTCGTCGATTTCTGACATAGCTGTCAGCATAATGATATGAGCTTGATTGCCACTCTGGCGAATTTCCTGCACAGCCTCAATTCCAGACTTAATGGGCATCATGATATCCATGACCATGACGTCATATGCATTTTCATTTGCCTTATCAATCGCAGCTTGTCCATCATAAACAGAATCAACGTCATATCCTTCATGTGTCAACGCTGTTGTCAAAACACGATTCATCTGAACTTCATCTTCTGCAATCAAAACTTTCATCGTTTTCTCCTTAAGTTAATCACTTTCCTGAATCAAATTACGAATGGTTTGCATGGTCAAATCACACGATGCCAATTCATCTGCACAACGTTTTAACTCACGTACAATTCGTTTTGGGTCTTTGATGTCATGCTTGTATTTCATTTGATGTTCAAGACTCGCCCAAGAATCCATAGCAATCGTGCGAAGCTGAATTTCAATGAAGTATGAGCCTTGCTCATTCCCAAGACAGTCAGGATATGGTGTCACCACTTCTACAATCATGTGATATGAGCGGTAGCCGTTTGGTTTAGCATTTTTGATGTAGTCTTTTTCAGTAACCACTTTACAATCATCAAAACTGCGAATCAGTTCAACCAAGGTATAAATATCATCGACAAAGCCACAGACAATTCGAAGACCAATACTGTCACGAATTTCTTTTAAAGCTGACTCAGTAGTCACTGGAAGACTTTTTCGTTGGCATTTTTCAACCATACTCTCAGGCGTCTTCACACGCGCCACAAAATGCTCAAATAACTTATATCCTGTCGCCTGCTTCGCCTCTTTATTTTTTTCTTGAATACGCTCGCTAAAATCTTCTAAAATCAAAGGAAGGTACCCAGCATATTCTCCATAAATTGTATCTGTCATATTATTTCCTAACTAAGTGATATCTCAATTATAGCAAAATTCCTTAAAATAAAGATAAATCAAGCTATTGAGACAAATAAAAAGCCGGTCTAGCCAGCTTTTTCATTTTTAAATAATTCTTCAATCAAGTAGAAAAGTAAGTTAGCAAGTAAACTCAAACCAACTGCCAAAATAATACCCCAGAGGAGCTTAACTAGACTCATCGTTCGAAGTCCATCAAACAAAATAGTCCCAATTCCACCCGCATTAATTATTGCACCAATGGTTGCTATGGCAATAATCATCTTATCTGATGGTTTTCTAAAAGCCCTCTTAAATTTTCTGTAAACATCGCTGTCGCTGACAATAAAACTTCTTGTTGTTCTTTGCTTAAAGCTGCCATTGCTTGCGCTTCAAAGTTCGATAAAGGTTCCAACAATTCTGCAGCAAATTTTTCACCTTTTTCAGTCAAACGAACAATTTTTTTGCGACCATCTTTTTTAGAAGGCTCTAAATATAGAATATCCTTTTTGATGTAAGTTTTTACAATCGCTTGAATAACTTGTTTTGTTGAAAATGTTCTTTTTGCGATACTTTCTTGAGTCATACCGTGTGAATTGTGATAAATCCACATAAAAACTAATAATGACTTGCTGTTTAATCCATGTTTTTTAGCGTAATTTTCAAATAAAGCGTACTGTTCGTCACGTAAACGAGCGTATTTTTTTGCGTTACTAATCATCTTCACCTCCAAAGATTGATTTCGCGGTTAATTAAATTCGCGTAATACATTAGATCAATATTTTCAATCTGTAAATCATCGATTTCTTTAAGTATCAATCGACTATGTTCAACTTCATATAAAAATTTCTCTGATTTGATGTGATATTTTTCTAAAATGGCAGGCATTTGATAAAATGGTATCTTCTTACCTTCGAAATACTGTCGGTACTGCCAAGCATTTTTGACATCAACTGAAGCATAAAAAGCCTCTGCTGAGGTAACTTCAAGATAAGTCTCACCTTTGAATAAATACTGAAACTTTGCTTTTATTGGATAAATAGGAACCATGAAAAATTCTTTGATTGTATCAAGAGGTTTCTCTTCTAAAAAGAACTTTAGATACTTAAAAATAAGATTTTCATCAAAATCACCATTTTCAGTAATCATTTTTTGTAAGACCCAGTCAATAATCGGCGGAGTGTCCATGTTAGTCGTCACATCAGAACCTTCATGATGATTAAAAGATGCTCCCCTAAAAACGTGTTGCTTAGTCTTCATATCAAAGTAAGTATAATTATTGGTATCTTTAATGATTAAATTTTCAATAAAGCGATAGTCAAAATAAACATCCAACACACGAAGACACTCTTCAAATCGTTTCTGATTAAAATTTGTTATCTCAAAGAAAATGACTTCATTATTCAAGCTAATTGGAACCATTCCTTCATCAGTCAGTGTTTTTAGTAAACCAACCAACAAAAGATTATGAACCAACCGCATGCTGTAAGCATATCTTGGTGTGTGTAAATCATGTTCAAAAGGTGTATCCATACTTCCTTGAATGGGATACAACAATCGATTAAGTGCTAAACGATGCTCAGGCTCAGATTGCCATCTGCCCAATACCCGTGCTAACTGACGTTTAAAGTAAGAATCTTTTACCGTTTCTAACATGATATAAGATTGAATATGCGTCAAATCAAGACGAATAGCTCTTTCATATCTTTTGGTTTTAACTTGAGAGGACCATGATTTTTGAGGATTATAATTTTCAACATAAAAGCCAATTGGAGCTGATGCTCCTGATAATATCGTAAAATGCGAAAGTTGAGTTACGGCACCATTCTTTCCAAAAGTTTGTCGGATTGCTTTTTTAGGATTTTTGGATTGATAACAATCGTACAACTGTTTCAATTCTCCTTGTAAAAAATAGCAAAAAGGCTTGTATTTTTGGGGAATAAAAACTGAATAGGCATCCTGTAATTTTGATTTTGTATAAAATGATTCTGTCAGCTGCGCATCTGTCGTTGTTTCATTAACAGGAATATGAAAATTTCCCTTAAACGTTTCTAACAGATATCTTTTTTGTTGAAAAACTTCTTGAAAAGCTTTACTTCTAAAAATAATTTCTAAATGCGATAAATACTCTCTCTGATTTTTAGCAGGTGGCAGCAACGATTGAATTTCCAAGCGTTCAAATGAGTTATGATAAATTCTGCCATCAAAGGTTTCAATATCAAGCATCAACGGATGAGACAATAAGGCTAAATAGTCCTCATAAAAATTGACTTTTAGGTCTAACGTTTTAAGTGTATCATTCAGTCGCTTGGTTGGAGCCATATCAAAAGCATTCAACTCTTGAAGCTTTTGCAAGAAAATATCATTTGCAACTTTCTCTTTTAATAAAATAGTAATTAAAACAATCATTGGTTTTTCAATATGATTTCCTCGGTAAGAAATCTTGTAAAAAGTTTTATTTCTAACAATCCAATCTAGCTTCTCTTTAAATAATTTGCTGTCAGAAAAATAATCATAAACAGCGTATTTTCCTTGATACCAAAAATGTAATTTCAAAGAATCTTTAACAGTGAGTGAATAATAAATAAATTTCATATCGTCTTCCTTTTTCACATTATGTCATATCCTTGAAATATAGTCAAATATTTTTACTATTTTAAACACAAAAAGAAAACTAGAAAAGCTCTAGTTTTCTAACATTTTTATGCTACTTCAAACTGTGAGTTGTAAAGGTCAGCATAGAAGCCACCTTCTGTCATCAACTCATCATGATTTCCTTGTTCGATGATGTTACCATCTTTCATAACAAGGATAAGATCAGCGTTTTTAATAGTTGATAGGCGGTGAGCAATTACAAATGATGTGCGACCTTCCATCAATTTATCCATAGCTTTTTGAATCAATTCTTCAGTACGTGTATCAACTGATGACGTTGCCTCATCCAAGATAAGAAGCGGAGCATTTTTCAAGAGCGCACGCGCAATTGTCAAAAGTTGTTTTTGACCAATTGAAAGGGTTACTGAATCATCAAGATAAGTATCATATCCATCAGGAAGCGTCATGATAAAGTGGTGAACACCGACTGCTTTAGCCGCAGCAACCACTTGTTCATCAGTAATGTTTTCTTGGTTGTAAATCAAGTTTTCTTTGATTGTACCTTCAAACAACCAAGTATCTTGAAGCACCATTGAGAATTGATCGTGAACTTCTTCTCGTGACATGTTACGAGTATCGATACCATCGATAGAGATTTGACCTTTGTCAATTTCATAGAATTTCATAAGCAAATTAACAATGGTTGTTTTACCAGCACCTGTTGGTCCAACGATAGCCACTTTTTGTCCTGGTTTAGCAACAGCTGAGAAATCATGGATAATCGTTTTATCTTTAGAATAACCAAAAAAGACATTATCAAAGGCAACCTCACCTTTAACAGCTGTCAATTGACGTTCTTTGTGAGAATCATCTTCCATTTCTTCTTCTTCAAGGAACTCAAAGACGCGGCTCATTGCAGCAGTTGCTGATTGCATTTGTGTGAAGGCTTGCGCAATTTGTGACAATGGTTGTGAGAAGATACGAACGTAAGTCATAAAGGCAACCACGTCACCCATTGTAATATCACCGTTAATAACTTTTACGGCACCAACAACACAGACCATAACGTAACCAAAGTTACCAATGAAAATCATCAGCGGCATCATAATACCAGACAAGAATTGTGATTGCCACATTGATTTATAAAGGTTTGTATTTAGTTTCTTAAAGGCTTCACTTGTTTCTTCAGACGCGTTGTAACTTGTTACCACATTGTGTCCAGAATAAATTTCTTCGACATAACCATTGACTGCTGCCAAGTTATTTTGTTGACGTTTAAACAATGGTTGTGATGAACCCATAATGACGATAACCAAAAGGAAACCAACGAAAACTGAGCCAATAGCTGTCAAAGCCATGCTGACGTTTGAATGGAACATCATGAAAATTGAACCAAACAAAAGCACAACAGAAGTCACTAATGTTCCCAAACTTTGGTTAAGTGATTGAGCAAGTAAGTCAACATCGTTTGTCACACGAGAAAGGGTATCACCTTGTGAATGACTATCAAAATAATTTAGTGGAACACGGTCAATTTTAACTTGAATAGCTGCACGTAATCGTTGTGAAAAACGTTGAACGATTGTGGCAACTGTAAAGTTTTGAATATAACCAACCACAGCTGAGACACCATACAAAATAGCAAGTGTCATTGCAATTTCTCCGACTTTGTCCAAATCAACACCTGGAATTGTTCCCATTTTCGTAGGTGTCAATCCGTCCATAATCGTATTTGTAATCTCTTTTAATTTATCAGGTCCAATAACCGTGATAGTCGCAGAAATAATCGCTCCAATCACCGCAAGGATGAATGGAAATTGGAAACCTTTGATATATGGCTTCATTCTGCTATAGAAAGATGCTTTTTTCTTATTTTCCATTTTCTAATTCCTCCTTAGATAATTGTGAGTAGGCAATTTCACGGTAAACTTCGTTGTTTGCAAGAAGTTCTTCGTGAGTACCTTGACCTACAACTTTACCTTCGTCAAGAACCAAGATTTGGTCGGCGTCCATGATTGTCGAAATACGTTGAGCAACAATCAACTTTGTCATGTTGGCTGTGCGTTCTTTCAATTGTGAACGAAGAATTCGGTCAGTCTTGTAATCAAGTGCAGAGAATGAATCATCAAAGATAATGATTTCTGGTTTACGTGCAAGAGCACGCGCAATTGCCAAACGTTGCTTTTGACCACCTGAGAAGTTCTGACCGCCTTGAGAAACGGGTGCTTTTAGTTGACCTTCTTTGCTTTCAACAAAGTCTCTACCTTGAGCCAAGTCAAGAGCTTCCCAGATTTTATCATCATCAAGTGGTGAGCTATTGCTGTCACCCATATCCATATTAGAAGTGATATCTCCGCTAAAGAGAACTGCTTTTTGTGGAATGTATCCGACAATCTTATGAAGCGTATCATGGTCGTAATCACGAACATTGACACCATCAACCTTGATTGTTCCTTCAGTTGCATCGTAGAAACGTGGAATCAAGTTCACTAAGGTTGATTTACCTGAACCAGTTGACCCAATAAAGGCAACAGTATCACCAGCTTTTGCTTTGAAAGAAACATGTTCTAGGACAGCCTCAGAATTTTTACTGTATCGGAATGAAACATTGTCAAATTCTACAGTTCCTTTTTCTTTTGGTTCAGCTTTACTTTCTTCAGGATAAAGTACAGATGATTTTGTATCCAAAACTTCATTGATACGACCTGCCGCTACAACCGCACGCGGCAAGATGAAGAACACAGCAATCATCATCATAAATCCGATAACAACTTGCATGGCATATGATGAATAAACCACCATATCAGAGAAAATGTTCACCTTGTCTTGCATAGCGCCTGCAATTTTTGTCGGATCTTTTGGAATAGCAATATCTTCAATCAAGAAGGCACCAATCCAGTAAATCGCCAATGTCATACCACTTGAAATACTTGTCATAACTGGTGACATCAATGACATTGAACGTCCAATGAAAAGGTTAAGATTTGTGACATCGTTATTTGCCTTTTCGAATTTAGCGTCTTGGTAGCTTTCAGCGTTATAAGCTCGAACAGCACGAATACCACTTAATGATTCACGTGTAATACTGTTTAGTTTATCAGTAAGTTTTTGAATCATACGTTGTTTTGGCATTACCATCATAAGAAGGAAAGCAAGCATGAAAATCATGACTGCAACCGCCACAACAAGTACCATTAACCATTCATGGTTTTTATCAGCAATCTTAGTAATTGCCCAAATCGCCATAATCGGACCTTTAGTAACAACTTGAAGTCCCATTGTGAAAACTAATTGAATTTGAGTAATATCGTTCGTTGTACGTGTTAAAAGACTTGGAATTGAAAACTTCTTGATTTCGGCATCCGAATAGTCTAAAACACTATGGAAAATATCATCACGCAGACGTGTACTGAAACTTGCTGCGATACGTGCCGCTAAGAAACCGACAACCACAGATGCTGCAAAACTTCCTAAAGAAAGCAAGATCATACGCATTCCAGGGGCATCAAAATTCCAAGCAAATATATCTTTCGCTTTTGTTCCTTGAGTTGATAGCAAGGATGTGATATCTGACATGTAATCAGGGATTTTTAAATCCAAGAAAACATTCAAACACACAAATAGTACGGCAATAATTATCATAGCGACTTCTTTTGCCGTTAATCGTTTAAAAATCTTTAACATGCGTTACTCCTTGTTTTCTAAATTTTTCAAAATACGATCAAAGACACGACCAGAAATTTCTAGCTCTTCACGACTAATGCCAGCAAAAATTTGCTTGTGAACCGCAGCGTGAAAGGCATCAATATCTTTTGTCTTAGCTCGACCAAGTTCAGTAAGCACTACACGCTTGTAACGTTTATCTACTTCAGATGGAACAACTTTTATAAAACCATTCTTTTCCATTCTTTTAATCAAATTACTGGTTACAGATTTTGAAATTTTAAGCTTACGTTCAATATCTTTAATGAAAACTTCTTTATCTTCATTATCTCTCAAATATAAAACCGCAAACCCCTGCGGACCAGCTAAGTTCTCCACATCATGAAGTTCACCGAGTTCGTGCACACGGTTTTCCATCAAATTAACGAAGTCTCTTAATTGTGAAAACGGATCTTTATCTCGCATTTTTTCCTCACTTTCTGAAAAGTTTTCAAGAATAATTCTTGCAAGTTACATTCTAGTTCTTATGAGAACTATTGTCAAGAAAAAAGTTCTCATGGTAATTATTTTTTAACTATAAAAGAAAAAGCACTGACTATCAGCGCTTTCACCTTAAATAATAATACCTTCTAAATGATCCAACTCATGCTGACAAATTTGTGCAGGTAGCCCTGTCAACGTAAGGCTTTGCTTGTTCCAATTTTTATCCATGAAAGTAACATCAATTTTTTGATAACGACGTGTCGAACGTGAACCCAGCAAAGAAAGGCATGATTCCTCTGTATCAAAAGGCAATGATTTATTCGTCAAAACTGGGTTAAACATAACTAAATCACCTAGTCCCATATTCACAATGATGGCACGTTTTTTAACGCCAATCATATTTGCCGCCATACCAACACAATTTTCACGATTCGCATTCAAGGTATCTTGTAAATCTGCTGCAAGATATAAATCAGCTTCTGTTGCTTCTTCTGATTTTTGTGCCAAGAAAAACGTATCTTTTACAATTTCTTTAATCATATTTACTCCATTACTAATTCCATAATATCAAAATCAATCAAAAGTCCATCGACTTCCATAAAACCTTTAAAGGTACCAATTTTTTGAAAACCCAAGCTTTCATAAAGGTGAATAGCTGACTTATTGTCAGACCTAACCTCAAGGGAAAGAATTTTTAAACCAGACTGCTTTGCAAGAGCAATTAATTGAGTCATCAACTTTCGACCGATTCCTTGATTCCAATTAGACTTTTTTACCGCAATCCCAATCTCAGCTCTATGAGCTAAGCGTTTTTTACGAAAACCACTACAGTTACAAGTACCAACAATTTGGTTATTAATTTCAGCTAACAGAAAAAAAGATGTGTCAGCATTTTGAATTTCTGCTAAAATACTCTCTTCGTCGGCAACAGAAAGTCCAATGCCTTCACTCCCATAGGAAAGATTGTCCGTTTCTGAACCAATTTGCTGACAAAATTCTATAATGGCTTTAGCATCACTTGCTTTTGCTTCCCTTATTGTGATCATGTGAAAGTCTCCTCTTTCGATAGAATCATTATATCAAAAAATGGTATTAACCAAAAGAGCCCACCAAAGTGAGCTCCGTTCGTTTATTTGATATTAGAGAATTAATTAAGATAATAATGGCTTGTTTAATCTGTCTGTATGCTTCTAAAAAATTAGACAATACCTTGTGCTGACATAGCTTCCGCAACTTTAAGGAAACCAGCAACGTTAGCACCGACAACAAGGTTACCCTCTGCACCAAATTCCTTGGCTGCAGATGCTGCGTTTTCGTAGATACCTTTCATGATGTTATAAAGTTTAGCATCTACTTCTTCGAATGTCCATGGTGTGCGTTGGCTATTTTGTGCCATTTCAAGTGCTGAAACAGCTACACCACCAGCGTTTGCTGCTTTGGCAGGACCAAATGAAACACCAGCTTTTTGGAAGACTTCAATTGCTTCAAGTGTAGATGGCATGTTTGCACCTTCAGTGACTGCAATAACACCATTTGCAACAAGAGCTTTTGCGTGTTCTTCGTTGATTTCATTTTGAGTAGCACATGGGAATGCAAGGTCTGCTTTGATGTTCCAGATTGACCCTTCAGATGCAGGAGTGAATGTTGCACTTGGACGAGCTTCAGCGTATTTAACGATACGAGCACGTTCAACTTCTTTCAATTGTTTAAGAAGTGGTACATCAATACCTTCTGGATCATAAACGAAACCAGATGAATCTGAAACAGCGACAACTTTAGCACCCAATGTTTGAAGTTTTTCAGTTGCATAAATCGCTACGTTACCTGAACCAGATACAAGAGCTACTTTACCAGCAAAATCTTCGCCACGTGCTTTAAGCATTTGTTCTGCAAAGTAAACTGCACCGTAACCAGTTGCTTCAGTACGAGCAAGTGATCCACCATAAGTAAGGCCTTTACCAGTAAGAACACCAGTGTATTCGTTACGAAGGCGTTTGTATTGACCGTAAAGGTAACCAATTTCACGTCCACCTACACCGATATCACCAGCTGGTACGTCAGTATCAGCGCCGATGTGTTTGCTCAACTCAGTCATAAAGCTTTGGCAGAAACGCATAATTTCGTTGTCTGATTTACCTTTAGGATCAAAGTTTGAACCACCTTTACCACCGCCGATTGGTTGACCAGTAAGAGAGTTTTTGAAAATTTGTTCGAAACCAAGGAATTTAATGATTGATTGGTTTACAGAAGGGTGGAAGCGAAGACCACCTTTGTATGGTCCAATTGCAGATGAGAACTGAACACGGAAACCACGATTCACTTGAACTTGACCTTTATCGTCAACCCAAGGAACACGGAAAGTGATAATACGTTCTGGTTCTACCAAGCGTTCAAGAAGGTTTTCTTCGATATATTTTGGATATTTATCGAACACTGGGACAAGTGATTCAAAAACTTCTTCTACTGCTTGTAGAAACTCTGGTTCGTGAGCATTTTGAGCTTTAACCTTTTCAAAGACGCCAGCTACGTACTCTTTACCTGTTGTCATATATATTCCTCCAAATGCGAGATTGTAATTTTTATTACATTAAATATTATAAATTTTCTGAATATTATTGTCAAGCATTTTCGGTAAGTTTTTTGAAAAATTCACGATTTTATGTCATAAAATATTACATAGAATGTTAAAAAGTCCTAAAAACCTGTCAGTACATGCTCTAACAATCTTTTTTGTGAAAAATGTGATATGATAAAGGTGACTTATAGGAGGTATCATTATGAAACGTTTTTCATTTCTAGCAGGGATTATCGCAACCCTTATCGGCTTGTTTCTTTTTATCCATCCTTTTACAACAACTGCTATGATTGGCTGGATCATCGCCATCATCATTTTCTTGTCTGGTTTCACCAGTCTTATGATGTTTTCTAGCAGTTTCACTCGTTCACCTTGGTACTTATTACAAGGAATTCTATCCATTATTTTTGGCATTATTCTTCTCTCAAGTTCAGTTATGTCACTATCAAGTGCGGTTATGACAATCGCTGCTTATTGGTTTTTGATTAGTGGTATTCTTCGCTTAATTGGTGGATTTCAAATGCGTAAAGCAGGATTTTACGACGCTAATCGATTTTTGAGTTCAGCCGTAATTGCTATTCTTATTGGACTCTTCCTCCTATTTAATCCAACATTATCAGCTATATTTGTTGGTCGACTTGCTGGTCTTCTTCTTATGGCTGTTGGTGTTTCAGGAATTACTTTTTCATTTAAACTATAATAAACAAAAGTCTCGGATAATTTTCCGAGACTTTATTTTTAGCGGTTATCAATTTTTTCTGGGTAGAGATCGTGATTCATCAAACGATGCTCTGCCATTTTTTCATATTTTGTACCAGGTTTACCATAGTTGAAGTATGGATCAATTGACAATCCACCACGTGGTGTGAATTTCCCCCAAACTTCAAGATATCGAGGATTAAGTAATTTAATCAAATCTTTCCCGATTGTGTTAATGCAATTTTCATGGAAATCTCCATGATTGCGGTAACTAAAAAGATAAAGTTTTAAAGATTTTGATTCAACACAAAGTTTGTCAGGGATGTATGATAGATAAATAGTAGCAAAATCAGGTTGCCCTGTAATCGGACAAAGCGATGTAAACTCTGGACAGTTAAATTTGATAAAATAATCATTTTCAACGTGTCGATTATCAAATGATTCTAAGATACTTGGGTCGTATTCATATGTGTATTTTGTGTTTTGGTTTCCCAAAAGTGTTAAGTCTTTCATTTCATCTGTTCTTGTCATTTTAAATCTCCTTTTTTAGACACCACGTTTATTGTCATATAAAAGCGTATGTAATTGTGGCAATACTCGTACAGATTGCCATTCAGGGTCTGCAGCCACCGTTTCCCATAGCATGCGCAGACGATTAAGCTGTGCTTCTACAATATTTCCAGCAGCGTGGGGCTCTGGGTTACCTGCAGATAAGTACAAAACATCTGGTTGATAACGGTTTTGAATCATTTTTGCAAATGCCAAATCGTCATCATCAAAGACAGGAATTTTAAAAGTAAGCTGGTCTTTTTCCAATTGTGACACAATAAAATCAAGTGTTTCAAAATTCACAGTCATTTTACTTGATGGTGGTTTTGGGCTAAGTGTCACCTGATCAATATCCTTAAGCCAAGTTTGCCAACGTGACCCTTGCGTTTCAATACCAAGTGTGACACCACGCGCCTTGAGTTTAGTAACTAATTCTCCCATACTTGCCCCTAAAAGGCATGGATTCCCACCTGACAAAGTCACATAATCGTAAGTACCAAGTCGATCGAGCTCAGCGATGATTTCATCTGCTGTCATTCGACTTGGCTTTTCAGAACCATTCCACGTAAAATCTGAATCACACCAAGCACAATGATAATCACAGCCACCTGTTCTGACAAACATGGTCTTTTGTCCAATTGCTCTGCCTTCTCCTTGGAAAGTTGGACCAAAAATTTCTAAAACAGGAATGGTTAATGGTCGCTTAGGCATCTAACTCCCACTCCCTTCTGAACTCAGCATAAGAAGTTGGTGTTTCATATAAACGGACATATTCTACTCGAATATCTCGCTCTTTTGGCAGATGCTGCTCCAACTGTTTAAAAATCCAATAAACCATATTTTCAGCAGTCGTATTCATGTAGGGTAGACTTTCATTTAAATAGCGATGATCCAAATATGGTTCCAAGTGGTCTTTATAAATTTGCTTGATATCTCCAAAATCAACTGCCATTGCGCGATTATCCAGCATTCCAGAAACAGCAAGTTGCAAGTGATAAGTATGCCCATGAAGTGCCTTACACTTTCCATCATAATCATATAAATGATGCGCTGCATCAAATGTAAATTCTTTTGAAACCATGACACGGTGCGGACAATACACAAGTGACTCACCTGTCGGTTTTTTAATTTCTTTTGGAATTTCAAACATCAGTCTTGACCTCTTCTAGCTAAATACTTTTCAAGACCAGCTTGACGAAGTTTACATGAAGGGCATTCACCACAACCACTTCCCTTGATACCATTGTAACAAGTCAAAGTGTTTTCTCGGACATAATCAAATTTTCCAAGTTTATCTGCCAACTCCCATGTTTCTGACTTATCAAGCCACATTAAAGGGGTTTGAATGACAAAGTTATAATCCATTGCCAAATTCAAAGTCACATTTAGTGATTTAACAAAGGCATCACGACAGTCAGGATAACCTGAAAAGTCAGTTTCACAAACACCAGTGATAATATCTGTAATGCCAAGACGTTTTGCAAGCACAGCCGCAAACGATAAGAAGAGATGATTACGACCATCAACAAAAGTATTTGGCACATCATCATCAGGATTTTCAATCTCAATATCACGAGTCAATGCATTTTCAGTTAATTGCCCGAGCAATGACATATCAAGCAAGTGATTTTTAACACCTTGCTCAGCTGCAATTTGTTTAGCAACTTCGATTTCAAGGCTATGGCGTTGACCATAATTAAAAGTCACAGTTTCGACATGTTCATAGTGCTTCAAAGCCCAAAATAGGCAAGTAGTTGAATCTTGTCCGCCACTAAAGACGACAAGAGCAGATTGACGTTTCATTCAATATCTCTTTTCTAAGATATCTGGGCAAAGAAAAAGCCCCTATGGGAATCCACAGGGGCGCTAATATCAGTCATTAGGCTGGTTTTTTTTAGCGATGGCTTTTCCCAAACATCGATAATATTACTTTCTAATCATACCATTTTTAAAACTGATATTCAATTTTTAACTGTTTTTAGCAAACTGGCTATTGTAAAGGTCATAATAGAATCCCTTAGCAGCAAGTAAACTTTCATGATTTCCTTGTTCAACAATTTGACCATTGTTCAAAACAAGAATTTTGTCAGCATCTTGAATAGTAGACAAACGGTGAGCAATGACAAAGCTTGTTCTGCCATGCATCAATTTTTCCATTGCTTTTTGGATAAGCAATTCCAATCGTGTATCAACTGAAGATGTCGCTTCATCCAAAATCAAAATTTTTGGATCTGCTAGAAGAGCACGCGCAATTGTTAATAATTGTTTTTGTCCAAGAGAAACATTACTTGATTCTTGATTCATTTCCATGTTGTATCCACCAGGAAGGGTGCGAATAAAGTGGTCAACGTTCGCGGCTTTAGCAGCTTCAACAATTTCTTCATCAGTCGCATCAAGATTACCAAAACGGAGATTTTCTTTAATCGTTGCTTCATAAAGCCATGCATCTTGCAAGACCATACCAAACTGCTTACGATATTCCTGACGTGATAGATTTCGAATGTCATGACCATCAATTTTAATTGAACCACCAGTGACATCGTAAAATCTCATCAACAGATTAATCAAGGTTGTCTTACCAGCACCCGTTGGACCAACAATTGCAACCATTTCTCCTGGTTTGACGTCAAGATTAAAGTTACGGATGAGTGGTTTGTCAGGTGTGTATTGGAAAGAAACATCCTCAAAAGTGACTTGACCAGACAAATCATGTGTCAACTGTTCTTTGACTTCAGCTGCTTCTTCTGGCTCATCAAGAACTTCAAAGATACGTTCTAGTGATGATTTTGCACTTTGTAGAATACTTGCCAGTTGCGTAATCGTTTGAACTGGCTGGCTAATTTGCCAAACGTATTGAACAAAAGCCTGCATGTTACCAATCGTCAAAGCACCTGCTAACACTTGAAGCGCACTGAGCATGGCAATGAGTAAGTAAGCCATATCTGAAATTGCACTTAAAACGGGCATCATAATCCCAGAAATGAAACTGGCTTTAAAACCTACTTCTTGAAGATTTTCTGTAATGTCTCGAAATTCTTCACTTGAAATTTCTTCACGACCATAGAGTTTAATGACATTAAAACCAGAAAGATTTTCCTGAACAAAACCATTCATATCTCCAAGCGTATCGGCTTGTTTTTTGAAATAGGGCTGAGATTTTTTCAAAATGAACTTAGCACTGAAATAATTAATCGGAATAATGGCTACAACAATCAAAGCTAATTTCCAGTTAAGGTAGAAAACCATAAACATAACAGCAAAAATCGTTACAAAAGCATTGATAATTTGCAAGAAACTTTGTTGAAGAGCGTTTGACACTGTTTCAACATCAGATGTGAAACGTCCCAAAACATTACCAAATTGTTGGCTATCAAAATATGAAACTGGAATTTTATTGATTTTTTCACTCAAATCACGACGCAAATCATGAATCGTTTTTTGCACCGCTTTAGTCATAAAGAAGTTTGAGCCGTATGAACCAATTTCATAACCAAATCCACGAATAAAATACAGTACCAAAATAATCGCAATATAAGTTGTATTGATATGTGCGCCAGAAACACCTCGAGCCATATCAAGTAAGTTTGCTGTTAATTCAGTAATTGCAAGACCAAGTACGAAAGGCTCCAACACACTCATGATACCACTGAAAATTTTAAGAAAAATCGCTAAGAAAAGTGAGCCTTTATAGTTGCGGAGATAATCCCATAAACGTAAAAATACATTTCGTTTTTCCATGTTTACTCTCCTTTCATTCCATCTACATTTTTCAACTGTGAATTAGCAATTTCACGATAAATATCATTTGATTGCATTAATTCGTCGTGTGTACCACGACCTACAATTTCACCCTTATCAAGAACGATAATTTGGTCAGCATTCATGATAGTACCAACACGTTGAGCAACAATTAAAACCGTCGCATTATGCGTAACCTCTTTTAAACGAGCACGCAACTGCGCATCAGTCTTATAATCAAGAGCTGAGAATGAATCATCGAAAATGTAAATATCGGGTTTCTTAACAACCGCACGCGCAATTGACAAACGTTGTTTTTGACCACCAGACAAATTGCTTCCGCCCTCTGCCAAGTGAGTCTGATAACGTTCATCACGACTTTCAATAAATTCTTTTGCCTGCGCAACGTCTGCAGCTTCTTGCAATTCAAAGTTTGTTGCGTCAGCCTTACCATATTTTAAGTTTTCCTCAATTGTTCCTGTAAATAGCAAAGCTTTTTGAGGAATAAAACCAATTTTTTGACGAAGTGCTTTCAACTGATAATCTCTGACATCAACACCATCCACTAAGATTTTACCAAGTGTAACATCGTAAAAACGTGGAATCAGATTCACAAGAGAAGATTTACCAGAACCAGTTGACCCGATAAAGGCAATGGTTTCACCAGGTTTTGCCTTGAAGGAAATATCTTTTAAGACCGGGCTTTCTGTTTCGCCAGGATAAGCGAATGTAACCTTGTCAAATTCCAAATAACCTTTTGTTTGTGTTTCAGTTACACCATCTTCATTCGGATTGATAGAGATTGGCATATTCATAACTTCAGAAATACGTTCACTTGAAACAACCATTCTTGGATACATGGTAAATAAATTGGCAAAAAGCAAGAATGAAAATAATGCGTGGAAACTATACTCAATGAAGGCAACTAGGTTACCGATTTGCAAAGCACCACTTGCTAACGGGTTCAAAGCAAACCAGACAATTGAGACAATCATTGAAATGATAATCAAAACAAACAGCGGCTCGGTCAATCCTGTCAAAATAAAGAGACGACTTGATAAATCTTTGTATTCTTCATTTTTCGAATCAAAACGTTTTTCTTGGAAATCTTCTCTAGCAAATGCACGAATAACGCGCAAGCCAGTTAAATTTTCACGAACATATTGGTTAATTTTATCTAGAGTTGCTTGTTGTTTTTCAGATAATGGACGTGTCTTAGTTGCCACATAATAAACAACTAAAATCAAAAATGGAATGGCAACTGCTACAATCCATGCTAACGACGGACTTGTCAGCAAAATCATAACAACACTAGAAACCATCATCAAAGGTGTAATCACACCCATTCGAAGTGACTGCTCAGCAAATTGTGTCAAGATGAAAGCATCACTCGTCATACGCGTAACAAGGGAAGACACACCAATTTGTTCATATTCATGGTGTGAATATTGTTGTAATTTATCATACATATCATTACGCATATCTTTAATCATATTAGTTGTGATTTTACCCGCCGCATAAGCAAGTACAACACGCCCAACAGTACCAATGACAATGATGGCAAACATAACAATCGCCCAAAAATAAACACGTTCTTTATTTCCAGGTGTTACCCCTTGGTCAATCATTCGAGCTAGAGCTGTTGGCAAACCTAAGTTAACCAATACAAAAGTTAAGGCTCCGACAACATCTAGAATTAGCCATTTAGGATATTTTTTCAAATAAGTCCAAATTAGTTTCATGGTCTTTCCTTTCTATATTTTGTGTATGAAAGAAGTGACCTCGCCTACTCGGCTAAGTCACTTAGGTATTCATATCTTTCGTATTTTTCAAGTAAGTTTTCATTAGCTTCATCTAATGAACGTTGAAGCTCTGCTAATTTACCATAATCACTGGCATTTTCTTGCATTTGAGCTTCGATAGATTCGATGTCTTCTTCAAGTTTGGCAATTTCATCTTCGATGACTTCCCATTCTTGTTTTTCAAAATAAGACATGCGTTTCTTTTTCGTTTTTTCTTTTTCGGTCTTTTGTTGTGATTCTTTTTTAACTTGTTCTGCTGCATTTTCTTCAAATGCTTTTTCGTCAAGATAATCCGTGTAATTTCCGAAAAATTCTCTGATATGACCATTTTCAAAGGCCAAAATTTTATTAGCTACCTTATCAAGGAAATAGCGGTCGTGACTAACTGTGATAACTGGCCCTTGGAAAGTTTGTAAGAAGCTTTCAAGAACAGTCAAAGTCGCAATGTCAAGGTCGTTTGTCGGTTCGTCGAGCAAAAGAACATTTGGTTTTTCAATCAAAATTTTCAAGAGGTAAAGACGTTTCTTCTCACCACCAGAAAGTTTTGAAATCAAAGTTCCATGCGTTGAACGTGGGAACAAGAATTGTTCAAGTAAATCTGTGACGCTTGTTGAACCTACACTTGTCTTAACCTCATCTGCCACTTCTTGAAGATAATTGATAACACGTTTGTTCTCGTCCATATCTTTTGGCAATTGTGAGAAATAACCAATGCGAACAGTCTCACCAATTTCAAGTTTACCTGAACTTGGCTTCAAATCACCATTAATCAAATTAAGAAGGGTTGATTTCCCGACTCCGTTATCTCCAACAATCCCAATTCGGTCTTTATTTTGCACCAATAAATTGAAATCTGTTAGGATTTGTTTATCAGGAAAAGCAAATGAAACATCTTCAAAATTGATAACTTTTTTCCCGATACGGCTTGTTTCAAAGTTAATTTCAAGCTCTGTCGACTGAGTCGTACCAGACAAGTCAGCTTTTAAATCATTAAATCGATTAATACGTGCTTGTTGTTTTGTTGCACGAGCTTGTGGTTGCGTACGCATCCAAGCCAACTCCTGCTTGTAAAGTTGTTTTTTCTTGTGAAGCGTTGCTGCGTCACGCTCGTCTTGTTCTGCACGCAAACGAACGTAGTCCTGATAATTTCCTTGGTATTCTGTCAATTGACTATTTGCCAATTCAAAAATGCGTGTTGCCACATTATCCAAGAAATATCGGTCGTGGGTGATGAAAAGAACTGTCTTTTTAGAAGTTTTCAAGAAATTTGTCAGCCAAGCAATGGTATCAATATCCAAATGGTTTGTCGGCTCGTCAAGCAACAACAAGTCAGCATCATTTAGCAAGACTTGTGCTAATTGCACGCGGCGACGAAGACCTCCAGACAAATCACCAACTTTTTGTGACAAATCTTCAAGACCAAGTTTTGTCAAAACTGTCTTCACTTCACTCTCAATCGCCCAAGCATCAAGTGAGTCCATCTCGGCCATGACTTTTTCAAGCTTATCTTGATTAGCTTCATCATAATTTGCCATCAAGGTTTCATAAGTCTTAATCAAAGTCATTTCGCGTAAATCAGATGACAAAACAGTGTCCAAAATGGTTTTCTCATTGTCAAATTCAGGTTCTTGCGTCAAATAAGCAATTTTATAACCATTCTTGGCAGAAAATGGTGACACATCACCGTCAAAACCAAGTCGACCTGAGATAACATCGAGCAAGGTTGTTTTACCGGTCCCATTAACACCAATAATTCCGATACGATCAAAATCATGAATAATAAAGGAAATATCACGAAAGACGGTTTTATCCCCAACAGATTTTGTTAAATGTTCTACGATAAAATCGCTCATTTGTTTTCCTTTCTAATGAATTCAAAAATTGCCTCTTTGTCGTTTGCTAATTCTCCAAGGACAATTTGTTTTTCGATTTCTTTTAAGATTTTACCAAGTTCTGGTCCTGGTTTGTATTGCATTTCTTTGATTAAAATGCCTCCATTAACCACAATTTCATGCTTATCATGAATCGTCAATTCTTTATCTAATCGATCAATAATGTCAAAATCAACTGGCAAACCAAAACCTAAGCGAAGATCTTCAGCTTGCTCAATCAAGTTTCTACCATAGCTATACATTTCCATCTTGTCAAGTTCATTGGTCATGCGGAAACGATAAATTGATACGATTTTTTCAACATCCTTTTGAAATTGACTTGACGTTTTCCAAGCACGCAAGAATGCTCGAACATCCTTAATCTCTAAAGCTAATAGCAAAGCTGCCCAAGCTTGTTCAGACGATTTAAAGTGATAATCACAAGATAAATCATCCAACAATTGCTGCAAATTATCATGTGCATTTTCAAGATAAGGAAGATATTTTTGAGCATCACTTGCAATCATGGCTTTAATCCCTTTACGCCAGAAAGGTGCCATCAAAAGTTTGTCAAACTCAATAAAAGAGCGCTCTACCGAAATTTTTTCAAGTAAGGGCGCATGTGCTGCCATTGCAGCAAAAGTTTCAGGTTCAATGTCAAAATCAAGACTCGCAGAAAAACGGAAACCACGCATAATGCGAAGAGCATCTTCGTTAAAACGCTCTGCAGGATTTCCTACTGCGCGCAAAAGCTTCGCTTTCAAGTCGTCTAAACCATTGAATTTATCAATAATCAAACCTGTTTCGTCAAGAGCAAAAGCATTCACCGTAAAATCACGACGTTTCAAATCTTCTTCAAGTGATCGAACAAATGATACGCTGCTTGGTCTACGATAATCCACGTAAACATCTTCAGTACGGAAAGTCGTAATTTCATACTCTCCACCCTCTTCTAACACGAGAACTGTTCCGTGTTCAATACCGATATCAACCGTACGATGAAAAATGCTTTTTGTCTCTTCTGGATAAGAGCTTGTCGCAATATCAACATCGTGAATTGGGCGGTGCAATAACACATCACGTACACTGCCGCCAACAAAGTAAGCTTCATAGCCTGCTTCACGAATTTTCTTTAAAATTGGTAAAGCCTCCTGAAATTCAGAAGGCAAATTATTTAATTTCATAGTAATTTTTCCAAACCATAAACAAGTTTATCTTGTTTCACAACTGCTTTAATTCCAATATTTACGCCACTCATAAATGAAATACGATCATATGAATCATGACGAAGTGTCAAACCTTCACCTTGTGCTCCAAAAATAACTTCTTGGTGAGCAACCAAACCAGGTAAACGAACACTGTGAATACGCATGCCATCAAAATCAGCACCACGCGCACCCTTTAGTGTTTCAACTTCATCAGCTGCACCTTGTTTTTTAGGCTGACGCACTTCACGGATCAATTCAGCAGTCTTAACAGCTGTTCCTGAAGGAGCATCTTTCTTCTTATCATGATGTAGTTCAATAATCTCAACATCTGGGAAGTATTTAGCAGCTTTAGCGGCAAATTCCATGAGTAAAATAGCACCGATAGCAAAATTTGGAGCGATTAGCCCACCAGTTTTCTTTTCTTCAGAAAGAGCAATAAGCTCTGCAATTTCTTCTTCAGAAAAACCAGTTGTTCCAACAACAGGAGCAAAACCATTCTCCAAGGCAAAACGAGTATTTTCATAAGCGACAGATGGCATCGTAAAATCAACCCACACGTCAGCGTCAAAGCCAACTAGTTGTGATTTGTCAGTAAAAACTGGAACACCGTCAACTTCTGTTTCAGTCGCAAATGGATCAAGCAAGCCTGCTAAGTTCAAGTCTTTGTCTTCCTTAACCATATTAACGGCTGCTGAGCCCATTCTCCCTTTAAAACCTGCTACGATAACTTTAATACTCATGTTTTTTTCCTCTCTAACACTTAGACAATTGGTGTGAAACCAAATGCAACTGCGCCTTCCCCTAAATGAGTAGCAATTACGCCATCAAATGATACAATTTCAAGATTATCAGTCTGACCTTTATCTGCCAAAGCTTGATAGAAGTGTTGTGCTTTTTCTTCGGCACGAGAATGGATAATAAAGACTTCGTAATCTCCATTAACTGTCACTTCTGAAAGAACATCAACGAGACGTTTAATAGCTTTTTTCTCTGTTCGAACTTTTTCGTAAACTTCAATAACACCTTCGTCGTTAAAGTAAAGAATTGGTTTGATGCTAAGCAAGTTACCAATCAAAGCTGAACCATTTGACAAACGACCACCTTTTACCAAGTGATTCAAATCATCCACCATAATAAAGGCACTTGTTCCATCGATTTGTTTTTGCAATTTTGCTAAAATATCGTCGAATGAAACACCTGCTTCAGCCCAATTCAAAGTATTGCGAACCATGCTACCTAGTGGTGCTGAAGTGATTTTGCTATCTGGAAATGCAATCGTCAATTCAGGGTAGTCTTCAATCAAGAATTGAATATTTTGCCAGAATCCTGAAATACCAGATGACAAGAACAAACCAACAACATGTGTGTAGCCTTCAGAAGAAACTTTTGTTAAGATTTCATCTAATTTTGCTAAACTTGGTTGACTTGTTTTTGGAAGAACTGGTGATGCTGCCATTTTCTTGTAAAAATCATCTAAGCTTAGATTTTTACCTTCTACATAAGAAACACCATCAATCATAATAGGGATATCAAGGACAAAAAGATTCTCTTTAGCCTTGATGTCATCTGACAAAACTGCGGTTGTATCTGTTATAACTGCTAATTTCATTAATTTCTAAACTCCAATTTAACCCCTGGACGATCGAGGGCAATTTCGGTTACTTCGTATGTTAGGCGTTGCACGATATCTAGTAAAGGTGCAGCCAAATATTCAACTTCGTCCTTAGTGAATTCGCTTGGTTCGTTAACAATACGATTTTGAATGTGAACCATTTGTGAGACAACACCGCTAATAACAAACTCTTGTTTCACGACCATAAACTGCAAAACAGAAACAATTGTTGTTTGATTGTTGTCTGTGTCTTTTTTCACTAATTGAAATGTTACTTCAAAATTAGTCTTCGGTGTACCATTTTCTTTTTCCCATTCGAGATTTCTTGCATCATAATGGTATTGGTTGACAAATTCTTTTTCACGTACTAATTCCATACTAATCTCCTCTTTGTATATCACTTTTCATTATAGCATAAATAACTTGTATTTTGCACGCTTTTCTTTGAAGTTTGAAACAATATCGAACAACTTTTTCAAAAGAAGGAAACGCTCACCAACTATCGTAAATTGTCAAGTCATATTCTGAAATAATTTGGTTTAACTTGCTGCCATACGATGTGTCTGTGGCATAAGTTCCTGTCAATGCTGCCGTAGCATCTTGATAAGATGTTGTATTTGATTTTCGAACTCCAGCATAAATATCTTTTTGTAAGAACTGTGCATAATCTTGTAACGATTCTTCTTGGCTACCGTAAGAACGGAACTGAGCATCAATCGTATAAGTATTCCCACTGCCATCATCTTCCCAAGTTTGCATAGTTGTCGACTGCCCGTTGTAATCACCTTTAATGCCAAAATAATTATAGTAAGGAGGTTGACTAAGTGCAGACTGACCACTATTTGACTCAAGAATAGCTTGCGCAATCATAACCGAAGCATACAAATCATTTTGAGCAGCAATTTGGCGCGCTGTTTCACCAATTTCCTGAATAAATGAAATCGTTGTCGTATCTTGAGATGATTGGCTTGTATCTGCAGAAGCTGAATAAGCGCCGTCTTGCGAAGAAATGGCATAGAACATCAAGGTCGAACAAGACAAAAAAGCCAGAAAAACCATTCCATACAAAACTGATTTTGACAGTTTTTTAGAAGTTCGTTTTCTCCTAACTTTTCTTCTTCCTTTTATTTTTCTTACCTTTGCCAAATGCACACAATCCTTTCAAAATATCAATTTTCAGTATACCAAATTTTCATTAAAAATGAGTTAATCAACTGTTAAGTTAAGAAAAAAGTCAGCGTCTAACGGCACTGACCTTTCTATTTTATTAATCTACATTTTTCAAAATGTTGTTAACGATATTTTCTACAGAAATACCATTTTCAGCTAACAATTCTTGAGCATTGTAACGGTCATGGAAAGCTTTTTCCACTCCGTAGTTTTGAACCTTAAGATCATGGTCACCAAGATAGCTTGCAACCATTTGACCGTAACCACCTTCAAGTACGCCATCTTCAAGCGTTACAACAAGCTGGTGCTCAACTGCCAAGCTATCAAGCAATTCTTCATCCAATCCTGTGATGAATTTTGGATTAACAATTGTCGCTGTAATACCATGTTTGTCAGCTAATTTATTAGCAACTTCCTCTGCTAAAGCGTAGAAGTTACCAAGTCCAAAGATAGCAACCTTGTTACCTTTTTGAGTCACTTGGTTTTTATTAAGAATTGAGTAATCTGTGTTATCTGCAACACCTGTCTCACGAAGTGGTCCAACAGGAATACGGATAGCAACTGGATGTTCATTTTGTTCAACTGCCCAATCAAGCATAGCCATGTGTTCTTCCTTACTTGTTGGTGCCAAATAAACAACGTTTGGAATGTGTGCCAAGAATGGAATATCAAAAAAACCAAGGTGACTTTCGTCATTCATTGCATTAACAGATGCTGAGTAAACAAGTGTTGTAACCGGAAGATTGTTCAGCGCAATGTCATGAGACCATTGGTCATATGTACGTTGCATAAATGGCGCTGCAACATACCAAATTGGTTTGGCACCATTTTTAGCAAGCCCAGCTGACATTGTAGCAGCTTCTTCTTCAGCGATACCGACATCAACAAATTGTTTCCCGGCTTCTTTACGTTGATCTTGGTTCAACATAAACATTGGTGTTCCTGCATTAACAGCAACAACTGTCGGATCATTCTTAATTTTATTCAAGACAAAATCTGTAGTGATGCTATTGTATGTTTCACCAGCATTTCCACCTCGAAGATACACACCTGTTTCGGGATTGTAGGGTCCACCTGCATGGAATGCTTCACGATTTTCTTCCATGAATGTCACACCATGACCTTTTTGCGTATGAATATGTAACAAAACTGGATGATTAGTATCTTTGATCTTTTCAAACAAAGCAATCAAAGCATCGAGGTCATTACCCGCATCAAGGTAATGATAATCAAATCCAAGAGCTTCGAAAAGATTATTTTCAGCTTGACCATTGCTTTCACGCAGGTCACGAAGGGCTGTGTAAATACCACCAGTTGGGTTAACAGCAATTGATTGGTCGTTATCGTTAACAATGACAATTATATTTGTGCCTTCTGTTGCGATTTGGTTCAAACCTTCGTATGCCATACCACCTGAAAGAGAACCATCCCCAATGACTGCAACTACGTTGTATGATTCATCTTTTAAATCACGCGCTTTAGCAACACCTGATGCAAGAGACAAAGAAGTTGACGTGTGACCTACTGTGAAGAGGTCATGTTCGCTTTCTTTAGGATTTGTGTAACCTGATACGTCATCATAATGCGCTGAGTCAAGAAAAGCTTGCGCACGACCAGTTAACATTTTATGAACGTATGATTGGTGTGACACGTCAAAAATGAATTTATCTACTGGTGAATTAAAGACATAGTGCATAGCAACTGTCATTTCAACCATACCAAAGTTCGGTCCATTGTGTCCACCATGTTGGCTTGTTTTTTCAAGAAGCGCTTGTCGTGCTTCATCAACAACACGGTGCAAATCTTCACGTGATAATTGTTTTAAATCTTGTGGTGATGAAATTGTTTCAAGTACCATATCGTCTCCTTTGAATTTTTTTTAAGTATGATTATCATACACCTTGGAGTCCACTCCAAGTCAAATACTTTTTTAATTTTTTTCAATAATAAACTAACTAATCAGACCGTTATCTGCCAACCAGCTATTAATTGACGTTTCGCTTGATAAAATACGCCCCTTGACAGGATTTTTCAGCAAATTATACATTTCAATCTGGGCATCACTATAAGTTGAACCGCCAGAGGTTGCAAAACTAGCCACTTTTTTATCAGACAAGTCCAAAGCTTCGATGACCGTATAGATGATACGTGGCGGAATTCCCCACCAAATCGGATGACCAAAAATAACTGTGTCATATTGGCTAATATCAGGCAATTCCCCGTGATAAGCTGGGCGACTTGCTGAATCTTTTTGTTCAACATTGGCACGACAATTTGGAATTATCCAGTCTAAATCCTTACTTGTATAGGGATTTTCAACGTCAATTTGATACAAATCAGCGCCTATTTTACGTGCCATTTGCTGTGCAACACGTTTCGTATTTCCTGTAATGGAAAAGTAAATAATCAATGATTTCGACATCAGAATCCTCCCTTCTGGAAGCCATTAAACTTTCCAAGTGTCTTTTATCATACACCTTAGAGTCAACTCTACGTCAAGCTGTTTTTTGACTTTAATCAAAGATTTTTTCAATAGGTGTATTACCTGGATTAATCGCAATCACACGTTTAAAAGTTGACGGTTTGTCAACAATTTCTGCTAAAACACTCGCCACATCTTCAATTGAAATAGCGGTAAAGCCTTTATCTCCCAAAGCAATGTGACCTTGCCCTGCTTCTTCCAATAAATTTCCTGGCTGAACAATCGTGTAGTCCAAACCAGATTGATTCACCAGATAATTATCCGCAAAGAATTTAGCGATATAATAATCAGTCAGATTCTCAGGCCATTTTTCTGGTGTTAACGAAAAGAGAGCACTGAGCATAACAAAGCGTGTTATGCCAACTTTTTTAGCTGCCTGCATTAATTTGACAGCGCCGTAGTCATCGGTTTGTAGCAAATCCTTACCACGAGAACCCGCCGCAAACACAACAACGTCAGCACCTTTTAAAAGTTCTGCAATATTATCAACCGAAGCATGCAAATCCATTTTCTGTGGCGTAACATTGGGGAGTTCAACAACTGCTTCTGGACGACGAGCACCCGCAATCACTTGGTAATTTTTTGCTGATAATTTTTTCAAAAGTTCTGTCGCTACACGACCTGTCGAACCTGCCACAAAAATCTTCATTTTGATACTCCTTTTCTGTCTCATTCGTTCCAACCAAATAAACCATGTCCACGGTCAAGCTGGCGAATTGCTTCCATATCTTTAGCAGACAATTCAAAATCAAAAACCTCAAAATTCTGTTTCATCCGTTCACTATTGGCTGATTTTGGAATAGCTACCACACCTTCTTGAAGTAAAAAGCGTAAAATAACCTGCGCAGCTGTCTTGTGATATTGGCTGCCAATCGTTGTTAACAAAGGATGATTAAAAATATTTTCCTTGCCTTCGCCAAAAGGCGCCCAAGATTCAAATTGAATATCATTTTCGTGGCAAAATTGTCGCATAGCAACTTGTTGCTGAAAAACGTGCATTTCATTTTGGAGCACCGCTGGTTTCACAGAAAATTTAGCTAAAATTCCTTTGATTTGTTCTTGGTTAAAATTCGACAAACCGATTGCTTTTAATTGACCTGCTTGATAAGCTTCTTGCAAAGCTTGGTAAGTTCCTTCGTAATCAGATACCACCCAATGAATCAACATCAAATCAATATAATCTGTTTGCAAATTCTTTAAAGCCTGCGCAATCTGTGCCTTTGTCGCACGATAACCTGATGTTGCTAATTTGGTTGTGATGAAAAAGCCCTCTCTTGGCAAACCAGACGCCTTAATCGCCTGACCAACACCAACTTCATTACGATAATATTGTGCCGTATCAATGTGACGGTAGCCTGTTTTTATCGCTTGCCTAACAATTCTCTCTGTCTCTTTTTCAGGAATTTGATAAACACCAAATCCCAACTGAGGCATCTGTGCCCCAGTATTGAGGGTTACGTATTGCATCGCTTTCTCCTTTCGCTTTGAAATGAAAGAAATTATTCCGCAGATAAAACTTCAACAAATTTTTCGGCTTGCTCTGATAAGTTAGCATCACTTAGCTTAAGAGTGCCTGTTGTAATAAATGGCTCTAAAAATTGCAAACCTGTGTGATATTGGATAGTCACAATTGGTTTTAAAACCTCTTCAATAGTTGTGTGAAAACGACCTTCAAGTTGGTAATCATCAAGAGCTGCACCAAAACTTGCTGCTAAAATTACTTCTTTACCACAAAGAGCATTTCCAGTTGAACCATAAGCCCAACCATATTCTAAAACAGCATCAAACCATTGTTTTAGAAGAGCGGGTGTTTGGTACCAATAAATCGGAAATTGCAAAACAATTCGATCAGCTGCCTCAAGTGCTGCTTGTTCTGCTGCCACATCAATTTTAAAATCGGGATATAATTGATAAACATCGCGAACTTCAAAACCTGCTGTACTGGCTGCTTTTGCAAGGTTAGCGTTAATGCGTGAGCCATTTTCTAAATTAGGGTGAAATGTAAAAATAGTTGTTTTCAATTGCATACTCCTCTCAACAATTAAGCTTGACCTTCCCAACCACCACGAGTATCAACAACTGATGCAACAGCAGTTTGTTCCAATTGTGAGACTTCCTCATCTGTCAAGATAATAGTCGAAGCTTGCGCGGCATCAATCACTTGTTCCACTTTTGTTACACCTAAAATCGGTGTTGTTCCTCGACCAATCGCCCAAGCAGTCGCAATTTGTGCTGGAGAAACGTCATATTTGTCAGCTAATTTACGCAAACCAGCAAGTAAATCTTTCAAAGCTGGGAAAAGTGGATTATAAGTTTTACCACGACTTGAATTTTCTGGTAGCAAGTGGTTCTCATCATATTTTCCTGAAAGAGCACCTTGTTCTAGCACCATATATGAGAAAAATTGAATATCATTTTCTTTACAATAATCAAGTAGTCCATCTTCGATAGAATTACGGTACAAAAGACTAAAGTGATTTTGAACAGCTGAAACTTTAATACCATGTGGCGCTAAAATGTCTTGGACTCGCTTCACTTGGCTAAGACTGTGATTTGAAACACCAATACGTCCAATTTTTCCAGTTTTTACCGCATCAACCAAAAGTGGTGTCCAACGTTCTACATCTGCTGAATTGTGAATCCAATAAATATCAATAAAATCAGTTCCTAAACGTTTTAAACTTCCTTCGAGCATATCAACAACTGGATTTTCAGCTGCATCATTTTGCATACCTGGTGTAAATTTATCTGAAATAACGACTTGGTCACGACCATAAGCATTAGAAAGTTCACCAAGAATACGTTCAGATTCACCATTTGCGTAAGCGTAAGCTGTGTCAAAAACATTAAATCCATTATCCATGGCAGTATTAAAGACGTCTTTCAAATCAGCTGTATCTAGTTGGTTACCAAAAACGGCATCACCACCAGCAAAACCACCAACTCCCCAAGACCATGTTCCTAGTGCAATTTTTGCTTCTGTTTTTTGAGTCATATCTGTCACCTCTTATTTTCCTTTATAGTCTGTAATATTTTCTGCGATAATATTAGCTTGAAATTCGTGAACATCATAAGTTGCCATATCTGGATAGTAAGCATCTTTAGCAATCAATTCATCTAATTCAGCTCTGCTATTTGCCTGTGCAATCACAAGCCCTGCCATTGCTTTATCACGATATGGTCCTACTAACAAAAAATTACCTGCCTTAGCTTGAGCACCAAACCATTCGCGATGCCCAGCCAAAAGTTCATCAGCCTTATCAGCAGGAACTTGCTCAGCGTTAATTGTAATATCGATTAAATACATTTTTTCTCCTATTTCATCAAATTTAAAATACAATTTTCAATCATTTCTGAAACACTCATGTAAACGTAAGGAACTTCTGCCTCAGCCATTGCTTCTTTTTGTTTTTCTGTCACTTCTGTGTACGGATAAACGCCGTAAAGAAATGGGAAAAAGGCAAAAATAAACTGTTGATTGGCTATCTCATTTCGTTTTGGAAAATGTTTTTCAAGTATCTGTCTCACCAAATCAAGAGAGCGTCCATAAACTTTTTTAAACTCTACTAAAGGTTCAATTCGACTTTCAGCATCAAGCGAAGCCATGTCCACCGCTAAAATTTTAAGCAAAGTTAATCTCTCTTCAAGACTTTTTGCCATTTCACTAGCAAACATTTCTTGAGTTAGTTTTTCCTTTTTCAAAATGTCTTGCAAATCTTGCTCCCATTTTAAATATTCTCGCTCCAAAAGAGCTAAAAAGATTTCTTCTTTATTATCAAAATAGGTATAAATAGCTGTGCGGGTAAACGACAGACGATTACCAATTTCTTTAACATTGATTTCCTTAAATGGCATTTCTTGGTAAAGAGCTTGTGCTACATCAATGATTTCCTCACGTCTTCTCTGACATTCTTCTCTAGAAATTCTACCCATATCTACCTCCTTTTATTTTGACACCATGTCATTTTATGTTTTTATTATACTCTTTTATGACACCGTGTCAAGTTAAATGAATCGAATTAACCAAAAAAAGTTTCCAGCACAAAGCCAGAAACTTTTGTCTTATAAGGCACCTACAATTTTATGTGGCAAATATTTTTCATCTAAATAAGCCATATCATCTTCAGTTAATGTCACATCAAAAGCGCCCATAAAATCATCTAGGTATTTTTCTTTTGTGACACCGACAATTGGTGAGTCAATTCCTTTTTGCCATAGCCAAGCAAGTGCAACTTGAGCGCGAGTCACACCATATTTTTCTGCGACTTCTGCCACACGCGCAACAATTGCTTTATCTTGCTCTTCAGTGCTATCGTATTTCATTTTTGCAGTTTCATCCGTTTTACTGCGAGCAGTATCAGCATCCCAATCTCTAACCACACGACCAGCAGCTAAAGGACTATATGGTGCTAAACCAACACCTGAATCTTTACAAAACGGAATCATTTCACGTTCATCTTCACGATAAAGCATATTGTAATGATTTTGCATGACTGAAAATTTCGTCCAACCATTTTTCTCAGCCACATATTGTGCTTTTTGAAATTGCCAAGTATACATTGCTGACGCACCAAGATAATGCACCTTGCCAGAACGCACCAAATCATTTAGGGCAGACATGGTTTCTTCAATCGGCGTATTGTAATCCCAACGGTGAATGTAAAGAACATCGATATAATCAGTTCCCAAGCGTTTAAGACTAGCTTCCACTTGATTAAAAATCGCTTTTCTAGATAAACCAGTTGTATTTCTTCCATCGTGCTGACCATCACCAAAGAAAACCTTAGTAGCGATAATCACTTCATCACGGTCTGCAAAATCACGAAGGGCACGCCCAAGATATTCTTCGCTAGTTCCTTTTCCGTAAACATTGGCTGTATCAAAAAAATTGACACCCAAATCAAGGGCTTTTTTAATAATAACGCGTGATTTTTCTTCATCTAAGAGCCAACCAGAATGAAAACCAAGGCTAGCATCCCCAAAACTCATGCAACCAAGGCACAATTTTGACACTTCAAGACCTGTATTTCCCAATTTTGTGTATTCCATAAGAGACCTCCACTTATTTTTTAAACGGTTTCATTTTACACCTTAGAGCCCACTCCAAGTCAAGAAAAAAATGGACTTAATTGTCCATTTTTATGATATTTTTTGTTTTTTCTCTTCCACCTTTTGGTGAATGTAATTAACTAGCTCGACAGTTAAATCATATCGCATAAAAGGGGTAATAAGATAAATCCCATTAAAAAACTCTAAAGCGTAGTCAATTAAAGCCTTGCTTTCTTGTAATGCTAATTCTTGACATTTATTCTTATCGTCTTTGACCGCTTCTATTTTTTCTAAAAAGTCATCCGACAACTGAATACCTGGAACCTCATTATGTAGAAAAATTGCGTTATTGTAGCTCGTAATTGGCATTATTCCAACAAAAAACGGTGCTTCATAATCTCTTGTTAGCTCTGCTAAATTTTCAATAATCTCTTTGTTAAATATGGGCTGCGTAATAAAACAATCAGCTCCTGCAGCAATTTTTTTATCTATCAAACGACTGCAACGTGATAAATTTTTAACATTTGGGTTAAATGCTGCAGCTGCTGTAAAAGTTGTTTCTTTTTTTATGCTAGCGCCACTGTATCCTTTTCCCTTGTTAAGCTGCTTAATCAGCTCTAATAACTTAAAACTTGTAGCATCATATACGCTGGTTGCTCCCGGAAAATCTCCTATTTTAGATGGATCCCCTGTAATTGCTAGAACTTGATGAAATCCTAAAATGTCCATTCCCAAAAGACGTGATTGAAGACCTATCATATTGTGATCACGACACGATAAATGTAGTAAAAATGGTGTTGAAATCTCATTTTTCAAAAGTGATGCAATACTGACATTGCAAATTCTTGTCTTAGCAAGAGAATTATCTGCCAATGTTATAGCTGAGACACCTGCGTCATCTAGAGCTTTGACACCTTCAGTAAACTTCTCAATATCCAACGTTTTTGGAGGATCAATTTCTGCAATTACGGTCACTTGCCGTTTTACCTTGTCGACAATAGTCTCAGACTGCTTGACTGCCTTAATCAGCTCAGCTTCTTCAACCATTGGTGTCACAAATTTTCGCGAAACTGGTTTTAAACCTTTGACAGCACGCTTAACAGCTCTAATATGATCTGGTGTCGTACCACAACATCCACCAATCAAACGAGCCCCTTCAGCCACTAAAAGCTCTGCACTTTTTCCAAAATAATCCGCATTTTGACTAAAGCCATATTGCCCACTACCATTATCATCAACAAATGATAATAAACTAGCATTTGGATAAACCGACAAATAAGACTGGGCAAAAAGCGGAACTTGTTTTAGAGATTGAATCATGTGATAAGGTCCCAAATGACAATTTAATCCAACAACATCCGCTCCCAACATGACTAATTTGCCAAAAATTTCTACTAAAGGCTTACCATTTTCTGTAATTCCCGCCTCATGAAGAGCAATATTAGTAATAATTGGTAAATCCGTCAATGGCCTGACTGCTTTTAAAACCGCGATAATTTCTTCTTCATCATAATAAGTTTCAAAAAGTAATCCATCAATCTGATTAGTTTCAAGTAAGTAGTTCACCTGTTCAAGCGTTTCTTGGATAATTTCATCAAGTGATAACTCACACTGTTTTAGACCACGAAGAGCACCAACCGTTCCCAAAACAAAGGTATCCTTCCCAGCAGCTTGTCTTGCAATTCTGACTCCAGCTTGATTAATCTCCTTGACTTTATCTTCATAGCCATATCCCTTAAGTCGGTGTCGTTTTGCTGCATATGTGTTAGTCTGGATGACATCAGCTCCTGCTTCAATATAAGCTTTATGAATGGCAGATACCTTTTCAGGATGAATCAAATTATAGGCTTCATAGCAATTGTCAAGACCATTGGCGTAAAGAAGAGTTCCCATAGCACCGTCAGCTACCAGAATATCTGTTTTTAAACGTTCTAATAATCGTGACATAGCTTAACCTTCCTTATTTTCTGTATTTTGCTCGGACTTCCTTTGTTGCTTCCACTAAAACTTTAAGCGCTGCAACTGTTTCTGGTTCACGACGTGTTTTTAATCCACAGTCAGGATTAACCCAGAATTGTTCGACAGACAATTGACGAAGAGGACGTTCGATATTTGCAATAACTTCTTCTTTTGTTGGAACACGAGGTGAGTGAATATCGTAAACACCAAGACCGATTCCAAGCGGATAAACCGCTGTTTCAAATGACTGAATAACATCTCCATGACTACGACTTGTCTCAATTGAAATAACATCAGCATCCAAATCTCGAATTGAGTCAATAATTTCGTTAAATTTTGAATAACACATATGTGTGTGAATTTGCGTTTCATCTTTAACCGACGAAGTAGCAATACGAAAAGCATGCACAGCATCGTCAAGATATGCCTGTTGTTTAGCTTTACGAAGTGGCAAGCCCTCACGAAGTGCTGCCTCATCTACTTGGATAATAGCAATACCCGCATCTTCTAGCAATTTGATTTCGTCTTTGATGGCAAGCCCAATTTGATTAAATAAATCAGCACGTGAAATATCAGAACGCTCAAACGACCAATTCGTAATCGTGATTGGACCTGTTAGCATACCTTTAACCGGACGATCAGTTAAACTTTGTGCATAAACCACTTCTTTCACTGATAATGGTTGAATGTGTTTCACATCACCATAAATAATCGGCGGTTTAACGGCACGAGAACCATACGATTGAACCCAACCAAGTTTTGTTGTGGTGAATCCAGCCAATTTTTGACCGAAGAATTCCACCATATCCACACGTTCAAATTCACCGTGCACCAGAACATCGAGATCTAAATCCTCTTGAATTTTAATCCAACGAGCAATTTCGGATTTGATAAAATCTTCGTATTCTGTATCAGAAATATCCCCACGCTTCCAAGCCAAACGTGTTCTTCTAACCTCTGGTGATTGTGGAAATGAGCCAATAGTTGTAGTCGGAAGAGTTGGCAAACCAAGTTTAGCTTCTTGTACTTTACGACGAACTTTATAGTTTACACGCTGAGTTGGAACATTATCTAGGTTTTCAAGGGTAACATTTCGAAAATCAGCTGCTTGTAAAGCATCAAAGTTAGCAAGATGCTGTTTGTAACTATCTGACTCTTTCCCATCTAAATGCTGAGCTAAAAGAACCAGCTCTTCTAATTTTTCATCAGCAAAAGCAAGACCATTTTTCAATACTAACTCTAGCTCATTCTCATTTTTTGTCGTCACCGGAACATGAAGTAGGGAACAAGACGGTTGAATCACAAGATTACCAACCTTATCTTGGAGCTTTTTCAACAGTTCTGATGTTTTTACAAAATCATTTGCCCAAATATTTCGCCCATCAACTACGCCAGCAAAAACTTCTTTATTCTCAAAAAGACCATTTTCGACAGCTTGCAAATTTTCATCAAACCCATGAACAAAGTCAAGTCCAAAAGCAGCTACAGGAAGTTCAGACAATGTTTCAGCATCAATCAATGCTTCAAAATACGTTTGGAAAATAATATTCACCTCTGGCACTTCCTTTGCAAAATAAGAATAAACATATTTTGCAGCCTCTAAAAGTCCAGCACCCTCATCCGTCACAAAAATTGGTTCATCAACTTGAACATAAGTCGCACCAGCTGCAGCTAATTCTTTAAAAACTTGCTTATAAAGTGGTAAAAGTTTTTTTACTGCCGATGTAAAATCACTAACTTCAGATGAAAGTGCAACATAAGTAATAGGACCTGTAATTACCGGCTTTGCCTTATCACCAACAACCTCTCTTGCCTCAATGTATAAATCAAGCAAGCGTGTATTTGTCAAATGCGGCTTCACTTTTGACCATTCAGGTACAATGTAGTGATAATTTGTATTGAACCATTTTTTCATTGAAGAAGCCACATTGTCCTTGTTTCCACGAGCAATCGCAAAAAACAAATCCAGATTGACGTCTTCTTTTGAAAAACGATTTGGAATAACACCAAATTGAACAGATAAATCCAAAATATGGTCATAAAGTGAAAAATCACCTACTGGAATAAAATCAAGCCCTGCCTCAGCTTGCTTTTTCAAAAATGACAGACGCAACGTCTTAGCTTGTGCTTCTAACTCAGCTTGAGAAATATTTCCAGACCAATACGATTCAATCAGTTTTTTCCACTCACGATTCTCACCTAAACGCGGATAACCCAAATTCGAAACCTTAATCATAGTTACCTCCTATAACCTCATTAGTTTAAAACTATATGATTCAAAAATTTTATAGTTTAGATTTTAACTGATAAGCCCTTATTTTTCAACGGTTCTAGCCATTCTATCTTTTTATGCTTTGTTATAGTTATCAGCTATGTAGTTAGATATTGTTATAGTTATAAACTATAACTGTGGTGTTTAAATAACAAAAAGAACCCCCGAAGGGGTTCTCTAGTGTGTTAGATTAATAAAATTTTATATTAGTTGTTTTTAATTATTTAGCTTTGCGAAGAGCACCAAATAGGATACCCGCAATGATTGCTCCGATGATAACAAAGACAAGGTAAAGGATTGGAGCGCTTGTCAATGCAATAACGAAGATACCACCGTGTGGAGCCATAAGTTTGATACCAAATGCACCAACAAGACCACCAGCTACAGCTGAACCAACCATGAAGCTTGGGATAGCACGAGCAGGGTCAGCAGCACCAAATGGAATAGCACCTTCAGTAATGAATGAAAGACCCATGATAATGTTAGTCAAACCTGAGTTGCGTTCTTCTTCAGTGAATTTATTTTTGAAAAGAAGAGTTGCAACAAATACTGCAAGTGGAGGAACCATACCACCAGCCATAACTGATGCCATAGCAACTGAACCACCTGATGCTACAGATGCAGCAAGTGTACCTGTACCAAATACGTAAGCAGCTTTGTTAAATGGTCCACCCATATCGATAGCCATCATTCCACCAAGGATAGCACCTAGAAGAACAGCTGATGCACCTTGAAGACCTCCAAGGAAGTTGTTCAAACCAGTGTTGATTGCTGCCATTGGGATATTAACAAATAGCATTGCAAAACCTGTCAAGAATACACCAAGTAATGGGTAAAGCAAGATAGATTTAATACCTTCAAGTGAACGTGGAAGACCAGCACATGCTTTTTTAACAAGGTTTACAAGCCAACCAGCAAGGAAACCACCAACAAGAGCACCAAGGAATCCTGAAGGAGTTCCTTCAAGGTTACCCCATGCAGCACCACTTGAAGCAATAGCACCAGCTACGAAACCAGCTACAAGACCTGGTTTTTCAGCGATTGAGTATGCAATGTAACCAGCTAAAATTGGAAGCATGAATCCAAATGCTGCATTACCAATTGTTTTGAAGTAAGCAGCTGCTTGGTGATATGTACCCAAGTTAGAAAGTTGATCTTTTGGTACACCCAAAATGTTATCAATCAAGAATGCAAGTGCAATCATGATACCACCACCGATAACGAATGGCAACATTTGAGAAACACCACTCATCAAGTGTTTGTAGAATGCAGCACCAAGGCTAAGTTTTTCACTTGATTCTTTTTCTTCAGTAGAAGAACCTGCTGCAGCTTTGTAAGTATCAGCTTTACCATCAAGGATGATGTTAATTAATTCTTCAGTTTTCTTGATACCGTCAGCAACTGGACGAGATACCAATTGTTTACCGTCGAAACGAGCCATTTCAACAGCTTTATCAGCAGCAACGATAACACCTTTAGCGCGAGCAATTTCATCTGCTGTCAAGCGGTTACCAACACCTGATGCACCATTTGTTTCAACACGAACTGTTACACCCATTTCTTCACCTTGTTTGATGAGGGCTTCTTCTGCCATGTAAGTATGTGCAATACCAGTTGTACATGCTGTTACAGCAACGATAAGTGGTTTATCATCTGAAACTGGAGCAGCTTTGACTTCTTCTTTTGCTTTGTTATCTTCTTCTGCAGCGTTAAATGTTGCAATAACTTCATCAGCAGTAGTTACTTTACGCAATTGATCTGCAAAACCGTCTTTCAAAAGGTATTTTGAAAGTTCAGCAAGGGCTGCCAAGTGAGTATCGTTTGCCCCGTCTGGTGCAGCGATCATGAAGAATAGGTATGTTGGTTGTCCATCCAAGGCTTCATAGTCAACACCAGCAGTAGATTTTGCAAAAAGAACTGTTGCTTCTTTTACAGCAGCATTTTTGCTGTGTGGCATAGCAATACCATCACCTAAACCAGTTGATGTTTGAGCTTCACGGTTCATGATACCTTGTTTAAAAGTATCAAAATCGGTTACAACACCGTTTTCAACAAGGCTTGTAATCATTTCATCGATAACAGCTTCTTTTGAAGTTGCTTTCAAATCAAGAATCATGACTTCTTTTTTAAGCAAGTCTTGAATTTTCATAGTTTTTCTACCTCTACTTTTTGATATGTTTCTTTGATGAATTCAGCTGTTGCTAAGTCATCTGAGAATGTAGTTGCTGTTCCACAAGCGACACCCCATTTAAGAGCTTCAACAGGGTCACCAGATTTAACGTATTCTCCAGTGAAACCTGCCACCATTGAGTCACCAGCACCTACAGAGTTTTTAACTGTACCTTTAATTGGTTTTGCGAAGTATGCTGCTTCTGGAGTTACAAGCAATGCGCCATCTCCAGCCATTGAAATAATAACGTTTTTAGCACCTTTAGCAAGAATTTCACGAGCGTATTTTTCAATATCAGCTAGACCATTCAATTCTACACCAAAGATATCAGCCAATTCGTGATTATTTGGTTTTACTAAAAGCGGTTGATAGTTTAGTGAGTCAAGAAGAGTTTGCCCTTCAAAATCACATACTACTTCAGCACCAGCTTTTTTAGCAATTGGAATCAAAGTGTTGTAAACTTGGTTTCCAAGGCTGCTTGGAGCTGAACCCGCAAAAACAACAGTATCTTCGCTAGACAAGCCAGCAAGAATTGATTTCAATTCTTCTAATTTTTCATCTGAAATTTTTGGACCAGCACCATTAATTTCAGTTTCTTCACCAGCTTTGATTTTAACGTTAATACGTGTATCTTCAGAAACTTCAACAAAGTCTGTTTTAATACCTTCAGCTACTAAGCTATCAGCAACAAAACGTCCAGTGAAACCACCGATAAAACCAGTTGCAGTATTATCGATATCCAATCGTTGCAAGATACGACTAACGTTAATTCCTTTACCACCAGCAAACTTATCATCGCTAGACATACGGTTAACACTGTCAAGCACTAAGTTATCCAAGCGAACGATAAAGTCGATTGATGGATTCAGAGTTACTGTGTAAATCATACTTCAATTACCCTCGTATTTTCTTTTATTTTTTTCATCAGTGCTCCGCTAGATTGATTGGTAATGATCGTAACATTTTCAATCTTTTCAACCTTTGCAAAAGAAATACGACCAATCTTTGATGAGTCAGTGACTACATAAGTCTTTCTGGCATTCTCGATAACTGTCCTTTTAATAACCGCTTCCTCTACGTCAGGTGTTGTTAGGAATTTTTCATCAATTCCATTAATACCTAAGAAAGCCTTATCAAAATTCAACTGTCGAATTTGATCGTAAGCTGCTACTCCGATACTTGCATCAGTTGATTTTTTTACATGACCACCAATAATGATGGTCTTGACGTTTTTATCAACCAACTTAGCAGCGTGGTGAATTGAATTCGTTACAACCGTTAAATTATCCTGATTTAAATAGCCTAATAATAATTCGTTGGTTGTTCCTGCATCCACAAAAATAACTTCATCACTTGAAATCATTTCTGCTGCTTTTTGAGCAACTAGCTTTTTTTCTTGAATGTTTTTGATAGATTTTTGTTGATTGGTAAATTCCTCTTGGAGCGAGTGAGGAAGTTCAGCTCCACCATGAACTCGGTGAAGTTTTCGCTCACTTTCAAGCTCGTCTAAATCCCTTCGAACAGTGGATTCAGAGGTATCTAGCAGGCTAACTAAGTCATCCAGCCGAACAAATTTATCATGAGACAATTTCTGCATGATTAATTGTTTTCGTTTAGACTTTAGAATCCTCATCACCTCCATTGAAATCGTTTACAGATAGAATTATACTATATTTCCAATCAATGTCAAGCACTTTCTCTCAAATTCTATCATTTTTCTGCAAAAACGTCAATTTCAGAAAATGAATTTTTGATTTCAGAAAAAGCCTTGTAAAACAAGTGGAATTCACTGTCTTACAAGGCTTTTTTATTATTCATTAATTAATGATGTTGAGTGAACAACTCGATTATCACGATCAGGGAAAATGTATTTAATAGCTTGGTTAATAGCTGTTGGTGCTTCACCAAAACCAGTTGCAATCAAATCAACTTTTCCTTCGTAATCAGCTGCATCACCGATTGCATAGACACCTGGTTGACTTGTTTCAAACAATGGTGAAACTGTAATACTTGAACGTTTGTAATCAACATTCCAGTTTTTTAGGTTTTTATTTGAAGTTGAAAAACCAAAGCTTACAATCAATGCATCAAGCGGTAACTCTACTGTCTCATCTGATTTCACCTTTTGAACTGTTAAGCTCTTAGCAAATTGGCCATCACCTGAGAGTTCGTATGGTACATAAGGTGTCAAAATATTGACATTTGAATTTTTCAACACTTCAACACTGTGTTCATGAGCTCGGAAAGCATCACGACGGTGTACGATTGTGACACTTTTAGCCAAACCATCCAAGTGGTTTGCCCAGTCAACTGCTGAGTCTCCTCCACCACAAATAACAACATTTTTACCAGCGAATTGGTCAAGTTTGTGAACGTTGTAGAAAAGGTTATTATCTGCGTATAATTCTTCGCCTTCTAGACCAAGTGTACGAGGAGCAAATGCGCCATTACCACAAGCAATCACAATCGCACGTGAAAAATGTTGTCCTTTATTTGTATCGATAGTGAAGATGTCACCATCTTTTTCAAAAGTTTTAACTTCCTCTTTAAGGCAAATAGCTGTGTTATCTTTAAAACGATCCAATTGTTTAATAAGATTTTCAGTCAAATCTGCTGCTGTGATTCCTGGGAAACCAGCAACGTCGTAAACCATTTTTTCAGGATAAAGAACTGCAGGTTGGCCACCAAGTTCAGATAAACTTTCAATGATTTTTACTGAAACTCCACGCAAACCAGCATAAAATGCTGCAAACAGACCAACAGGTCCACCACCAATGATAGTAATGTCATAGATTTCACGATTTTCTGACATTTAAATTTCCATCTCCTTATATATTTGTTCAATAATAGTTGATTTATAGGCTATATAGCTATCGATATCTTTAGGAAATAGCTGCGCTGCTTTCTCTTTTACTTCGCCATAAACCTGAACAGCTTCTGGATGACAGCGCAAATAATCTCGAAAAGCAAGATGACGTTTTAACTCACGCGAACTTTCAGGGCAGACGTAAAGGTGATGAAGTTGCAAGTGCTCTTTGCCAGAATAAGCAAAAGCTTCTCTTCCTTCTATCCCTAAATTTCCTTCATGAACATAACCAATTTTTGACAAACTATCAATCACTTCAGTTAAATCTGTATCATCTGAAACAACAAGATCAATATCAATAATTGGCTTTGCCGAAAGTCCTTGAACGGAAGTACTACCGACATGTTCAATTCGAAGTATTAGCTTCCCTGCAGCTTCTTGTAACTCTTTTGAGATTTGCTCAAAATCGTCTTTCCAACTTTCTTGGTAAGAAAGCACTACAACATCTTTTGTTCGCATAAAACCTCCACAAAAATAAAAAGACATACAGCCGCATGTCCTTTATTATATCACATATTCTATTTTTTCGCGTCTCTATCCTTTAGAATCTTACGGAAAATGGCCTCTTCTTCCTTCGTAAAGGTATAGTTTTCCAACAAATCAGGTCGACGATCCAATGTTTTGCGAAGGCTTTGTTCAATTCGCCACTTACGAATATTCTCATGGTGACCACTCATCAAGACATCAGGCACCTTCATACCACGGAAGTCATATGGACGAGTGTACTGAGGAAATTCTAACAAACCAGATGAAAATGAATCATCTTGGTGACTTGCTTCTTTTCCGAGAACATTTGGAATCAAGCGAACTGTCGCATCAACGATTGTCATCGCTGCTAACTCACCACCCGTTAAAACAAAATCGCCAAGTGAAATCTCATCTGTCACTAACGTCTTGATACGCTCATCATAGCCTTCATAATGACCACAGATAAAGATTAACTCTTCTTCTTGTGAAAGCTCCTCTGCATAGCTTTGGTCAAATTTACGACCTGCAGGATCCAAAAGAATCACACGAGGTTTTTTAGCGTTAATTTTGTCAATCGTATCAAAAATAGGCTGCGCACGAAGTAACATTCCTTGACCGCCACCATAAGGTTCATCATCAACATGACGAGCTTTTTCAGCATTATCACGGAAATTGTGGTAATTAATGTCAAGCAGTCCTTTTTCAGTCGCTTTTCCGACAATTGAGTATTCAAGCGGTGCAAACATTTCTGGAAAGAGTGTCAAGATATCAATCTTCATCGTCAAGTCCTTCCAATACATCTACATCAACACGATTACCTGCAACGTCAACATTCAAAACAACTGGTGGAATGTACGGCAATAGCAAATCGCGTTTTCCTTTACGTTTGACAACCCAAACATCATTAGCACCAGGTTGAAGAATTTCTTTAATTTGCCCAATTAAAACATCATTTTCATAAACGTCAAGTCCAATGATTTCATGATAGTAAAATTCACCATCTTCAAGTTCTGAAAGATTTTCTTCAGCAACCTTCAATGAGCAACCTTTATATTTTTCGATATCATTGATATGATACATACCTTTGAATTTGATGATGTCAAAATTCTTTTGTTTGCGATGGCTTGCAATTTCTACATCAAGCAGAAAACGATCCTTATCATCAAAAACAGCTAGTTTTGAACCTTTTTTAAAACGTTCTTCAGCAAAATCTGTAACTGACAAAACACGCATCTCACCTTGAAGACCTTGTGTGTTGACAATTCTTCCAACATTATAGTAATTCATTTTCACTCCACATAACTTAGTCTTTATCATTTTACCATAAAAATAGTAAAGAAAAAACCAGCTGCCCTACTGCAACTGGTCAAGATAGTCCGTACGGGATTCGAACCCGTGTTACCGCCGTGAAAAGGCGGTGTCTTAACCCCTTGACCAACGGACCATATTAACAAAACCATACGGTTTACTGGGGTAGCTGGATTCGAACCAACGCATGAGGGAGTCAAAGTCCCTTGCCTTACCGCTTGGCTATACCCCATAAATAACATAATTTATTCTATCGCAATCAGCTTTATTTGTCAACCCCTTTTTTGAAGTTTTTTTAAAAGTTTTTTTCAACTGCGATAATCTGACTTGCACAACAACTCTCAAAAGTTGTCTCTCAAATCAAGACAAGATATATTCTATCATGATCGAACTACTTTGGCAATACTTTTTTGAAACTTTTTTCAATTTTTTCAGGATACTTGACATTTACAAAAAGAAAAAGAGTAGCATAACACTACTCTTCTCCTTTTTCGTCAATAACGAGTCTTACTTTTTTACCTTGAGTTGGTACCGAATAGACAATCGATCTTATCGCTGTAATGGTACGACCTTTTTTACCGATAACACGACCGATGTCCTGTGCATCCAAATCCAGATGATATTCTAAAAACTCAGGTGTATCTTCAATTTTAATGGTAAGATTATCTGGTTGTGAAATCAAAGGTTTCACAATAGCGATAATAAGATTTTCAATGGTATCCATAGGCTTTTGTTACTCTATTATTTTGAGAATTTTGAATCGTGGAATTTTTTCATAACGCCTTGTTTAGAAAGGATGTTACGAACTGTATCTGAAGGTTGAGCACCTTTAGACAACCATTCAAGAACACGTTCTTCTTTAAGTGTTACTTGGTTTTCAGCTACAAGTGGGTTGTAAGTACCAACTGTTTCGATGAAACGACCATCACGTGGAGCACGTGAATCAGCTACGTTGATACGGTAGAAAGGTTTTTTCTTAGAACCCATACGAGTTAAACGGATTTTTACTGCCATTAGTATAAAGTCTCTTTTCTATTTTTTTGTTTAGGTTAATAGCTCTGCTACTAACTCACTTAACTTATTATACCATAAAAGAAGAGGGTGTCAAGAAAAAAACTTGACACGAGTTCATATTTTTTTAAATACCTATAAATCAAGAGATTTATCCAAATTTATTCCAAAATAAATATGTGATGGCAAGGCCTAGGCACAGTCCAAAACCAATTAGTAAATAAAATATTTGGCTGGATTTTATTGCAAAAACTCCAAATACCAAAAGTGTAAGAATAGCTAACAGAGTAAGAAATTTTTTTCTTCCGTCCATAGTGTCTACTCCTCTAAAGCTTTATATAGAGCTGCCTTTAATTCTCCTATTGTAGTAGCTCTAGGTGAATCTAAGCTTAGTTCTTCTACGACTTGTCCAGTTTCAGTATCATAGGATTTTGAAATAGCATGATTATCACTTACAGAAAAGAATAGTCCTCCATCAGAATCAGCAATAATTTTAGTATCATCCGACACATTCATCACTTTAAACATCTCATCAACATAATCTTTTGTGAAATATTCTTCTCCCTTATAACTATTAACAATTTTACTAATTGTGTAATTTTCGACATCCTCATTTATCTCTATGTCTTTTGCTTCAACATTATAAATTACTAATGTTCCAGCAAACAAAAACAATGCTCCAATTAACAAAATTCCCTTTTTTATCATAATTAACTCCCAAATAATGTAGTTTTCACTTGCATCATTTTATGCATGTACTTGATTATAGCTGAATTGTACTATTTTCCCATAAATCAGTCAATCAAATTGAATATCATTATCTTTTTTCTAAATCATCCAAGAAAAAAGAACACTTTACAGTGTTCTTCAAATCTCAATAACTCCATAATGGAATTTTTGATTTTTTCTTATAAGATGTTCAAAGCCATATTTTTCAAAGACATCATCTCTAAAATGAGCTTTAATGATAATCTTCTTTCTAGCCACGCGCTTAGTTTCTTGCAAAAGCTCTTCTGAAAAAGCTGTGACATTAGCATACTGACGTAAGCCATCCAGATTCTTCGATTCCTCAATTCTCTCAGAAAACATCGGATCACAATAAACAATATCAAAAGAATCATTCGGTAGTTTTTTTAAGTATTCCAGATTCTCAGCACAAATAGTCTTGATTGAACGCATTGCTTGGTTTAGTGAATCAGAGTCACTTTGATAGTTTTTTAAACCTTCTGAAACAATAAAATGGATTAAAGGATTGCTTTCTATTGCAGTCACATCATGTCGAGCATGGGACATAACAATACTATCACTTGCTAATCCCATTGTCGTGTCAAGAACCTTCAAAGAGTCCGTACCAAGTAAATCAACCAATGCATCGTGTGAACTTTTTATTCGTAGCATAGCCGTATCTGGATGAAAAGAAAGCTCACTACCATCTTGATTTAATAAGCGCAGCTTATTTTCATAAACCAAAAGGACACCCTCGCGACCCTGCAACAGCTTTTTTGCTGATTGTTTATTTCGCTCAATCACTGGAAGATTAAGCTTTTCACCGATTGATTTTGCTTTAGCAAGCAAATTAGCATTTTCTCTCAAACTAGTTGTAATTACAATTGACATAACCACATTATACCAAAATCACAAAAAACTTTTGATGAATCTTCCACCATAAATCCAAAAATAACTAAAAGCAACAATCGAAATCGGCTTACAAATTAAGATAATGTATAAGAATCGTTTAAAGGACATTCTTGATAAGCCGGTTATCATAACCAAGATATCTGCTGGTGATATAGGAGAAGCCATATTCAAAGCAAATACAGTTTCATATGTTGATGATGCCAATTTTTGCTCATAATGCTTAAATGATTTCTCATCTACAAATAATAAAATAAACGGTTTACCATATCGCCTCGTAAGCAAAAATAGAATGATGCTCCCAATCACAATTCCAACATAATTCAGAATAAATCCCAGAATTGGTCCAAATGCCATAAAACCAACAACCGTTGTCACACCACCTGGAATAATCGGGATAACAACTTGAATAATTTGTAATAGTAGAAATCCAATGCTACCTATAATCAAATGGCCTTTAAGCGCTCTTGTTAAAGCATCAGGATCATTTAAAATATCCATGTTCTTAAATAGATAGACTAAAAATAAAACAGTCAAAGCAATTGAAAAAATTCCCAAAAATTTAACCAACTTCTTCAAAGTATCATACATCATATCACCCTTTATCACATCTATTACTTAAATTTATTATACAAGGGTTATTCTTTTTTAACAAGAAATTATGTAACTCCTTTCATTATTCATAACGAAGGGCTTCAATTGGATTTAGTTTACTTGCTTTGTTAGCCGGTAATAGCCCAAATACAATACCGATAAAGGCTGAAAAGATAAGGCTACCTAGTGCAATATTTAGAGAAATAGATGGTTTAACATTTGGAATAGCATTTCCAAGCAAGGCTGTCACTCCAGACGCTAAGGCAAGCCCAATCAATCCACCTAAAATTGTTAAGACCATTGATTCAATCAAAAATTGAGTCAAAATTTTCTGGCGCGTAGCACCGAGAGCTTTACGTAAACCAATCTCACGTGTTCTCTCAGTTACAGATACTAACATGATATTCATGACACCAATACCACCAACAAGCAATGAAATACCTGCAATAGCACCGATAACCGTTGTCATCATGCCATAAGCTGATTTCACCTGAGAAAGTACTTGCGTCATGTCATAAATTGTAAATCGACCAGTTCTAACACCAGAAATCTGTGTCATCAAACGAGCAGCTTCTTTTCCGACTTTAGACGATTCTTTAACATCGCTGACATGAACAAATGCTCCCTGAACCTCGTCAATGTTGAACTCTGCAGCTAACTGAGTATTTGTCATAACAGCATTTCCGCCTGATTGCATGCCATACTGTGCCGAACCAGCATCTGGGTCTTTATAAACGCCAACAACTAGATAGGTTTTTGAACCGATAGAAACTTGCTGATTAAGCGCAGCATCATTGCTGCCGAAAAGTTTAACAGCTAATTTTGTATCCAACATAACAATACGAGAAAAACGATCATAATCTCCCTTTTCAAAACTTCGTCCTGCTAGTACTTTGAATTTTTTTACCGCAAAATAAGTCTTGTTTACCCCTGTTATATTAACATTTTTAGATTTTTTCTGATTTCCCTCAACTGTTGATGTTGTCCCATTTGTCAAATAGTAATTCGTAACACCTGGAAGCTCGCTTGTGATTTTTTGCAACCACTCTTCCTTAATTTGTGGTCCTTTGTCAGACGCCGTAGGGTCTTCATCATCAAAAATATCAATATCATCTGACTTCTTAGTTGTGTAATAAATTTGAATATTTTGATTGTCAGAAGCAAACATATTAGTGACTTGATTTGTCATTCCTTCACCCAATGCCATAATGACAACCACTGAAGCCACACCGATAATGATTCCTAAAGTTGTTAAAAACGAACGCATCTTGTGCCCCATGATTGAACTTAGGGCGAATTTCCAATTTTCCATCATAATCCTCCCTTAATCAATTCGAACACTTTCTGTGGTATCTCTTGTAATCTCACCATCACGAATAATAATTTTTCGTGTTGCAAAATCAGCCACCTCAGGCTCGTGCGTTACCATAACAATCGTTTTTCCTTCACGATTTAACTCCGTCAATAAGTCCATGATTTGAATACTTGTCTTAGTATCAAGGGCACCTGTTGGCTCATCGGCAAGAATAATTGAAGGATTATTGACCAAAGCACGCGCAATGGCAACACGTTGCTTTTGTCCACCAGACAACTCAGATGGCAAATGCTTCATTCGTTCGCTCAACTCAACTTTTTCTAAAAATTGTTTTGCTAATTGACGACGCTTGGAAGCACCGACACCAGCGTAAATGAGTGGAAGTTCAACATTTTGTAGAGCTGATAACTTAGACAGAAGGAAGAATTGTTGGAAGACAAATCCAATTTCTTCGTTTCTAACTCTGGCAAGTTCTTTTTCTTTGAGTTCTTCGACTTGTTTGCCATTCAAGCTATAATCACCAGATGTTGGTCTATCCAAGAGACCGATAATGTTCATCAAGGTTGATTTACCTGAACCAGATGGTCCCATAATGGCAAGAAATTCACCTTCATAAACTGTTAAATCAATTCCTTTTAAAACATTGAGTTCTTGATCGCCATTCTGGTAAGATTTTATAATATTATTTAATTGAATTAGTGGTTTTTTCTCATCTGTCACTACTGTCACCTCTTATTCTTCTTTAGCAGTGGCATCTTCTTTAGTTACATGTTCAACTTTTTTACCATTTTTTAGAGCTTTATCAGGATTTGAAATAACAGATTGACCTACTTCTACTCCACTTAAAATTTCTTGTTGTGAAGCATCAGCATTTCCAAGGGCTACTTCTACTTTGCTTACTTTTTTAGAATCTTTGTCATAAATCCAGACAAACTTTTTATCTCCCTCAGTAGAGACAGCGTCAACTGGGACAAGTTTATTTTTGTTTTCATTAACAACTTCTACTGAAACTGTAAATCCTTGTTGAAGGTTAGTAGTGTCACCTGTCAAATCAATTTTGTAATCATATGAAGCTGAACTATTTGATGAGTTGCTTGATTCAGAAGTTGCTGCATCAGCAGTTTGATTTGGGTAATTTGAAATGTATGAAATTGTACCAGTCCATTCTTGATCAGGATAAACTTTTGACTTAATCTTAACGTTTTGACCAGTCTTAATGTTTGCCAAATCGTATTCTGTCAATGTTCCTTTTACCTGAAGTTGACCTTCTGTTGCCACGTGAACAAGCGTTTGACTATTTTTAGATGATGGGTCAATATCATTATTAACTTCAACAACTGTACCAGAAACATCACTTGTAATAATTGTTTCATTTAGTGATTGTTGAGCTTTATTTACCTCAGCTTGAGCATCCGCATAAGAATCATTCAAATCTTGTAATTGCTGATTGTATTCAGCAGTTTGTTGAGCTGTTGGCTGAGAAGTAACTGTTGTTTCCTCACCAGTTTCTTCATCGGTACTAGTTGTTGTTGTTGGCAGGTTACCGTATTTTTTCAAATAGTCAATTTGGCGTCCAACTTTATTAAGTCCACGAACAGCTGTATCGTAAGCTGCTTGTGCCGCAGTTGAGTCATATTGAACAAGTTGTTGACCTGTTGTGATTTGGTCTCCGACAGCTACAGTTGGTCTAGCTGAAGTACCTTTACTACTATCAAAATACACATATTGCTCCTGAGAAGCTTTCACTTTCCCAGTTAGTAAAGTAGATGATGAAATTGTACCTTCTGTTACATTGACAGTGTTGTAAGATACTTCACTTTTTACTGATGATTTGGACTGTTGCCACATCATCAATCCCCCACCAGCAACCACAAAAATAGCTACTGCTGCTCCAATTGTAATCTTAGTCTTTTTTGACATACTTGACTTGCTTCTTCTAGACATTTTCTTCCTCGATTTCTTATTGTATAATTGTATCGCTAAGATAGAACAATTATACATTTTTGGTATTTTACTGTCAAGAATAAACCGAAGTTCATCTTTATAACCATTATAGTTGAATTCGTTAGCAAAAATTCTTACAAGTTTGTAAGTGAAAACAAAAAAGCTGAGACCATAGTCTCAGCCTTTGATTTATATTAGATGGCTTGTGTTGTAAATCCACGACTTTCAAGCACACGAATCATAGCATCTACTGTATCCAGCGCAGTAAAGAGAGGAACACCGTGCTCAATAGCAGAGCTACGAATAATAGCTCCATCTTCATCAAGAGTACGTTTTGTACCAACTGTATTAACAATTGCTTGAACTTTTCCTGCACGAACAAGTGCTGGAATGTCATTATCGTCATCTTGACCAATCTTATCAATGATTGTTGAATGAAGGCCATGCTCAGCAAAGAACTTAGCTGTTCCGTGTGTTGCAAGGATACAGTATCCAATGTTAGCAAAACGTTTTGCTAATCCAAGTGCTTCAGCTTTAGTATCATCAGATACGGTAAAGACTACATTACCAAATGATGGCAAGTGAAGATATGAAGCTTCGAACGCTTTGTAAAGAGCTTTTTCAAGTGTTTGATCTGATCCCATGACTTCACCAGTTGATTTCATTTCAGGACCCAAAAGGCTATCAACTTTAGCAAGTTTTGTAAATGAGAAGACTGGTGCTTTGACATGGACATAATCAGCTTCTGGATAAAGACCATCTTCATAACCAAGGTCTGCCAAAGTTTGTCCAAGAATCAATTTTGTTGCTACTTGAGCCATTGGAATATTTGTTACTTTAGATAAGAATGGAACCGTACGACTTGCACGCGGGTTAACTTCGATAACATAAACAGTTTCATCTTTGATAACAAATTGGATATTCATCATACCAAAGCAATTCAACCCAATCGCTAGACGTTTTGTGTAATCCGCGATAGTTTCTTGAACTTTCTTAGAAAGTGTTTGTGGTGGGTAAACAGCCATTGAGTCACCTGAGTGAACACCAGCACGTTCAATGTGTTCCATAATACCTGGAATCAAAACATCTTTACCATCTGAAATGGCATCCACTTCACATTCACGACCAACAATATATGAGTCTACAAGAACGGGATGGTCAGGACTTGCTTTTACAGCTGTACGCATGTATGAACGAAGATCTTCTTCATTTTCAACGATTTCCATAGCACGTCCACCTAGAACATAAGATGGGCGAACAAGAACTGGGAAACCAATCTTATGAGCTGCTTCTACTGCTTCTTCTTCATTTGTTGCAGTTTGTCCTGGTGGTTGTGGAATGTTCAAAGCTTTTAGAGCTTGTTCAAAAAGATCTCGGTCTTCAGCACGGTCAAGGTCAGCCACTTGTGTACCAAGAATTTTGACACCTGCTTTTGATAATGGCTCTGCTAAGTTAATCGCTGTTTGACCACCAAATTGAACGATAACACCTTTTGGCTGTTCAAGCTCAATTACATTCATAACATCTTCAAATGTAAGTGGTTCAAAGTAAAGTTTATCTGAAATTGAGAAGTCAGTTGAAACTGTTTCAGGATTTGAGTTCATGATAATAGCTTCATATCCTGCAGCTTGAATTGCTTTAACAGAGTGAACTGTTGCGTAGTCAAATTCGACACCTTGACCAATTCGGATTGGTCCAGAACCAAGTACGATAATTGATTCTTTGTCTGATTTGATTGATTCATTTTCCCATTCATATGTTGAATAGAAGTATGGTGTTGCTGATTCGAACTCAGCAGCACATGTATCAACCATTTTATAAACTGGAATGATTTTATTTTCGATTCGAAGAGCTCGAACTTCTTCAGCATTCATGTTCCAAAGCTCTGCGATTTTAAGATCCGCAAATCCATTTCGTTTTGCTTCTTTAAGAACATCGACATCACCAACGTGAGTAGCTAATTCTTGCTCGATTTCAAAAATGTGAAGCAATTTATCAAGGAAGAAAAGATCAATTTTTGTTAGTTTTGATAATTCTTCAATTGTGTATCCACGACGGATGGCTTCAGATAGGTAGAAAAGGCGATCGTCTTGAGCACGAACAATCTTATTCACCAAATCATCATCTGAAACATTTGCTAATTCGGGCATTTCATTGTGATGAACACCAATTTCAAGAGAGCGACAAGCTTTCAAAAGTGACTCTTCAATGTTACGACCGATAGCCATAACTTCACCAGTCGCTTTCATTTGAGTACCTAAACGACGTTCACCATTTTCAAATTTATCAAATGGGAAGCGAGGAATCTTAGCTACCACATAGTCAAGAGCTGGTTCAAACATAGCGTATGTCGTACCAGTAACAGGGTTTACCATTTCATCAAGTGTTAAACCAACAGCAATCTTAGCAGCTAATTTTGCGATTGGGTAACCAGTAGCTTTTGAAGCAAGAGCTGATGAACGTGACACACGTGGATTTACTTCGATAACATAGTATTTAAAGCTATTTGGATCAAGGGCAAGTTGAACGTTACATCCACCTTCAATTTTAAGAGCGCGGATAATACTCAAACTTGCATCACGCAACATTTGGTTTTCAATATCTGAAAGAGTTTGCGTTGGCGCAAAAACAATTGAGTCACCTGTGTGAATACCAACAGGGTCAAAGTTTTCCATGTTACAAACAACCAAAGCATTGTCTGCTGCATCACGCATCACTTCGTATTCAATTTCTTTAAAACCTGCAATTGAACGTTCAATCAAACATTGAGTAACTGGTGACAATTTCAAACCATTTTCAGCGATTTCACGGAGTTCTTCTTCATTGTCACACATACCACCACCAGTACCACCAAGAGTAAAGGCTGGACGAACAATAACTGGATAACCAATTGAGTCAGCAAAAGCAACTGCTTCATCAACAGTATTTACAATTTCAGATTCAGGAATAGGTTGATTCAAATCTTCCATCAATTGTTTAAATTGATCGCGGTCTTCAGCTTGGTCAATAGCTGATAATTTTGTACCTAGCAATTCAACTCCAAGTTCATCAAGAATTCCTGCTTTTGACAATTCCATTGCCATGTTAAGACCAGTTTGTCCACCTAATGTGGGAAGAAGTGCATCTGGACGTTCTTTACGAAGAATTCTAGTTACAAATTCTGTTGTCAAAGGCTCAATGTAAACTTTATCAGCAATTTCTTTATCTGTCATGATTGTTGCAGGATTTGAGTTAACAAGAACAACGCTGTATCCTTCTTCTTTCAAAGCAAGACAAGCTTGTGTTCCTGCGTAGTCAAATTCAGCAGCCTGACCGATAATAATCGGACCAGAACCAATCACCATAATTTTTTTAATATCAGTACGTTTCGGCATAATCTATGATACAAGAGTTACTCATCCAACAACTGGTGAGCACTCAAATGCTCAAGTTAACTTCTAGCTAACTTGCAGCTTGTATCTTCTCCTTTCTATATTCTCTATCTCACGGGATAGAATTAAATAGTTCTCCGACATTTAAAACTAACTTATTCGCAAAATCAGTTTCAAACTCAAGTATGACTAGTCATACTTCTTATATTTTCTAACTCTCAGGTTAGCTTTAAACATTAGTTACGAGTTTTTCCAGCTTGAAAAGCATCAATTAATTCGATGAAATCATCAAATAGATAACTTGCATCATGTGGTCCAGGCGCAGCGTCTGGGTGGAATTGAACTGAAAATGCTGGGAAATCACGGTGACGAACACCTTCTACAGATTTATCGTTGATTTCTTCATGAGTAACCATCAAGCAATCAGGAAGTGAGTCTCGATCAACTGCATAACCATGGTTTTGACTTGTAAAATCAATACGTCCAGTGGCAATTTCGCGCACCGCATGGTTAAATCCACGGTGACCGAATTTCATTTTATATGTTTTAGCACCATTTGCTAAGCTGAAAAGTTGGTGACCCATACAAATACCGAAGATTGGAATTTTTCCTTGAACACCACGAATCATATCCAGAACTTCTGGAACATCTTCTGGGTTACCTGGACCATTTGACAGCATAACACCGTCAGGGTTGAGTTGGAGAATCTCATCAGCAGTAATGTTATAAGGTACAACCGTTACATTACATTTACGTTTTGAAAATTCTCGTAAAATAGAATGTTTAAGTCCAAAGTCAACCAAAACAATATTTTTACCAACACCTGGTGCTGGATAAGCAGTTTTTGTTGATACTTGCTCAATATTATTAGTTGGTAAAACTGTTGCTCGCAACTGGTCTTGTAAATGCTCAAGAGTATCTCCTGCATTTGCCAAAGTTGCTTTCATCGTACCATGTTTTCGAATGATTTTTGTTAGAGCTCGTGTGTCAACTCCTGAAATTCCAGGAATATTTTTTGCTTTCAAAAATTCATCCAAAGTCATTTGATTACGCCAATTATTAGGTCGACGTGTGTTTTCTGAAACAACAACCCCTTTACATGTTGGTTTGATTGATTCGTAGTCATCTCGATTGACACCGTAGTTACCCACTAGCGGATAAGTAAATGTCAAGATTTGACCGTTATAAGACTGGTCAGTAATTGATTCTTGGTAACCTGTCATACCAGTATTAAAAACAATCTCACCTGTTACATCAAGGTCAGCTCCAAAAGCTTTCCCTTCAAAAATTGTTCCATCTTCTAAAATTAAAAGTCTTTTTGCCATTTTTATTCCTCTCGTTTGCTCTCACGGGAGCAGTTTAACGTTTTTAGCGGACACTTCAAATAAGTAGTAAATAGTTAAGCTTTACCATTAAGTACAGCTTCTAAGATTGCCATTCTCACAAAAACACCGTTTTGCATTTGTGTAGCAATTCTTGATTTTGGTGCTTCTACCAGTTTATCAGCAATCTCAACATCACGATTAACTGGTGCTGGGTGCATAATGATGGCAGAAGTCTTCATTTTGTCATAACGTTCATAAGTTAGACCATAAGTTTTATGATAAGTTTCTTTTGAAAAACCACGCTCGCTATCATGACGTTCATGCTGAACACGCAACATCATCATGACATCAACTTTGTCAACAATCTCATCAATTGTTACAAATTTTCCATAGACATCAAATTCACTTGAATACCATTGCTCTGGACCAGCAAAGTATAACACTGCTCCAAGTCGTTTAAGAATTTGCATGTTCGATTTTGCAACACGAGAATGTGTGATATCACCGACAATAGCAACTTTAAGATTTTCAAAACTTCCAAACTCTTCATAAATTGTCATCAAATCAAGCAAACACTGACTTGGGTGTTGACCAGAACCGTCACCACCATTAACAATTGCTGTTTGAATTGTTCGGCTATCAATCAACTCTTTGTAATAATCCTCCATTGAGTGACGAATCACGCAGATATCAATTCCCAATGAGCTCATTGTCAAAATCGTATCATACAAAGTCTCACCTTTGTTAACAGAACTTGTTTTTGCATCAAACTCAATGACATCAAGTCCAAGTTTTCTTTCAGCAACTTCAAAAGATTTGTGTGTACGAGTTGATGGTTCAAAGAAAAGATTAGCCGCAAAATATTGTCTATCTAAACTAAAGTCAACTTCGTTATTCTTAAACTGAATACCACGTTTGATTAAGCCTAACACTTCTTCATTTGATAATGTTTCCATTGTAACCAAATGTTTTAATGAAACAACGCCATCTGTAATTGCCATTTTTTAGTCCTTTTCTGGAAGAATTTGATACAAGATAATTCCTAAAAGTGTTGAGAAAGCAACACCTGTAATTTGAAGACCAGCGACTTGTAATGTCAAACCACCGATACCAGAAACTAGGATAACACTTGCAATTAAAAGATTTTTCTTATTATCAAAATCAATTTTATTTTCAACTAAAATTTTAAGACCACTTGATGCAATAACACCAAAGAGTGCAATTGAAATACCACCGATAACTGGTGTTGGAATTGATGAAAGAAGAGCTGAGATTTTTCCGATAAAGCTCATCACAACCGCAATCACAGCAGCTCCAGCGATAACGTACACTGAATAGATTTTGTTAAGAGCCATGACACCGATGTTTTCACCATATGATGTTACCGGTGGAGCACCGAAGAAACCTGCGATAATTTGTGCTAGACCATCACCTGTAAGAGTGTGATCAAGACCTGGATCTTTAAAGAAGTCACGTCCAGTTAAGCTATTAAGAACCATAACGTGTCCAAAGTGCTCAGTCATTGTAACAAAAGCGATTGGAGCCATTGTCAAGATAGCACTTGGATAAAGTTTAAAGTGATAATCTACAAAAAGAATATCAAAATCTGGAACTTGGAACCAAGCTGATTTTGCAACGCCTGACAAATCAACAATGCTTTGACCTGTCACAGCACCAATAACCAAGGCAAAAATATAACCAACAATCAATCCAAGAAGAATTGGAATAACACCGATGATTTTTTTGCCATACATGTTAAAGAGAATAACCGCAAGCAATGTTACCATACCAATCAAAAGGTAAGTGAAATTATAAGCGCCATCTTTAAGCATTACATCATTAACGGCTGTTGTTGCAAGGCTAAGACCGATAACAATGATGATTGGACCAACCACAACCGGTGGCAATACTTTATCAATCCAAGCATTTCCTGCAAATTTCACAATCAAGGCAACAATCAAGTAAACCAAACCACCAGCAATTGCCCCCTGAGCTACCGCAGCAATCCCATCTGTTTTCATGAGCATTTGCATTGTTGCGATGTAAGCAAAACTTGAACCCATATAAGCTGGAATTTTATATTTGGTTACTGTCAAATGCGCTAGAGTACCCAAACCACTTGAAAATAGTGCAATCGCAGGATCAATTCCAACTAGGATTGGAACCAAAACTGTTGAACCAAACATTGCAAACAAATGTTGAAATGATAGTCCAAAAAGCATTCCTGGTTTTGGCATATCATGCACATCGTATCTTACGTTTTCCACTTTTTATCACTCTCCTTAATTCTTATACTGATTAACTTGGATCAACAATGCTAACGCGATCTTTACCGTCTACTTCGATAACTTCAACGATAATTTCTTCGATTGCACTTGTTGGAATGTTTTTACCAACGTAATCAGCACGAATTGGGAGTTCACGGTGTCCACGGTCAACTAATACTGCAAGACTGACACGCGCTGGACGACCAAGACTTACCAAGTTATCAATTGCTGCACGAATTGTACGACCTGTATAAAGAACGTCATCTACCAAAATAACGTCTTTACCAGTAATATCAACTGGCATATCAGTTGTATCTTCTTCAACTTTCATATCATCTCGGAAAGGTTTGGTATCAAGGTCACCAATCGGAATATCAATACCTTCCAATTGTTTCAAACGGTCTTGAATACGACGAGCGATATAAACACCACGTGTCTTAATACCTGCAAGGACGATATTATCAAGATTTTTATTGCGCTCGATAATTTCATAAGTGATACGTGTAATAGCACGTTTCATTGTTACGCCATCAACAATTTCTTTTGTTTTCATAAACAAACCTCTCTAAATATACAAAAAATCTCCTCGTTACCAAGGAGATTCCACAAAATATAGGTACAACTATACCAGTTGCACTTTTCTTTTACCGTTCTCTCCTTGCCTGCCTCACGGGACAGTATTAAAGGATAATATTTACTGTCTATATAATACCAAATCGTTTATCGTTTGACAAGTAATTTACGAACTTGGACAAAAAATATCTTGAAATTATTTTTAAAAGACGAATAAAAAACAGGTAGCAATCAGCTGCTAATCCTGTTTTTATCATATTTTCTTACGCTTTACCGCTTCTTAATTTTTCTAGTGTTTCTTTAAAAATTTCAGGAACTTCTGCCGTAAATGTCATTGTTTCACCAGTTTTTGGATGTGTAAAGCCAAGAGTTTGCGCATGCAAAAATTGACCGTGACCTTTAAGTGTTTTACGTGGTCCGTAAAGTGGATCACCTGCAACAGGATGTCCAATATAAGCCATGTGCACACGAATTTGGTGAGTACGACCTGTCTCCAAAGTCAATTCAACGAGTGTGTAGCTTCCAAATCGTTCCAAGACTTTAAAATGTGTCACAGCTGGTTTTCCCTTAGCTGTTACAGCTTGTTTTTTACGATCTTTGTCTGAACGGCCAATAGGTGCTTCAATCACACCACGATCATTTGGAATATTTCCGTGAACAATGGCAACATACTTACGAAGTGATTTTTTATCTTTCAACTCTGCTGCGAGAGCATTATGCGCAGTATCATTCTTTGCAATCATCAAAAGGCCTGAAGTATCTTTATCAATACGATGGACAATACCCGGGCGAATAACACCATTAATTGATGATAAATCTTTAATGTGATACATCAATGCATTTACTAACGTACCAGATGTATGCCCAACTGACGGATGAACAACCATACCTTGTGGCTTATTAACAACAGCTACATCTTCATCCTCATAAATAATATCAAGTGGAATATTTTCAGCAGTATACTCTAGTACTTCTTCTTCTGGAACTTCGTAAGTGACAACATCACCAACTTTAACAGCATATTTCGCTTTGACAGCTTTGCCATTTACCAAAACAGTTCCTTTTTTAATTTCATCATTAGCTTGGCTACGTGACAATTCTGTCAAATCCGCTAAGGCTTTGTCCAAACGAGCACCAGCTTCTTTAATGATTAATTCCATTTTCCTCCTCTTTCCATAGGGTAATGAAAAGAATAATTACCCCAACAGTTAAATACGAATCTGCCACATTAAAAATCGCAAAATTCATAAAATCTAAGTGAACCATATCAACAACATAGCCTAGGCGCACGCGATCAATAAAATTTCCTAATCCGCCTGAAATGATTAACAAAAGCCCAAACAAGAGCCAAAAATTACCTTGTAAATTTTTAATAAAATAATAACAAGCAGCGCCAACAACAGCAAAAGTAATCACCGTAAAGAACCATTGCTGATTTTGTAAAATTGAGAACGCAGCGCCATAATTACGCAAGTAAGTTAAACTAAAAATACCCGGCAAAAATTTATGAATAGTGTTTAAAGGAATATGATTGACAATCCATAGCTTGCTCAATTGATCTAATGCAATCAAAACAACAGCAGCTAATGGAAAATAAATTTTTCTGTAGTTTTTCATTTGGTCACCTTTGGACTGAATTTTTCAAAATAATCTCTCATGACAGCAGTAAATTTTAAAGCAATCGGTGATAAGTTTTTATCACGTCGTTTAATATAAACCATTTTATTATCCAGCTTATCTTCAAGAGGAATAACAGTGATACCATTAACACTTCTACTATCCAGAAAACCTGACCCTGTTGCAAATGCATCTGTTCGCTCTAAAATACCATTTAATGTTGCCCTGTCAGTCACATTGAAAATATGAGGGCTGTCAGAAGTGTCTACAAAGTTTTCAGAATAATAAAGATACTCATCTTTTTCTTGAGTGAAACGCACCGTTGGAAAGTTCTTCAAGTCATCCATTACAAGACTTTCTTTTTGAGCTAAAGGATGATTCTTAGCAATATAAATGTGGGTTTTAAACGGAATCAATTCAATAAATTCCAAACCCAGTTTTTCCATACGCTGTAAGAGTCCCTTTCGATTTTGATTATTTAGATAAATAATCCCAATCTCACTGTCACCTTGTGCAACCTCATCAAGGATTTGAATGGTCGTTGATTCAAAAATACGAAAATCCTTGTGTTCTGGATGAGCCTTAGAAAAAGCTGTGATTAACGGTGGCAAAAAATCATAGTGCTGACTTGCAATTGAGAATTCATCAGAATCAACTGCCGATTGCGAAAATTGCTTTTCAAAAGAATCAAAACTCTTAACAACTTCGAGTGCCTTTTCATAAAACGTCATACCATGACTGGTCAAAACAGCACCAGTTGTTGTTCGTGTAAAAATTTGAAACCCTAATTCACCTTCAAGATCCTTTATAGCTACTGACAAACTCGGTTGGCTAACAAAAAGCTTAGACGCCGCTTCACGAAAAGTACCGCTATTTGCAATAGCTACAACGTAACGTAGTTGCTGTATATTCATGTCAATCATTCTTTCTAAAAAATCAATCAGTTTCATTATATCAAAATATAGTAAAAGGCGCTATATCAAGTAAAAATTGACAATAACTTAAAAAATCAAACAAAAAAAGTCTGCACAAAGCAGACTCTTTTGCTAAATTATTTTGCGATTGGATAAACTGATACTTGACGTTTATCGCGACCTTTACGTTCGAAGCGAACAACACCTTCAACTTTAGCGAAAAGTGTATCGTCACCACCGCGACCTACGTTCACACCTGGGTAGATGTGAGTACCGCGTTGACGGTAAAGGATTGATCCACCTGAAACAGTTTGACCGTCAGCTGCTTTAGCACCAAGACGTTTTGCTTCAGAATCACGACCATTTGATGTAGAACCTCCACCTTTTTTGTGGGCGAAAAGTTGCAAGTTAGCAAGATTCATTTTTAACATATGTAGTGTCCTCTTTTCAAATTAGTTTGCAATGACCTTAACTGAGACAAACTCTTGAGAGTTCTCTGCCAAGTTGGTCATTCCTAAAAGAAAGCTTTCAAATAAAAGTTGAACTTTCTCATCTGTCTTTTTGGTCATATGAGAGATATCAATCTTCATATAACCACCATCAATCTCATTGACAGCTAAATCAACGTCACAATCTGTCAAAGCCTCTAACGAATTAACTAAATTAATCGATAAGGTTGAGACAGCTGCGCATACGATATCAAAGCCATATTCACCACTGCCAGCATGTCCAGTAAGCTCAACACTTTCTAGATTTCCTTCATGACGAATAAAAGTTGCTTGAATCATGAGAATGCTAAATTAAGCGTTGATAGCGTTGATAACAACTTTAGTGTAAGGTTGACGGTGACCTTGTTTACGGTGTGAACCTTTTTTAGGTTTGTATTTGAAAGTAACAACTTTCTTTTGTTTTCCTTGTTTTTCAACAGTACCAACAACAGAAGCTCCTTCAACAACTGGTGTACCAACAACAGTTTTTTCACCACCAACAAGAACAACTTCGTTAAATGTTACTTCTGAACCAGCTTCAACATCAAGTTTTTCAACATAGATAGCTTGACCTACTTCAACTTTAACTTGTTTTCCACCAGTTTTGATGATTGCATATGTGCTCATCGTGCACCTCCTATAAATTTTTGTTGCGGATTTTTCCGCTTGTGAAGACTCGCCTAAATCGTGAACCTCGAAAGTTTCTTAAAAACGATTTTCGTGCGGTTGCACAGGATGTGCATTTAGTCAACGTTCATATTTTAACACGTTAAGGTGATTAAAGCAAGGAATATGCTGCCTTTTTTTAATGATAGTACGTTTTCATTCTCTATTTTTTATCATAAGATACTTTTACTAAACCTAGAACTGCTTTTTTCGTCAATTTTTCGATAGAGTCAATTGCAATTGTTTTATTATTTGCCATCATCTGATAAGTCTCAGTACCCTCATGATAATAATATACTGTAATGTGAAAACCATTTTTCTCATAAAAACGCACGCGTTTCAAACGTTGGTCAAAGTTGTCAGCTTTTTCATCCATTGGCTCAATAGCTAGAACAACTGGACGGTTTCCTGCTATTTTTTTGATATCCTGCAAAATCTCAGAGCCATATCCACGGGAACGAATTTGCGGATTAACCGCCAAGAAAAATAAATAAACGACATCTTCATTTTGTAAAACATAGGCTAATCCAACAAAGTCATCTCCATCATAATAAGCGTAAAAATCTGCCAATTCTCGGTAACTTGTCAAAAGCATCGGAACATACGGCACACGTTCAACAGCTGGAAATGCTGATAAGTATAAGTTTTTGACATCACGGGAACTTTTTGAAAAAAGTTTCACCTTTTGACGTTTTAATTCCATTGTAAATTCACCAATTCATTCATTTCTTGATAGGCAGTATCAACTCTTTCTTGCATTGCTGCATCGAGTTTATCACGATATTTACCACCTTTGATAAAATCTTCCAAAATCAGCGTACGGTAATCTGAAAGTACAAAACCTTCTGAACCAACTACGCCTTTGCTCCAAACCCAAACCATAGTTGGGTGAGCAGCAACCTTCTTAATAGTAGTTTTATTGTTTTTCTTCTCAAATGTCACATCCATCAATAAACCACGTTCTGTCCAAATATCATCTACTGTCTCCAAACGTTGATTAGAAATGAAGTTTCCCATTGAGTAGATGATAAATTTCTTCTCACCATTTTTTTCGATTGTTTCGGATGGTTCTACCACGTGTGGATGTCCACCAAAAATAACGTCTGCACCCCAATCAATCATTTTGTGATAGAGCGTTACCTGCTCTTGAGTTGGTTCGCGCTGATATTCAACACCCATTTGGGGCATGACGATAGTGACATCAGCTTTCTTTTCTGCTTCCTCGATTTCAGACTTCATCTTATCTTCATCTAAATCAGACATGTATTTTTCATAGTCACTTGAAGAAAGATTTGCTTCTAAACCATTGTAAGCATAAGAATAACCTAGGATTGCAATTTTGATTCCATTGACATTTTTAATTAAAATATCTTCTTTGTCACGATTGTTTTTATAGACTCCGATACTTGGCATACCAAGTTTGTCAAATGTTTTTACAGTATTAATGGCACCTGAAAGCCCTGAATCCAAAATATGATTATGAGCTAAATCAACGACATCATAACCTGTATCCTTCATTGCATCAGCAATCTCACTTGGCGCATTAAATAGCGGGTAACCTGCTAGAGGATAATCAGGACTAATTGTCCCTTCATAGTCTCCAATCGCTAAATCAGCGCTTGAAATCCAATCTTTAGCATACTCAAAGAAAGGCTTAAAATCATACGTTCCATCAGATTGCTCAGCACTGCCATAAAGTCCATTATGGATTAGAATATCTCCATTTGCCATAACACGCGCAGTTTTAACTTTTTTAGAACTTACTTTTGCCTGATTAACACTGCTTGCCGCATGCTTTTCAAAAATCAAACCATAAATAGCACTTCCAAACAAGCTAACCAGTAAAAAAGCCAAGCAAGCCAAGGTTGTTTTTTTATAAATCATCCTATCTAACATCTCAGTCACACCTCCATGGGCATATTATACCATTTTATGATGAGGCTTTCAGACTTTAACTGGTACAAAAAAGCCATCTAAGATGGCTTTTATACTATAGTAAGTCGTCGATTAAATCATCGACTTCATCATGTTCAGCTTGAGGTGTAATTGTTGTCACTTTGATACCAGCAACTGCACGTTCAACAAGGCCTTCAACATCCATACGTTTTTCGTATTGTTCAACATTTTTGATTTTTGGATTTGTTTTTGGACGATCTGGTGCAAAGATTGTACAACAATCTTCAAATGGTTGGATTGAAATATCAAAAGTATCGATTTTTTGCGCGATATCAATAATTTCCAATTTATCCATTGTAACAACAGGACGAATGATTGGTGTTGCAGTTACAGCATTAATAGCACGCATACTTTCAAGTGTTTGACTAGCAACTTGACCAAGGCTTTCACCATTGATGATAACCAAACCATTACGTTCTTCACGAATTCGGTCTGTAATGCGCATCATGAAACGACGAGTCAAAGTCATCAAGTAAGCTTCTGGCGCTTTTTCTTTGATTTCCTCTTGAATTTCGGTAAATGGAACTTCGATGAAATCAATATTTCCACCAAATTTTGTCAATTTACGTGTTAAATCTTGAGCTTTTTTAAGAGCACCGGGACTAGTATATGGTGGACTAGCAAAGTGAACAGCCTCGATATCAACACCACGTTTAAGAGCAAGGTAGCCAGCAACTGGTGAATCAATACCACCAGAAAGCATTAACATACCACGACCTGCAGTTCCTACAGGAAGGCCTCCAGCACCTTTAATGTTTTCATATGAAAGATATGCCGCTTCTTCACGAATCTCAACTTTTAAGTTGACATCTGGGCCTTTCATTTGTGCTTGAATATCTGGTAAGACTTCAAAAACAGCTGAGCCAAGGTATTGGTTTAACTCACGGCTGTCCATTTCAAAGTTGTGATCACTACGTTTACTTGTGATTTTGAAAGTAAGCCCTTCACGATAAACGTCTTTCATCACATCTTGAACAGCTTTTTTGATTGTTTCAAGATTTTTTTCAACCTTGTAAGACGGTGAAAATGCTTGAATCCCGAAAATTTGTTTCAATGATTCAGCAACTGGTACGTAATCTGTTCCATTCAAATAAATGTGAGCGCGGTCGCGGTCTGCCACAACTCTGACATCAGGGTAAATTGAAAGAACATGTTTCATGTTACGTTTCAATTTATTGATGAAACGCATGCGGTTCTTACCTTTTGTTGATAATTCGCCGTAGCGAACCATGATTTCTGAGTATTGCATAGTTTATTAAAGAGAGAACTCTCTTTATCCTTTCTTCTTATTATCTAACTTTTTTTGTTTTTTCGTAAACTTGTTTGAAAATCGTTAAGAATTGCTCAACTTGCCCCATATCATTGTCGTCGTCAAGACTAATACGAACAGCTGATTGAGCTTGTTTTGTTGGAACTCCCATAGCAATCAAAGTTCCAGCTGGTTTTCCAGCTTTTGATGAACATGCTGATGTTGTAGAAATGTAGATTTCGTGCTCTTCAAAAGCATGAACAACAACTTCGCCTCGAACACCTCTAATACCAAAGGTTAGGATATTCGGTGCAAAATCATTTCCTTTACCAGAGAAAATCATGATATCTTCGTGTTTTGCAAGTTCATCATAGATGATTTCTTTCATTTTAGCAATTTTTGGAAGAGCAAATTCTTCTTTATCTGTTACCAAACGAAGTGCCTTAGCTGTTGCTGCAATTCCTGCAACGTTTTCAGTAGTTGAACGAAGGTCACCTTCTTGCCCGCCACCGGCTAGCAATGGATTTAATTTCTTGCCTTCTTTTTTGTAAATGAATCCAACACCACGAACACTGTGGAATTTGTGACCAGAAAAGCTTGCAAAATCAACGCGTTCTGTCAAATATTCATTCACAGGGATTTTACCAATTGCTTGTACGGCATCCACGTGAAAAGAGATTCCAGGTTTGTCAGCTAATAATTCTGAAATAGCATGAATTGGCTGGATTGAGCCGATTTCATTATTGACTGCCATGATTGACACCAAAGTAGTATCTGGGCGCAAGAGCTCAGATAATTTATCAACATCGACAAAACCTTTATCATTAACAGGTGCATATGAAACTTCAAATCCGTGTTCTGCTAACCATTTTGCAGATTCTTTAACAGCTGGGTGTTCGATATCTGATACGATGATGTGTTTTCCATAGCGTTCTTTTTCAAAAGCAACACCTTTTAGCACCCAGTTATCTCCTTCTGTCCCGCCAGAAGTGAAAATAATCTCTGTATTTTTGACACCAAGTAAGTCAGCAATTTGTTTACGACTAGCTTCTAGAATACGGCTAGCTTTTGTTCCGAGATTGTGCAAACTTGATGGATTTCCATAAATCTTAGTTGCCACTTCCTGATATGTTCGTAAAACCTCAGGATAAGGAATTGTAGTGGCAGAGTTATCAAAGTAAATCATTTTTTCTTCCTTCACAAAAAAATCAATACTACCATTATAGCACAGTCTATCAAAAGTGTGAAAGCTTTAATACTAAGTTTTTAAGGCTTATTTTAAGAATCTCTGATAAAATATTTTATAAAAGACAGCTATTTTATACTAGACATTTAAAATGAAAAAACTATAATAGAATCATACGCGAAAAAGGAGTTAAAAATGTCTCAACATTATTCAAGACGTCAAAAATCATCAACTGAAGATAAGGAACCAACTCCGGCAAAACACATCAAAAAAGGTTTTTCAGCCTTTCAAAAAACAGTTGCCCTAATCGGTTCTATTCTTAGTATCATTGTGGCAAGTATTACGATTACTAATGCTCTTAAAGGTTCATCAGCAACTAAGCCAACTGACAAATCAACGACAACTGTTGTCATCAAAGGTGGCAATAACAGCAAAACTGACACATCAGCATCCTCAGCTTATTCTGATGATACTGATAATGATTCAGGCACAGTTAATAATACTTACAATGACGATGCTAACACAACTTACAGTTCAAGTTCAGATACTACATACAGCTATAGTTCTGACGACAGTCAAAGTGATAGCACACAAAACAGCGCAGCAACTTCTGATGACACTGCAAGTAGTGCCACTGAAGCTACTGAATAAGTTACTAACGGAAGGAGACATATTATCTCTCCTTCCTTTTTTATAAGGTATTAATAACAATGAACTATACTACTACACTTAATTGGATTCATTCTCACAAAGCTAATGGTAGAAGACCTAGCCTTGAACGCATGCGTTACTTACTTGATTTACTTGACAATCCCCAAGATAAATTTCCTGCTGTCCATGTTGTCGGAACAAACGGCAAAGGCTCAACAACAAGCTTTTTACAGCATATTTTAACAAGTTCAGGATATAAGACCGGCACATTCACTTCGCCATTTATCACGCGCTTTAACGAACGTATTGCAATTAACGGCGAACAAATTTCAGATAACCACTTAGTCCAAACAGCACAAGCAATTAAGCCAATTGTTGAATCAGATTCTTTTCAAGAAAAAGTTGGAAAGGTGACTGAATTTGAATTAGTCACAGCTCTGATGTTTTACTACTTTGCTAACATTAATCCTGTTGATATTGCTGTTATTGAAGCTGGAATTGGCGGAACATTTGACTCAACCAATGTATTCGTTGCTCAAGCAGTCATCTGCCCTTCAATTAGTATTGACCATCAAGACACGCTTGGAAAGACTTTAGTTGAAATTGCTGCTCATAAAGCTGGAGTTTTAAAATCAAATGTGCCATTCATTTTTGGAAAAATGGCCCCTGAAGTTAGAGAAGTTTTTTACCAAAAATCAACTTCTTTAGGATGTCCAACATATGAAATAGACAAAGACTTTTTTGTCACTGAAAACAAGAAAACATTTACTTTTACTCAAAATGATTTCTCTATCTCAGACATTTCATTGAAAATGCTTGGGCACCATCAAAAATCTAATGCAGCTCTTGCAGCTATGACGGCACTAATTCTTCAAGATAAATTTTCAAAAATCAGCAGAGATAGTATTAAAAATGGTCTAGAAAATACCATTTGGGCAGGACGATGTGAATTAATGACTCCAAACCTCATGTTAGACGGCGCCCATAACGAAGACTCCATTGCAAAATTAATTGACGTTCTCAGAAATGAATTCTCAGGAAAGCATATCCACATTCTTTTTGCAGGATTAAGTCGCAAACCATTAGACACTATGCTTAAAGAGTTATCAGATTTTGATCTGTGTGTCACAACCTTTAACTTCTATCAAGCACAGGCTCTTTCTGATTATCCCGAAAAATATCAAAAAATACCGGATTATAAAAAATGGTTACAACAAGCAGAGCAAAATCCTAACGACATGTTTGTCGTCACAGGTTCTCTTTATTTCATTTCAGAGGTTCGAAACTACTTACTAAATCAATAATCCCATCTAACCAGATGGGATTTCTTTTTTATTAATTCAGACTTTCTGCAAATTTACGTTTAATAAAATTAGCTGAGTTTTCTAGCTTAGCCTCTTCGTCTGCTGGAAGAGTCAATTTAATTTGTTCAACAATACCATCTCGACCGACAATTGCTGGATAACTAAGATAAGTATCGAGTGGCTCATAGTAATTTGAAACCGGTAGTTCTTCGTGACTATCAGAAACTACCGCAATTGCCAAACGAATAGCTGCACTTGCAATGCCATAACTTGTATATTTTTTACCATAAAAGACTGTATGACCACCTACCATTGCTTCGTGCGCAATTTTTTCCAAGGTTGCTTCGTCTGTAAAAGTTGAAATCGGTTGTCCTTTAACACGTACTTGACTCCAAGCTGTAAACTGAGAATTTCCGTGTTCGCCTAAATTATAGCCGTAAACACTGCGAGCATCAACTCCAAAACGTTCTGAAACCGCACGCTTCATTCGAGCTGTATCAAGTAGTGTTCCTGTGCCAATAACGCGTTCTTTAGGAAGACCAGAATAATGCTGATAGAGGCTCGTAATGACATCAACAGGATTTGAAATGGCAATGATAATTCCGCTAAATCCTACTTCTTTTAATTTTTTAGCAACTGTGGGAACTTCTTTTGCAGTAAAAGGCAACTCAGCAAAACGATCCGCGTTAGGGTTGTCTTGAAGTTTGATATTTCCCAAAGCCGAAATGACAACATCCGCATCAGCTAAAGCATTATAGTCATTAACCACAATATTTGCATGTTGATTAAGGTTTGCTGCTGCATCTCTAAAATCAACAGCATCTGCCGTTACTTTTTTCTCATTAATATCAATTAAGACATAATCATCAAAAGCACCTTGCGCAATCAGACCATGAGCAACTGTTGAGCCAACATGACCCATTCCAATAATTCCAACTTTACGTGACATAAAACAACCTCCTTATAAAAGTTAACACTCATTATAGACCTTTACGGATAAAAACACGAAAAAAACCTAACACAAAATGTTAGGTTGCAATCACTACTTCAAAAGATCTTGAAGTGGACCAAAAATAATTTTTTCAAGGTCTGAAACATATACTGACAAAGATTGTTGAGCACCAAGGTATGCTTTCAAGATTGGATTTGCTTCAATTTTTGCCCCCAATTCTTGCATCTTAGTTTGCTCATCACCTGTAGGCATTTGACCAGATTGTAATTTTGCATAAAGTCCTTGTTGAAATTCAGTAAATTCTTTGAACAAAGCTTTTGCTTCAGCATCACCGTCAATTGCTGCGCGGCACTCTTGTGCTTTTTTATATTCTGGAAGAACGCGAATTTCACGTTCCAATTCGTTTGCTAAATCATAAATATTTGCCATGATAATTCTCCTTAATTAAATATGTACTTTATAGTTTGTTTTTTCTGTGATAACTTTCTTAGCGTGCTCCAAGTCTTTGGCACTCTTAAAGGAAATTTGTAAAATACCATTAATATCTTCACGATTCTCTTCATTAATATGAATATTGACCAAAGAAATCCCTCGAAGTAATTCCAAAATTTCTAGAATAACATCTTCTTTATCTGGGACATCAACAAAAATATCAAAGGCACTTTCTACCCCACCGCGCTTATGGATACGCATTGCCTTACGAGTCTCTCTAGCTTGGTTGAAGTAATTCCAAATAGCGTCACCATCACCCTGAGCAATCAATTCTTTTACACCGTCGAGCCTTGTTTTGAAATCATCAATACGCTCCATAACAGCTGATTGATTAGTTAAAAGAATACTTGTCCACATACCAGGTTCACTCTCAGCAATACGTGTCATATCACGAAAAGCACCTGCAGCAAAATGATTTGTCATCTCATGCTCACAAGCATAATCACCAGCCTGTTCCATCAGACTTGCCGCTAAAATATGTGGAAAATGCGAAATCTGACTAGTAACGCGGTCATGCTCACAAGCATCAATTTCTACAAAACGAGCATGCAAGCCAGATAAAATTTCTTTCATCTCATCAATGGTACCTGCTGTTGTTAGCGGTGATGGTGTAAAAATATAATAAGCATTTTCAAACAAATTGACATCTGCTGCGATTGCTCCAGACTTGTGTGAACCTGCCATTGGATGTGAGCCAACAAATCTAACATTTTTTCCAGTTAAATACTTTTCTCCAGCCTCGACGATTTCTCGTTTTGTTGACCCCGCATCAGTGATGATGACATTGTCCTTCAAATCCATTTCAGCTAAATCTTTAATGAATTCAATGGTCTGCTTGATTGGAACAGCTAATATAATCACATCCGCTTGAGGAGCAAATGCTTTAAAATCTCCAGTAGCCTCATCAACAATTCCTCTTTCCAGAGCAACATTTCTCGATTTGTCAGAACGATTATAGCCTAAAATTTTATAGTCAGGATGGTCACGCTTAATTCCTAGCGCAAGCGATGCACCAATTAATCCTAAACCAGCAACATAAATCACTTTATTTTCCATAATTTCTCCATTTCCGGAATCTACAATCTTTATAGAAATAATGGAGAGCCTACGCTCTCCATGTCAACTGTTTATGCATTAAAAATGTTTGACATAATCACGGTGACGGGCAACAGCTTCTTTTAATTCTTCAAGATTATCAGAAGAGAATTTCTCAAGAATCTCATCAGCAATAACAGTTGCTACAACTGCCTCCATAACAACTCCAGCTGCTGGAAGAGCAGTCGGATCAGAACGTTCAACTGTTGCTTTATATGGTTCATGAGTTTCAATATCAACTGACATCAAAGGTTTATAAAGTGTCGGAATTGGTTTCATAACGCCACGAACAACAATAGGTTGTCCGTTTGTCATGCCACCTTCAAAACCACCAAGATTATTCGTGCGACGTGTATAACCTTCTTCTTCGTTCCAAAGGATTTCATCCATCACTTGGCTTCCCTTGAGATATCCATCTTTGAATCCCAAGCCAAATTCAACACCTTTAAAAGCATTGATGGAAACAACCGCACCTGCAATCTTAGCATCTAGTTTCTTATCCCATTGGACATATGAGCCAAGTCCAACTGGGACACCTCCAACAACTGTCTCAACGACACCACCAATCGTGTCACCATCTTTTTTAATCTGGTCAATGTAGTCTTTGATTTCTTGTTCTCGTTCTTGATTAACGATTGAAACTTCAGATTGACTTGCCAATTCTCGAATTTGAGAGACTGTTAGTCCTTCCGGAACGTCGATTTCTTTTCCACCAAACACCACAACATGGTTAGCGATTTCGATATCAAGCTCTGCTAAAATACGTTTTGCAACAGCTCCTACTGCTACGCGCATAGTTGTTTCACGCGCAGACGAGCGTTCAAGGGAATTTCGCAAATCCTCAAAACGATATTTCATACCTCCGACCAAATCAGCATGCCCTGGACGTGGATGCGTAATTTTTCGTTTTGTTTTTAGAGAATCATCAATATCCTCAACTGCCATAATATCAAGCCACTTTTCATGGTCTTTATTAATGACATTCAGAGTAATAGGAGCACCAGTAGTTTTTCCGTGACGTACACCAGAAGTAATTTCGACTTTATCTGACTCAATCTTCATACGACCGCCACGACCATAGCCACCTTGGCGTCGTTTCAAATCTACATTAATATCTTCAGCAGTCAGTGGGAGCCCTGCTGGAACTCCTTCAATAATTGCAGTTAAACGTGGTCCGTGGGATTCACCAGCTGTCAAATATCTCATATTATTTCTCCAAATACTCTTTCATCTCTTCTAAAGGAATCTGATTGATTGCTGCACTACCAAGCTCTGGCACGATGACGGTCTTAATCATTTTTCCACGAGCTTTTTTATCATGCACTAAAGCACCATATAAAACATCAATATCCCATGGTTGATAATCTGTTGGCAAACCAAATTTTTGGCACATGTTAAAGATATCTTTTGTGATACCTTTAGGCATCAAGCCTTTTTTCTCAGCAATTCGAGAAATTTGCACCATACCAATCGCAACAGCTTCACCATGCATAACTTTGCCATAACCTGCTGTCGCTTCAACAGCGTGTCCAATAGTGTGACCAAAATTAAGGTAAAGTCGAACACCATTATCAAGCTCATCTTCTACAACAACTTTGCGTTTAACATTGCATGAACGATAAATAATACTTTCAGCATGCTTTAAGATGCTTTCTGGTGAACCATCCATAGCTGACAGCTCATCCCACAATTCAACATCTTCAATCAATCCATACTTGATAACCTCACCCATACCTTCAATGAGTTCACGTTTACCAAGCGTTTGAAGGGTTTCTGGATCAATTAATACACCATCAGGCTGCGTAAAAGTACCAACCATATTTTTAGCAAATGGTGTATTTACCCCTGTTTTACCACCAATTGACGAATCAACTTGAGCAGTTAAACTTGTCGGAATTTGTAAGAAATGGATTCCGCGCATATAAGTAGACGCAACAAAACCAGCTAAATCTCCAACGACACCACCTCCGAGGGCAACAATACCATCACTGCGTGTCATCTCGTTTTTAACCAAAAATTCGTAAGCTTTATTTACAGTTTGAAGATTTTTAGAAGCTTCACCTTCTAGAAAATCAAAAACAATCACTTCAAAACCAGCATCTTCAATACTGAGTTTAACCTTTTCAGCATAAAGACTTCCAACATGGTTATCTGTAATAAGGGCGATTTTTTGAGGTTGCCATAATGATTTTACCCAATCACCGGCTTTTGCTAAGACACCTTTTTCAATGACAATATCATAAGGTGTTTGGGGGAGATTAACATTTAATTTCATTAGCGTCACCTATGTTTTATCCTATTTTGTATTGTACTTTTCTTCTAATGCAGACCAAATCTCAGCAGTCGGCATTTTTTCACCAGTCCAGATTTCAAAAGCTTCAGCCGCTTGGAACAAAAGCATTCCAAGTCCATTAAGAGCTGTTAAGCCTTTACTTCTAGCTAATTTCAAGAACGGCGTTTCAAATGGTTGGTAAATCGTATCAGCAACTAAAAGTCCTTCAGGAAACTCAAAGTCTTCTGTAATAATCATTGACTTACCATCCATCCCAACACTTGTCGCGTTGACAAAAAGTTGTGATTCTAACACTTTTTCTTGAATTGCCTTTAAATCTTCGACTGGATATACAGTGATTGATACACCTGTTTTATCAGAAAGTTCTTCAGCTTTTTGACGTGTAGCATCTAAGAACTGTGTCTGATTAAAAATGTTAATATGACCAGCACCGTTAAGCGCTGCTTGAGCAATTAAAGCTGTTGCAGCCCCTCCGCCTCCAAGGATGGTCATTGTTTTACCTTTGACATCAAAATCAGCAAAAGTAGAAAGGCTTCTAAAGAAACCAATACCATCGGTATTGTGACCAACTAATTTACCATCACGATTAATGACAGTATTCACAGCACCAATCAAGGCTGCTGAATCAGTCAACTCATCCATGTACGGCATAACTTTTTGCTTGTACGGCATGGAAATATTCACACCGAACATGTCATAACGTTTAACATTTTCTAAAGTAACCGCTAAATCTTCTTCTGGGATATCCCAAGCAACATAAACACCATTCACACCTGTCTTATCAAAGGCGTAGTTATGAATAAACGGTGAAATAGAGTGCTTAATAGGTGTTGCCACGACAGCGGCTAAGCGAGTGTATCCATCAATCTGCATCAAGTACCTCCCTAATACGTTTCATATCAGCAAGAGCAACCTGTCCTGGTGCGCTTGTTTGATCTAGGCTTGCAAAAGTCCATGATGATCCGAAAACATCAACAGCAAAACGTGATACGCGACCAAGTTTGCCCATTGACATAGTGGCATACTCTTGCTCAGGATTTAATGTCTTAAATCCGCGAGTATAGTTCATCAAGTCAATAACATCTTGTTCACTCTGTGGCATAACGGCAACTTTAACAACACGTGGTGCTAAAGCTGTCAGCTCAGAAAATGATTCCATCAAATTCTCAGGTGTCTCATCAAAGTTATGATAAGACAAAACGAGATTTGGAAATTCCAACATTTGTTGGAAAGCTTCTTTATGTGAAAAATATTCAAAGTCAATATAGTCTGGGTGGTAAATAGCATTAATATTTTTCAAAAGCTCAACATATTCTTCATCAGATATGCTAAGGTTTCCACCTTCTTTATCTGTACGAATTGTAAAAATAATTTCTCTGCCAGAAAATTTTTCAAAGATTGCTGGTGCAACAGTCATGATATCTTCTTTAGGTAAAAAATCTGCTCGCCATTCAATAACATCGACGTCGTCAAATCTTGAAATATCAATCGACTGTGCCTCATCTAAATCTCTCGGCATAATAGGTACTACTATTTTCATTTCTTAACCTTTATTGTAAATACTTTCAAATAATTACTGCTCATGTCTGCTTTGTTAACCGTGAAATCACTTGGCAATTGCTGCAAACGAATGTATTCGTGTTTAACAGAAGCAAATCCCTTTTCCAATTGCTTTTTAAACTGCGCTACTGTTAAGTTAGCTGCGTTTGTAGATGCGATTATTGTTCCATCATCAGATAATACTTCCAATGCTTGGCTAATTAATCGGTGATAGTCTTTAGCAACTGAAAATGTTTGTTTTTTATTACGAGCAAAACTTGGTGGATCGATAACAATCAAATCAAAAGTCAAGTTTTTGCGCTTAGCGTACTTGAAATATTCAAAAACATCCATGACCACAAAATGATGATTTACCAAATCAAGGCCATTGGCTTCAAAATGTGCTTGAGATAGCTCTCGAGAACGTTTAGCAAGGTCTACAGATGTTGTTTCTGTTGCACCACCCATTGCTGCTGCAACAGAAAACGCCGCTGTATAAGAAAACATGTTCAAAACGCGTTTTCCAAGACCAAGTTCATTAATCAAAGCATCACGGACTTCATGCTGATCTAAAAAGATCCCTGTCATCAGGCCATCATTCATGAAAACACTGTATTTGACACCATTTTCCAAAATTGTAAAGGTTTCAGGTGCTTCTTCACCATAAATATGAGCTGACTCATAATCAAGTCCTTTAAAACGGATTTTCTCATATCCGCCCTTAACCGTAGGATAAACCTCTTGGATGGCTTTGACAATTACATCACGATACTGATAAACAAAAGTGTTGTACCAAGAAAATACAACAAAATCAGCATAACGATCTATCGTCACACCACCAAAATTATCTCCATCTTGATTAAATAATCGATAAGCTGTTGTCAAATCCGAGTTTTCAAAATGCTGACGTTTTTTCTTTGCTTTCTTGAACAGGTTAACAAAGTAAGTTTCGTTCAAATCAACATTTCCATTTCCTAAAAACCAACCAATCCCTTTATTTTGACGAGAAAGGTATGCTGTTCCTAAGAACTTGCGTGAATGATTATAAAGAGCAACTAATTGATCATCTAAATCAAGTTGATGAAAATCTTTTCCATCCAAAAGTTGAATACCACGCTTAATTTTCTTTTCAACAAAAGAATCCACGTATAGTTTGTTCATGAAGCCTATTATATCAAAAATTCAGAATTTTTCCCACTAAATTTTGCATTTCTCACTCATACCAATAAAACTTTTTATGTTATAATTGAAGATGAGATTGTATCTTTAGGAAAAAAAGAATAAAGGAAGTTCCTACAGTGAAAAAATTGAAACAAATTATCTCTCACGTGGTTAACACACGTTTGGGATTTATTTTGACACTTTTAGTCATTTATTGGCTAAAAACAATGTGGGCTTATCATGTTGACTTTAGTCTTGGACTAGAGAATCCGTACCAACTACTACTATCACTTATTAATCCTATTCCATTAGGATTACTTTTACTCGGGTTAAGCCTTTATATCAAAAGAACGCGTGTTTTTTATATCGTTAGTTGGATTATCTATACGATTTTAAACATCCTGCTTATTTCCAACGCGATTTATTTCCGTGAATTCACAGACTTCATTACTGTAAGTACATTGCTCGCAAGTAGTAAAGTTTCTGCCGGTCTCGGGGATTCTGCCTTGAATCTATTTCGTGTCTGGGATGTTATTTATATCATCGACTACGTTATTTTAATCGCGCTATTTGCTACTAAAAAAATTAAAGCTGATAATCGTCCGTTTAACAAACGCGCAAGCTTTGCTATTACAGCCTTATCAACTTTATTTTTTTCAATTAACTTATTCATGGCTGAAATTGATCGTCCAGAACTTTTAACGCGTGGCTTTTCAAACGTATATGTTGTCCGCGCTCTCGGATTGCCATCGTTTACAGCCTACAGTGCTAATCAAACTTATCAAACTGAAAAAGTTCGTAGCGAAGCTACAGCATCTGATTTAGATGAAGCTAAGAGTTATATTAGTGAGCACTACGCAGCACCTAATTCAAAATATTTTGGGATTGCTAAAGGTAGGAACGTAATTGTTATCCACTTGGAAAGTTTCCAACAATTCTTGATTGACTATCATTTACAAGTCGATGGTAAATCATACGAAGTAACACCTTTCCTTAATTCACTTTACCATTCAAATTCAACCCTTGCCTTCTCAAACTTCTTCCACCAAGTTAAAGCCGGAAAAACATCTGATGCTGAAACATTGATGGAAACATCGTTATTTGGTCTTAGCAATGGTTCTTATTTAGTTAACTACGGTGGTACTAATACCGCTTATGCTGCCCCATCAATCCTCGGTCAAACAGGCGATTACACAAGTGCCGTATTCCACGGTAACGTTGGTACTTTCTGGAACCGAAACAATGCCTATAAACAATGGGGTTACGATTATTTCTTTGATTCTTCATATTTCACAAAACAAAATAGTGAAAATTCATTCCAATATGGTTTGAACGATAAATATATGTTTGCTGACTCAATCAAATACCTTGAGCACATGCAACAACCTTTCTACACTAAGTTCATTACTGTAAGTAACCACTATCCATACACTAGTTTAGCCGGAAATTCTGATGAAGAAGGATTCCCATTGGCTGATACCGATGATGAAACAATCAATGGTTACTTTGCTACAGCGAACTACCTAGATTCTGCTGTCAAAGCATTCTTTGATTATTTGAAAGAATCTGGTTTATATGATAATTCTATTATCGTCCTCTACGGTGACCACTACGGTATTTCAAACTCAAGAAACACTGACTTGGCTCCGCTTCTTGGAAAAGATTCTGAAACATGGACAAGCTATGATAACGCCATGCTTCAACGTGTCCCTTATATGATTCACATCCCAGGATTTACCGAAGGACATATCAGCGATACCTTTGGTGGTGAAGTTGATAATTTACCAACACTACTTCATTTGTTAGGTGTTGATACAAGCGATTATATTCAACTTGGGCAAGATTTACTGTCAGAAGACAATGACCAAACCGTTGCATTCCGAACTGCTGGAGATTACGTTACACCAACTTATACCAGCAGCAGCGGACACTTATACTACACTGCTACTGGTGAGGAAATTACTAATCCTGACGAGAATACTCAAGCAGCAACTAAAGCAATACGTGATGCTGTTGCCTTACAGCTCTCTACAAGCGATGAGATTCAGACCGGAGATCTTCTTCGATTCGCAAAAATCCCAGGTTTAAAACAAGTTGATAGCTCATCAATTTCCTACACAGACTCACTTAAATCATTAAAAGCTATTGAGAAAAAACGTGGCGATGAGTCGACAAGTCTTTACAGTGAACACGACAACGAATCAACTGTAGATATGTTTAAAGCTCCAAGTTACATGCAACTTCACGAAAGTTCAAGTAGCTATAGCAGCGAATCAGAATAACTTATCTATAATCAATAAACCACCAGCAATGCTGGTGGTTTTCTTATACTCTATTACTTTACTACATAACTGCTTCTTGATATATATCTTCTCCTACTCTATAGGAAAAAAATATGATTAAATTAAGTTTACTCCTCAAACAGCAGGTAATTTAAACACAAAAAAAAGACTAACATTTGTTAGTCTTTAATTAATTATTTACCAAGTTTAGCTTTAGCTGCATCTGCAAGAGCTGTGAAAGCTGCTGCATCGTTAACTGCTAAATCAGCAAGCATTTTACGGTTAACTTCGATTTCAGCCAATTTCAAACCGTGCATCAATTGTGAGTATGACAAACCGTTCATACGAGCTGCCGCATTGATACGAGTGATCCAAAGTTTACGGAAATCACGTTTTTTCTGACGACGGTCACGGTATGCATAGTAGTAAGAGTTCATTACTTGTTCTTTTGCAGTACGGAACAAGATATGTTTTGCACCATAGTAACCTTTAGCAAGTTTCAATACACGTTTACGACGTTTGCGTGATACAACGCCACCTTTAACACGAGCCATTTATATTCTCCTCCAAATAATTCTTTAATAATATCGAGTAATTGCTTTAGTCTTATTTAAGACCTGAAAGCATTGCTTTAATACGTTTGAAATCTCCTGAGTGCACCATAGCTGCTTTACGAAGATGACGACGTTGTTTTTTAGTTTTACCGTGGAAACGGTGTGAAGTAAATGCGCGGAAGCGTTTCAATCCACCAGAACCTGTACGTTTGAAACGTTTAGCTGATGCGCGGTGTGTTTTTTGTTTTGGCATTTTAAAATTCTCCTCTTAAAATAGTTTAAAATTGACAATTATTTTTTGTCTGGAATTGGAGCAAGTTGCATGAACATTTGACGTCCATCCATTTTAGCTCTTTGCTCAATAATAGCAATGTCTTGCGTTCTTTCTGCAAATTCCGCCAATACCTTTGCTCCAATTTCTTTGTGAGTAATCATACGACCTCTAAAGCGAATAGAGACTTTCACTTTGTTCCCTTTTTCAAGGAATTTACGGCCGTTACGAAGTTTAGTCTCAAAGTCACCTTTATCGATAACTGGGCTAAGACGAACTTCTTTAACAGTCACAACGGCTTGTTTTTTGCGTTGTTCCTTACGTTTCTTCTGATACTCAAATTTGAACTTTCCGTAGTCCATAATTCTAGCAACAGGTGGCGTAGCTTGTGGTTGAATAAGAACCAAATCAACATTAGCGTCATCAGCAATAGCTTGAGCTTCTGATAATGGTTTAATTCCTAATTGTTCACCATCAAGACCAATGAGACGAACTTCGCGAACGCGGATTTCATCGTTAATGAATAGATCTTTCTTAGCTATGATCTTCACCTCTTTATTTTTTTAGAGAAAAACGAAACGGACCTGATAAAATCAAGCCCGCACACACGTAATATTCCTAATGGAATCTTTGACATGTTGGGCCAGACAACCGTAGTCGCAAGGCGAGAAGTTCTCACTTCTGCTTTTCTCATTGGTTATATTCTATCACAGTAACTAATCCATGTCAATGATTTTTTCTGCTTTTTCTTGAATAAATTTGACAACACCGTCAATATCTACTCCAGTTGTGTCAAAAGTGATGGCATCTTCAGCTGCTTTTAGTGGAGAGACTTCACGGTGACTATCTTTGTAATCACGCTCAGCAATTTCGCGTTTTAACGTTTCAAAATCAGTTTCAATACCTTTTTCTTTATTTTCTTTGAATCGACGTTCTGCACGCTCTTCAACAGATGCAATCAAAAAGATTTTAAGTTCTGCATCAGGTAAAACAACCGTTCCAATATCTCGACCATCCATGATAATCGCTCCATTTTTAGCGATGCGACGTTGCTGTTCGACAAGTTCTTCACGAACTTCTGGAATAGCTGCTACCCAAGAAACATTATTTGTTACGTCATTTTGACGAATATCAAGGGTAACTTCTTTATCTCCAACAAATACTGTTTGACTACCATCTTCAGCTCGTCCAAATGATACTGGATTCTCTGCCAAAGCTTTTAAAATTTCTGCTACATTATTTTCTGTTAAATTATTTTTTAATGCAAGATAAGTTGCTGAACGGTACATTGCTCCAGTATCAAGATAAGTATAGCCAAGATTTTTAGCAATAATCTTGGCTACAGTACTCTTTCCACTTGAAGCAGGACCATCAATCGCAATTCTAATTGATTTCATGATTCCTTTTTTCTTCCTAATTAACGTGTACTTCATCTCCAGGATTGGCGTACCAATATCCTTGAGTCATGTGGTCTGGGTTTAATTCGTAAAGTTTATCGACTGAGATGCCAGCACGAGCTGCAATTGAGGCAGCACCTTCACCTGACATAACAGTGATTGTATCGCCGTTGCTTTCACTTAATGATTCTTCTGTTTCATCACTTGAACTTTCTTCAGTTGAAGAAGCTTCTGTTGATTCTTGAGAAGTTTCAGAACTTGTTGCTTCACTTGAAGATACGACGCTGCTAGACGATGCACCGTAAAAGTTTGATGTTTCTGATGCTTTGTCGCCACCACGATTTGAAGTGTAAAAAACAACAAACAAAATCGCAACAACAATAACAAAGAAAACACTCAATAAAGCTGTCAAAAAAGGTGTGCTAATAACAGAATCTTTTGTTTTACGGCTAATTCTGATTTCGTTGTCATCGACTACTTTTTCTTCCCATGGTTGTTTTGCCATAATGTCCCCTTGTTAAATATATCATTTCATACTACAATAGTAATATGAAAGTATCAATTATTCCTGAAAAATGTATCGCTTGCGGTCTTTGCCAAACATACTCTGACCGTTTTGATTATCATGATGATGGCATTGTAAAATTTGCTAATTCTGATTCATTAGAACAAACATTTCCAGACTCAGACAAGGACACACTTCTCGCTGTCAAATCTTGTCCAACCAAAGCTCTTACGATTTAGTAGGAGCTTTTTTGTCAGACTTATAAGTTTCAAAATAATCAAGTTTAATTAGATTATCCGTCAGCTCAACTGAACCACGGAAATCTGGGTGAACAGCCAAAGCATCTAAGAAATATTTCTTAGGCCATTTTCTCATGTAAAAAATTCTATCTGGCTGATTTTTTATTTTTAAAGTTAAACCTGATTTATTAACATCAATTCTTTTAATCTGTGCAATTGCAACTCTTGATTTTTTGAAAGGATTTAATGAAACGATGCGAAGCTTTCCATCTTCTTCTATCACAAAATAACGGTGAAAACCTAATCCAACCAAAATAATAAAGATAGCAAATAAAACAAAGAATTGACTTGGTATTTTTGTTCGTTCAAACAATAATGATAAGCCGATAAACATTGGTACCAGAGCAATTGACCAATAAATAATTGACCAGGATAGTTCTGGCTGCCAGTGATATCGAATCTTTCCAAAGATTTTAATCATTGCAGTCCTCCGTTAGTTAGTGTAACAAACATTGCTTAGATAAAACTTAACTATTTTTGAACAATTCCAATGATAACATCAACTGCTTTTTCCATTGTTTGAAGGCTGACGAACTCAAAACGTCCGTGCATGTTTTCACCACCAGCAAACAAGTTAGGTGTTGGAATACCCATAAATGAGATTTTAGACCCGTCTGTTCCACCACGAATTGGTTCAATGACAGGCTTGATATCTAAATCTTCCATAACTTCTTTTGCTAGTTCAACAGAAGTCATATCTTTTTCAATGACTTTTTTCATGTTGTAGTATTGGTCATTGAGTGTAATAATAACACACTCTTTGCCAAGTTCAGCATTCATTTTATTAGCGATTTCTTGAACCATTTTTTTACGATTTTCAAATGATTCATCTTCAAAGTCACGAATGATGTATGAACTATGTGCTTGCTCTACGCTACCATTCATTCCGTGCAAGTGGAAGAATCCTTCATAGCCTTCAGTGTTTTCAGGACGATCAGCTTCTGGTAGTTTATTGTGGAAATCGATTGCCAATTGCAAAGCGTTAATCATTTGATTTTTAGCTGTACCTGGGTGAACATTGCGTCCCATGAAATCAATTTCTAAGCCAGCAGCGCTAAATGTTTCGTACTGAAGTTCTCCAAGAGGACCACCATCAACAGTATACGCAAAGTCAACGTTGAAGTCTTCAACATCAAACTTATCAGCACCAACACCGATTTCTTCATCAGGACCAAATCCAACACGAATCTCACCATGCTTGATTTCTGGGTGAGCAACAAGGTACTCGATTGCTGTCATAATTTCAGCAATACCAGATTTATCATCAGAACCAAGAAGTGTTGTCCCGTCTGTTGTTACCAAAGTTTGACCAAGGTAATTATTCAAATTTGGAAATTCTTCTGGTGTAAGAGCATAACCTGATTGACCAAGTTCGATAGCTCCTCCAGCATAGTTCTCAACGATTTGTGGAGCAATTCCTTCAGCATTAAAATCAGCTGTATCCATGTGAGCGATAAAGCCAATTTTGCGTGTTTTTGTAGCATCGTTTGCTGGTAATGTACCAACAAGATAACCATTTGTTAAGTAGTGCACATCTTGCAAACCAACAGCTTCCATTTCAGGTTTCAAAACGTTAAGTGCAAAATCAACCTGAGTCTGAGTTGAAGGTGTTGTTGTGCTTTCTGGGTTACTACGTGTATTGACTTTCACATAAGTCAAAAAACGATTCAATAAGTTTTCGTAAGACATTATTCACCTCTATATTTTTCCATATCATTATACCATATATTCACCAACAAAAAAACAACCACGTAGGTTGTTTTTTGCATGAGTTTTAGAAAAATATTTTCTAATTTGAAACGTGATAATAAGCTTTCGAAGCTAAGTCACCAGAACCAATATCTGCTGAAGAAATCACACGATCTTTAGAAATATCTGTATTATCATCTTGTCCATTTAAGTAGTCAGATGAAAATGTTGTATTCGCTGGAACAATATAAAGCGTAACATTTGAACGTTGTCCTGTCTGAACATCAAGCAAAAGAATACCATTTTGATCAATGTCCAAAATATTAGGCGTCATACCTTCAGTTGCTAATCCTTGATTACTAAAAGTTAGGACATTTCCTGCAGCATTTTGCCAATTTCCTGCCATTGTCGAATAGTTTGCTTTTAAGATCGCACCAGTATAAATCGGAGCAATCTCTTGTTCAGCTTGTGATTGTTCAGTTGATGTTTCTACTGTAGATGATTGACTCTCTTGAGAATTAGACGATGAACTACTTGTGCTTGAACTTGAGCTAGAAGAAGTAACTTTAGTACTTGTCTTTGTTGTTTGTGAACTGTGTTTTGTCTGATGTTGAGTCTGACTTGTACAAGCTGTCACCATGCAAAGTGATAAAACTAAAGTCAGAACAAGTTTCAATTTATTTTTCATCGTAATTCTCCTCCCTTACCAAGTGAATCGACCAGTATAATCAATACTTTCATCGAGTGGATGAGATAATTTTGGCGATGCACTTGTATACTGCCATGCAGCACTATTTGAATAGTAAGACAATGACTTAGCAGATTCTTGATCCAAATACTGAGTAGAGTACAAATAATGCGCTACCCAAAGATTTGACATGCCAAATTTTGAAGTGTTGAATTTTCCACCTTTAACATCAAGCCAAGATGCCATTGTGTAATAAACGTTATTGTTGTAACCAAGACGATTCATCTCGTCTTTCCAAGCTTGTGTATTAGCATTCAAATCACTTCTAAGCATAGTCTGCTCTTCCATATCATTAACCATAGTCGTCGCACCAGAAAGCCCCATTGACTTAGCAGCATTTACAAAATATTGCGCCTCAGCTTTTGCTTCTGCTGCTGTTTCATAATGAGAATAGTGGTAAGCCGATACTCGCAAACCTGCAGCTTGCGCATTAGCAATTTGAGTACGAGCATATGGGTTCGTATAGGAAGTTCCTTCGGTTAATTTAACAACTACTCCAGTAATTCCTTGACGTTTCAATGATTGATACTCGCTAACAGAAATCACACCATTGTGACTACTGATATCGATAAAGTATGACTGAGCATGAACTGGTTTATCAGCATTCAAACGATAGGTACCAAGATTAAATCCTGAAGTTGTGTTATCCGTAAAGTCTACATAAACGTGAACAGTATAATCTCCTTTGATATAGTCATGATTCTTTTCATTAACCATAACAGTCACTACGCCGTCATGGATGTCTGAACTTGTATACCAGTGAAGATTTGATTGATTGCTTTCTGACCATGCTGCAACACGAACAAGTTTTATAGTCTTAGAATTCTCTGATTCTGCAATACGAACTTTCAAAGTACCGCCATTGGCATCATGATTTTGAACAGTTACAGTTGGTTCAACAACATATTTCTCAGTTGCTAAATCTACACCACCTGTAGATGACAATCCTTCTAATGAGTGACTGATTTGGCTCTGACCATAAATGTGAATATTATAGTGACCTGATTCAAAATTATGTTGTTTAGGTGAGAAATTTAAAACATATGTACCATCAGATTGCTTAGTAGCCTGATACCATTTAAGATCGTCTTGACCATTTGATTCAGTCCAAACAGGAATTGTGATACCAGTAATATAAACAGGAACATTGGAAACCATTACTTTAACACTAACTTCACTTTCTTTGGTGATTGTTGTTTTAATTTCTGGTTTTGGAATATCAATAGTGGTAGAGCCAATACAAATCATTTGGCCTTTGACATTCGCATATGTGTCCACAAAATATGTACCGTAGTCTCCTGAGTATGGAGCTAATACATGTCCTGTAGTATCGCCGTACCACTTGATATCATCTTGACCTTTGACTTCTGACCAAACCGCATGAGACACATTAGCTACTTTTGCTATATCTTGTGGCATCGTGATTTCAATACCATTTGCCCCCGCTTTGGCTGTGATGGCAATATCTCCAAACTGATAATCACAATTAAAACTTGTACCACCTAGACCTGTTAAAGTATTGGTAACACTGCTAATTCCGTAATAGTGAACATTATACTTGCCACTTTCAAAATTATGTTCAGCGATACTAAATGTTTTAGTGAATGTGCCATCAGATTGACGCTCTGCTGTATACCAGATAGTATCATCTTGATCATTTTTAGCCGTCCAGATTGGTAGTTGAACACTTGTAATATAAGCAGGAACATCTGACACAATAACTTTATAGGTTGTTCCACTTTCTTTTACGATACTAACTTTAGCACTTGGTTTTGGAATATCAATAGTGGTAGAGCCAATGCAAATCATTTGGCCTTTGACATTCGCATAAGTATCCACAAAATATGTACCGTAGTCTCCTGTATAAGGAGCCACTACATGTCCTGTGGTATCGCTGTACCATTTCAAATCGTCTTGACCGTTGACGTTTGACCAAACCGCATGAGACACATTAGCTACTTTTGCAATATCTTGTGGCATCGTAATTTCAATACCAGTTGCGCCCGCTTTGGCTGTGATGGCAATGTCTCCAAACTGATAATCACAATTAAAACTTGTACCACCTAGACCTGTTAAAGTATTGGTAACACTGCTAATTCCGTAATAGTGAACATTATACTTGCCACTTTCAAAATTATGTTCAGCGACACTAAAGGTTTTTGTGAATGTTCCATTAGATTGACGTTCTGCTGTATACCAGATAATATCATCTTGATCATTTTTAGCCGTCCAGGTTGGGAGTTGAACACTTGTAATATAAGCAGGAACATCTGACACTATAACTTTATAGGTTGTTCCACTTTCTTTTACGATACTAACTTTGGCACTTGGTTTTGGAACGTCAATAGTGGTAGAGCCAATGCAAATCATTTGGCCTTTGACATTCGCATATGTATCCACAAAATATGTACCGTAGTCTCCTGTATAAGAAGCCACAACATGCCCTGTGGTATCGCTGTACCATTTCAAATCATCTTGACCGTTGACTTTTGACCAAACCGCATGAGACACATTAGCTACTTTTGCAATATCTTGTGGCATCGTAATTTCAATACCAGTTGCGCCCATTTGAGCTGTAATGGCAATGTCTCCAAACTGATAATCACAATTAAAACTTGTACCACCTAGACCTGTTAAAGTATTGGTAACACTGCTAATTCCGTAATAGTGAACATTATACTTGCCACTTTCAAGATTATGTTCGGCGATACTAAATGTTTTAGTGAAAGTTCCGTCAGAATTGTAAGTTGTACCATACCACTGAATATCATCTTGACCACCCTTTTCTGTCCAGGTTGGTAGTTGAATGCTAGTGATGTAGGCTGGAATATCTGATAGTGTTACCTTATAAGTTGTTCCACTTTCTTTCACGATGCTAACTTTAGCACTTGGTTTTGGAACGTCAATTGTTCGGCCATCCACGACAATCATTTGACCATTAAGATTTTGGTAAGTATGAATGTTGTATAATCCATATGAACCTGTATATTTAGCTACTACATGACCATTACTATCAGCCGTATACCAAATCAAATCATCTTGACCATTGACCTCTGACCAAACGGCAAACATGATTTTAGCACCTGGTGTGATGGCTTCATTGTATTGAAGGTCAAAGCCTTTTGCTGTTAGAGCTGCACTTGTTGTTTCTTTCTTAACAACTTTTGAATCAGCTAATTGATCAATAACTTTCTGGCTAAGTGCTTGAATATTCGATGTAGAAACTTTAGAGTCTGTAAGAATTAAATTTTTCGTCTCATCTGGAGAGAGATTTTCATCATCACTATTAGTTTCTTGCTGTTCAGACTCTGAAGTAGTGATATTTTCATCTTTAATAGATTTATCAGATGTCTCTTGTGAAATCACAGGGGAGATTAAATTATTATCTTCTGTAGTTTCTTGAGTCTCAGAAGACACTGCTTCTTGATTATTAAAATCTGATTGTTCTTGATCTACTGACTGATTCTCCGATAATTGAATGTCGTTATTCGTATCAGTATTTTGCTGAGCTGACTCAGATTCATTTACAGTTGATTGAACATTCTCAGTGACTGTCGTTGCTTGCGTTGGGACATTTTCATCAGCGAAAACGTGCCCCGAACTTAAAAAAGCTCCTATAATAAGTGGAGATACTAGGCAGCTTCGAAGGATATTCTTTTTCACATTAATCCCCCTCTTTCTATCTTTCCTAATAATCATTTTACCATGATTTTGAAAGCCCTTCAAGTGTTCAAAATATTGAAATGGCAGTGATTACTACCACTGCCATTCATTTTAATCTGGATAAATGTATGAAACGTCACCGCCCCAGAATGAATCAAGCGGATTAAACCAGCCTCGGAAATTACCAATATAATGTTTTCCTGCATAGTTTGCTTCTTTAACTTGAATACGTGTATTACTTGAAACATGAGTTACGTAAGCAACATGTCCATATCCGCCACCATCATGAGGCCAAACAACAATTGATCCTACTCTTGGAGTCGTTCCTACTCTAAATCCCTTCGCACGCGCATTGACTGCCCATCCGCCAGCATTTCCAAGCCAGTTTGGAATCCAAGGTGCTAAAGACTTAACACCCCAAGTACATTGTCCAACCGGATACGTATTGGTCTCATTAATGTATGTTGTAATACGTGGAGATGGGGTTGCTTGAGGTTTATAAGACTGATCAGCAAGATTAAATGTTGCTGTCGAATTATCTGAGTAAATCACCGTCGCAGTCACAGAGAAAGTATCTGCTTGATTATTAATAGATTTCAAATCTACTATCTGAGAAACCTTACCGTAAGACGTCGTTTTTGCCTCGTACATTTTTGATTTTTGTGAATTTGATTTTGAAGTAACTTGTACTCGCAACCCATTAACTCGTTTGGACATTGCCTTTTCAGTAGCAGTTACTTTAAATGTACCATTTCCTGTATTAACCTCACTAATACCAATTGCAGGATTTTCTAGGCCACTAATCTGTTCAACTCGGAAACCCGGGGTTCCAGACAAACAATCAAAATTATTTGTAATTGAATTCTGACCATAAATGTGAACACTGTAGTCTCCTAAATCAAATCCATGATTAGTTAATTGAACTACAGCTTTGTAAGTACCATCAGAAATTTTATCAGCCTGATACCATTTTAAATCATCTTGACTATTGACATTTGACCAGACTGGTACAGTGATTGAAGTAATGTATTCAGGAACATTTCTAACCACAACTTCATAAGTCTTATCAGAAATCTGATTAATCTGGCTTGAAACTTCTTGCTTTTCAATCATTGTATCCTGACCATTAATTGCAGTCATTTTACCGTTTTGAGCTAAGTACGTATGAACAAAATATCTTCCATATCCTTTATGATTTTTCAAGTCGACGCTCGTCACACCTTTTCCTGAATCATCATACCATCTTAAATCATCTTGTCCGTTTTCCTCTGACCAAACAGCATAAGTAATTCTTCCGTTAGATGGTGCATTGATATCAGTTGACAACTGAATTTTACCATTTTGAACACTTACTTGCGGAGCTTTTGGATTAATTTTTATAGCATCTAATGCTACACCTGAAACTCGTCCATCGGAATAAGTTGTATAAACATGAGTAATATAATTCCCAGCACGATTACCATAATCCGCTAAATTAACTTTAACTTTTGCTTGACCATCATTAATATCAGTTACATTGTACCACTTAAGATCATCCTGTCCATTTTCTTCTGACCAAACGGCAACATCAATACGCTTAATCTCCTTACACTTTTCTGTTTTTTGTGCTGTCACTTCAAACGTTTTACTAACAGCATCGAATGGTGTTTTTGTTACCAGAGCATCGTTTTGTTGATCTGCCATGACAGAGTTAGAAAGAATTGCCATACTTAGTACGGCCGTAGACAATAAAGCTGATTTGATTTTATTCAAAAAGCTGTTCTCCTTTTTTAATATAATGTTTTACACTATATTAATTCGGAAAAACAGCTAAAAACTTTTATAAAATTTTAATTTTATCCCTTTTCTTTGATGATATAAACAGGACGCTTTTTAGTCTCAAGGAAAATCTTAGAAATATATTTTCCGATAATTCCAAGAGCAAGTAGTTGAATACCACCAATAAATAAAATAATACAAACTAAACTTGCCCAACCAGAAACACTACCACCAATTGTAAGTTTTCGGATAATGATAAATAGAATTCCAATAACAGAAACGAGAAATGAAATTGATCCCGCCCATAGTGAAAGATTCAATGGCGCTTCAGAAAAATTGATGAACCCTTCCATTGAGTATTTTAGTAAGCTCCAAAAACTCCATGATGTTTCACCGGCCACGCGCTCACGATTTTCATAAGCGATATATGTGACATCAAAGCCAACCCAAGAAAAGATTCCTTTTGAGAAACGATTAACTTCACCAAGTTCCAAGATACTATCCACAACTTGTCTAGTCATTAATCGGAAATCACGCGCGCCGTCAACCATCTCTGTATCAGAAACGGCATTAATGATTTTATAAAACATTTTTGAAAAGAAAGAACGAATAACTGGTTCACCTTTTCGATCAGCACGACGTGTTCCCACAACATCGTAACCCTCTTTGATTTTTTCATACATATCAATCAAAAGTTCAGGTGGATCTTGCAAGTCAGCATCCATAACGGTGATAAAGTCACCGTCTGCAGCTTCAAGCCCAGCTAATAAACCGGCCTCTTTTCCAAAATTACGTGAAAATGAAAGATAATGAACGTTAGGAAAACGACTTGCAACATCACGCAATACGTTTAATGTTTCATCTTTTGAACCGTCATTAACAAAAATATAATCAAACACCAAATGATTTTTTAACTTTTGCTCGACTTTTTGAGTTTCTTCTAAAAATGGATAAATTGTTTCTTGTTCGTTGTAGCAAGGAACAACAATAGATAATTTTTTCATTTATTTACCTTCAATCTGATTTAGCACCTTATAAGTATAACACAGTATAAAATAATTTTCATGAAAAACTTCAAAAGAAAAAAGAGAAGGAAAAACCTTCTCTCATATAAAAATTCATAACTTTTTCAACTTTTGTCTAACTCTATAAAGAGTGTGACTAATTTTACGAGCACAACGTTCCAATTTTGTAGGCTCAGTATTAACTGTAAATAAATCAGCAATATGACGTAACGAACTCTTAGAGGTCAATGCTTTTTGAGATTTAATTTTTGAAATAATTTCCTCATAAGTCTTCTCAACTTTGTATAATTGTTTAGCTTTTTCTTTATCTTGATGAGCTTGAATGTAAACCTCTTGTTGATTCCCCAACATAGAGATAATCATACCACTTAGCTCATCAACATCCCCCAAATGATACATTGAACCAATTTTGAAAATATCGTAAGCAGTCTTATGTCCTAAATTATCTGATAAAATTACTGGAAGACCTTTAAGTATAGCTTCAACATAAACCAAACCAAATGTTTCTTGAGCTGATGTAAAAACACAAATATCTTTATCAGTAAGGTACTCCCAAGGATTTGATTTAAAACCTAAGAATGAAATATTTGTCAAATTATGTTCATCAATATAATTTTGGCATTTTTTCTTGTAGTCATCATCCCAAGGACCTATGAATACTAATTCAAGATTACTATTTTCATCTTTTTGTAACTGTCCAAAACTCTGAATCAACTCGAGCTGATTTTTTCTCTCATTAACTCGACCAACAGAGACAATTCTAGCCTTATCCCCTTTATCTAATTCCATATCAGGAATTTGTGTGTACGGAACAAAACAACCTATTTGTTTGTCATTAAATAGTTGTTGAAGTTTATCATTAAGATTTCCTGAAACACTAAAAATTTCTGTTGAGAATTCTGAAATAAAATCACATTTGTCAAGATAGTAAGCAAACTCTTTTTCAGGGAACTCATGTATTAACCAGTAATGAGGCACCCCTGCAACCTTTGCTGCTACAGCTCCTTGAAATACATTTACTGTATTTGAAATAACTAAATCAATAGAGTATTCTTCAATGACGTCGCCAATTTCTTTTATATTTCGACGATAAGACTCTACGCGATGAGCCTTGGAACCTGGCTGGCCACCAGGTGCATCCTCCCACCACCACTTAGCAGCAGGAAGATAAATCGCATTAATCCCAACCTCATCATAGTGTTTTCGATGCTCATCTTGCTGCGGTTCAGGAATCTCCTGACAAACACTAAAGACATTATATCCTTGCGACACCAAGTATTTCATCAGATAAAAAATAGATATTTCTGCACCATTATCAAATGTTGTAGTTGGTGTTACAAATAAAATATTTTTCATTTCTACCCTTCTAAAAAATTCTTTTTAATTGCACTAGTAGTTGAATTAGTCATAACTGATTGATAAGCATTTTCTGCTATTTGAATTCTAAAATCTTTATCGACAATTAACCGTTCTAGTTTTTCTTTCCACTCTGTTTCAGAAGCTAGAACACCATCAATACCATCTTCAATCACATCTTCAAATGAACCTATTTTACTAGCAACTGTCGGAACTTTAACAGCAGCTGCTTCAAGCCATTTTATCTCTGATTTAGCTTCATTAAAGGTTGACTGAACTAGGGGCGCTAAATTAATATCTATAGATGAAATCAATTTTGGTAATTCTCTCCAATCAACATATGGATGCGTCACAATCTGCTCACCAAAACAAGCAATATCCTCAGGAATATCTAAATGCCCCGCTAAGTGTAATTCAAGGTTTTTATATTCTTTCAATAAAGAAATAATAGCTGGTTTAATCATTTCAAAGTTTTCATTATGAGTTATTGAACCTGAGAAATATCCCATTCTAACTTTGTTATCATCAAGTTCCATATGTGGAGTTTTCTGACTAATTTCAACCAACTCTTGTGATAACACATTACGATTCAAAATCACAGTTGACTTATAATTTCTTAATTCTTTTGCCAACTGATTTGTTGAAGTAATGACTGCATCACATTTATCAAGCATTCGACCATAGCCTCGAACACTTTCATCGTAGTTATTTTTATCTGCTGTTGATAAGCCTTGCGTATAAGCAAGTTGATCAGTATATTTTATATCAAAAACCAAATCATCAATATCATAGAAAACTGGAACACCTGTTTTATTTGCTAACTGACAAACTTTACTTAAAATAGGAAGATCCGGCGCACGATAAATAATAATACGACTAGCACCTTTGCAGTCTAACAATTGAAGTTTAGAAAGGTTAACGACCTTCACATCATATCCAAGTTTTTCAAGCTGCTCAGCTTTATTTAAGACACGGTATCTTGTACACTGAGGAATGATATTTTCAACACCATCAATGATTAAAACGTATTTTTTCTCTGATTTTTTTTTAAAATCATCAATGATATCTGTGATAATTTCAACAGGATAATCAGTCTTTTCTTCAATATATGAGATAAGTTCTGGAATTTCACTCTGACGTTCCAAGCCTTGCCAAATAAATTGATTGTCATTATAATTTGACAACGCTGAATATTTTATCAGTGGAGAACCCTGATTTAGTACACGCAAAGGATGAATGTACATAGCACTATCAGTTGTATCTCTAATCAAAGCATCATAACGAAAACCTAGGTTAGCAAAATGTTTTGTAAAAAATGTTTCGTGTTTGCCAATGGCCTTTTGACGCGAATCAGTATCTCCAAGCTTCTCCCAGTAGCGGTAAAATGAGTTTTGATGTAATAAGCTACGTTCAATAACTAAAAAATACGTTTGAATATGTTCTGGAATATAACCAAACGGATTTAAACCAGTAAAGTCTGGTTGGATTTCACCAAGTGAAACACCCCAAAAATCTAACATTTTTGAATCTACTGATGAAAATACAGTTTCTAAATCTTTAAAAGGACCAATATTAGTATCATTAACCAATAACAACTGATCATATTCTTTTAAACGTTCTTGGCCAAGATTTAAAATTCCAGCTCTAAAAGCTGCTACATCATAACCTTTATTTTCTCTTAAAGTTACTTTACCAATTTTTTCGAGACGTTCAACATCTGACTGAGATAGTTCACCATTAACAACGATATGAGCTTCATCAACAATTTTAGCTAGTGCCTCCAAAAAAATAATCTTATATTCTTGAAGAGCATCTTTTCCCTCAAAAATATTATAGATCAAAATACGTTTTGCACGTGGAAGATAGTTGTTATCTCGAAAGTTGTCTCGAAAAACTCGAAGTATAAGGCATCTTAGTTTTAAGATAGCTTTCTTACCAAAACGAACAATTTTTTTAAGAACTTGTGCAATTTTTCGCAGTACTGCCTTCATTTTAACTAAAAGTTGTTTTTTACTAATATTCCTCATTTTCATTTCCAATCTATTTACTCTTATCTATTTTACACTAAAGCAATCTTTTTTTCACTAATAAAATTATTAAAGTAGCTATTCAAGGAAATATGTAGATATAGTAAAGATATAATTTTCTTATACTTGATATTGCTTAAAAAATTTTTAAAGATAGTTCAATTACCATAAGTCATATTTTCTATTGAGCCGGTTAAAGTTAAAATGAAACTAACACTATCTTTTCATTGTTAGTTTCACTTTATACATTAACACACCCAAACTATTTATATTCACTATTCCTAATAAAAAACAGACTAACCTTTTATGGTTAACCTGTCTCCATTTAAAGAATTATCATAACATATTTGAAATGCTACTTCATTACAACATAAAGTCCGTCTTCATTGGAATAAATTGCATATAGTTTGCTATCCTGTATTTTTTCAAACATTCTTACGTCAACCTTTGTTTCATCAAAAGGTTGTAAATCAACATTTAAATTAGTTAACTCATTAAATCTCATTGTCATATCCCAAGAAATATTCGAGTTAGGCATTATTAATGAATTTAAAATAGGATAATTAATTGCTGAGTTAGTGTAAATCTTTGAATTTGTGAATAATCTATTTAGATGAACCACATTACTAGTCTGCTGTGGTAAATAACGGTTTAAATCGCCTGCTAGCATAATAGACTGACTTTTAAAAACATCGTTTTGTTGTTTGAGTGCACTAGGATATAATAGAGAGAAAATCGCTAAATAAAATGATAATAATAATACAACTAATTGATTCGATTGTCTAAAAATATGTCCCTTATATCTTAAACTGAGTAAAATCAATATCGTGCTAAGAAAAAAACCAAAGCCGTATTCGTAACGAGGACGCAACAATGAGTATGGCGTCATAAAAATTAAATAAGTACCATAACTTAGCACTGAGGAAAGTCCAAGATAGGCAGTTACTAAAAGAATAGTTAATAATTTATTTAATTTAGAAGTTAGAACAACATTAAATACAAATAATACAACCGATATCAATGCTAAAACTACCCATACTTTATTACTCTGGTTGTATATATTTCTCAAATAAATTTTGCTATTTAGAAAAATAAAATGTACTAGCTTATTGATTGGCGCCGTATCAGCAGCACTAGAAAAGACTGGTGGAAAAAGTTTGATTTGACAGAAATATAACAACACTCCCATAACATAAGAAATTGCCGCACTTCCAAATCTATAAAGTAAGCTAATAACATTTTCTTTATTCACTACGTCAAGTAATAACATTGTAGCTGTTAAGACTAAAAAAATTCCAGATGATGCTTGATAAGAATTACACATCAAAAAAGTAGAAATAACTGACGAAACAATGAATAACCTTCTGGATTTATTCCAAAAAATAAATGGAATAATAGAGAATAGAACACTTAGAGTCATAAAAGGAGAGTCAAACCTAAAGCTTAAACATTCGATAAAGAGAGGGTTAATTCCGATTAGAGTTGATGCAAAAGAAGTTATTTTACTTACCTTTTTTGTTGGAATAAATATATAGATAAGTAATAAACTTGAAAGAGTCATTATAATCGCAGATAAAATTTGCGAAGCTAAACCTATATCAGATAAGTGCCCCCCTAGATTTAAAAAACGAACAGCAACTTCGCTAACATATCTAGAATAATGTTCTGAAAATCCTGAATACCCCTGAATTTGTCTACCAATATCATCAATATAAGGAAATTCTGCTAATCCGATATTAAGACAAACAATTAGATAAATAATCAGTATAAAAAGTGCACTGGATTTATTAGACTTAATAAATCTTAAAAAATCTTTCCAAATAGAAATTATGTCTTGATGCAATTCTTTAATCATTTTTTCTCCTTGTAATACAGTACTACTAAAAATTAATATTTAAAATTGTACTTCTCTCCTTCTTATTCTGGAAATTCAAAAAAGTGCTTATAATTATTAATATAATTCTCACCCTCAGTTAAGTCATATTGAATCATTTTAAGATCATTTGCAATTTGTTTACCATCACTATCCAACTTATCTTTATCGACACTTGCTTTATTCAAAACTTCTGTCAACAATGCATAATAAGGTGAAACACGCGAATTTGTGTGTGCTAATAATTCAGCAGGAAAATCACTTGAATTTACTAATGGGTAATATTCTTTTGTAGTACCGTGATTTGACCAAATAAAGTAATCTGTAAGATATTGAAGTTCAGGATTGTCATTAAACATCGTTTGAGGATATAAACCTGGTAAGTGATCTCCATAAAACACAACTGTTATTTTCTTATCAATTCCTTCAAGTTTTTGTAAGAACTCAGCAGTACTACTATCTGTATAACTCAAAAGTCTTGCATAATTTGTAAGGCTTGCATTTTGATCACTTGTTAACCCTTCACCACTTGCTGTAATGTCGCTAAAATCAGTCTCTGACCACATGCCATGATTTTGCATTGTCATCACAGAAAAAAACTGATTTTTATTAGTATCGATTTCAGATAAAATATTGTCGTATGTTGATTTATCGCTCGGATAACCACCAAATATTTCTACCTCATCCGCGATAGTATCAGAACCTGATCTTGCAATAAACTTATTAAATTTTAGTTTTGCGTAAACCGTATTTCGGGCATAATGTGTTGCATCCGACAAATGAATAGCTATCCTATTTTTAGGAGCGAAAGCATTACTAATTGATGGCATATAATTCATGTCAGGAACAATTTCTGTGTACAAGATTGATATCATGTCATTAAAGTTATACATAGGTAAACCAGTCAGAGACTGAAATTCCATATTAGCTGTACCACCACCATAGCCATCTGATTTCATCAATCCCGAAGTCGTTCCAGCTTGAATTTGCTGAATTTGCGGCAATACTGAAGCAGACAAAGATATTCCTGGAATACGAGTTGGATCCGATAAGCTTTCGCTCAAAATAAAGATGACTGTCTGGTCAGAAATATTTCCTGTCCTTGTTGTATTAATCTCATCAGCTATTTTAGTGTATTTTTTATAGATTTCATCAATCTTATCTTGAGTATACCCCTTAGGTTTTTCCATATCAGAAATTGTTAATTGCTTTAACCAAACAAAACTCAATGATTGAAATCTTGCATTAGCTGACGTTCCAAGCCAATTTACATCATAAAGATTATAAACAGCAGATAAAACCGGAATTTTATCCGGAATTCTACCATCTTCTTCGTTAGAAAATACTGTTAAAACTGTTACAAAAGATAATATGATTGTAGCAATTAACGTTAAACGTAGTTTCAGATTTTTATAAATTTTACCTGGCAAGCAGCTTTTTCTAAAATAATACAAAGCAAAAATAACCCAAGCTATTAACGTTAAAGCGACTAATAAAGTATTATCGTCAACATAGTTTTTAAAAAATCCTATATCTCCAATCCAATTCAAATCCGACAATAAAAGCGGCTCATTACGAGCAGAGAATTTGACAATGTTAATATAACTGATTAATACTCCTATGATAACATTTATAATTGTTGCTAATAAATACCTATTTATCAGTACGTAAATAAATAAGAAGCATATTGCAATAAAAACTATTTGAAAAATAGTTGCACCTGATGCAGTATAATACCCGTACCAACTTCCTTGATCAGTAATTCCTGCTTGAATTGAATAATTAAAAACAAAAGCCAAAAGAAAACTTGTTGATAAAGCTAAAGCTGGCGTCGGCTTATTTTCACAAAGATAGGCAATGCCTTTTATAGCCGAATATGTTATCAAACTGAAAAAGAGATACATTCCAAGAGAATACCAGAACAACTGACCTGCGTAAGGTACTTTTTTTATATCACTTACGGCAAAAAGCTTATTCGATAGAAAACTTTGAACAAACTGATTACTTGTAACAATAAACATCGTTGCAAACTGACTCAATATGTGAAAATATAATTTTGAATTTTTTTTATACTCAAAATTAAAAAATTTTATGTCCAAGAGTTTTTTCGAAGCTATCATCTTAAATACGAAAATAAGCAACAATAAAATCAAAAAACATGGGATAAAATTCGTATCCCAAAAGCCATGAAATTTTGTCCACTCAAAATCCTCATTATTAAGATTTAATGTCATTTTAGCGAAATATGATCCAGCTAGAAATAAGCAATAAATAGATAAAAATATTAATGACCACCACTTATTAACAATTGATTTCACTTGTATTGCATACAAAATAACAAGTATTCCTAGAGGAATCCAAATAATCGGTGAAATAAAGCACTGACTCTTTTTATCAATTATCAGAATAAGAAGCAAGTAAGAAATAAAATAGGTTACAAAATAAGAGATAAAAACTAACCTATTTTTAAACCACTGCTCACCTATTGATTTTATATTTAACATTTAATTTTTTAATCCTTACCCTTTAAATTCTTGTGCACCCAAGTGAAACAAATTATTGAGTAAAATACTTCTCCTCTCCCGTTATGCTAACAAGTATAGCATATTATTATACCCAGTAGTAAGTAACTATAACGACAGTTGAAATAGCAACATTAATAAGAATCATCACCGTCACAATTCTTACTAAAAATTTTGAATCAACTTTAACACTCAGCTTTGATTTATAAGCACTGAATAGAGGTGCTAAATAAATCAAGAAAGGTGTGAAATAACGGCCCTGTGCCCCCTGAGAAACACTTGCATTTGGTCCTAAGACTTTTGGAGTCCAAGCAAAATACATCCCAGCAATGATAGCTAAAATTTGAAGTGGAAAAATTAGGGCAGATGCCACTCCTTCAAGTTTTGTCATTTTAAAATCTTCACTAAAGAAAATGAGTGTCAAAATAACTATGTCAATAAAAATCAACCATAGTGGTAAAGCAGTAGCTAACCAACCAAAGTAGCCAAAAATACCAATTGTTAAGAACGTATTCAAATGACCATTTTCTTGATTTAAAAACATCGTATTGAACATCACCCAAATAAAATGGAAACTTCCACCTCGAGATTTTAAGAAGAAATAAAGTCCAAGTAGTCCAAGTACAATCACTGCTGTAATAAAATACTTACGATACTTTTTGAAAAAATCATAAGCTAAATTTAAGAAAGACAGTTGTCCCTCAAAATTAAAATCAATCATTGCTAAAAATGGAAGTAACAATAGATTGTTAGCCTTACTTCCCCATAGAAGAATTACCAATATGAATAACTCAACAAATCTTTTATTAGTGAATTTACGATCATTTGACAGATTTACATAAAAGACAAAAAAAGCTGCTATAAAGACATAATTTAAAACATCATATGATAAAGAAGCTGCCTGCTGTAACATCATTGGCAATAATGAGATAAATAACATTGCTAATTTACCAACTTGTAGATGCTTAATCAAGAAATACATAACAAAAACATATACAAAAGCATTAAGTAAACGTCCACACATCATCATTACACCTAACGATGGATATATCGCTCTTCCGATTAACATTCCAATTACTTGAGGCAAATGAATAATATTTTTAATTGAGATTTTTGGGGCAAAGACATCAGATGAAAAATCCTTTTTCTCAATAAAAAAATTAGCATACTTTTCTTTGCTTACGTCAGCTGGTATTGGAGTATTATTATTAATAATATCTGTTTGATGAAGTGTTAGCCAATCAAATGTTTTACTATTATCATAAAAAATATCCCATGCCATACTTGCATGCATTCCTTCATCAGGGGCCTCAGTTACTGGCACCAAAAAAACAAACAATGCAATGCACGGAACTGCTAATAGTAAAAATAATTTTTCTATTTTCATTTTCTCTCCTTATATGAGTCTTTTGCGCTAAAATAAATAACTAGTGATACTAGTAGCCATGTCAGCATTGATAATGTAAATGATATAGAAGCACCATAAATACCATAGTGTTCAACTAGAGGATTTGCTGAAAGACATGAAACACAAAAACCACTAGCAAATGATATAACCAAGAGTTTTTGCTTACGCAAGACTGTCAAAATGTTATCACAAACCGTCGCAAATGTACTTGCAATTCCTCCAGACATCAAAATAATAAATGGAACTAAATACCTACTTAAATTAGTTGAATAAACAATATTTAAAATTGGAATACCAATTACAGATACAATTGCTAAAATAAAAAACGAAATAACGACGAGTAACTTCAATAACTTTCTACGATAATTAACAAATGCTTCATATTCTTTTTTCTCAAGATAAATTGCCATCTGTGTCATCATAGGCCTGAAAAAAATTAGCATCAAATTCATGGAAAAAACAGGCATGAACAAAATATTAAAATCTGTCTGAATTCCTACCTCTAATGAACCTCGCTCAAATAAATTATCCAATGCATATTTAGGCTGATTATAAATTGAAACCAGTAAAAATCCGTTGATAAACAGCGGACTACTTTCAATCAATAAGCCTTTGATTTGTTTAAATGAGAAATGGAAAGCTTTAATTTTACTGAAGTATCTACTTAACAAAAAATCAAATACAAATACAAAAGCAAACGATAGCGCATTCATAATAATCAACGATAATAGTAACTCATGTGTAATAATCAATGCGATTGTAAAACCTACAAAGATAAAACCATTTCTAAAAAAAAGCGATTTTCCAGCAATATCCAAACGTTCGTGCTGTTGAAACATACCTTGAAAAACATCGGATAATGCATCACTACTTCGATAAAAACAAATCAGTACAACACATAAAGATTTATAAAAATCATATCCGTGAACAACAACATAGCCCAATGCAACTACTATCATAATAATGATAGTCAATACACGTGCATAAAAATAATTGTTAAAGGAATACTTTTCTCTAATATCTGTTGCCTGAAAATCACGAACTTGGAAAGTTGCTACAGTAATTAATAGATTACCAACTGCATAAGCAATACTAAAGACATCAGCGTTATAACTATCCAACAAACGAGCAACTGATAATAATAATAGTGTCGACATCGCTGCAGAAGCTAAACTCCCTAAAATATTCCACATGAAAACTTCTTTTTGAGAAACTTTCTGCCCTATTTTTAATAACTTAATCATCTTTCTTCTCACTTAGTGCAACTTGCTGAGCTAAACTCTTAATTTTTGAAGTTTGGATAGATACAACACGAGTTAGTGAGAAAAGAATCCACAAACTCAAGCAAAATCCAACAAAAAAGACTAGATTAATTGGAGAATAAATTCCAAAAATATTTGCTAAAATAACTAATAAATTTGGAAACCAAACCGCAATCAGTAAAATAACACTTAAAATGTACCATGATAAAGAATAGCGGATTGATAATTTATCCTTTTTAATCAAATGGAACGAGTAAACAACAAAAAGAATAATAACAATCGAAATAAAAAGGCTTGCAGTTTGTGTCATCTTATTTCCCCCTTAATTTTACAAATAAAATAGCCAATGTTACTTTAATCATGTAATAAACTGATTTTGTTGCAGAAATTGATGAAACTCCACCCTGTCTTTCATTCATGATGACAGGAATTTCTTTAACAGAATATCCTTTATTTAACAAAGAAACGATTGTTTCCGGCTCTGGATAATCATCTGGATAATCATTTGCAAATAATTCAATGATATTTCGATCAATCATTCTAAGACCTGATGTTGCATCAGTGATTTTTTTACCTGTTAACATACGAATTAATCCAGTAAAATATCGAATACCTACACGTCTCATGAATGATGATTGGAAACCTTCTTTTTCAAGGAAACGTGAACCAATGACCATGTTAACATTACTTTCAATTAACTCATCAGCCATTTTTGATAAGAAAGCAGGGTTATGTTGTCCATCACCATCTACTTGAACAGCAAGATCATAGCCATACTTTTTAGCATACAAGTAACCAGTCTGAACAGCACCACCAATGCCCAAATTGATTGGAAGTGAAACTACATTAAAGTTATTTTTGTGACAAATTTCAAGCGTATTATCTGTCGAACAATCATTGATAATGACATAGTCAAAATCTGGTGCATCTTTTTTAATTGCAGCAACCGTACCTTCAATATTGCTACTTTCATTATAAGCTGGAATAATAATTAATTTTTTAAGCACGTAGCCGCCTCCTATTGGTTTGAATTTTGACTTTTTTGATAAAACTTAATCAAAAAATTGGCAATCGCTTTCGGCCAAAGTAATTGATACATTTGCAAGTCTTCATTTGTGCGAGTATTATTAGAAATCGTCGCTGTCGTTTCAGATTCTTCATGAATACGATGGAACATCAAAGGTTCTTTAATGTAAGAAAAGCGCCCTTTATATTGTGTAGAAATAGTATACCAAGCATACCAGTCCAAACTTGTTTTCATTTCTTCATCAAATTTAAAATCAGACAGTTTAGACATATTGTATGAAACACTAGGACAACAAATTGGATTGCCAAATGACAGAACTCGATTACGCCACCATTTTGAACCTGGGCATGCAGATAAAACATTAAGCATCAAACGTTTGATTTTCAAATTCTGATTGCTAGCAATATCTTTTGCACCTTCTGCTGTCATTTTTAATTCATGGTAATCAGTATAAATAATTGTTGAATCCGGGTGTTTTTCAAACGAAATCATTACCTTCTCAGTGAAAGTTTCATCATATAAGTCATCTTGGTGAACAATTGTTGCATATGTTGTCTTGCAATGTGAAAGAGCTTGATTCCAGTCAGCTCCGATTGATTTACGTTCACCAACATATAATGGAAGATGATGTTTCTCTGCTATTGATTTAATGTAATCATTTGGTGTTGAAGTATATAAATAAACATCAGATGATACGGTTTGTTGCTCAACTGAACGAATACACTCTTCTAAATATGAACTTTCCCCATATGCGCAAATGGCAATGGTATGTTTATTTTCACTCATTTATTATGTTTTTCCTTAACTAATTTGATTAAATTTAGACGTTTTAAAAAATAAGTCAGAGTCAATTGGGTTGCTTTTTTAAAGAATCTCATAACTATTTTAGCGCTTACTGGATAGTTAATTTCATCAGGAACATCAAGTTCCGATGCAAAAAGCATATCATTTGCTTTTTGGGCATCAATTAAGGCAGGTAAACTTGCTTTATTTGGTAACAAAACAAAATCATAGCGCTCTTTCCAATTGAAAAATGGAAGAAGTTTCTCAAAATCTGAAAGCGCTAGATTACCTTTGCCATTACATAACTTTTGTAATTCATCTAGCCTAATCCAATAAGACGCCCAGGATTTTTCTATCATAGGATTTTTCATTTCTGCTTCAGAAAGATTAAATTTATCCAGAATTTCTTTATTGACGGGTAATTGACTATCTTTATATCTTTCATATGAAAGCATATCAGGAATAGCTAAACCAATCTTTTCATCATCAAGAAATGTTTTCTTAATGGTATCCTCTGATGAAAACATCATCTCAAGTAGTTCAACTAGGCTATAGGAGTCAACCAGATGGTTTGAAAAGAAATCTGAAACATGGATATAGGCTATGCAATTACCATCAAACATCTCAAAAGAATCACTAAGAAATTTTTGCCAATCACTAACACTTGCAATATGTGCGTAAGCATAACTAGTGACATCTTCTTGCTGGAACCGTTCTTTTACTTCCTCTAAAAGTTTCTCTGATTCAGCACTAACTAAAGTTATAATGTTTTTACGACTCTTCAAAAAACTAGTTAAAATTTCTACACCATTTCGTGTTGAAAAATGTAGATGTAAAACTGTCTTTGAAATTTGCTTTAGCACATTGTTATCAGACTGATTCAACTTTTTATAAGGTAATAAGAAAGATGTAGTCGGCGATAATATATTAGATAAATGATTAACGATTAAATCACTTGGATACTCACTCTTTTCTTCAACCGCTTTTAAAACATACGGTGCTAAGTAATCTGCATGGCTAAATGACTTAATTTTGATAAATGGAATTCCATTCTGAATGATTAAATCAGGTCTGAAAATAGAAACATTGCCAAGCTCTGGTTTGTTTGACAAGTCAAGCGCTGAAGCATAATGGAAACCTGCTTCAACTAATTGTTCAGTCAATTTTGCTTCATAAGCATCAATGACTTGTTGAACATTTTTGTAAATTTTAACATTTGACCAAAAATCAATAAACGCTTGACTCTCTACAACCTGTTTCTTAAAAGAGAGAAAATATGATTGCAGATGCTCTGCCACATAGCTTCCCCCCTTTAATTTACAAGCTGCATGATTAGTCAACCCCCAAAAATCAATGGTATCATCTAACTCAAATTGATTCATGATAATTTTAAAATCCCACAAAGGGCCAAAACAGGTATCATTCATCAAGGTTAATGAATCAAAATTCTTTATACTATCTAATGAAGCAAAAATACCATCTTTCCATGCTGCAAAATCATAACCTTCATTTTGTCGTTCAAGTAAATCTTCAATGAGCTTAGCATCTTGCAATTTTTGAACTGCTTTCTTGCTTAACTTACTATTCGAAATGAAATAGATTGATGAAAACAACGGCCTTAGGTGTTCAAGTTGGTAGAGAACATGGGGACTTAGTTCATTAAATTTATTGTAATGAACATAAAGTAAGAGACGTTTCATCGATTTCTCCTAAATAAATTGATTATTTTTGTTGTAATAATCCAACGTTTTGAATGAATAACCTTATTATACTCATCTACCCAATATTCTTTTTCAGCTATTGTACTTTTCAGATTTTCCTCAGTTATTTTTAAGTTTGCCCTCTCTTCAAGTAATTCCTCTAAAATAGATTTTGCATTCGTCAATTGAGTTGCTAGTTCCCGTTGACGGAGAGCAAGAATTTTCTCATGCTCCGTATTTTCTAAGAAAAGATAACGTGTTAATGCATTGAAATCTATACGAGAGTAATACTTATCAAGGTACTCTTCTTGGGTTTCTTGAAGTTTTTCAAAACGTTTTGACATTTTTTCAACAGATGCTGGATGTGAATCTGAGCCTTCATGCAAGCGATAAACAGTTGTCGCTTCAGGCAAAAATGTCAACTCAGTTTTCATAAACAATTCTAGTTGAAGACAAAATGTATCATCAACAGCATCTGGAGTGATAGCTTCATTCACTTTCAACATCAATTTACGATCTACTAACCAAGTTGATGACATGGTCATTCCTCGAAATGCTAGCATTTCTTCAAAACTAGACATTTTGCGGATAATTCCATTTTTAATAGCTTCTTTATGGCGAAGCTCTCCTGACTCAGAAATAATGTCAAAATCACTACAAGACCAACTTGATGTTTCTGATTTATCCAAAATATCAACTTGCTTCTGAAGTTTATATTCATCTATCCAATAGTCATCGCCATCACAGCGGGCAATATAATCACCTTGAGCTAACTTACAAGCCTCAATCCATGTCTTTGTAATTCCAAGATTTTCTTGATGAAAAACGGCTTTAATTTTTTCTGGAAATTGTTTAGCATAGTGCTCAATAATTTGAGGAGAATGATCACTAGAAGCGTCATCAACTAAAATGATTTCATAGTCAAAATTACATTTCTGGTTCAAGAAACTCTGAATAGCTTCTTCTATCCACGCTTCTTTATTATAATTTGTACAAATAATAGATACTTTCATTCTTTACCTCATTTATTGAACCATTATTTTAAAAATCCCATTGACCATTACGTTGAATAAGACCTGTTGCTGAATCAACTTCAGATTCATTATTATAATCAAGATCATCACGTGTTAATAAAATAATTGGTGATTTTTCAGCTGGGACAAAGCCAATCATTTGTCCATCTTTATCTCGAATTGTCACTTCCAATTTCAATTTCAAATCATTCACATTTGGAATGTGACAACTATATTTAACATTTTTTTTACCAGCGCCTGTTGTCATATGTTCTTTCGAATTATCATTATAAATCCAGATATTACGGTCAATATCTGTAAATGATAGAGCCACATATGTATCCATATCTTGAAGCATGTTGTAATTGACTTCAAAAGAAATTTCATCTTTTGGTGTTAGGCGTTTTTCAGATAATAAGTTAATAGAAATATCTGAGATTTTATCATCTTCTTTAACTTCTCGTTCTTCTTGAACATTGTCATCATATTCTTTTTCAGTATTATCATAACTGTATTGATTAGCTACATCAAATGGATTACCATACGCTTTAACTAAACCATTTTCAATTAAAACAGCTCGGTTACAATATTTCTTAACTGCTCCCATATCATGGGTAACAAGAATAGTTGTCTTACCACTTTCTTTACGTTCCATAAAGTAATCGTTACATTTACGTTGGAAAGCCTCATCACCTACGGCAAGAACTTCATCAAGAATGAGCACGTCACCTTGAGCTTTAATCGCAACTGAGAATGCTAGACGAACTTGCATACCACTTGAGTAGTTTTTAAGTTTTTGGTTCATAAAATCTTCAAGCTCAGCAAATTCGACAATGTCATCGTACATTGCATCGATTTCTTCGGTTGTAAAGCCAAGCATGGCACCATTCATATAGACATTTTCACGTCCAGTCAATTCAGGATTAAATCCAACACCAAGTTCGATAAATGAAACCATTTTACCATTTACTGTAACTGAACCTTTTTCAGGGACGTAAATTTGTGAAATGATTTTCAAAAGTGTTGATTTACCTGAACCATTACGACCAACAATCCCAAAGAAATCTCCTTTATGAACATCAAATGAAATATCCTTTAAGACATGTTGCTCACGATAACCTTTGATTCCTTTAAAACGGTTAACAAGTGCTGTACGTAAACTGTGTGTTGCTTCAGTTGGTAATTTAAAATATTTACTTACATGATCTACTTTTACTGCAATTTCTTTATCTGACATTATAAAATCTCCGCAAATTTCTTAGCATGTTTATGGAAAATTGAATATCCAATTGCAAGAATTACAAATGGAATAACGTATGGAACTAGAGCAATGATATTATTATTAATCAGTTCCCAACCTCGCATATTTCCAGAATAAACAATAAAATGACGCATATCTTGGATAACTTGTGCAATAGGATTTAGCATCATAATTTTACCAATAGTATAGTGGTGACGTTGTAAAATAAATGTCAAAGAATAGATAATCGGTGTGCCATACATACCAGCCTGAAGAATTACTTCCCAAATTGGTCCCAAGTCACGATATTTAACAAATAGGGTTGACAAGATAAACGCAACACCAGTAGCTAAAACAAATAATTCAATAAACAAAGGGAAAATTACTAAGAAACCAAAGCTAGGATGGACACCATTTAATAAAGCAAAAATGAACACAACCACCATGTTGATAGCATAGTTAATTGCCGCACCAACAACTGATGAAATAACAATAATTTCTTTTGAAAAATTCAATTTACGAAGCAAGTCACCACGTGACACAATAGAAAGCATCCCCATGTTTGTCGCTTCAGCAAAGAAGTTCCATGTCACCATACCAATCAATAAACCAATTGCGTAGTGAGGTGTTCCATCATCAAAGCGCAAGAAACGAACGAATACCAAATACATAATTGTAAATAGCATCATTGGTTTAAGAATTGACCACAAGTGCCCGATTAGACTTCCCTGGTAACGAAGTTTAAAGTCCGTTTTTACCATTTCTTTTAATAAGATTTTATTTTCTCTACTAAAGAACTTCATTTATTTCTCCTATAACCAAATTTGGTAATAATTAGTGTTCTAAATACAAAAGTATGGAATGCTCTGTTTTTTCGTAAGCTGTATTTTCTTAAAGTACGGATACGTTGAAAAAGTGGCTTATCCAAAATAGTTATGAACTGTTCAACCAGTTCTCTATTTTCAGGTGATAAATCTGTATCCAATAAAAAGCGAGCCTGAGTTTGGCTTGCACTGATTAACCACCAATATTTTTCAACTAATTTATGAGGTTTAATCCAATTTTTTATACGTTTAGACCATGTACGCGCTCCTAAAACATTAGCATCGTGTTGACGATACAATTCTGTTGGGTAGTTAACATAAGCAAGTGTCCCTAGAGCACTTGCTAACAAGGCTAAATACCAGTCATGCATCAACAAATCTTCTGTCGATGTCCATAACTCAGCAAGAGCATGATTAATCATCGCTGTTCCACCGGTTACTGTATTTTCTGTTAACTCTTGAACCAGCTCGGTATTAGCATGATCAGATTGCGTTTTTATCATACTTTCATGTAAAACATTTAATTCACGGTCAACAACTTTCAAATCTGTGTAAACCAATAAAGGCTTTTGATTATCGTGTTTTTGCGCTTCTGCTATAGTCACAGCTAACTTATCTTCTAGCCAAATATCATCTTGGTCAGAAAAGAAATAATAATCTGCTTCGCTATGTTTCAAAAGCGTATAAAAGTTTTTGATGACACCAAAATTTTCACGATTGTCGGCATTAATAAAAATAATACGTGAGTCAGCCTGAGCATATCGTTTAATAATATCTGGTGTTTTGTCACTTGAACCGTCATCTCGAATGTAAAGCGTCCAATCTTTGACCGTTTGATGCTGAATACTCTCTATCTGCTCAGCCAAAAATTGCTCACCATTGTAGGTAGACATCAGTATATTAATCTTCATTTAAAAATAGTCCCTCATACTCTCCTACAATTTTTTCCCATGTATAATTTTTCTTCACAATCGCACGCGCACGGTTACCATATTCTGTAAAATCATAATGACCATCAGCGTCGTTAATCAAACATGAGAGATTTCCAGATGTCTTATTCCAGTAAAATGCACTCTGCCCAGCGACAGATTTATTGAAATCAACATCCAAAACGAGATTTAACTTCGTATGTCCCAAAGCCTCAAGCAAACCAGGGTTTGTTCCACCGACTTCATGACCGTGAATATAAGCGAAGGCATTTTCACGGATGTAATTTAACAAATCACGATCATAAACTGTTCCGACAAATTTGACCCTATAATCACGTTCAAAATTTGTCAAATGCTTCAACTTTTCAAAGTAAGCACTATTCTTATGATTCGTAATGATAATCAAATCACGTCTAGTTTTTGATTTCATAAATTCACGAATAGCTGTTTCATAGTTATTTTCTGGAACAAAACGTCCGACAATCAAATAATAGTCATTCTCTTTTGTTTTCCAATTATCGAAGCATTTTCTTACCTTGTAATCATCAGCTGTTAAAGTTGATTTCTTCAAATCTGTTCCATAAGCAATAAAACGCGTCTTAGCTTCTGGATATGACTCTTTAATGTAATTTTCAATTCCAATGTTATCAGAAATGACCAAATCAGCTGTCTTAGCCATCGATTTTTCAGCATATTTTAAATAAGCTTGAACCGGTTTTGACCATTTTGAGCGTTTCCATTCAAGACCATCTGGATTGACGTAAACTTTTCCGCCAACAGCGTGAATTAGTCTTGCAAAGGGCGCAATAAAAGCACCAATCGTGTTGCCCAAGATATAAAAAATAGGTTTTTTAATACCAGATCTTTTTACCATTTTAAGTCCGTAAGTAATCGCCATCATATCATAGGCGATAACACGAGCAGGACCAATCTTAGGTGCCTTGATGGTAAAACAGTCTGCGCCCTCGTATTTGAAATGCGTATGGTGCTTATCATCGCTTAAACAAGCGACATGATAAACAATGTCTGAGCTCTGCTTATTTTTCACCAACTCCTCAACAAAAGTCTCAAAGCCACCGTACTTAGCTGGCAAGCCTCGACTTCCGATGATGAATACATGTTGCATGGCACACTTCTCCATTCTAAAATACAATCAAAAATATTATATCATAATTTAGATAAGCTGGCGATGAAAAAACGAAAGAGCCTATATATAACAGGAAAGGCAGCCATTTTTAGGACAATAAAAAAATATCAGTAATCGTAAGATTACTGATATTTTTCTATTATCTAATTCCTAAAGCAATGCGAGCATAGCGACTCATTTTATCAACCGTCCAAGCTGGATACCATACCAACTTGACCTCTACGTCTGCCACCTCAGGAATATCACGCATTGCATCATGAATTTGATCAGTCAGAAGATTAGCCAACGGGCATCCCATTGTTGTTAATGTCATATCAATCTCAGTATGTCCATTCTGTTCAAATCGAATCTCATAAACAAGACCAAGATTGACAATATCAATTCCCAACTCTGGGTCAACAACCGTCTCCAAAGCTTCAAGAATTCGATCTTTAATCTTTGTGACGTCTTCTTCTGTATATTTTTGCTCAGACATAAGCGAACCTCTTGATTAATTTTAATCTTCGATAAAATCGCGAAGCTGTTTGCTACGGCTCGGATGACGAAGTTTACGAAGTGCCTTAGCCTCAATCTGACGAATACGTTCACGTGTCACATTGAAGACTTTACCAACATCTTCTAATGTACGCATTTTACCATCATCAAGACCAAAACGCAAGCGTAAAACATTTTCTTCACGATCAGTCAATGTATCCAAAACTTCATCAAGTTGTTCACGAAGGACAACACGTGTTGTATAGTCTACAGGGTTTTCAATAACTTCATCTTCAATGAAATCTCCAAGATGGCTATCATCTTCTTCACCAATCGGTGTTTCAAGAGAAACTGGTTCTTGAGCAATTTTCAAGATTTCACGAACTTTATCAGGAGTCATATCCATACGTTCAGCGATTTGTTCTGGTGTTGGATCTTGTCCAAGTTCTTGAAGAAGGTTACGTTGTTCACGAACAAGTTTGTTAATTGTTTCAACCATGTGAACTGGGATACGGATTGTACGAGCTTGGTCTGCAATCGCACGTGTGATTGCTTGACGAATCCACCAAGTCGCATAAGTTGAGAATTTGAAACCTTTTGAGTAATCAAATTTATCAACAGCTTTCATCAATCCCATGTTTCCTTCTTGGATAAGGTCAAGGAATTGCATACCACGTCCAACATAGCGTTTTGCGATAGATACAACCAAACGCAAGTTAGCTTCTGCCAAACGTTGTTTTGCTTGAAGGTCACCTGCAGCAACTGCGACTGCCAATTCTTTTTCTTCTTCGCTTGAAAGAAGCGGCACAACACCAATTTCTTTAAGGTACATACGAACTGGGTCATTAACTTTTGCTGAGTTGCTACCAAGTAACTCTTCGTCAGTTAATTCTTCAGGTTTTGGTTCTTCAACAACGTATTTAGTTGATGGATTTCCTTCTTTGTCGGTAATTGAAATACCACCATCTGTCAAACGTTCCAAAAGGTCATCAATTTGATCGGCGTCCAATGAAAATGGAATAACCAATTTTTCTGTCACTTCATCATCGACAGCTGTTCCGTTCTTTTTATGATTACGAATAAATTCTGCAACTTGAACATTAAAAGTTGTAATTTCTTTTTCTTTAGCCATATTTTCCTCTATTCCATTTTTCTTTTTTGGGCAATAAGATTTTCTAAAGCAGCTAGAGCCGCATCAACGTCACCAAGGTTGCTAGATTCACGAATTAATTTACTTTGCTTTTGTAAATCTCTCTCCTGAAGCAGACGATTACGTTTCTGAATAATTTCTTCTATTTCATTAGGAGCGACTTCATCTGGTAAATTTTCCTCCAAAACTCGATAATACATCTGCCGCGTTCGATCATCCAACTGCGCTAGGTCATAAGATGTTATCTCACCTTGCTGCATCAATATATCGTACAAATTCTGCAACTCTTTGGTATCAAAAATAAACTCTTCTTGATTTCTAAATTCATTGAGCAAATAGTCATGCGTCATCAAACGTTGCAACAGCTGACCTTCTGCTTTCATAATTGCAGAAATGTTTTTAGATATCGGCAACTCAACTACAGTGACGCTTTGCTGAACAGCTCCTGTTTGGAGAGCAGAGCGATTTTGAAGTCGTTCGCTGTTAACCGACTGCTCCACTTGATAGTAATCAAAGTCAGGTAATAAATCAGCCACCATATTAATATACGAATTTTGTGCTGTAATTGACGGCGACTGCGCAATAATTTTAGAAATTTGCTCAACATAAGCAATCTCAGCCTGAAGATTATCACTATTTTCTGGTTTCAAGTAATGAATAAAAAATTCCGTACTGCTAATGCGACTATTTTCAAGCAAGTTCGCTAGAGCGTCAGGTGAATTTTTTTGGATAAATTCATCAGGGTCCATTTGTTCAGGAACTCGCACAATTTCTACATTAAAGTCTTTTAGAAGTTCCAAAGATTTAGCAATTGCATTTTGACCTGCGTTATCACCATCATAGGTCAAAATAACCTTCTTAACATAACGTTTTAAATGTCTCACATGTTCTGGTGTCAAAGCAGTCCCCATAGAAGCGACGGCATTTTCAATACCTGCCCTATAAGCGGCAATTACATCCATAAAACCTTCCATCAAATAGACTTCATGTTTTTTAGACATCACCGGACGCGCTTTATCCAAATGGTAAAGTTCATATGATTTGTTAAAAAGCGCTGTTGACCGCGTATTTTTGTACTTAGACTGCTTAGCTTCTAAATCTTCCTTGGTCCATATACGCCCCGAAAATGCAACCACCTGACCAGTATCATCCGTCAATGGAAACATAATTCGGTTTTGGAAAGCATCATAAACACGATTCGTGCGTTCAGACAAATTAAAAAGACCTGAAGCCATCAAAGCATTTTCTTCATACCGTTTTGCGAGAGTTTGATAAAGAAAATCAGGCTCATTTGGCGACAATCCAATGTTAAAATAATCAATCAAATCATCTGTCAGTCCACGCTGTGCCAAGTAAGCTTTCGCTTCTTGTCCTTCTTTAGTTGTTTTTAAGACAGCATTGTAAAACTTAGCCGCATCCTTATGAATGTCAATCAAAACTTGATTTGGATTTTTAGGCTTAGATTGCACTTGCTGTGTTTCAACTTGCAAAGGAATCCCAGCACGCTCTGCAACAAGATGAACACTTTCTAAAAAGCTAATCTGACGATATTCTTCCAAAAATTTGTAAACATCACCAGATTTTCCGCAACCAAAACAATGAAAAAACTGCTTATCTTCTATTACATTAAAAGAAGGTGTTTTTTCCTTGTGAAACGGACACAATCCGATATAGTTGCGACCTGCGCGTGTAAGATTGACTACTTCGCCAATAACATCAACAATATTAACGCTATTTTTTATCTCGGTAATTAACTCTTTGTCAATTGCCAAAAGCTTCACCTCCACGCACTATTCCCATTTTAGTTTTGTATTTCATTATAACATTTTGATCGTAATTTGTAAATTCTCAAAAACCAGACTTTAGATGCTTTTTTTGGTATAATAATACTAACAAAACATACAGGAGGTTTTTCGTATGATTAAAGAACTTAAAGAATTTTTGTTTAAAGCAAATGTTCTTGATCTTGCTGTCGCTGTTGTTATGGGGGCTGCTTTCAATGCCATCGTAACATCACTTGTCAATGATGTGATTACACCACTTTTCTTAAACCCAGCTCTAAAAGCCGCAGGTGTTGAAAAGATTGCTGATTTGTCTTGGCATGGGGTCGCTTATGGTAGTTTTCTAAGTGCTGTTATTAATTTCTTAATCATCGGTACGACACTATTCTTCATCGTTAAAGCTGCTAATGCTGCTGCAGCTCTCACTAAAAAAGAAGAAGCTGAAAAAGCAACTGAAGAAGCTACCCCAACTCAAGAAGAACTTCTTGCAGAAATCCGTGACTTATTAAAAGAAAAATAAATCTTATTTTTAGAGCATAAAAAGAGACGCTAGGCGTCTCTTTCTTTGTATCTAATATTAATTAGAATTTTTTACGTTTGCGAGCTGCTTCTGATTTGCGTTTACGTTTTACAGAAGGTTTTTCGTAGAATTCACGTTTACGTGATTCTTGAAGAGTCCCAGCTTTAGTCACAGAACGTTTGAAACGACGAAGTGCATCGTCAAGTGATTCGTTTTTACGTACTACTGTTTTTGACATGTGTTTCACCTCCTCAAGACATTGTAACATTTACACGTTCATTACCATGATAACTGAAATATGCTAAAAAGTCAATCTAAAAGATGTAAATATTGCTACTTTTTATCTATTTTTCTCCATTGCTAAATAATAAATAAAAAGAAAGGAGTTGATAATCAACTCCTTTTAATTACTCGTCAATTTCTTTCCCTGTCAACTGTGCAGCATCTGAAATGAATTGCTTATATTTATCTTCTTTGGCTAATTTTTTGATAACTTTATTAACCGTTTTGACAAGTTTTCCGCTACCTTTTGGCATTGCTACAGCTTTAGCATCACCGTCACTTGTTTTCAATGCAAAATTAGCTAGCGCTAAATCTGAGTTTTGTGAAAGGTATCCTTCGGCAACTGGTTTTTCAAGGTCAACTGCTTGAACTTGACCAGATTTCAATTCGTTAATAGCCTCACCCATTGCTGTCAAAGAAATGATTTTTGAATCTTTCAATTGTTCTTTAGCCAAGCCTTCTTCAATTGTTCCTTTTTGAACAGCTACTTTAAGACCTGACAAACTATCAATTGAGTTATATTTATCAAGATCACTTGCCTTAACTAAAACAGCATTTTCTGTTTCATAGTAAGCATCTGAAAAATCATATGCATTTTTACGTTCTTTCGTTGCAGACAATCCTGAAATCGCCATATCTGCTTTTCCTGTTTGAAGGCTTGAAAGCACATTGTCAAAACTCATTGAAGATAATTCAAGTTTAACATCAAGTTCATCAGCAATCGCTTTAGCCAACTCAACATCAGCACCAACAATAGTATCTTTACCATCGATCAAAGCTTTAAATTCAAACGGCGCGTAGTCTGGGCTAATAGCGACAACTAGTTTACCTTTTTTCTCAATCTTATCTTGTAAATTTTCATTAGATGAAGATCCACAAGCAGCCAAAGAACACACACTAACAAGCGCAAGTGCCCCTAAAATAAACTTTTTAACTTTCATATTTATTCTCTTTTCTCTTAAACTTACCTTTATTTTATCTATTTTTTTGCAAAAAGTCAACAAATATTGAATAAAAATTCACTTCAACATACTAACTATTTTTTGAAATTTTTCAAACATGTTGATAATAAAGCAAGTCCCTTTTCCAAAGTATCTTGGTTGCAAGAGTAACCAAGTCTCACATAACCTTCTCTGTCAAAGCGATTTCCAGGGACCAGTAATACACCGTAATCTCTCAACAATGTTAAACAAAAGTCTTCGATTGGCACACCAACATCTATTTTGACAAATGAAGTTGGAACTTCTGCTGGTCTTACGTAAGATACCTTTGGTTCTTTAGCAATCCAATTGTCTAGAATAGTTAAATTTTTTCTAATAATCTTACGATTACGTTCTAAAATTTCTTCTTTATGTCGCAGTGCTAGGCTCGCCACCATATCATCAAAAACACCTGCACATATCATAGTGTAGTCACGATAATCTCGTAAAATATCAGTAACCTCATTACAAGCAGCAACCCAGCCAACACGAATCCCTGGAAGCGAGAAGGTCTTTGACAAACTATTCACCGAGATTCCTTTATCATACAAATCAACAATGGATGATACCTTGCTGTCAGTAAAAGGACGATAAACCTCATCTGCCAAAATGTAGGCACCACACGATTTAGCAATCCTAACTAATTCGCGTAGATAATCATCATCCATAACAGCACCAGTAGGATTATTAGCATTATTGATGCATATCATCTTTGTATTTGGACGGATTAACTTGTGCAGTTCAGCTAAATCAGGCAGCCAGCCATTTTCTTCTCTGACTTGCCAAAAATCCACTTCTGCTCCTAGCGATTTTGGAATGTCATATAACTGCTGGTATGTCGGGTAAATGGAAATCACATGGTCACCTGGCTCAATAAGACTGTACAAGACCAACATATTTGCTCCGGTAGCTCCATTTGTCTGGAGGATTTGCTTTTCATCTACAGTCTGATACAAATCGCAAACTGATTTTTTAAACTCTGGGGACCCTTCAATCCAACCATAATTTAACTTTTTGGAAAATAATTCTTGATAGAATTCTTCCTTTGATTCGCCTGTTAACTCAAACAACTCTTGCAAAGTCAAAGCATCAATTGACACGCCAGCAATGTCATATTTTGCTTCTCGTTCATGGCTATTAAGCCACTCTTCAACTCCAAAACGCGGTAATTTCATTACATTCACCCTTTTATTTTCTAAAAATATTTTATCATTTACAGTCAAAAACTGAGAGTAAAAACCTCTCAGTTTTCAAACTATTCTTCTGAGCTTACTTTGTTCTGCGTATAAGTCGACGCTTTTTCTATCCAAGCATCAAACTGACCTGTTTTCTTAGCGTTTTTAATGACTTTATTTACAGAAGAAATCAGTTTTTTATCGGTACCTTTAGCAAAAGCAACCGCATAGGCATCAGTAGCAGTTGATTTCAAATTCAGATTTGCAATTGTCAAATCATCATTTTGTGAAATGTATCCTTCAGCAATCGCTTTTTCTAAAACAACAGCCTGAAGTTGATTGTTTTTCAGCTCATTAATCATTTCACCATTTGATGTCAAGGATACAAGACTTGAATTAGGTAATTGATCTTTGGCGATATTTTCCTGAATTGACCCTTTTTGAGCGCCAATTGATTTACCAGACAAACTATCAAGTGTTGAATAAGCAGCTAAGTCTGTCTTTTTAACAATCACAACATTTTCAGCTTCATAATATGACTTTGAAAAGTCATAAGCTTTCTTACGCTCATCTGTCACTGAGATTCCTGCAATAGCAATATCCGCTTTGCCAGATGTCACAGAAGCCAAGACATTATTAAATGACATCACTGAAAAATCTGCCTTAACTCCTAGTTCTTTCGCGATAGCTTTGCCAAGTTCAATATCCGCACCAACTAAGGTATCTTTACCATTAATCAACGTTTTAAACTCAAATGGAGCGAATTCAGATTCTGTGGCAATAACGATTTTACCATTGTCTTGAATACTTTTTTGATTTGTTCCATATGAACAAGCTGTCATCGTTCCAAGTGTTACTAATAGAAATAAAGCACCTAAAATCTTTTTCATATTCTCTCCTTAGTTGTTTGAATCACTTGTTGAAAGGGCATAAGCATCTTGAACAAATTGGTCAATCTTACCTGAATCTTTTAGATCATTGATAACTTTATTGACTTTTTTAGTCAATTTGTCGTCATCTTTAGGAAGGGCAACAGCATAAGCATCTGCGTCATTATTTTTCAAAGTAATATTTGAGATTGTTAAATCGTCATTATTGGCAACGTAGCCTTCAGCAATTGGTTTTTCAAGAACAACGGCTTGGATTTGACCATTTTTCAATTCATTAATCATCTCACCATTTTGCGTCAAAGCGACAACTTTTGCCCCTTTTAATTGTTCAGAAGCAACTGTTTCTTGGATTGTCCCTTTTTGTGTTCCAACAGACAAGCCATCTAGAGACGTTGTTTTTGTATATTTATCAAGATCTGTTTTCTTAATCAAGACAACATTTTCTGATTCATAGTATGGTTCTGAAAAATTATAAGCTTTTTTACGTTCTGGAGTTGCTGAAATCCCTGAAATAGCAATGTCAGCTTTTCCTGATTGAAGACTCGCTAAAACATTATTGAATGACATTGAAGAAAATTTCACTTTAACACCTAGTTCTTCACCAATCGCTTCAGCAATCTTAACATCTGCACCTACAATAGTATCTTTACCGTCAACTAATGTTTTAAATTCAAACGGAGCAAATTCTGGATTAAGTGCTACCACCATTGTTCCTTTATCTTTAATATCTGAGACAGATGTGTCTTTTTTATCGCTTGAGCCACAAGCTGTCAACAAGCATGTAGAAGCAACAAGAACCAACCCACCAAACACTTTACTCAATTTCATAGTCATTTTCTCTTTTCTTTTTTTGATATGTATACATTTTATTTTATATTTATACATTTGTCAATGGATTTTTTATAAAAATTCAATGTTTTTTGCATAAAAAAGCAAAGTTGCTATAAAACAACTTTGCTTATTCATTTTAAACGTTATGTTTATTTACTGTGCCAGATTTCGTTATTATATTGTTCAATTGTACGGTCAGATGAGAAGAAGCCTGCTTTGGCAATATTTTTGATAACTTTTGTCATCCAAGATTTTTGATCTTCATAATCCGCTAGCATTTTTTCTTTAACAGCGATATATTCTTTAAGGTCAATCAAAGTCATGAACCAATCTTTGTTAATCAATTCATTGTAAAGACGTTCTAAACGTTCTGCATTACCATGTTTCACCAATTCATCGCTAACGATAAAGTCTACTGCTTCTTTAATAACTGGATCATTTTCGTAGTAGTCAGTCGCTACATAACCTTGTGTCGCATAAAGATCAATGATTGTGTCAGAATCTTTACCAAATGTATAAATATTATCCATACCAGCAAGTTCAGCAATTTCAACATTGGCACCGTCCATTGTACCAAGTGTCAAAGCACCGTTAAGCATGAATTTCATGTTACCAGTACCTGAAGCTTCTTTAGAAGCAAGTGAAATTTGCTCTGAAATATCTGTCGCAGGAATCAAATGTTCGGCTACTGTAACATTGTAGTTTTCAACCAAGTGAACATTCAAATATTTGTTAACTTCAGGGTCGTTGTTAATCAACTCTGACAAGCAAAGAATCAAGTGAATAACATCTTGTGCGATGATGTATGCTGGCGCTGCTTTACCACCGAAGATAACTGTAATCTTACGTTCTGGTAGGTTACCGCGTTTGATTTCAAGATATTTATGAATCACATAAAGTGCATTCATTTGTTGACGTTTGTACTCGTGGAATCGTTTGATTTGTGTATCAATGATTGAGTTTTCATCAAGCTCAATACCTTTATTATCTTTAAGATAACGTTTAAGAGCTAATTTATTATTATGTTTGATTTCAGCAAGTTTTGCATGAACTGCTTCATCATCAGCAAAAGCAAGCAATTTTTCAAGTTTAGTTGCGTCAGTGAGGTACTCATCGCCGATTAATTCTTTAAGGTAATCCGCTAAATCTTGGTTAGCAAATTCAAGCCAACGACGGAATGTGATACCATTTGTTTTGTTATTGAATTTTTCTGGATAAATATCATAGAATGGTTTCAATTCACTATTTTTAAGAATTTCAGTATGGAGCGCTGCAACCCCATTGACAGATGTTGAGAAGTGAATATCCATGTGTGCCATGTGAACACGGCCTGATTCGTCAATAATTTGGACAGCAGGGTCAGAATATTTATCCGCAACCAATTTAGCAAGTTTTTCAATGATTGTTACTAAGTGTGGCACAACTTCGTTAAGGTAATCAAGTGGCCATTTTTCAAGTGCTTCTGCCAAAATTGTGTGGTTAGTGTAACCAACCATATTTTTCACGATTGATACTGCTTCTTCAAAATCAATGCCGTGTTTTTCAGTCAAAAGACGGATAAGTTCCGGAATAACCATTGATGGGTGAGTATCATTGATTTGCACGTAAGCGTAGTCAGCCAAATCATGCAAGTTTGAACCACGTTCAAGTGCTTCATCAATCAGCAATTGTGCAGCATTTGAAACCATGAAATATTGTTGGTAAATACGGAGCAACTCACCGTTACGGTCTGAATCATCTGGGTAAAGGAAGAGTGTCAAATTTTTCTTGATTTCAGTCTTATCAAATGAAATACCATCGTGAATCAAACCGTAATCAAGACCATCGATATCAAACAAGTTCAAATAGTTCTTAGTATCACGTTTGTAACCAAGAACATCAATGCGGTCAAGGCGAGATTTAAGTGTGAAGTTTTTGAATGGTACATCGTAGCTAATATCCGTTGGAACAAGCCATGAATCTTTTTCAATCCAGTAATTAGCTTCTGCTTCTTGTTGGTTGTCAACAAAGACTTGTTTGAAAAGTCCGCAATGATAGTTAAGACCAACACCTTCACCGTTGATTCCAAGAGTTGACATTGAATCGATGAAACATGATGCCAAACGTCCAAGACCACCATTACCAAGTGATGGTTCAAGTTCAACATCCTCAACCTCAGCGATTGATTTACCAGCTGCAGCTAATTCAGCTTTAACATCTTTGTAAATACCAAGGTTAATCAAGTTGTTTGACAAAAGTTTACCAATAAGAAACTCAGCTGAAATGTAGTAAACTTTGCGTTTGGCAGTGTTTTTTGGTTTTTGTGCAGCTAATTCTTTGACGTAGTGTAAAAGAGCTACATAGATATCTTCATTGCTCAATTCAGCAAGCGTTTGACCTTTTGAAGTTACGTAATCTGTAAATTTAGTTGTCATTATAATATTCCTTTTCCTTTTTTTATTTGAATGTATTTTTGCGGCAATAAAGAGCTGTAATGTCTTTCAAGAAAGCTTTGCGCTCATCAGTCAAATCTTCCTTAAGCATACGCCATTGCCAGTTTCCACCAACGGTATTTGGAATGTTCATACGAGAATCAGCTGGTTTATCCAAAATATCTTGCATAGTCGCAATTGCAACATCACTAACAGTCGCAAACAAAGTACGAAGCATAGTTTGTGTGATTGGTTCACCATCCTGACGATGTGTATAAGCATCAACAAATGCTTTTTGTTCATCAGTCAAGTTTTCATACCAACCGTTAACCACTTCATTATCGTGTGTACCAGTGTATGCAACACTGTTTTTGTTGCAGTTATGCGGCGCATCAATACTCTTGCCTTCAATGTCATAGAAACCAAACTCAAGAATCTTCATGCCTGGGAATGCTGTATCTTGTAAGAGTTTTTCAGCTTTAGCATCGATGTAACCAAGGTTTTCAGCAATGATTGGAAGGTCTCCAAGTTCTTCTTTTACAACATCAAACAATGCTCGTCCTGGACCGGGTTGCCAGCTACCATCATTTGCAGTTTCATAATCACCACGAATTTCCCAATAATCTGAGAAACCTTTGAAGTGGTCGATTCGAAGTAGGTCGTACAATTTAATACCTTCTTTAATACGGTAAACCCACCAAGCGTAATTTGTTTTCTTATGATTTTCCCAATCGTAAATTGGATTTCCCCAAAGTTGACCGTCGTCGCTGAATGAATCAGCAGGAACCCCTGCAATGCAAAGTGGATTCTTTTCAGCATCAACTTTGAAAAGTTCTGGCATTGTCCAAACTTCAACACTATCAGCAGAAACATAAATTGGCATGTCACCGATAATCTTGATACCTTTTTCATTGGCGTAGGCTTTTAGAGCAGCCCATTGTTGATAGAAGAAATATTGAGTGACTTTTTGATATGTAATAACATCTTTTAATTTTTCACGATAAGCATCAAGTGCTACCTCTTCACGTCGAACAACAGCTTTATCATCCCACTCTTGCAAAGCTTTATTGCCAAAGAATTCTTTAATCGCCATAAATTCAGCGTAGTCTTTTACCCAAGTTGCTTCTTTTTCAAAATCAGCTAGCGCTTTTTGATTATCAGCATTTTGCATAAATACTGCAACTGCTTTCTCTAAAATTGGACGACGTGCTTCAAAGATACGAGCGTAGTCAACTTTTTCTAAGTCATCTCCAAAGTTAACTGTTTCATAGTCTTCTTTTGCTAAATAGCCTTGTTTACAAAGTAATTCTAAGTCAATTAAGTGTGTATTCCCAGCAGTTGCTGAGAATGATTGATAAGGTGAATCACCATAACTTGTCGTTGTCAATGGTAGAATTTGCCAGTAAGTTTGATCAGTTTCAACCAAGAAATCAACGAAGTTATATGCTTCTTGACCAAATGTTCCCACCCCTTGTTTGCCAGGTAATGATGTGATATGCATCAATACACCACTTGCACGTTTTTCCATATGTTTTCTCCTTTATCAGCTATCTTTACACTGCAAATTATAACGCAAGCGTTTGCGTAAGTCAATCATTTTTTTGCAAAAAATATAAAAAATACCTCAACTGCTTTTAAAATTAGCAGTTAAGGTATTCTTTTTTTCCTATAAAATGTCGTGAAAAAACGTATATTAATTTTTTTCAGTTAACTGACGAACACTTTCGCGTTCTTTTAGCGTGAATGGAACAATAATTTTTTCGGTAATAGCTTTATCTGGTGATTTGATTAGCTCAACCAATCGTCTGAAGCTTGTTCGACCAAGATTTGCAACATTAATATCAAAAGTTGTCATATAAGGATGAATCAAAGTTGAGTAAGCTGAATTATTGAAAGTGATAATCGAAATATCATCAGGTACTTTTAATTCATAATATGATAAAAACTGAGATAATCGCACTGAAATTGTATCAGCAATAACAATCAAAGCCGTAGCCTTGCTTGATTTAATCTGCTCAATCAAATTTTCCATTACAACTGGATCTCTACGATCGAATAATAAGGCTTTTTCACTTTGAAGTCCTAATTTTTCCATACCACGAAGATATCCAAAATAACGTTCTGATGACACTTCTGATTTCAAATCATCGGTAATAAATAAAATGTCGCGATGACCTTTTTGGTAAAGGTACTCAACAGCTTTTTTCCCCATCAACTGGTTGTCATTATCTATATAAGTAATATCATTTTCAAAACCTTCAGGAGCACCAACGATAACAAATGGCACTTCATTTTCCATCAAATATTTGCGAACAGGGTCTTCTGGATCTGAATATAAGATAATAAAACCATCAACACGTTTCTGACGGTACATCAATTTAACCTGTTCTTCCAATTCTTCAACAGTCATACCCGTTGCAATTGAAACAGTGAAGTCATTTATTTTAGCTTCGCTGGTTATTGTTGAAAGAATTTGCATAAAGAACGGTTCATTCAAACGATCTGGGGTAATCAATGGTGGAAAAATTAATCCAACATTGTAAGTCAGACCACTTGCAAGCATTTGTGCAGCAACATTTGGGACATAGCCTAGTTCTGCCATCGCTTTCCTAACTTTTTCTTTTGTTTTCTGAGAAATGGATCTATTATCCTTCAAAACACGGCTAACCGTTGAAGGATTCACACCAGCTTTAGCCGCTACATCTTTAATTGTAACCATCTAAGTCTCCTTTGCACCTTTCATTTTATAATAGATTTACTGTACTGACAAGGTTTTCGAGGTAAATTATCCTTTTTTTATCACCTATTATACATAAATGATTGGTTTCTGCAATTGTTTGCCTTGTTTTTATCAAATTTTTAAATTTAAAATAGGTTTTAATAGTAAAAATCGACGTTTTTATATCATATCTATGCTTTTTATATCAGCTTTTTTATTTCAAAGTTCAAATTTTTTTAAACTTTTTTGATGAAAACGCTTGACAATATCCGCAAACGGTTGCATAATAATAACTGTAAATAATATAAAACTTTCTCTAGGAGGGGAAACTCATGAAGAAGAACACATGGAAAAAAATGGTCCTTGCCGGTGCAGGTTTGACACTTGCTGGAAGCGTTTTAGTTGCTTGCTCTAATAACTCATCAACTAAATCATCTTCTGCTTCTGACAGCAAGACAATTAAACTTTGGGTACCAACTGGTGCTAAAAAATCTTACACTGCAGTCGTAAAAGATTTTGAAAAAGAATCTGGTTACACTGTTAAGATGGTTGAATCAAACGATTCAAAAGCACAAGAAAACGTTAAAAAAGACCCACAAAAAGCTGCTGATGTCTTCTCACTTCCACACGACCAACTTGGTCAATTAGTTGAATCTGGTGTCATTCAAGAAGTTCCTGAAGATTACGCTAAAGAAATCGCTGAAAACGATACTGACCAAGCAGTAGCTGGTGCAAAATACAATGGCAAAACTTATGCATTCCCATTTGGTATCGAATCACAAGTTCTCTTCTATAATAAATCAAAACTTTCTGCTGACGATGTTGCTAACTACGAAACAATCACAAGCAAAGCAACATTTGGTGCTACTTTCAAAGCAATGAACGCTTATTCAACAGCTCCACTCTTCATGTCAGTTGGTGACACACTATTTGGTGAAGATGGTGAAACTGTTGACGGCACAAACTGGGGCAACGATGCTGGTGTATCAGTACTTCAATGGATTGCTGACCAAAAATCAAACAAAGGCTTTGTTAACTTGACTGCTGAAAATGCCATGTCTAAATTCGGTGATGGTAGTGTTGCTTCACTTGAATCTGGTCCTTGGGATCTTAAAGCTGCTCAAGATGCTGTCGGTAAAGATAATCTTGGTATCGCAGTTTATCCAAAAATCTCAATCGGTGGCAACGACGTTCAACAAAAAGCTTTCCTTGGTGTGAAACTTTTCGCTGTTAACCAAGCTCCTGCTGGTTCTGATACTGATCGTATCGCTGCTTCTTACAAACTTGCTTCTATGCTTACTAGCGCAGAAAGCCAAGAAAATCAATTCACTTACGAAGGTCGTAACATCATTCCTGCTAACAAAGAAGTTCAAGCATCAGACACAGTTCAATCTGATGAACTAGCTCAAGCAGTCATCAAGATGGCTTCTTCATCTGACTACACAGTAGTTACACCAAAACTTAGCCAAATGACAACATTCTGGACTGAAAGTGCTGCTCTTCTCAGCGATGTCTACAATGGAAAAATTCAAAGTAGTGACTACCTCGCTAAATTGCAACAATTTGACAAAGATTTAGCAAACGCTAAATAAAATGTTTTTGGTGGGGAGTTACTTCCCCACTTTATTTTTAGGGAAAACATTGTCGGAGTTATTGCTAAGCCATTTAATTTTAAAGTTTTAGCAGTGACTTCCAACAATGCTTTAAAAGGAGTTTTGTATGACAAATTCACACTATTTTGACAGTGTATCTGTTAAAGAAGCCTTTCAAAAAGGAAAATTCGACACTAAACTGTCATTTCTGATTATGGGATTTTCAAACTTTTACCATAAACAGATTATCAAAGGTTGTCTATTTTTACTTTCTGAAATTCTTTTCTTGATTACTTTCTTTTCTCAGATTATCCCAAACCTACAAGGGTTAATCACTCTGGGAACACACGAACAAGGGCTCGTTGAACAAACCGTTAATGGTATAAAAATGAAAGTTGCCGTAGATGGTGATAATTCAATGTTAATGCTCATCTTCGGACTTGCGTCATTGATTTTCTGCCTTGTCTTTGCCTACATCTACTGGTGCAACCTCAAGAGCGCTCGAAATCTTTACGTCATCGATAAAGAAGGTTTGAAAGTTCCTACCTTTAAAGAGGATTTTGAAACTTTGGCAAATGGTCGTTTCCACATGACTTTGATGACAATTCCAATGATTGGAGTTCTGCTCTTTACAATTTTGCCATTGATTTATATGATTTGTCTGGCATTTACAAGCTATGACCACAATCACCTACCACCAAAAAGTTTGTTTGACTGGGTTGGTTTTGCTAACTTTGGTAATATCTTTAATGGTCGTATGGCTGGAACTTTCTTCCCAGTTCTTTCATGGACTTTGATTTGGGCAGTTTTTGCAACAGTTACTAACTTCTTCTTTGGTATCGTTCTAGCACTTATCATCAATACCAAAGGTTTGAAATTGAAAAAAATGTGGCGTACAATCTTCGTTATCACAATTGCCGTGCCACAATTCATTTCACTTCTCATTATGAGAAACTTGCTTAGTGACGCTGGTCCAATCAATGCATTCCTTGAAAAAATTGGGCTAATCTCTGCAGCAAATCCATTACCATTCTTATCTGACCCAATTTGGGCTAAATTCTCAATCATCATCGTTAACATGTGGGTTGGTATTCCAGTAACAATGCTTGTTGCTTCTGGTATTATCATGAACTTGCCACAAGAACAAATCGAAGCTGCTGAAATCGATGGTGCCAATAAATTCCAAATCTTTAAATCAATCACATTCCCTCAAATCTTACTTGTGATGATGCCAAACTTGATTCAACAATTTATCGGTAACATCAACAACTTCAACGTTATCTACCTACTTACTGGTGGTGGTCCTACTAACTCTAACTTCTACCAAGCTGGTAGCACAGACTTGCTAGTTACTTGGCTCTACAATTTGACTGTAACTGCTGCTGACTACAACCTTGCTTCTGTTATCGGTATTCTCATCTTCGTTCTTTCTGCGGTATTTAGTTTACTTGCTTACACAAGAACAAGTTCTTACAAGGAAGGGGTTGCCAAATAATGAAAAACAAAAAACGTTTAACACTGACATTTGTCTATATTTTATTGATTGTCTTATCAATCATCTGGCTCTTTCCAATCGTTTGGGTTGTTCTTACTAGCTTCCGTGGCGAAGGAACAGCATACGTTAACTACTTCATTCCAAAAACTTGGACGCTGGATAATTACATCAAACTCTTTACCTCAGATGCCTTCCCATTTGGGCAATGGTTTATGAATACCTTATTTGTAGCTTCTGCTACTTGTGTGATTTCAACATTCATTACCGTTGCTATGGCATATTCTCTTAGCCGTATCAAATTCAAACACCGTAATGGTTTCTTGAAACTAGCTCTTGTGCTTAACATGTTCCCTGGATTTATGAGTATGATTGCAGTCTACTACATCCTCAAAGCATTCAATCTCGACCAAACATTGTTGGCACTTATCCTAGTTTACTCAGCTGGTGCGGCACTTGGTTTCTACATCGCTAAAGGTTTCTTTGATACAATTCCTTACTCCCTTGATGAATCTGCCATGATTGATGGGGCAACACGCGCTGACATTTTCTTTAAAATCACTCTCCCTCTATCAAAACCAATCATTGTCTACACAGCGCTTATGGCTTTCATCGGTCCTTGGATTGATTTCATCTTCGCCAAAGTTATCCTTGGTGATGCGACAAGTAAATACACCGTTGCCATTGGACTCTTCTCAATGTTGCAACAAGATACCATCAATGACTGGTTCATGTCATTCACTGCTGGTTCAGTTCTTATCGCTGTTCCAATCACATTGCTCTTCATGTTCATGCAAAAATACTACGTTGAAGGCATCACTGGTGGTTCAGTTAAATAAGAAGAAGTTACCAACTTCTCCCCTTCTATTTATTAATTATCAAAGAAAGCTTGGAACAATAGTTCCAAGCTTTTTGTATGTATTAAAATCTTCTCATATTATAGGAAGAAAACTTTCTATTCTCACCAAAATTCACGTAAGAAATCGTCTTTCAAGCGTTCACGATAAAAGAGTTCGTTAAGGTCATCTTCTTCAAAGACACGAAGTAAGTTAAGCATATCATAGGCTAAATCTAAATTAGGCAAATCTTTTCTGGCTACCCATTTGATTTCACCTTCTTCAGTTGAATGAATCTCACCATCAAAATCAGAAGCGCGATACAAGAAAACAAGGTAACGCTCATCTTCTTTAGTATACCAATGTTTCATTCCTACAAGCTGCGGATTTTTAATGGTTAAACCAGTTTCTTCCTTAACTTCACGAATCACAGACTCCACAAGTCCTTCGTGAGCCTCGATGTGGCCTCCAGGAAGGGCATATCCTGACCAAGAATAACGTTTTGGGTCACGAACCTGCATAACGACATTGCCTTTACAATCTTCAATTAGGCACATATTCGTTAAAATCACACTTTGTGCACGAGACATTTTTAAAATTCTCCTCTTCTAATCCATCGCTTTTAATTCCAACACCATATCACGCAATTGAGCAGCGAGCTCGAAATCAAGCATTTCAGCAGCTTCATGCATTTGTTTTTGAAGTTTCTTAATAGCTTCTTTACGTTCAGTTTTATTCATGCTGCTGTAGTCAGGGGTGTCTTCAGCAACGTCTGTTTCGTTTGCTTTAGAAATCGAAATCAAATCACGAATATCTTTCTTGATTGTTTGCGGGATAATGCCGTGTTCTTCATTGTAACGCATTTGAATTTCACGACGACGTGCCGTTTCATCCATAGCTTTTTGCATAGATTCAGTAATCTTATCAGCATACATAATAACATGTCCTTCGCTATTACGAGCTGCACGACCAATTGTTTGAATCAGACCACGTTCATTTCGAAGGAAACCTTCTTTATCCGCATCAAGGATAGCAACCAAACTAACTTCTGGTACGTCAATCCCTTCACGAAGCAAGTTAATCCCAATCAAGACATCAAAAACTCCCAAACGCAAGTCACGAATAATCTCCGTACGTTCCAAAGTCTTGATATCTGAGTGCATGTATTTGACTTTGACACCCATTTCTTTGAGATAATCTGTCAAATCTTCTGCCATTTTCTTAGTAAGAGTTGTAATAAAGGTACGCTCACCTTTTTCAACACGAGCATTGATTTCACCAAGCAGATCATCCATTTGACCCATGGTTGGACGAACCTCAACTTCTGGGTCAAGCAGACCTGTCGGACGAATGATTTGTTCGACGATTGTGTCTGTTTGCTCAAGTTCATAATCACCTGGTGTCGCTGATACGTAGACAATCTGATGAACATGGCTTTCAAACTCCTCACGACGAAGTGGACGGTTATCAAGAGCACTTGGAAGACGGAAACCATAGTTAACCAACATTTCCTTACGAGAGCGGTCGCCGTTATACATTCCCTTAATTTGCCCCATCGTCATGTGACTTTCATCAACCATAATAAGAAAATCTTCTGGGAAGAAATCAAGAAGTGTGAAAGGAGGTTCACCTTCTGAACGTCCATCCATGTGACGAGAATAGTTTTCGACACCATTTGTATAACCCATTTCACGTAGCATTTCCACATCATACTCTGTACGTTGTCGAATACGCTGCGCTTCAATGAGTTTTCCTTCTTCTTCGAACTTCTTAACCTGTTCTTCCATTTCTTCCAAAATGTTCTTGATGGCATGTTCCATGTGCTCTTCATTAGTCATGAAGTGAGTAGCAGGGAAAATTGCCAAATGTTCTACCTCACCAAGAACCTTACCAGTCAAACTTTCAATTTCTCGGATGCGGTCAATTTCATCACCGAAAAATTCAACACGAAAGGCATGTTCGTCTCGACTAGCTGGGAATATTTCAACAACGTCTCCTCGAACACGGAAACGTCCACGCTGAAAGTCAATGTCATTTCGCTCAAATTGAATATCAACCAAGTCGTTTAACAATTGGTCACGTGAGATTTCTTGACCTGGGCGAAGGCTGACAACACTATCTGCATATTCTTTTGGTGAACCCAAACCATAAATACATGACACAGAAGCTACCACGATAACGTCATTGCGCTCTAGCAAAGCCGAAGTTGCCGAGTGACGGAGTTTATCAATCTCATCGTTAACTGAGCTATCTTTCTCAATGTAAGTATCGCTAGATGGCACATAAGCTTCTGGTTGGTAGTAATCATAGTATGATACAAAATATTCAACCGCATTATCTGGGAAGAATTCTTTGAACTCACCGTACAGTTGACCTGCCAAGGTTTTGTTGTGGGCAATGACTAGTGTAGGTTTATTGACCTTAGCAATAACCTGACTCATTGTGTAAGTCTTACCAGTTCCTGTTGCTCCAAGAAGAATCTGCGCTTTTTCGCCACCTTCAATATTATCAACCAAAGTCTCAATCGCTTGTGGTTGGTCTCCTGAAGGTTCGTATTTTGAAACAAGTTTAAATTGATTATCTTCTATTCTATCTATCATAGTATTCCTCAAACTGTCATTGTAATACATTCATTTTAACATAAATATAGGTAAATTACTCTTACTAGGTCCCAAAACCATCACATCATTACATCTTATGTTAGGTTTTCTAACATGAGCAAGAAATCTAAGTTGCCTTGGTCCTGTTATTTTGATATAATTATACCAATCTATACAAAAGGAGACTAACATGAAGCACAAATTGAAAGCTATTATGCTAGCTATGATTTCTGCAATCTTTGTGTTTGGTGCAAATGCGCAAGCTGATACGATTAGTGTTGTATCTGATACTGCTTATGCTCCATTCGAATTCAAAGATTCAGATCAAGTTTATAAAGGTATTGACGTTGACATTATTAATGAAGTCGCTAATCGAGAGGGCTGGGACGTCGAGATGACTTTCCCTGGTTTCGATGCTGCCGTTAATGCTGTCCAAGCTGGTCAAGCCGACGCTCTTATGGCTGGTACAACAGTTACTGAAGCTCGTAAAAAAGTCTTCACATTTTCAGATACTTATTACGATACCGCTGTCGTTGTCTACACTCGTAGCGATGCTAAAGTGACAAACTATAAACAACTTTCAGGAAAAACTGTTGGTGTTAAAAACGGTACCGCAGCTCAAAGCTTCCTAAAAGAAAATCAAAAAAAATACAACTATAAAATCAAAACATTTGATACAAGCGATTTGATGAACAACAGCCTAGATGCTGGTTCTATCTACGCTGCTATGGATGACCAACCAGTTGTCCAATATGCTATTAACCAAGGTAAAGACTACGCTATCAATATTGATGGTGAAAAAGTTGGTAGCTTTGCATTCGCCGTTAAAAAAGGTAGCAAATACGAATACCTTATCGACGAATTCAATGAAGCCTTTGAGGCTATGAAAGAAGATGGTACTTATGATGCCATCATGGCAAAATGGCTTGGCGATTCTAAAGACTCAGCTGACAAATCAACTGTTGTCACGTCAGATAGCTTAAAACTTTCTGGTGATGCATCAACAAAAGCAACACCTGTAAAATCAACTTACAAAATCGTTATGGATTCTTCATTTGCCCCATTTGAATACCAAAATGACTCAGGCAAATATGAAGGAATCGACGTTGACTTAATCAAAGCCATCGCTGAACAACAAGGTTTCAATATTGAACTTTCAAATCCTGGTTTTGATGCTGCACTTAATGCTGTTCAAGCCGGTCAAGCAGATGCTGTTATTGCTGGTATGTCAATCACAGATGCTCGTAAAGAAATCTTTGACTTCTCTGACCCATACTACACTTCAAACATCCTGCTTGCTGTTAAAAAAGGTAGCTCAGTAAAATCATACGAAGACCTAAACGGTATGACTGTTGGTGCTAAAAATGGTACTGCTTCATACACATGGTTGTCAGAACACGCTGACCAATACGGTTACTCACTTCGTGCATTTGATGAAGCATCTACTATGTACGACAGTTTGAACTCTGGTTCAATCGATGCTCTTATGGATGACGAAGCTGTTCTTCGTTACGCAATCAAACAAGGTCGTAAATTCGATACACCAATTGACGGTGAAAAATCTGGTGAATATGGATTTGCTGTTAACAAAGGTGCTAACCCAGAATTGCTTGAAATGTTCAACAACGGACTTGCTGCCCTTGTAAAATCAGGTAAATACGATAAAATTGTAAACAAATACCTTGGAACATCTGAAAACAAAAAATCATCTTCAAGTGTTGATGAAACAACAATTTGGGGATTGATTAAAAACAACTATTCTCAATTGCTCACAGGTCTTGGAACAACACTTAGCCTTACACTTATCTCATTTGCTATCGCTATGGTTATCGGTATCATCTTTGGTATGATGGCAGTGGCTCCAAACAAAGTCCTTCGTACAATTTCAGCAATCTTTGTTGACGTCGTACGTGGTATTCCATTGATGATTGTTGCTGCATTCATCTTCTGGGGAATTCCAAACCTCATTGAATCAATGACAGGTCACCAAAGCCCAATCAATGACTTCCTTGCTGCTACTATCGCTCTTTCATTGAATGCTGGTGCTTATATCGCTGAAATCGTTCGTGGTGGTATTGAAGCTGTTCCAAAAGGACAAATGGAAGCAAGTCGAAGCCTTGGTATTTCATACGGTAAGACAATGAAAAAAGTTATCTTGCCACAAGCAGTTCGTGTAATGTTACCAAACTTCATCAACCAATTTGTTATCTCACTTAAAGATACAACTATCGTTTCTGCAATTGGTCTTGTTGAACTCTTCCAAACTGGTAAAATCATTATTGCACGTAACTACCAATCATTCCGAATGTACGCTATCTTAGCAGTAATCTACCTTGTAATGATCACCCTTTTGACTCGTTTAGCAAAACGTCTAGAAAAGAGGCTTAAATAATGGCAGAATTAAAAATTGATGTACAAGATTTACATAAATCTTATGGAGATAATGAAGTCTTAAAAGGAATTACAACACAATTCCACGAAGGTGATGTTGTCTGCATCATTGGCCCTTCTGGTTCTGGTAAATCAACTTTCCTTCGTACGCTTAACCTTCTTGAAACAATCACAAGTGGTAAAGTTGTTGTGGATGGATACGAACTTTCTGACCCAACTACTGATGTCGATAAAGTTCGTGAAAACATCGGTATGGTGTTCCAGCACTTCAACCTCTTCCCACATATGACAGTTCTTGAAAACATCACTTTTGCTCCAGTCGAACTTGGAAAACAAAGTAAAGAAGAAGCTGAAAAACATGCGATGGAACTTCTTGAAAAAGTTGGTCTTGCTGATAAACGTGACGCCAAACCAGACAGCTTATCTGGTGGTCAAAAGCAACGTGTTGCTATCGCACGCAGCTTGGCTATGAATCCTGATGTCATGCTTTTTGATGAACCAACTTCTGCACTTGACCCAGAAATGGTCGGTGACGTTCTTGGGGTTATGAAAGACTTGGCAGAACAAGGCATGACAATGTTGATTGTTACTCACGAAATGGGATTTGCCCGTAAAGTTGCCAACCGTGTTATCTTTACAGACGGTGGACGATTTATCGAAGATGGAACACCAGAACAAATCTTTGATAACCCACAACACCCACGTCTAAAAGACTTCTTAAACAAAGTATTAAACGTTTAATAACATAAAAAAGCTAGTTAAACTGAACTAGCTTTTTTCTTACTTTCAAAGCACATTTGTTGTTAAAATTTTGACTTTCATATTTGCTTTTGTTAGACTTAAGTTAAGTTGTTTAGACAAACTACAAGTCAAAAATTCTATCAGACTTGGCTTTTACCTCACTTATCTTTATAAGATTTGTCATAAGCGAGATAATCTTATTTATTCGTAGCAAATCCAAATGACTACTCATCTGTGATACTCAGTAGACTTTCTACTGTTTTAATATAAGGAGGACTTTGATATGTCTAAGTATGCAGGCACTCAAACTGAAAAAAACTTGCAAGCTGCGTTCGCTGGAGAATCTGAAGCTCGCAACAAGTACACTTTCTTTGCTTCAAGAGCTAAAAAAGATGGCCTCGAACAAATTGCCGACCTTTTCTTAAAAACAGCCGACAACGAAAAAGAACATGCCAAAATGTGGTACAAGGAATTGTATGGTATCGGAGATACTTCTGAAAACCTTGAAACTGCTGCCGACGGTGAAAACTACGAATGGACTGACATGTACGTCCAATTCGCTAAAACAGCTGAAGAAGAAGGTTTCCCTCAATTAGCTAAAAAATTCTTGATGGTTGCAGAAATCGAAAAACATCATGAAGACCGTTATCGTGCTCTTTTGAAAAACATCGAAACTTCTCAAGTCTTTGAAAAGAGTGAAGTTAAAATTTGGGAATGCCGCAATTGCGGACATATCATTGTCGGAACAAAAGCTCCAAAAATTTGTCCAGTATGCGCACACGCTCAATCTTACTTTGAAATTCGCGCTGAAAATTATTAATAGACACAACTTCCAACTTTTTGTTGGAAGTTTTTTTATCATATTCTTTGACAAGATTGTTGCTTATCTGCTAAAATTAAAACAAATCTATTAGGAGGACACAGTGCAATGAACAACTAAGAACAAAAATTTTGGTAATCCTTATCAGGTTTTGTTTTTAGTGCACTCTTATACCTTCTTCAATCCCCTACAAGATATTAGCCAATTTTGGGGATATTTTTAGCGTTGACCATAATGAGATACACTCTGCCTGATGAGGTGGAGTGTGTTTTATTAAAAGCGAGGTTTATATGCTAGAAATTTCTCATTTAACCATAACCCATATCAAGGATTATAAGCAGATAGTTTGTGATTTAAGCTTAAATGTTAAATCCGGTGAAAAATTAGCAATCATCGGAGAAGAGGGAACTGGAAAATCTACTCTACTAAAACTCATACTTTCTCCTTTAAAGATTCACGATTACACAACTGTTGAAGGAACTATTCAAAATACTTTCAACAAAATTGGATACTTACCACAAACTCTGTCAAAACATGAAAGACAACAAACTGTTTTAGAATTTTTGTTCAAAAATTCCGAGGATTTATTTGACTACAATGCTTTTTATCAATCGGCTGCATTGTTAGATTTAGACGTTAAAAAATTAGAAGATAGTAACTTACATCTAGGTCGCTTATCTGGAGGAGAACGACTGAAACTCCAACTTGCAAAACTAGCTGGTGATAATGCTGATTTACTTTTACTCGATGAACCCTCTAGTGATCTTGACTTAGAAAGTCAGTTGGCACTACAAAAATTTATCCAAACATCAGCTAAAACTATTATATTTATATCTCATGACGAATCTGTCCTAGAAAAAACAGCTACTACCATTTTACATCTTGAACTTATCAGACATCGGCAACTCGCCCGTTCTAACTATTTTCCAGGAAAATATTCAGATTATCTCAAATATCGCAAAAACTCTTATCAAAAACAACTCAATTTAGCTAAAAACGCTAAAAAAGCAAAGCAAAAACGGGACGAAAAAATTCACCGACTACACCAAGCAGTTCAATTCAAAGTTAGAAATACACATGATAGCTCAGTTGGCAGGCTTGCAGCTAAAAAAATGAAAAATATCCTTTCTCTTGAAAAAAGATACCATAAACAAGATGAGCATTTACCAGATTTTCCAGAAGAAATGGATAATCTGTCACTTTCTTTTAATAACATCGAACCACTTGATAGCAAAAAGTGCATTCTATCGTGGAATAACGAAAATTTGCTTACTGGTCAGAATATTGATTTAAAAATTTTTGGAAGAGATAAAATTGTCATTACAGGAAAAAACGGCATAGGAAAATCTTGTTTACTAGAGAAAATTTATAACACATTACAGCAAGATAAAAATTTATCTATCGGTTACATGCCGCAGGATTATGATAACTTTTTACCTAAAGAAATGAACGCCATAGATTTTTTAAGAGAGGTTTCAACCGAGACTGATGCGAGAACAATCTTAGGCAGTCTGCAATTTACTCGTTTTGAAATGGAACACCCTACTAATGAATTATCTGGTGGTCAAAAAGCAAAATTATTTCTAGCTCATATGGCCTTAGCCAAAAATCACATTTTGATTCTAGACGAACCAACCAGACACTTCTCTCCAACCAGCCAACCTATCGTAAGAAAGCTCTTATCAGATTTTGCTGGATGTATTATAAGTGTCTCTCACGACAAAACCTTTATTCAGGAAGTTCCAAAAATATCCTATCGTTTGAATGAAATTTTTTTAGAAAAGCAATAAAAAAAGCCCAGCAAATTGCTGAGCTGTGGCAGGAAAGACGACTAAGACTCTTGGTCGTCAACTTCTCCTGCTTTTTCTTTTGCCAATTTTTCGCGTTCCAAACGGAAGCGACGATTTGGATTAAGTGTATTGAAAAGTTCTTCTAGCTTTTCAGCATTCCAAACATCGGCTGCTGATACAAAATTACCATCTTTATCTCTAAAAGATATCGGTTTTTCACCCATAAGAACCTCCAGTTAAATCAATTTAATACCGAAACAAGTCTATCTCGACTAATATAACAAGCAAGCACGTCCTACTAGCTATGCAAAAAGATAATTTTTGCTTCGCTCGTTTAACGGACTTTGTATCTTATATTAATCTACAAATTCGAATTCGAATTTACCGATTCGAACAATGTCACCATCTTTTGCACCGCGTTCACGGAGAGCTTCATCGACACCCATACCACGCAATTGGCGTGCAAATTTCATGATAGATTCATCACGTTCCATATTAGTCATGACAAAGAGTTTTTCAAGTTTTTCACCTGACAATACCCAAGCAGCATCGTCATCACGTGAGATTTCAAATGGACGTTCATCTGGATCAAATCCATAGTAAACTTCTTCATCAATCATATCATCATCAGAGTAAAGCAAGAATTCGTCAGTCTTATCAAGCAATTCTGCAGTTGCTTCCATAAGATTTTCTAAACCTTGGTGAGCTAAACTTGAAATTGGGAAAATCATTGGCACTTCATCAAAATCATCATAGTTAGCCGCCAATTTTTCTTTGAAGACTTTCAAGTTTTCTTCTGCTTCAGGCATATCCATCTTGTTAGCGACAATAATTTGCGGACGTTCCATCAAACGAAGGTTGTAGCTTTCAAGTTCTTTATTGATTGCAAGATAATCTTCGTAAGGATCACGTCCTTCGCTTGCTGACATATCGATAACGTGCAAAATAACACGTGTACGTTCAATGTGACGAAGGAATTGAGTACCAAGTCCAACACCTTGTGAGGCTCCTTCAATCAATCCTGGAAGGTCAGCCATCGCAAAGCTATCACCTGATTTTGTACGAACCATACCGAGGTTAGGCACGATTGTCGTAAAGTGGTAAGCACCGATTTTTGGTTTTGCAGCAGTCACAACACTAAGAAGAGTTGATTTACCAACTGATGGGAAACCTACAAGACCAACATCAGCCAAGATTTTCAATTCTAATTGAAGGTCACGTTCCTCGCCAGGTTCACCATTTTCAGCGATTTCTGGAGCAGGGTTACGTGGTGTTGCAAAACGAATATTACCACGTCCACCGCGTCCACCGCGCGCAACAACAAATTCTTGACCATTTTCAACAAGGTCAGTGATGACCTTACCAGTCTCTGCATCACGAACAGTTGTTCCTTCTGGGACACGAACAATAAGGTCTTCTGCACCACGTCCGTGCATTCCCTTTGTCATCCCTTTTTCACCTGATTTTGCTTTAAAAATGCGGTTATAGCGGAAGTCCATCAAAGTACGAAGCCCTTCGTCAACTTTAAAGATAACTGAGCCACCTTTACCTCCGTCACCGCCCCAAGGACCGCCATTAGCAACATATTTTTCACGACGGAATGCAACCATTCCATCACCGCCGCGACCTGCTTTAACGCTAACCTTGGCAGTATCTAAAAACATACTCATTATTAATTCCTATTCTTTCATTAGTATAAACTTGATTTGTCAAAGCATAAAAAAACGCCTCTTCAGCGTTCTTTAAATAATTGAACCAATAGCAGTCGCAATAAGACCACCTACAGTTACTAGAACCATTAAGATAACAACTACTAAAGTTAGTTTTTCAAACGCTGTTTTTTTACGTGGTCCGTTTTCACCAAATGCCACCTTAATACACCTCGCTCAATTGATTTTATTACTATTATCTTAACATGATTGCCTTAAATAAGCAAATAAGTAATGCATAATTTTTACAATTCGACGCCAAATTTTTGCAAGCTTTCCAGTTCTTCTGTAGAAAGTCTTCTCCACTCTCCCAAAGCCAATTCGTCATCCAATCGAAGTGGTCCCATGCTCAAACGTTGTAAATCAGTTACTTCCTTCCCACAAGCTAAAACCATGCGCTTAACTTGGTGAAATTTACCTTCCTTGATTACAATTTCAACCAAAGACGTATTTGATTTCTCATCAGCCTTGATAATATTAAGCTGAGCAGGTTGACACGTAAAATCTTTCAGTTCAATTCCATCCGCAAACGCCTTAACATCTTCATCAGTCATAATGCCAGCAACTTTAGCGCGATAGAGCTTATCAACATGCTTTTTCGGAGAGAGCATAGCGTGCGCTAACTTACCGTTATTTGTCAACAGCAAAAGACCATGAGTATCAATGTCTAGACGACCAACAGGAAAAACTTCTTTGTCCCAAGCTGTCTTGTCCAGTAAATCTAAAACTGTCTTATGATGGTCATCTTCTGTTGCTGAAATAACCCCTTTAGGCTTGTTTAGCATGTAATAAACGAATTTTTCATAAGAAAGATTTTGTCCCTGACAGACGATCTTATCCAACTTTTCATCAATTTGTGTTTTTGGGGAAGTTTCTAATTTTCCATTTACCAAAACCTGTTTTTTCTTCAGCAATTGTTTGACTTCTGTACGTGAGCCAACCCCTGCTTCTACTAAAAATTTATCTAAACGCATCGTTTTCCTTTATTCTGATTTGATACCTTCATTGTAACATTTTTTGAAAGATAAAAAAACAAGGTCGAGCAAGCTCGAACCTTGTTTTATCACTCTTAAAACGACTTATTTTTTGTATGCGTATGTGAAGTCTACAGACAAACCTGTTGAGTTACGAACAAGTCCTTTAAGGTTAGGATTTTGAAGTGATTTAGTACTACGGAAGTAGATTGGGTTGTAAAGTGCGTTATCGTAAAGTGCTTTTTCAGCAGCTTTATAATCGTCAGCAGCAGCTTTTGCATCTAATGCATCAGTAGTGATTGCTTTTTTGTATGCAGCATCGTAATCAGCATTTGAGAATTTACCGTAGTTGTATGATGAACCAGTAGTGAAGAGTCCATAGAATGTTGAACCTTCTGGATAGTCACCACCCCAAAGAACAAGAGCAACATCAAAGTTTTGGTTCTTAGTATCTTCTAGACGTTGTTTGAAAGTAACAAATTTTTCTTCAACTTTCAATCCAGGAAGAGCTTCTTCCCAAGTTTGTTTGATGTAGTCAACTGAAGCTTTTGCAACTGGTGCATCTGAGTCAGCTGTGATAGTCAATTTAACTGAGTCTGTACCAAGTTCTGCAAGGCCTTCTTTGAAGAGTTTTGCTGCTTCTTTCTTATCATAGCTGTAACCTGGTGATACATATTTAGCCAAGTCTGTTCCATCAGGAAGTTTTTCAAGACCTGTTGGAGCAAGAGCTGTTGCAGCTTTTGAACCAGTATCGATAGCAGCTTTAACAATACCTTCACGGTCAGTTGCTAAGTTAAGAGCTTGACGGATTTTAGTATTGTTCAAAGCAGTAACTGTACCAGTTTGGTTGTAAACCATGTAAGCTGTTGTTGCTTCTGGAACTGTAACTACATCGTCACGGTTTTTATTTGCTTTGAATGTAGCTTCTGTATTTGAGATGTTTGCTGTATCAATGTCACCATCTTTGTACATTTGAACAGCTGTATCAGGTTTCTTGATTGTTTGGACGTTTACTTTCTTAGTTTTAACGTCTTTTGCATCCCAGTAATATTTGTTTTTCACAAGTGTGAAGTTACCGCTTGTACCGTTCCATTTTGTAACAGTGTATGGACCTGAGTACAAAGCTTTTTCTGATGTTGTACCATAGTCATCACCTGCTTTTTCAACAAATGCTTTACTTTGTGGCATGAAGTTAGCAAATGATAGAAGGCTCATAAATTGTGGAGATGGGTTAGACAAAGTAAAGATAACTTTGTTTCCGTCTGCCTTAACTCCAAGTTCATCAAGACCTTTTGTACCAGCAATAACTTCGTCAGCGTTCAATACATGAGCATCTGATACTAGGTAAGAATATTCTGAAGCAGTTTTTGGATCTGCAATACGTTGCCATGTGTAAACAAAATCTTCTGCAGTCAAATCACTACCATCTGACCATTTAAGATTGTCACGCAATGTCGCAGTGTATGTCAAACCATCTTCTGAAACATCAACACTTTTAGCCAAATCTGGTTGTAATTTTCCATCTTTATCAACACGGAGAAGGTTACTTCCTGAGTTACCAATAGCAATTGATGAGTACATATCAGATACTTTAGAAATATCAAGAGTACTGATTTCAGTTGGCACGAACCAATTGATATCTTTGCTAGCAGATTTTGATGATGAGTTATTTCCACCACATGCTGCTAGTGTAGCAACAGACAACAATGTGACAGCTCCAAGGCCGACACGTTTTAAAGATTTAATCTCCATAATGGATCCTCCTACCATATAACTTTCTTTCGGTATGTAAAGTATTATAACACAATATTTTCTAAAAATACAGAAAATTTGTAAATTAATTAAAATTTCAAAAACATATTTTAGATTAACCTTTATATCATTTTCTTTTAATTTTATACAACAAGAGGATGAATTGTCTGTTTTTTATAAAAATACTATCCGCTTTGTCACATTTGAAGTAGTCTTACATCTTTCATTTTTAGCTACTATTAGAACTTCTATCACTCAAACTATCGACTTTATCAAACTTTATGCCGTTGTACAAAATCTGACATCATTTTACATACATTTTCATTTAATGGTATAAATATCATCAAAAAAGCAAGGTATACTTTTACATAAACCCTGCCTTTTTCAACATATTTCTAATTTTTATAAGCGTAAGTAAAGTCTACTGTCAAACCAGTTGAATTACGAACAAGTCCTTTAAGAGATGGATTTTGAAGCCATTTTGTACTACGGAAGAAGATTGGGTTGTAGTGTGCGCCTTCGTAAAGAACTTTTTCTGCAGTCTTATAATCTTCTGCGGCAGCATCTGTATCTAAAGCATCTTCTGTGAGTGCTTTGTTATAAGCAGCATCAAATTCATCACTAGATACTTTACCATAGTTGTATGCTGAAGTTGATGAGAACAAGCCATAGAAGGTTGATCCTTCTGGATAATCTCCACCCCAAGAAACTAGTGCAACCTCAAAGTTTTGATTTTTAGTATCTTCAAGACGTTGTTTAAAGGTTACAAATTTTTCTTCAATCTTCAATCCTGGAAGAGCTTCTTCCCAGCTTTGTTTGATGTAATCAACAGCTGCTTTTGTCACAGCATCATCAGAATCTGCAGTTACTGTCAATTTCACTGAATCTGTACCAAGTTCTGCAAGACCTTCTTTGAATAATTTAGCTGCTTCTTTTTCATCGTATTTATAACCAGGTTCAACGTATTTTGAAAGGTCAGTACCATCAGTTAATTTTGCAAGACCTGGTGTTGCAAGTGCTGTCGCTGGTTTTGAGCCAGTATCAATAGCAGCTTCTACGACACCTTGACGGTCTGTTGCCAAGTTAAGTGCTTGACGAATTTTTTCATTAGCAAGAGAGGCAACTGAGCCCGTTTCGTTATAAACGATGTAAGTCATTCGAGCTTCTGGAACTGGAACTGCTTCTTTGTTGCTCTTGTTTGCTTTATAGATTGATGAGGTTGCTGAGATATTTGCGGTATCAAGCTCACCGTTTTTGTACATTTGAACGGCAGTATCTGCTTTTTTGATTGCTTGAAGATTGACTTTTTCAGTCTTAACGTTCTTAGCATCCCAATAGTATTTATTTTTAACTAAAGTAAAGCTGCCATCACTTCCGTTCCAGCCTTTGATAGTATATGGCCCAGAATAGATTTGGTCTTTAGAAGTTGTAGCATATTTGTCGCCTTCTTTTTCAACAAATGCTTTTTTCTGTGGCATAAAGTTAGAAAAGGCTAGATAGTACTTAAATTGTGGGCATGGACTTGTAAGCTTAAAGGTAATTTTATTACCATCAGCTTTAACACCAAGTTGACTCAAATCAGAGATTTCACCAGTATTAATCTTATCAGCATTTTCAAGATGTGATTCAACAGCTAAATAAGCGTATTCTGAAGCTGTCTTTGGATCAACCATACGTTGCCATGTGTAGACAAAATCATCAGCAGTCAAGTCACTACCGTCAGACCATTTCAAACCATCACGCAAAGTCGCTGTATATGTCAAACCATCCTCAGAAACTTCGACACTTTTTGCCAAATCTGGTTTTGGTTCACCTTTTTTATCTACACGAAGTAGGTTACTTGATGAGTTCCCAATTGCTAGCGCAGAATATTGGTCAGTATTTTTTGAGATATCCAGTGTCAAAATCTCAGTCGGTGTGTACCAATTAATCTCGTTTTTATTAGCTGCAGTTTTATTTCCGCCCCCACACGCAGCCAATAAAGCAACTGAAACCAAGCTTACCGCTCCAAGTCCAACACGTTTCAAAGTAGACTTATTATCCATAAAAGTTTCCTCCTACCATAAACTTTCTTTCGATATGTTTGGTATTATAGCACACTATTTTCTAAAAATACAGAATATTTTAAAATTAACAAAAATTGTTTTTTTCTTCAGGAAAATCAAAAAAATCCAGCAGAAGATTCTGCTGGATGTTATCTATTTATATTGCTATTCTGCTAGGCTTGCTGCACGTTTAAGTGAGGCATCGATATTTTCACAAAGGTTTTCTTGACCAACTTTTTCAACAAAGCCAGCTTTTTCCATTACACGGTAAGGTTGTTTGTTAACGTGAGATAAAATCAATGTCATGCCACGTTTTTGACAGATTTCAAGTGTTTCTTCAAGAGCTTCAAGTCCTGAAATATCCATAGCAGGCACATTACGCATGCGAAGGATCAAGACATTTTTACCTTCTTCATGGTTAAAGTTAAGGAAGTCATTTGCAGCACCGAAGAACAATGAACCGAAGATTTCATAAACAACTGTATTACTTGGAACATGTTTCAAATCAGTGTTTTCTGAAAGTTCAGCATCATCAAGGCTATCTTTATCAACCCATTGACGAACTGCGGCAACGTCTGACATACGTTTAAGGAATAAGAAGGCAGCCAAAACCATACCAAATTCGATGGCTACAACAAGGTCAAAGAAGACTGTCAACACAAGTGTAATCACCAAGACAGCAATATCACTCTTAGGTGCTTTTTTAAGCATGTGAACAAATGTACGCCATCCACTCATGTTATAGGCAACCATAATCAAGATTGAAGCAAGACAGCTCATTGGGATAAGTGATGCGTAAGGCATCAAGAACAAGAGGATCAAGAGCAATGTCACAGCGTGAGTCATACCAGCGATTGGTGTACGACCACCATTTTTAACGTTAGCTGCTGTACGAGCGATAGCACCTGTAGCAGGGATACCACCAAATAGAGCAGACATCATGTTACCAACACCTTGTCCGACCAATTCAGCATTTGAACGATGGTGACTACCAATCATACCATCTGAAACCACACATGAAAGAAGTGATTCGATAGATGCCAAGATTGCAATTGTAAAGGCTGGTGAAATCATTTGACGAACAAGACCAAATGACAATTCAGGCATTGTAAATGTTGGCAAACCAGCTTTGATAGTATACAAGTCACCAATTGTTTTAACTGACATGTGACCAAATCCAACAAGAGCCGTTGTTACGATAATAGCAACAAGAGAACCTGGGATTTTTTGAGAAACACGTGGCCAGAAGATTTGGATAAGCAAAGCGATCATACCAATCAAAAGTGTTGGCCAGTTGATTGTATTGATGTGTTGAGCATAAGCTACCATTTTCTCGATAAATTCAGCTGGAACAGCCCCCATACTTAGTCCGAAGAAATCTTTTAATTGACCAACAAAGATTCCGATAGCGATACCTAATGTGAACCCAACCGTGATTGTTTTAGGGATGAATTTAATCAAGTCTCCAAAACGAAGAAGCCCCATGATAATCATCATGATACCAGCTAAGAATGTTGCAATAGTAAGACCTGCCATACCATATTGAGCAATGATACCGTAGATAATAACAACAAATGCTGCAGTTGGTCCACCGATTTGGACACGACTACCACCTAAAAATGAAATAAAAAAACCTGCGACAACGGCAGTATAAAGACCTTGTTCTGGATTAACACCTGATGCAATCGCTAAGGCAATTGACAATGGTAAGGCAATGATTGCCACAATAATCCCCGCAACAAGGTCTTTTGCAAACTGCGCACCCGAATAATTTTTAAGAGTACTAAACAGTTTTGGCTTAATATATTTAAAAGCGTCCATCTTTTCCTCCTACTTTTATTTGTTCTCAGACGCTTACGAGAACTGACGTTACCATTTTATCACACCAAAAGTTAGAATTCTAGGGATATTACCATAAAAATTTGCAATATTTGCCCCTTTTTTGCTCCTCTAAGGGCTTTTGTTTAAAATTTTGACCAAAAAACACTAATCACCTAAAATGTAAGCGCTACACGTCGATATACGCTTATCTAAGATAATCAAAAACTGTCAGTAGGAAAAATTCTGATTTTTTCATAAAAAATATCTGAGATTTTCACCTCAGATATTAAAATTATTCAAATAGCTATTTTCACAAAACCTCTACAGCTTCAAACTCTTCAAAGACAACTGACATTTGTGGTGAAAAGTGATACCCAAGCATCTCTCCCTCACGAGTAAAGAAACGCTCGTGGCTTCTTTTCCAAGAGTCTAATGTCTCATCTTCGCCTTCAAGCTTAGCAAGGTCATAAGTGATTTCTTCATAAGGAAGGATGTGCAATTTCTTTGTTCTCACCACACAACGAGGATTACCATCCCAATCAGTAATGACACTTAACTCTCCTTTTTTTGGCATAGTTTCATCACCAAGTTCAAAGGCTGCTAAGCTGCTTGACGTCGCTCTTTTCTGACCTTTTAAAACCAAGTCAAGCAAACTATTACAAGCTTTCTCGGTCAGCTCGAAATGCCATTTTTCAAGATTTTCGATGTTCATTTACTTTTCCTTTTCTCTCTTATTTTTATTAAATGTTACAAATTGCCATCACAGATTGATACCATGTTTCAGGATATGATGCCAAAAGTTCTTCGTGACGATAATTTTGTCTATGAATAATAGGATTTTTGAAATGTTTTTTATAGCGTTCTAAATACTTCTCGCCCATTTTTTCCGCATAAAAAATATGCACCTCAGTCTCATCATTTTCAATCATATTAGATAAAGGCGTGATTAAATCTGAATAGAATTGATTGAAAAGTGATTGTTTACTGACAAATGTCAAACCAGTCATGAAAGAAAAAATGTTCCTCACATAAGAATCTTTAGAAGACTCTTTTTGAAAATAACTTTGCACACATTTTGGAACAAAATACCCATTTTTCAAAAAAGGATGCATTAGCATTACTAGCAATTTTCCCTTTAAAAAGGCTAATAGATGATTCTCTTGGTCAAAATCCGAGCTACCAATGATTGCTTTTGACATTATCACTTTCTTTCGTGCCACAAGCTGTGCGACAAGCGTTCCACCAAGTGATGAGCCATAGGCTGCAAAAATTTTTCCTTGATAATTTTGCTGAATCATCTCTTCAATCTGTTGAACCTCAGACAAAATTGATTGAAAATCCTCCCTATCCTCACCATCAAATCCTGTATACGAAACAACAAGGACAAAAAAATCTGACAGCAATCGTGGAATCACTTTCTCAAAATTCGCTTTCCAGTGACACATCGTTCCTGGAAAGAGCATTATAATTGGTTTTGAAGGGTCACCAAACTCATGACATAACATGACTAAACTTACACTCACCTTCTAAATTGACATCGACTCCCTAGCATTATATCACTTTATCAAGAAAAAAAGCTGTAACAACTTGTGCTACAGTCGATTTAACTTATCTACAATTTCTTAGTAGAGATTATGTTGCATGTTTTGATAATCTTTAAAGACTTTCAAACAATCATCATGACCAAGCTGAACAAGATAATCTTCAGGGAGATTTTTTCGTCCTCCCATGAGCTCATCAAAGTGTTGGTCACGAAAACCAATCATGGCATTATCAGCAATTGTACAACCATAATAAACTTTATCAATATTTGCCCAAAGACAAGCTGCTAGACACATTGGACACGGCTCTCCAGTTGTAAACAAAGTTGTTCCTGACAAATCATGCGTGCCAAGCATTTGACCTGCTGCTCTGATTGCCGTTACTTCTCCATGTGCCGTTGGATCGTGGTGAGCTAGGACCATATTGTGCCCACTAGCAATGATCTTGCCATTTTTTACGATAACCGCACCAAAGGGGCCACCATCTCCTTTTTTAATCCCTTCGTAAGCCTCTTCAACAGCTTTTTGCATGTAATCTTCAAGCATTTCAAACACGCTCCTTTCACTACTAATATAGCAAAAAATCCCAATTTTAGACAATTTACAAGGTGATTAGATAAATAGTTTAAAATTTTATAAAAATAACTAGCTTGAAATTATTAACCGTTATTTGACCGAAATGCCAATCATAACCGTTTCTTCGTCTTGATTACTCCAAACCGAATGAGGAATTTTCCCTTCAACCAAAAAAGCTTCGTTTTCTCGGATAATGATTTCTTCTTTATCAAGCAACACTTTAGCCTCACCCTTTGTCACAATGAAAAGATGATTATGTTCATGAGTATGCTGCTTTATCGGACCACCACCCTTTAGGTTAATATAAGCAATTGAACCATCAATAATTTCACCAACATTGTCAAATAATTTCTTAGCTTCAAAATTCACGTGCTCTGGTGGTGTCATAAAATCTTTTTTCATTTTCTATCTCCATTTTATAAAATTAAATCCTTAGTGACGTTAAAAAATGATACTTTCAACAAATACCTCTACGATTCCTTTCTTGTTAGCATGACAAGATATTCTGTTGTTCCTTCTTCAAATTTCTTTGTGTCGGTTAAGTGAAAGCCATGTGCCTCGTAAAAACGAATGGCATCTTGATTTTTTTCAATTGCCCACAAAAATGTAATCGGATAATGTGCCTTAGCGTATTCAATCAAGGCAGAGCCAATGCTCTGATTTTGGAAAAAGTAGTCAACATATAGTTCGACAATTTCATTTCCCTCTACACGAATGAAGCCTTTGACAATCCCGTCATCATAAACCAAAATATTGTCAATAATGCCTTCGTCAATGTATTGCTTCGCAACTGAAATCACTTGTAGCTCACCAAATGAAAAGTCATCATCTTGAAAAATCGGACGGAATTTTATTCTTTTTACAAAGACAAGTATTTCCGCAATTCGTGAAATATCCTCTTTTCTCGCTTTTCTAATCATATTTTCTCCTTTTCAATCATTAATACTAAAAACTAAGTCCATAAGGATGTGATAAAAAGCGGTGAGCAATCTTCACTTTTAACAAAACCACAGTTTTCATAAAAGTTAATTTCTTTATTATATCCAATCACTGCAATCCGCATGAAAGATTTATATTTTTCCTTTACCATCTGAACCAATTTTCTACCGATAGCATGTCCTTGATAGTCTGGATCAACAAGTAAATAGTGAATATAGGCATTCATCACCCCATCATCCATGACACAAATCATCCCTATTAATTTATCCCCATCCCAAGCCGAATAAACGGTTTTAAAATTCTGCATGGCCAAAACAAGCTTTTCAGGATAATGCCCTGATGACCATTCTACTGAAAGAAATAAACGCTCCAAATCACTGCACTTAAAGTCATGAATTGCTTTGTATTCAATAGCCGCCATAATACAACCTCTTTCTTTATTCAGCTAAGTCTTCTGTGTTAGTTATCACGCTCGGTATTCTTCAAATGTTTTTCAATATAATCAAAAAATGGTTTCTTTTTGACATCGAAGACGTGGTTTTCATACCATGTGTAGGATTCTTTTAAGCCAATTTCTAGAGGTGTTAGCTCTGGTAATAATTTCTCTTGCCTTTTAACATCTAAAAAGAACTCATAGTCGTAAAAACTGAAGTAATTGCGCTGATTGACCTCATCAAAGACTTCGATGAATTCTGGAATTTTATTGCTGCAAGCATAGCAGAGCTTCACCCACTGGCGAGTACTTATAACTTCAGTATTTCCAACATTATAGAGGTGTTCTTTGGGTCGCTTTTCGATAATAGCTTCCATCATGCGGCACAAATCCTTAATATAAAAGAATTGTAATTTTAATTCACCGTGACGTGGTAGATAAAAAGGCAAATCATCCTTAGCACAATCAAAGACAAAAGCTTCTCGATAAACATTATTCATCGGTCCGTAGAGATATGGTGGACGTAAAATATAAGCTTCTGGAACCAGCTCAAGCAAACGTTTTTCTGCTGCAATCTTATCTAGACCATACTGGCCCCAGAATTTATTTTCACCAAGTTGAGATGTTTCTAAAAATGGCTGCGCGCCATCATCTGGATAAACAGAACTTGAACTAATCATGATATATGTTTCAAATGAGCCTATTGCTTCTACTAAACAAGAAATGTCATTAGCGTTATAAGCTGTCACATCTAGAACGACATCAAAATGAAGATTTTTCAGTCGATTGCCTAAATCGTGTCTATCAGCTTGAATCACAGTCACGCCTTCAACTTGTGTCTTGGTATTTCGATTAAGCACATAGACGTCATAGCCTTTTTTATCAAAATAAGCCGCTGTATATTTACTAACAAAAACTGTGCCACCCGTTACAAGTACTGTTTTCATCCTAGAAACCTCCTTCTAATTATCAGAATATTATGATACCTGCATTGTAACACAAAAAAACAGCAGTTACAAAGAACTACTGCTTTCAGTGCTAATCCTTTTATTTTCCCCATAAAAATTAGTCAAATTCATTATCGCTATCATCATCGTCTTTACTTAACAAAAGACCAGCAATAAGTCCGAAAGCTATCCCAAGTGACGTCCACAAGCCGATACTGTGTGTTAAGACACCAATCCCAGCTCCGATAAGGACACCAATACACATTGCAACTGCAACTCCACGTTCTCTATTCATAATACTCTCCTCCTAAATTTAAAAGCTATTATCCCCTAATCATTTAAAAATTTTGCTTACTTATCCTCCAATCTCGAAACTAGTTTTAAAAATTTTTTGTCATTCATTTGCTCATTTGTCACGTAATCACCATTATAAAAAAGCGCATAAGTTGTAATCGGTGTCGGTGCCGACCTTGCTTCTTCCTTGCTAGTAAGATGGATAGCCTTAAAAGCAATTCCGTGCTCTTTAGCAGTTTCTTCTAATATTGGAACGTACTTTGCATTAAACGGGCACTGGCTCGTGTAATATAAAACGTAACCTTTTTCTTCTACCTGAGGGTGTTTGGCACAGTCTTTAAAACTTGGCACAACAGCATCATCATCAAATGGCAAGTACCAAAGTTGAATACCATTATCAGCCTCATCAGCCACCTTAAAGCCTTTGTGTTTTAGATACTTTGGGTCGGCAAGAAATGGCTTCTTCTTAGCAGCTGCTAAAATGCACAAACCCTTCTTTTCCTTAGACTTACTGTCAGCGATGCAAGTCTCAAGCAAATCATTCGAATAGCCATGTCCTTTAAAACTCCCCGAAACCCAAAGACAATCAATATACATGTAATCTTTAGCTTCAATCGGATTCCAGGCATTTTCAGCAGGAATATACTCGATAAAACACTTGCCACGCTCGATACTTTTTAAAAACACCAGTCCATCATCAAAACGCTCAGAAAGCCAAGCTTTTTTAGACGAAACTTGCGCATCTTTGTTATTTGAAAGGGCACAGCAAATATGCTCTTCTTCTAAATTTTCTTTTGTTACTTGGATGTATTCCACGCTAATACCTCCCTAAAGAAAACGCTATCATTGTTATTTTCATTGTATCAAAAACACTATAATCTTTCAAAAGAAAACTGAACTCACTTGATTTTTACGGAATTTTGACAAATAAAACCCAGACAAAAATAGATTGTCTGGGTTATTTTACATGTTTCATTCTACTAACCATTACTAAACTTCCAAGATAAAATAGGATAACGTAACCTAATAAGACTAGAAAACTTGAAAGTTCAAATTCAAAAATTAAGTTAACCGGAAGTGCAATTGGCATCCAAAGCACGTTTAGAAAAGTTTTGTTTGTCGCAAAAACGATAAACAAACATTCGACAAACGCAATCAGTAAATTGCCACCTTTTCCCATAAATAGACTCAAAAACATATGAAAATGATTAAGCATAACTAGCAGTAAGCATGTGATTATAGCAACATAAGCAAAATAAGAAACATTATCAAGCTCAATACCAACGGCTAACCAAAGTAAAAACGTGGGAACCATCACTACCAAATCAGCAGCCACAAGCTTCATTGTCCAAATGGTCAGTTTATGTTTTTCGCTTCTGATGTTTTGAAAATGATTGGCATCCATTTCTTGCTCATGTAGCAAAAGGGACACAACACTCATCACAATGCAATAGCCAAGCATGTATATGAAAACAAGATTTTCCAGTATAGTCGGGTTATTAACAAGCAAAACATACGGCAAAATTGTCGCTAATTGTAAAACTGAAAGGACTAATATTAAGTAACAGGCATAGGAATTTTTCCATTTTAGCAACTCACTTTTTAGATAATTCATTGCTATTTTCCCTCCATTTCAGTAAAAATATAAATAGCAAACACATCAAGACTGATAATGCAAGCGAAGTAACAATCAGCTGAACATCAACCACTCCTGCAACATCTAAATCACCTGACGGTTTTAATCGCATCATGCCATAAGCAATTTTATAATGGTAAGTATAAGGAAAAACATACCAAATTGGTGCTTGTGCTAAAAAAGGCGCAACCAATAGGCAAATCAATGAATTTCCTGCTAATAAAAGATAAGGGCTCAACCATTTTGACAAGAAATAAAGAAACGAAAGGTTCCAGATAGAAGCTAACATAATCAAAATCAGACAAAGAAAATCCTTGCCGATATTCACCGACATCACTCCTGAAAATAAAAGCGAAACAAGATAGAAAATCAAAGTAAATATTACCGTTGCCACAAAAATATCTTTTACTTTTAAAATCAGCTTAGCGAGATAAATCTTGAACGTTTCTTTTCCTAGATGAATATTTTGAAAATGCCCTGCTTTTTCTTCTGCTTTATAGTCATAAAGAAACAACAATCCGATTAAAGTGTACAAAAAGATAGCTTCCCACCAATAAACCGAAAAACTTTCTAAAAGACTGTAACCAGAAAGCAATACTGCGATAAAAATCGTCAAAAAAGGCACAAAGAACAATAATTTTTTATCTGAACTCGACTTTTGCTTTAACCATTCTGATTTCAATATTTTTTTCATCCTAAGCACCTCCATGAACGATTTTAAAGAATAATTTTTCCAAATCATCATCGTGAGTATTAGCTTCATCATAGAAAATTTCGCCATCATGTAAAATGACAATGTGGTCAGCAACTTTACTAACTTCGTGGAGTTGATGACTTGATAGAAGAATGGTCATGCCAGTATTTTTCAAATGAGAAATCAAATCCAATAATTCCTTAATTCCATCTGGGTCTAAACCATTTGTTGGCTCATCCAAAATCAACAAATCAGGATTTGTTATCATAGCCATACCAAGACCCAAGCGCTGTTTCATTCCTAATGAGAAGTGCCCAGCTTTTTTCTTACCTGTATGAGATAATCCAATCAACTTCAGCACTTCTTTGATTCGAACGTCAGAAATATCATATAAGAGTGCGCGTGTTTTTAGATTATCAAAAGCTGACAAGTTCATATAAATCGCTGGTGATTCGATAAGAGCACCGATGTTAAAATCTGAACTAGATTTCTCACTAATCTTTTCACCATTAAAAATAACTGCACCGCTGTCAGCTTCTTCTAAACCAAAAATGATTTTCATAATGGTTGATTTACCAGCTCCATTAACACCAAGCAAGCCACAGACACTTCCTTTTTCAATTTCAAATGAAATACCTTTTAATATCTCTTTATCTTTAAAGGATTTTTTCAAATTTTTAACTTGAACACCCATAATGCTACCTCCTTTTTATAGATTAACTATACCGAGACTTTTTCAGGATTTGTTCAGAAAAAGAAAATAGCACCTAAAAAAGATGCTATTTTTTGATAGATAAACTAACTGTCGCTCCACCCGTTGGGGGATTTTGTAATACAAGTTTTCCGTGGTGCTTTTTAGCGACTGCTTGTGCAAATGACAGACCAATGCCATAATGCTTGTTACTTCTGCCTTTATTTTCTGTGTAAAAAAGATTATCTGCGCTCTCTAAAGCTTCTTTTGTAAAAGCAGGACCATTATTCCAGACGGTAAAAGTCAGAAAATCTTCCTTCTCAATCACTGAGAGTGTTACTTTTTTATGACCCGAACTATACCTAGCAGCATTTGACAAGATGTTAATCAGCGCACGACTTAAATTAAGTTGATTTCCTTTGAAAAATTCAGAGTTCACGCGCTTAATTACACTAAATTCAGCTCCTTGCGCATCCATGATTGCCTTTGCTTCGGTAGTCAGTTCTTCTAAAAATTCTGATAAGCAAAGCTCTTCCTGATATTTTTTTTCTTCCACTAGTAAGCGAGAATAATGAATCATGTCATTAAAATATTTCTCAAAAGTTTGGATACTGTTATTAGCTGAAGTCAGGAATTCTAACTGTCCTTTTGTTAAGCCAGTCATTTCAAGCAACTCCAAATTTCCCTTTAAAACTGTCAAAGGAGTCTTGATATCGTGAGCCAAAGCTGCCACTTGAAAGGACAAATCTTTCTTTGCTTTTCGCTCTGCCTGAAGCAAAGAAACTAGCTCCGCATCTTTCTGGTAAAGCATTGATAAAATGTCATTGAACTCTGTCATTTCAGTCTGAGAATGTTTGATTGCTACTTCAGGCTGTCCCATATTCATAGAGATCTCTTGAATTAATCGAAAATTTTTAGTGAATTCCTTTAAGAGCCTTGAAACTGACCAAATGACTAAAATGAGCTCTAGTATCAAGAAAAACAAATATGAAAAACTGTTAAACGATAAATGCCTCAACCTAGGGTTAACAAATTCAGGCAAAGTCGGACATCTAACGATAAGCACATAGTTTGAATTACTGAATTTTGCATAGCGAATCGTTCCAAAATCCTCAGACCTAGCATGATTAAAGGCAGCTCTATAACAGCCATAATCTTCTCTCTGATACTTACCTGAGCTGATTTTTCCAGAAGACTTTTCAAATAATATATAATCAAAAGTCGTTTGGTTTAACCGCTTAGCAATCTTCTCAGCAGAGGCACTATCTTTAATATCAACTTTAAAATCAGAACCGTAACTATTTAGCTGACCAGTCATCGCTAAAACATAGCTGAGTAAAAAGAGCACAAAAACATTAAGCACCGTTCCAATCACTATCTCAGAAACGCAACGTAAAACTCTTCTTTTGATTGAATACTGTTTAGTCATACCATTTATATCCCATTCCCCTTACAGTCTTAATCGGATTAATATCATATGCAGAAAATTTCACCCTTATCTGATAAACATACTCCGATATCGAGCGAAATAGCGCATCTGCCTCATCATCGTAAATGTGACTATAAATATCTTCCCGCGTAAAAACTTTATTACGATTAGCTGATAACAAATCCAGCAAATCATATTCTCTGCTGGTTAACGGGACAATATTGCCATTAACACAAACTGTTTTTTCCTGCAAGTAAAATGTAATCGGCAGCAGTTCACGGATAATTTTCTCATCAGATTCAGCTTGTCTAAAGCGTTCTTCACGTTTTAAATGCGCAGCAACCTTAGCCACCAGCTGCTTCACACTAAATGGTTTTGTAATATAATCGTCCCCACCAAGATTTAAACCAGTGACAATATCATCTTCTTCATCTTTTGCACTCACAAAAATAATCGGCGCACTCACCTTGTCACGAATCTGTCTGCAAACTTGCAAGCCATCAATATCAGGCATCATAACATCAAGTAAAATCAAGTCAAAGCCTTGAAAATCCTTACTATTTAGTGGTAATGTTATTCCCTGATAAGTTGTCACATCGTAATTTTTCATCTCCAAAATCGTACGCATCAATTTCAAAATCTCAAAATCATCATCTACAACTAAAATTTTATACATTCATATCTCCTAATTAACACTCAAGTTTTCATGATAGTTTACCATTATTATTTCAGAATTTGTTCAGTACTTGAATCAAAATTTTCCAAAAGCTCTTTCACGTATAAGTCTGGATGGTTGATAGAATACTGACCGTGAGCTAGACCAGATTTGATTTCAAGATGGCTGTCTGGCAAAATATCGTGAAGCATTTTAGCTGAAGCATGCATCTTTTTAGTTTCTTTTTCTCCTACAATAATGCGAACACGCGCTAACGAATTCTTCAATTTTTTCTTTACTTGATACAAGCTACTTGCTTTTGTAAAAGCAATCAAATTTTGCTTAGAAAGTTTCACCGTGTCCTCATAATAATGTTCAAACAAATCAGCTCGAATGCCAAGATAACGAAACTGCATCTTTGCAAACCACTTCTTCTTAATCAAAGGAAAACTCATCGAAAATAGCAGAGCGACCAAACCTGCTGTCAATTTATCTGGAATAATGACAGCACTTTCTACAATAGCGTACTGACAAATATCTTTTCGCAAAGCAAGCATTTCTAAAAGAATCTGACCACCAAGCGACAAGCCAGCAATCAGCAAAACCGAGCCACCATATTCTTTATCGATGTAAGCTAGCAGCTGCTTGGCACTTGCTTCTATACTGACAAAATCAGCATTGCTACCAGCATGCCCATCAAGAATCGGCACGACCACATGATAATTTTTACACAGCAGCTCCATCTGAGATTGATACTGCCACCAGGACAAACCGCCGCCGTGAAGTAACACGATAACGTCTCGATTTTCTTGACCAACTTCAACAACTTTCATCACAATCTCCTCCCCAAAATGCTAACAAAAAAGACCAAAAGTCCTAGTAAAATAATAACACAGCACAACTAATCAAGTACCTGTTATCATATTACCATACTTTTGGTTTTATTTGATGGGGGTAATGTTTTTATATGAGATATAATCCCAATATTACACTTCACCAGATTTTCGACACCTAGAACCCTACTTCGCTGTTTCAGCAGCTTGCCTTAAAATTCAAAAGCAAGCTAAATTCTTATTCTGCGTTTTTAACTAGTAATCCTACACACTCAACATATGCTGATAGTTACCAGCTATGCTACGGAACAAAATGAAGGTTGTCAAATTTGAGATTATACTACAGAACGAAACTCTCCCTATTTTTTAACAATGAGTCTAATAGATGGCAAATATTCGTATTCTCAATTGATGATACCTAGACCATATTCACAAATATAGACACCTTACTTGCAATCATTAATATTAAAAAATGTCCGCATCCATCCAAGATTCACTAATTTTATTCATTTGCATCTCTAAATATATGATAGGCATGCCTTACACTTTAATTTATCACTTTTCAATACCGTTAGGTAAGATTGCATCAACCTCTTTCTCCTTAAAAGTCTGTTCTTCTTCCTTTTGTAAAGCCTTCTGTGCAATTTTGTAGCTTTTCTTATCAGTCGCAGGGTAATTGTTATTGACCTCTGAAACTTTTTTACAGAGAACATCTCTCTTTTTTCTTATTTCACTATCTTCAAGTACTTCAAAATCAACTAATAAGGAAAAATACCCTTCTCGAATATCCCACAATGCATTTGCTGCGTTCCTATGCTGACTTACTTCATTTTGAATCTTATATTCCTTGGTATAGAGGTTTAGGCACAGAGATAATACAGCTGAGATTCCACCTATCCATGTCAACATAACCTTATTAGTTATAATACTGGCAAAGAATCCACAAGAAGAAAAGGCAGTCAATATAATCTGCGCAATTTTCACAAATTTATTTTCTTTTTCAAGGCGATCAGCTAATTTATGATGAGCTGTATATGTGTAAATAACTTTCCCGCATGCCTCCTTGATTTGATTTCTAAGTTTATCTCTGTATTTCTTATCATCCATAATTTTACCGCCCTACACCATTTTATTTAGGATTTTACCAAGTACATCCCAACCCTTAGATGTATCAACCTGCATTCCACTACCAGGTGCCAATAAACTTGGAGGAAGCAGCCCGTTTAGTGAAACCTGATTATAATAATCAAGCAGAACTTGCTCATATGATTTAGTATAACTTGATGAACCGCCTTTTCCATCAGTAAAACGCCAGTTACCCATTGCAACATATACAAAAGAATCTATTAAAATTCCGGACAGATGATAGCTTGAATAAGATTCGTCTCTTATGGTTCTTATATGCTTACAGGTAGCGCACAACAGACCATTAGATGAGCTGTTTTTATCCTTCATCGCTTTCTGCTCTGACTTTGGATCTGTTGTTCTCCAATTTCCTCCCATATTAGTGTCAGGATACTTATAGGTGACCGCACCACTCCAGCTCATCTGTGGGAAAACTGGTAATACTTCAAACTTCATTCCGTCAGAAAAATCTATTTTAACAACCTGCCCATCCGCCCTAATATTACTTCTTGAATAAGGTGTTTCAATTGCATTTTTCACAGCCTGCAAAAGTCGAGATTGCCCATTTCCTTTAGAATATGAATACCTATTATTATATTCATATTCCGGAATTTCAATAAGTATATCTATATCACTTGTATTTATTGCTGTGTTCCTTCCATAAGAACCAACATAGAGACTATGTGCAGTTTCACTCGTAGAATTCCAAAATTCTCGATTTATAGCTTTAGTAACCGTATGGTATCTACTGGCTATACTTTGACGCGTTACTAAAGGGATAACATTATCGTGTCTTATTACGCTTAAACTCATAGTGAATAATCCATTTCATTTTTTTGTTTTTGATATCTTTATTATACCACGAAAATAGAAGAAAACTGCCACCTTTCGGTCACAGTTTCTCACAATTCAACTTCAGTCCCTTCAAGAAAGGCAACTATAAGTTGACCATTCTTTAAGATGCTGATATGGTCTAGAACTTGACACATCTCAAAGGAATCGAATACCTACGAAGTCCTATTTATTATATCAGCCAGCAACTTATTATAGTATTTTTCTAATGGACGATTTTCTTCCAGAAACTTATTCCACTTTGACCTTGTAGCGGTTGCTACACTGCAAAACATTACGTTTCCTTCGACTTGTCGTCCAATTCTTTCTGCCAAAGGCTGAACCACATTCAGCACAAAAGACCTTAGTCGCAAATGGATTCCCCTTGTTTTGCATCATATAGGATTTCAGTTTGTGCCTTACCCTGAATTCTTTCCACCTTGTAATTTCCAGTTGAACCATATCCTACACATCCGCATCTATGATAGCTTTACGATTATTGGCGACATAATATTGATTAACTTGTCCTTCGTTCTCCGAGCGTTTCTTGGTCAGAAAATCTACCGTATAAGTTTTCTGAAGCAAGGCATCACCTTTGTACTTCTCATTCTGAAGCATTTTAAGAATTGAACTGGGATACCAGTTAGACTTTCCCGACCATCCTTTGATATGATTTTGATTCAACTCTCACTCTGATACTTCCCCTCTATACGACAAAAAAGCCTTGATATCAAGGCTTTTCATTATATCTTTTATTCAAAGGTTTCTAGGCTTTTACGAGCAGAGCAACACATTCAACATGATGCGTATTCGGGAACAAATCTACTGGTTGTACTTTTTGGAGTTTGTAGCCAAGTTCTTGGTAAAGTTTGATGTCACGCGCCATAGTTGCTGGGTTACATGAGATGTAAGTGACTTTTTCTGGTTGCATGGCTACGCTTGCTTTGATAAAGTTTTCTGTCAAGCCTTTACGTGGTGGGTCAACCAAAATGACGCTTGGTTTGATGCCATTTTTGCTCCATGTCGCCATGGCATGTTCTGCAGAATCAGCCACATAATGCGCATTAGTAATGCCATTAAGTGCAGCATTGCGTTTAGCATCTTCAACCGCTTCTTCAATCACTTCAACACCATAGACTGCTTTGACATTTTTAGCAAATGAAAGTCCAATTGTTCCAATTCCAGAATAGGCATCAATCACGATGTCATCAGCCGTCAAATCTGAAAAATCAATAGCAGTTTGATAAAGTTTTTCAGCCATTTCAGTGTTAACTTGGTAGAATGAACGCGCTGAAATTTCATATTGATTACCAAGCATGCTATCAACAATCGTATCTTTTCCATAAAGTGTTCTAAAGTCATTACCAAAAATCGCATTGGTATTTTTATCGTTGATATTTTGGACGATTGATTTTACGGCTGGAAATTCAGCAACGATTTTTTCGATGATTTGCTCGATGCGGAAAATTTTCGGACGTGTTGTGACAAAGACAAGCATCATTTCACCAGAATAGTGTCCACGACGAACGACCAAGTTACGAATCAAACCAGTTTGCTCTTTTTCATCATAAGGTTTGAGGTCAAAACGACGAAGCAAATCACGTGTGAAATTAATCAAGCGGTCAATCTCTTTATTTTGAATGTAAAAATCAGAAATTGGCATCAAATCGTGTGAATGTTTGCGGAAGAAACCAGTTTCCAGTTGTCCATTAACACGGCGAACTGGCACTTGCGCTTTGTTACGATAGGCGTAAGGGTGTTCCATACCAAGTGTCTCAGCCACTTCAACATCTGAAATACCAGCTGTTTTGTAAAGATTATCCGCTACTTGTTTGCGTTTAAATTTGAGTTGTTCTGAATACGCAAGGTGACCAAAGTCTGCGATTCCTGTGCGCAAATAGTCAACATTCAAATCTTGGTTACGGTGTTCAGAAATTGTCAAGTATTCCTCAACCTTACCAAATCCAATATTTTTCTTCACTTTCAAGACGCGCATCTTGATTTTTTCACCTGGAAGAGCATTTTCAACAAAAAAGACAAAGCCATCAACCTTGGCTACTCCAGCTCCTTCATGTGATAAATCTGTGATTTCAACCTCAACAATGCTATTTTTTTCTAACATATTTTCCTTTCAACAAGCCTGTAAAGTTCAAGCTTCTAATAATCAATTCTCATTCGGTTACTTTTCTCAAAAAAAGAGAAGCATAACTGCCTCTCTATTATATCATATCTCATCTAGCGTAAGCCTAGTTCTTTCAACTCTTCTTGATATTTATTAAAATCAATCGAAATACCTATACCGCCATACATGTCATAATCATCTGTCCAATCCCCTTCTTCAGGAATTGTCTTTTGCTCAATGCCTTTTTTGCCGCTCGTCACTACACCCAAACCTTCTTTTACAAGAAATGGATAAGAAACGTTAGTTGAGGTAAGAGCATAAATTTTTCCGATTGCAGCTGAACCAGTAAAGAGTTTTGACGGATCTTTAATCTGGCTGACGATTGCTGAAATAACTTGTTGCTGGCGCTGTGTACGTCCATAATCTCCGTCATCATCCTTACGGAAACGCGCATAATTTAGCAAAGTCCTGCCATCCATCTTTTGCTCACCGACTTCAATGATTTGGTTTGGAACGGTTCCATCAGCTCGCATATTAAGATCATCAGGCACTTCCACAGAAGACACTTCTTGACCGTCAACCGTACCAAACTTGGCATCGATGTCAACACCATTAGGGAAAAGCGTGTTAATTGCTTCGGCAAAGGTTTCAAAATCGACCATAACATAGTACTTGATATTAATATCAAAATTATCCTTCAATGTTTTTCGCATCAACTCTGCACCTTGACTCTCATCTTGTTCGCCGATATTAAAAGCAACGTTTAATTTTTGGTCATTAGCATAGTCGTTATAGCTGACACCGTTAATATTGACAAGAGTATCGCGCATAAAGCTAACTAGCTTTACTTTTCCTTCTTTGTTGCCGATGTTTAAAACCATAATGGTATCTGTTCTGGCATCTGATGACCCTTGAGAAATTCGCTTATCACTTCCAAGAATCAAAATATTAGTACCATCTTTGCTATCTTGTCCATTAAAAGGCTCAGTAACAGCTGCTGAATAATTCGTTTCACCACTTGAGACTTCTTTCACTCCATGAAAAAACATGTAAATCATTCCTGCCATAACCAAAACGATTAGCATGGCAAAAAATTGTAAAAAATGTTTCAAACGTTTTTTACGTTTCTTCTTTTTAGAATTTTTTACTTTTTTGACAGGCTTGTCATCGATGCCTTCGTAATAGTCTAGATAAGAAGACTTTTTTGGCTTTTTTTGATGTTTACGCTTAGGACGTGAAGTTTTTTCAAACTTTGGATATTTAGGCAAACCTTGTGAGGTTACTTGATCATCATAGCTATCATATCCAGAATAATCATCATAATCTACATAAGCAGCACTATCTTCATAATCGTCGTAGTAATCATTATTATAATCATCGTAATAGCCATAATCGTCATACTGGTCATCATATGTCTCGTTATAGGCAGACGAAGAGTAATTTGATGGCTGTTGCATGCTCATCAATTTTTTCTGATAAAGATAATCAAACTCTTCTTTTTGTTGGGCATTCAGATATTCTAAATTGCCCAAAAGATATTGATACCTTAATTCTTCATGTCGACTTAATCTATTATTTGCCATATCTTATACCACTCTTTCATTCTAGCTAACTAAAGTCAGTACAAGTTTAACGAAACGACTATATTCTTATTATACTAAAAAATGGCAGCGCTTGCTACTTTGGGCACAAACCTATCAAAAAACACCTGATTTTGCAGGTGTTTTTTAGTGTTATAGTTTGTAAACGTCATAATTGCCTAGAGCTTTGTAATCAATGCCCAAAAGCTGCAGTTCCTCAAGAGCACATGCGACTAAAGCTTCATTTGAATTGTCTACATCAACAATGAAAAAGTATTCTCCAAGAGCTGTCTTCAAGGGACGACTTTCGATTTTTGTCAAATTAATCCCACGCCAAGCAAAGACTGACAGAGCTTTATAAAGCGCACCAGGCAAATTATCCTGCAAAGTGATAGCTAAAGACAGTTTTTGCTGAGACTTAGGCAAATCAAATACAGGCTTTTGGCGTCCAAGTAGCCAAAAGCGCGTGTAATTTTCATCCATTTCTTGAATATCTTTTGCGATAATCACAAGACCATACTCTTTTGCCGCTGCTGCTGGAGCAATGGCTGCGTATGGCTCATCAGGATTTTCTGCAATATAACGCGCGGCATAAGCAGTACTTGCTGTCATTTCGATTTGAGCATTTGGATAATGTGCTTTAATGTATTTCTTGCCCTGAGCAATAGCCTGAGGGTGCGAAAAAATCTTTTCGATTTTTTTATCCTGTGACGTTGCTAAAAGCTGTTGCTTAATCGGCTGAATCATCTCGGCAACTGCTTCAATATTGGCTTGGTGATAAAGATAATCAAGCGTTTCATGGACAGAGCCCTCAATTGAATTTTCAACTGGAATAATGGCATAATCCACGACACCTTCTTCATAAGACTTAATTACTTCTGTGATATTGGCAAATGGCATGCGCTCGTCATCTGGAAAAGCCTTAACAGCAACATTGTGCGTAAAAGAACCACTCGGTCCTAGGTAGCCAACTTTCATCCGATTTCCTCAACAATTTCTTCTGGTGTTTTTCCAGCGACTTCGATAATGCGATTAGCTGCTGACTCATACATTTCTCTACGCCCATCAAAGATAGCTTTAAATGCTTCTTTGCTATTATTGATAAATAGCGGACGCACATTTTTTATATCATTTTTGATACGGTCATAAAGCGTGTCAAAATCAGCTTTAAGATAAATCGTCTCACCATTTTTGGCCAAAATATCACGGTTAATAGGATTAATCACAACACCGCCACCAGTGGAAATGACATGCTCAGAATTAACCAACTCTGCTAGCACTTGAGACTCAATCTCACGGAATTTTGCTTCGCCTTCTTTTTCAAAAAAGTCAGCAATCGACATGCCAATGCGCTCCGTAATCAAAGCATCCATATCGACATAATCTTTATCTAAAAGTGATGAAATCGTTGACTTACCTGACCCCATAAATCCGATAATAATTCTAGCCACGTGACAACACCTCCAAATCATTAAAGAAGCTTGGGTAACTTGTATTGATTGCTTCTGCTCTTTCCAACTCAACATCGCCATCTGACACTAAAAGCGCAGCAATTGCTGTCATCATGCCAATGCGGTGGTCACCAAAAGTATTGATTTTAGCACCATGAAGCGGTGTTTTTCCTTTGATAATCATGCCATCATCTGTTGGTGTGATGTCAGCGCCCATTGCATTAAGAGCATCCGCAACCACCTGAATGCGATCAGTTTCTTTGACCTTCAATTCTTCTGCATCACGAATCACAGTTGTGCCATTTGCTTGAGTCGCAAGAAGAGCAATAATCGGTAATTCGTCAATCAAACGTGGAATGATTTCACCACCGATTTCAGTACCATGAAGTTCAGAAGTTTCAACGGTAATTGTCGCAGATTTTGCGATGTCATCGACATCTGAAATCGTCATCTTGCCGCCCATCGCTTTAATAACATCAAGAATACCAGTTCGCGTTTCATTGATACCAACGTTCTTCAATGTCACTTTTGCATTTGGGACAATAAGCCCTGCAACGAGCCAGAAAGCTGCTGATGAGATGTCACCTGGCACCACCACATCTTGACCAGTGAATTCTTGACCACCTTTGATGCGAATTTCTTTGCCATTGACATCAATTTTCCCACCAAATTGAACAATCATATCTTCGGTGTGATTGCGAGTCTTCTCTTTTTCGATAATGACTGATTCGCCATCTGCCTGCAAAGCAGCAAAGATAAGTGCTGACTTGACCTGAGCAGATGCCACAGGAAGTTGGTAGTGAATTGGTTTTAAAGCTTTGCTACCATGCATAGTAAGTGGTGGCAAGTCACGCTCAGTCTGACCTGAAACCTCAACACCCATTTGACGAAGCGGAATCGTCACACGGTCCATGGGGCGTTTTGACAAGCTATCATCTCCAAACATCTCAACAGTAAAATCTTGCCCAGCCAAAACACCAGAAATCAAGCGAATTGATGTTCCTGAATTTCCCATATTCAGTTTATTTTTTGGTGCTTTAAGTCCGTCAAAACCAACACCTGTAATGGTAACAAGCTCACCATCATCTTGAATATTTACACCCAAATCACGAAAAACTTGCATCGTTGACAAAACATCTTCGCCACGCAAAATATCGCGAACAGTCGTTTTTCCCTTAGCAAGACTTCCAAACATGATTGAACGGTGGCTAATTGATTTATCGCCAGGAACACGCAAGGTTCCTTGTAATTGTGACACATTTGTCAATAATTTCATACAACTCTCCCATGATTTCATTTTTAATCTATTGTACCATAAAAATACTGAAAATTTGCACAACTCTCTAATTATTCTCTTTTTATAGCTGAAATAAGTAGAAAAACAGCTGAAAATTCAGCTGTTTAATGGTTTATTTTTTACTGCTTTCGTCATCCATTGAAAGTACTGACAAGAAGGCTTCTTGTGGCACTTCAACTGAACCTATAGCTTTCATACGTTTTTTACCTGCTTTTTGTTTTTCAAGCAATTTACGTTTACGAGAAACGTCACCACCATAACATTTTGCAAGCACGTTTTTACGAAGAGCTTTAATATCTGAACGAGCCACGATTTTTTGACCGATAGCTGCTTGAATTGGCACTTCAAATTGTTGACGTGGAATGATTTTCTTCAATTTTTCAACGATTAATTTACCACGTTCATAGGCAAATTCATTGTGAACGATGAAGCTAAGCGCATCGACTTTATCTCCGTTAAGCAGAATATCCATTTTAACCAATTTAGATTTGCGGTATTCTGAAATTTCGTAATCAAAGCTTGCATAACCACGTGTTGATGATTTCAATTTATCAAAGAAATCAAAGACAATTTCAGCAAGTGGAATTTGGTAAATGACATTAACACGATTTTCATCAATGTAATCCATTGTCACAAAATCACCACGTTTACGTTGAGCAAGTTCCATAACAGCTCCGACAAATTCTTGTGGAACCATGATTTGTGCTTTAACGTATGGTTCTTCGATACTTGCAACCTTAGTTGGGTCTGGGAATTCAGACGGATTTGACACCTCAAGCATGTCGCCATCAGTCGTATTAACATGGTAGACAACGGATGGTGCTGTCATAATCAAATCAATGTTAAATTCACGTTCCAAACGTTCTTGAATAACATCCATGTGAAGAAGTCCCAAGAAACCACAACGGAAACCAAAACCAAGCGCTTGTGACGTTTCTGGTTCAAATTGAAGACTAGCATCGTTCAATTGAAGTTTTTCAAGAGCTTCACGAAGGTCGTTGTATTTATTTGATTCGATTGGATAAAGACCAGCAAACACCATTGGGTTCATTTGTTTATAACCGTGAAGTGGTGCTTCTGCTGGGTTATCCGCAAGAGTAACCGTATCACCGACACGAGTGTCCGCTACAGTCTTAATTGATGCTGCGATATAACCAACATCACCAGTTGCTAGAAAATCACGACCCACTGCTTTTGGTGTGAAGATACCCACTTCAGTGACATCAAATGTTTTACCATTAGACATCAACTGGATAGTATCACCAGGTTTTACCATACCATTGACGATACGAACTTGAAGAATTACTCCACGATAAGCATCGTAAACTGAGTCAAAGACAAGCGCTTGGAGCGGTGCTTCAACATCACCTGCTGGCGCTGGCACGTACTCAACGATTTGCTCAAGGATTTCTTCAATCCCGATACCAGCTTTTGCTGAAGCAAGTACTGCCTCTGACGCATCAAGTCCGATAACATCTTCGATTTCTTGACGAACACGTTCAGGGTCAGCAGCTGGCAAATCGATTTTATTGATAACTGGCAAGATTTCCAAGTCATTATCAAGTGCTAAATACACGTTAGCAAGTGTTTGAGCTTCAATACCTTGTGCCGCATCAACAACTAAAATAGCACCTTCACAGGCTGCAAGTGAACGAGACACTTCATATGAAAAGTCAACGTGCCCTGGTGTGTCAATCAAGTGGAAAATGTAAGTTTCACCATCTTTAGCTGTGTAATTCAACTCAATCGCATTCAATTTGATTGTGATACCACGTTCACGTTCCAAATCCATGCTATCCAAGAGTTGAGCTTGCATTTCACGACTAGAGACAGTTTCAGTTTTTTCCAAAATACGGTCAGCCAAAGTTGACTTTCCGTGGTCAATATGCGCAATAATTGAGAAATTGCGAATCTTTTCTTGTCGTTTTTTTAATTCTTGAATATCCATCTATCTATAATCCTATACAATTATTCATTATTTCTATTATAACAAATAAACACCACTGGTGCTATAAAAAGTTTTCTAGGCACGATAAATATCGCTAAAATCAGCTACCGCAAATCATTTTACAAATTACACAGAAAGCGCTATTATTTAAGCAAAGATAATAAAAACACAACTCATCGCAAACCTATGACCCACATAGATTACCCCACCCAGTGACGAACTAGGTGGGGGTTTGTTATATTCATATTTAGTAGCTACAACGTTTTGGAACCATTCGAAACAACACAGCTCTAAAACATTAGCTCTATCTGTCCACCAAGAAATCTCGTTTTGGAACCATTCGAAACAACACAGCTCTAAAACGCTACACTTTCGGAAATATCACTAAAAATTGTTTTGGAACCATTCGAAACAACACAGCTCTAAAACAATCATTAGCATTAAGCTCAAACGTTAATTGTTTTGGAACCATTCGAAACAACACAGCTCTAAAACTATAAAAATTGACCGTTTTCATCCGATACAGTTTTGGAACCATTCGAAACAACACAGCTCTAAAACGCTGCTTTTGTCATTGTATTAACATCAACAGTTTTGGAACCATTCGAAACAACACAGCTCTAAAACTTATCTCTAACTTTTGCTATCACAGAAAAGGTTTTGGAACCATTCGAAACAACACAGCTCTAAAACACTGAAATTGGCGCAGTGAATCTTTTAAAGGTTTTGGAACCATTCGAAACAACACAGCTCTAAAACTTTAGGACTTCTGATTCGTGTTCTAAATCGGTTTTGGAACCATTCGAAACAACACAGCTCTAAAACACGGCGGAATCGGTTGGCACTTATGTTCATGTTTTGGAACCATTCGAAACAACACAGCTCTAAAACTTAGATAATGTAATAATTCATCTTCTGAAAGTTTTGGAACCATTCGAAACAACACAGCTCTAAAACTTACGTGTGTATTGGCCGACTGGTTTGCTTGTTTTGGAACCATTCGAAACAACACAGCTCTAAAACACCATCATTACTCATATCATCTTCTGGGTAGTTTTGGAACCATTCGAAACAACACAGCTCTAAAACTCCTGTTCTGGTAGATTGTTCCCCTCAATAGTTTTGGAACCATTCGAAACAACACAGCTCTAAAACGAAGAAAAAGAGACAAAAGTCAAAGCTAAGGTTTTGGAACCATTCGAAACAACACAGCTCTAAAACAAGCTACGATTGGGGAGGTATATATTTAATGTTTTGGAACCATTCGAAACAACACAGCTCTAAAACAAATCATCTAAAATTAGATAGTCACATTCTGTTTTGGAACCATTCGAAACAACACAGCTCTAAAACAATCCTAATGGTGATGGATATACTAAAACGGTTTTGGAACCATTCGAAACAACACAGCTCTAAAACAGCGTTTTTATTTACCATACAAACATGACTGTTTTGGAACCATTCGAAACAACACAGCTCTAAAACAAAAGAAGCTGCTTTTTTCCTATTTTATACGTTTTGGAACCATTCGAAACAACACAGCTCTAAAACTGTATATTTCTTTCACTTCAAGTTTAAGCTGTTTTGGAACCATTCGAAACAACACAGCTCTAAAACCTCGTGGACCATTTTTCTCACGAAATTTCGTAATCGCGCCATTTGTCTCAGCCTGACTTCAGCTCCGAATGATTCCTTATTTAATTATTTTATTCCCCAAACCAAAGGGCGATTTCGCGTTCTACTGATTCTGGTGAATCTGAACCGTGAACGATGTTAAATGTTGCAGCGCCTTCAGCTGGTGCTTGAGCAAAATCACCACGGATTGTTCCTGGAAGAGCTTCTTTAGGGTTTGTTGCACCCATCATTGTACGCCAAGAAGTAATCACTTCTTCTCCTGACATAACACCAGCAATCACTGGACCACTTGTCATAAAGTCAACAATTAGTGGGAAGAATGGACGGTCAACCAAGTCTTCATAGTGTTTTTCTAACAACTCAGGAGTTGCCATACGCATTTCTAATTTTTCAATTTTGAAACCACGACGTTCAATACGTTTAAGTACTTCACCAACAAGTCCGCGTTTCACACCATCTGGTTTAATCATAAAGAAAGTTTTTTCCATGTAAACAATCCAACCTATCTAACTAAAATAAATTCATTTTCAATTTTACCATAAAAGAAAAATTTTGAAAAACATTGAAAGTGATTTTCACTAAAGTTTTAGTTAGATAATTTTTCAAAACAGCACAGCTCTAAAACATCAACGATTGTCGAACCAATATTCAAATCGTTTTGGAACCATTCGAAACAGCACAGCTCTAAAACTAGCGTGAAGCGATTGCTGACAAGTTATCAGTTTTGGAACCATTCGAAACAGCACAGCTCTAAAACAGACTACTCGTTAAAACGTCAAGTTTTAAAGTTTTGGAACCATTCGAAACAGCACAGCTCTAAAACTACCTTGTATGTGATTACGAGGACGGCGCTGTTTTGGAACCATTCGAAACAGCACAGCTCTAAAACTTGACATCGTACTGTTTATACAAGTATTTAGTTTTGGAACCATTCGAAACAGCACAGCTCTAAAACTTTTGATCTACTTCAACTCCTGCTGCTTGAGTTTTGGAACCATTCGAAACAGCACAGCTCTAAAACCGTCCAAGTTGTCATTTACAATATCTACACGTTTTGGAACCATTCGAAACAGCACAGCTCTAAAACTGTTGAACTGAGTAAATGTTTACCAATATAGTTTTGGAACCATTCGAAACAGCACAGCTCTAAAACTCTCGCAACAACTCAATCTCGGTAGATAATGTTTTGGAACCATTCGAAACAGCACAGCTCTAAAACAACTTTTCAAAATAACGTTTCATTTCTCAAGTTTTGGAACCATTCGAAACAGCACAGCTCTAAAACTATTAATGTTACGTTAAATAATTTAGCTTTGTTTTGGAACCATTCGAAACAGCACAGCTCTAAAACTCGACAACTCTAACTTTGATTACAACAAAGGTTTTGGAACCATTCGAAACAGCACAGCTCTAAAACGCTTGAGAACCTTTAATACCACTGTTCGCCGTTTTGGAACCATTCGAAACAGCACAGCTCTAAAACCTTCTAACGGAGATACTACTAAGCTAAAAGGTTTTGGAACCATTCGAAACAGCACAGCTCTAAAACTTGTACTATTAAACTTAATAAAATGCAACAGTTTTGGAACCATTCGAAACAGCACAGCTCTAAAACAAAGCATTAGCATTTCCACAATTAGCACGGTTTTGGAACCATTCGAAACAGCACAGCTCTAAAACCTCGTGGACCAATTTTTCTCACGAAATCTCGTAATCGCGCCATTTGTCTCAGCCAGACTTCAGCCTCGAATAGCTCCATAATATTAGCTTTATTATACCTTAAAAACCTTGATTTTTCAACGTTCCTGAACATTCTTAAAACTTATAGTTGCAACTTTTTCTCCAAAGCTTTTGTTAAAACCTCAGAATAATTTACCTGCTCACGATCAGCTAATCTGACCAACCATTCTGGTACTGTAACATTTTTACGAATAGCTTTTGTCTTCTTTAAATACGGTGAAGGATCAGCTTGAATCAGAGTAATGAAACCATCATCAACGGTTAGCTCACTCATATCAATAACTTTTGGAAGAGCAAGTCCTTCATCTAGATACGCAGCTAGCGAACTCTCAAGCATTTCACGAGCATTCTTCATAGCTTCCTCGATATCTTTACCTTCGGTTCCACCACCGAATCCTGGAAATTCTACCCAAAAACTTCCGCCTTCTTCTTTGTGAAAAATTGCAGGATATGTTTTTAACATCAGTTTGCCTCCTCTAATCTAAATCTTTAAGAATTTTTCTCTCTAAGCCTGCTCCAACGACCTTATTACCATGAATTGGTATTGTAACAATATAAGCTTTTCCACCTTTTTTGAATTGATGATGGCTTCCTTTTACACGAACTTCTTTCCATCCTTTCGAAATTGCTATTTTAGCTAGCTCTTTCCCAGTTTTTGGCACAACTACTCTCCTCCTTTATTTTATACGTATTATGCGTATATGTCAAAACATAAGAAAAAGTATCTACAAAAATGTAGATACTTTATTATTCGTTTTTAACTCATGTTTTCTGCAATCAAAAAATAATCATTATCCAAAACATATTGTGGAAAATCATAAAGTTTTCGTGGCTCTAGAAAAAGAACTTTTTGATTTGAAAGCTTGATATATTCCATCAATCTCTCCATCTCATTTTGGGTCAAATAAGCTCCACTATTCACAAAAATAAGCAACTTCTTTTTACTGAGATAATTATATATTTGAAGAATTTCAAAGCATTTTTCAAAAATCGTATCACTTTGTGTTTCAATCTTAACACCAAGAGCTTTTATCAACTCAAGAATTGTGATTTCATCATATTCAAGATCAAGTTCATTTTCTAAACACTCATAAGCAATTAATTCTGTAATAGTATCAGCCAGATTTTCAATCATCGATTTTACTTCTGGTTTCTCATTCAATTGACTTTCTAAATCAGCATGAATTAATTTGAGCATAGATGAAGAATTAACATCAAAGCCTAAAATATCTGTCACCAAAAGCAGCTCTGACTCTTTCAATGATTTCATTTTTTTGTCAAACAATTTCAACTCACTTTCATCTGTGTAAGAATACAATTGTCTAACAAGATTTGAAAAAACTGTTACATTTTCAACTGCTAGAATTGTGCCACCTGAAATTTCTATTGGCTCATCAAGTATCGGAAAATTAATCTTCATCACTATAATCCTCTCCTAAAAACACAAGCCGCTTATCAGAATTAGCCACACTCATATCTCTTTCACCGTTAAGATAAATCATACGAGCAAATTGCTTTTCAGTCACAGTCAAAAGAGTAATACTCCCTTTTTTAGGATTATTTGCCTGAAGTCTGTCAATCATCGCTTTATTAGCAGAATTATTTAACAGCAATTTACTATAAACAGAAAATTGGTGCATGATAAAACCTTCACTTAGCAAAAACTTGCGAAATTTGCGGTAAGCCTTGCGCTCCTCGACAGTCTCTGTGGGCATATCAAACATTAAAATCATTCGCATATATCGATAACTCATATCCTAAATTCAGGAACTCCTTTCCCACTATGATTAAGAGCTTTGACTACTTTTTTCGTATAATCACTAACAATATTATTTAAATACATTTCCTTATTGTTGTAAGAATATGTTTCATCAAACATTGTAAAAAGTTCTCGTTTAATTTTGACAAAGGAAGCATTACGATTTTCGTACACAATTCTATCAACGATTGGACGAAATGGTTCCATTATGTCACTTGCTAGATTGAATTGATTAAACTGATTAGAGTGTTTCAAGCCGAACTGAGTCATACAGCCACAAACAACTAGTTCACGCGCAAACATGCTTAACAACAAAGTATAACCATAATCTAGTCCAGCATTAATGTCATTGTCTTGTTCGCGAGAAAAGTCATTGCCAAACAAGGTATTAAAATAAATTCTAGCCGAGTGCCCTTCGCGATTACTAGGGTCAAATGGTTCTAAACCGTGATATAAATCCATAATCGATTGTGATTTTTCAAAGAAAGAACACTCACCAAGATACATACTCTGATTTAAAATTTTCTGTGCAATGATGTTAGTCCAGACATCACATTTAACCTCATCAGCCCATGCGATTTGATTTGTCAGCTGTAAGCTAGAATCATGGCGTCCATAGTAAGGCGTCAGCATTGCAGTTGGCAAACGTTTTTCATCACAAAAAATAATTAAAATATTTTTATCAACCAAACGTTCAATCAACATTGTCGTCAAAACAATATTTGTCGTTTCAAGCAAAAGAATATCAATTTCTTCTAAATGAATCATCTCAGTATGATAAGCATCCTTAAAAATCAAATGATTATTTTTATATGATAATTTCGAATGCTCGTTTACAATAACTGTACGCCATCCCATTACTCTTCTCCTAATTTACTCAAATCAATACGTGTTTCATAAAGACCAGTGATAGATTGGTGGATAAGGGTGGCAGAAAGATATTTCTTATTTGGTCTGTACCTTGGCCTTTTAACAGTAGCTTTTTCTGCAAAATAATTCGAAATATCTTGACTAACACCACTTTTAACAAAGCTAAACATTTTTATAAAATTATCATAATAGTAACGCACCACCTCATCTGTCACAACAATATTCTTAAATTGTCGGTTAGCATAACCACTAATTAAAGTTTTCAATCCTGTTGTTTCACCTAATTGTTGTCTAGCGAATTCAAATAGATTGTTAGCGATTTTATCAAATTCATTTTTATGATTATCAATGAATAAACTGCTTTCTTTAACAGCTTCCGTAGATTTTAAATCCATCAAATTTGAACGTGTAATAAAACGTTTCATATGGAAAAACAGCTCACTTTGCACATCTGTCAATCGAAATTGAGTAGTTTTTTGCAAATTTGAACTACTTTCTAAAAGGAATCTCTTATTATCGCTCAATTGAATCAACGAATATTTTGCTATTTTTTTATAGTAAATAACTTTGTTCAATGAATGTTTAGCTAAGAAGCCATTACTTGAACTATCATTTAAATATTCCATTGGGTTTTCATTAAATTTCTTATAGTTGATAATATAAATATCAAAAAAATCCTTAACTAAAATACACTTTTTCTTCTTTTCATCAAATTTTTCAGCAACAACAAAAACTGTCAATGCTGAATTAAGAGGAGTATATCCTCCATATGACTCAGGGTCAAGCCCTTGCTTAATAGGAAATCTTTTATCAATGGATATTTTAGAATGCTCGCTTATAGGATTTTCATTAAAGAAAGCCCCTTTTTTAACCACAGTCCTCTTAACAAAATTAATTTGAGAATTATAAATTACATTTTTAATAATTGGTAAATCTCTACTACAATCCCAAATATCTTTACTGATTTTAGAATTTTTACTATTAAAAAACTTCATAACGTTAGAATAGATTTGCTTTCTTACCGTAGCTCTATTCTCAAGATGTTTATTAAAATTTTTAAATTGTCCATAGGTTAGCTCTGGTGCCAATTTAGGATATGCTTTCAATAAGGTTTGAGCAACTACAACATTAAGATATGCATCATGTGCATGATGGTAATCATTTAAATCACGTAATTTCATTATATGAAAGGTATTTCTAAAATTTGACACCAATTGTGATTTTAGAGTAATAATTTTACTTGTATCAAACCTATCATCAAGTATTCGAGCAACATGCTTAATTATTTGTCTTGTTTCAACAAGTTGTCTTTCAATAAATCCAGCTTTTATATCATCAGTTAAAACACCATCTGGCGTACGTTCACTCATCGTCAAACGCTGGAATTTTGTCTGGTTAATTAACTTAGCATCCAATAATTGATTCCAAAATGCTTTCATCTCATGAACTGTTTTCTTATCTGGAATACTATCTCGTTTATTTTGATTATTTTTACGATGCGTTAAAACTTTATTATCAACTGAATCAACTGGTAATACGCTATAAGGTATAATATGGTCTACTTCATACTGATCTAGTTGATCAATATAAAGTGGTTCAGGATTTCCCATTGAATCCAAGCTATACATATCTTTTCCTTTTTGGAGACAATACAAGTACAATTTTTCTGATTGAAGCTCCTCATTACTAAAAGGAAGTTTACCATCTTTTGTTAATATATCATTTTCAATTTTCTTTAGTGTAGCCTCTAATTTTACTTTCCTTGTTTGTGATTTCTTAGCCCCCTCTTCAGTCGTCATATTTTCTCTCGCCATTTCAATGACAATATTTTCTGGTGGATATCCTATAATTTCAACTAATTCATCTACAACTTTGATACTATTTAAAATACCACGCTTTAAAGCTGAGCTTCCAGCTAATTCTTTTATTTGCTCAAAAACATCTTCTTCTTGGGGATGCTGAGACTGAAGCTTCATAATTTTACTTCTAAATGGTTCTTCTTCAATAACTTGATTAAGATTTCTATTTTGGTCATCATTCCTAATAAATTGAAGAATATTAAAACCTGTATCGTCATCTCGAATTCCTACGAGCAATTTTTTTGAATATTTACCCCATCCTGTATATCTAAGCTTAGAAAGAGACACAATTTGTTTTTCATCCAAGAAATCGCTGTAAAATCTATCTAAATAATCTTTTATCGATTTTTTATCATCAAATACAGTTACAATTTTTATTATTTCTTCCAGGTCATCTTGATACTCTTCAGAATCTAAGAATTGTCTTGAAAATATTCCGTTATCAACAAAATCATGATAAGTTTTTAAAATTGAATTAAAAGAGTTTTTAATTCCTGAAACAATTTCAACTGCCTTAAGTTCATCATGGTTCAAGCTCAAATATTTCAATAAATCTTGTTCTTTTATTCTTCCTGATTCTTCTTTAAAAAGATCCGAAATAATTTGGCTACGCACATCAGAAGTAAATCTGTGCGTTTTGCCATATTTATCTTTATATTTTACTCTTGTAAGTTCATTTTGAAGCATAAATTCCTCATAAATAAGACTACGCTTCGGTAAAACCTTCTCATTAAGCAAAATAACATCTTTTCCAATTAAATGATCGATAAAAGATCTTCTTGTTGCATCCAAATCAACAAGCTTGTCAAAGTTCCATGGCCGTATTTTTCCTGCTTGAGTTTCTTCATCATCATTAGAATCAATGATTAAATTATCATTCCTAACCAACCAAGAAAATCTACTTTTATTAGGTTTTGCCAATGGCCCTACATAATATGGAATTTTAAAAGTTAAAATTGAAATCAACTTATCCTTATTCTCCTCTAAGAATGGAAAATGTTTAGCTTGATTTTCAATAATATTTTCCATTTCATAACGATGAATTTGATTCGGAATCGAACCATTATCAGTTGTTCTAAGTTTTCTTAATAAGGTCCCCTGTTCAATTTTATCTAAAAAATATTGTGAGCCTTCAATTTTATTGATTTTTTTAGTTAAATTGCTATAAAAATATTCAAGTTTACTTTTTGATTTTTCCTCATTTGGGCTTAATTTCATATGATTAGAAATGTATCCGGCATAACCTTTTGCAGATTCATCGTTAAATATCTCTTCATAATCTTTTTCTGAAAGATTTAACCTTACAAACGTCTTTAATCGCTGTAAATCTTTCCTATGTTCTTCATATCTATCAATCATTGTTGCAGAAAATCGTGCATGAGTTGAACCTTTATGAGTAAGCATACTCGATAATAAGATACTATCTCTAAATGTTTTTAAAGTTTCAAATAAATCTGCATAATTATCTCCAATAATGTCAAGTAATTTTTCTAAATTTTCATCATATTTTTCTTCTGTAAACGATAATTCAATTTCTTCCTCTAAATCAAAACACCTTTGAAATTTTGTTTTTAGGCCGAACAATAATTGAAGTAACTGTTTAAAAATACTTCTATCTTTCTTTTTATTTTCTTCAGGGAAAAATTTTAGTATCTTATCTACTTTATCTTTTCTAGCTATATTTTCCTTAAATATACTGTCTAACTCTTCATAATTATCAGGTAAGTTCAAACCTAATTCCAAATTACAAGCTCTTAAAAAATCAATCCATTTTTCTCTAATATCAATATTATTAGGATTAATCTTACCCGCTGTTAAAAAATTCCCTCGATATTTCATAATATGAGATAGAGCAAGATAGACTTCTCTAATATCTGGGGCTTCTTTACTATCTGTATCAGCTAAATATTTTCTTAAATGGTAAATTGTCGGATATTTTCGATGGAATTCCTTCTCTAATTTCTTTTTACCAAAAAAAGGATGTTTTATTTTAATATCATCACTCTTATCATTAAATTTCCTAAAAGTCTCATCTAAGCGTCTGTAAAAATTCTTATCCACTTTTTCTATCTCAGATTGAAAAATTTCTCTCAAATATTTAATTCGATTATTCCTACGTTCAATTCTACGACTGTTAGCCCTAAAAGAACGCGTATCACCTGCAGTTTTTGCAGAATCAAAGGTAACTGAGCCAATCAGATTCTTTTTAATCGCCCTCTTCTCTGTATTTCCAAGCACTTTAAATTTAAATGTTGGAACTTTATGATCCTCAGTTACAACAGCGTAGCCAACTGAAGAAACTCCTATATCTAGTCCAATCGAGTATTTTTTAGTAAACTTTTCCATGTTTTTCTCCTACTTGAATTTTTTTTAACTTTTGATATAATAAAGCTGTTGGAACTATTCGAAACAACACAGCCGAGGACTTTGTCCTTTGAGTTAAAATATGGTTTATCCATAATTTAGTAATGCGCGCCCTTGTTCGGCGCTTTTTTTGTGCTCTTATAAACATTTTCAACAAAACTAAACAAGTTTATTTTACTCCTCAAATTATTAAAAAACAAGCGTTTCCACGCTTGTTTTCTTTTTATTTTTATTACTGCCTAACTCACCAACCAGCCCCAGAAGAAGGGGAGGAGAAAGGCGATGATGCCGCAGATGACATAGGTGATGCGCAGCCATTTTTGCGAAATGTTAGAGGATTTTACCCAAAATGTGATGGCAAATATCCACGCTACTGCAAACAGTAGCCAAAAGTACCATGCAAATGTCATTTCTCATCCTTTCTCTCGTTATTTTTTAGGCGATGATTTAATTGCTTGCGAGCTATTGCGACTAAACTTAGCATCATCACTTCATAAGCCACAAAGAAAATGATAAAGCAATGCATGAAGTATTCTTCTGGTAAAACCCAGATAATCGGGTCAGTCGCTGGGTTAAAAAGCCAACTGCTATCACCAGGAAATAAGGCTTCATGAAAGAGAGTAAAGAATTGGTCAAAACCAATCAAAAGCCCTGCTACTGCAATAACAATCGGTAAAATTGCAGCTAAGGTAAAAGCTCTCTGATGAAGAAAAAGTGATTTTTTAGCTCTGCTATTTTTCAAAAAACGCCAAGAAGGATATAGCAAAATCACAAAGACAGCTTGTGCTAAGTGAAAAAGGTGTTTAACATCACGAAAATGCTTGAGTCCACTAGCTGATGATGGAAAATCCGGCATCGCAAGCTTGTGCGATAGTGGATTAGTCAGATAAGTCATCAAGATGTTAAAATTTTTCAAAAGCTCATCTTTTGTGATAGTCACTTGGAGGCTCAGTTTTAGCCAGTCAATCTCTAGTGGATAAATCAACCACGCGCCATAAATGGCTACAAGGACCGCGAGTGACAGCAACCACAACCAAGTGCTAAAGGTCCAAATTTTAGTTTTCATCGAAATTCCATTCATCAAGACTAGCAAGAACGTGATTAGGTTTTACCGGGAGAGTTGGGACTTCTTCAGGTTTAGTAAATCCAGTTGTGACAAGAAGTGTTGCAATATCATTTTGAATTCCCGCCATAATATCTGTCAGATAATTGTCACCAACCATAATTGCTTCTTCACGTTTAACTCCAAGAACATCGAGAGCTTTATTCATGATAATAGCATTTGGTTTTCCAATAAAGACTGGTTGCACGCGAGTAGCTGCTTCCAATAATTTGTTAATAGCGCCCGCACCTGGCATCAAGCCACGTTCAGTTGGGATGTTCAAATCTGGATTTGTTCCGATAAAAACAGCACCTTTTTGGATAGCTAATGTCGCTACTGCTAATTTTTCATAAGTCAAATCATTATCAAGACCAACAACGACATAAGCTGGATTTTCAGTGTCTTCTACATAACCCGCCTCAGCAATAGCCGTTTTCAAACCAGTTTCACCAATCACATAAACTGTCTTACCACGATTCAAATCATTCATGTAATCAATCGTAGCCATTGTTGCTGTGTAGATTGTTTCAAGTGGGGTGTGAACGTTGAACTGAGTTGACAACATTTCTTGTACTTTTTCAGGTGTACGAGTTGAATTATTCGTTACTAAAACGTAAGGAATATTTCTTTCTTGAAGTCGTTGAATAAAACGTTCCCCTGCTGGAATACGATTTTTTCCTTTGTAAATAGTTCCATCCAAATCGATTAAATAGCCTTTATAAGTCATTTTTCCTCCAATATAAAATAGTAAATGACCTTTTCTCTCAATCTTAAAAAGGTCATTAAGCATTACTTCCTAATTATTTCTCCATCCATTCAATGAGTGCTTGCGCTCTCACTGCACCTTGTGTGACAATTTCGTGTTTTGTTGTCAATCCAACTCTCTCTACACGAGACTTGATGTCATGTCCATAGTGAACTTCTTTCACATATTTCAAATTAATGCGATGAGGAATATATTCTTCTAAGAACTTCACATCAAGCACATCGTACATCCACTCAAGGTATTTACTATTATTAACATGTCCGTTCAAATCAAGATCAAAAAATCTAACATGATAAAGTGTTTCTTCTGGATTTTCAAGACCTTCGTAACGTGGTCCACGGAAGAATTTCTTCACTTTTTCAACTTGATAAACTTCTACAATCTCATCTAAAACAGGATGTACTTTACGAGTATCATAATCCATCAAAACAAACGTTGAATGAATCGTCAAAAGCTTTTCACCAGATTCACTGTAGACATTAAAATCGCGATAACAAAAGAGCTTATTGTAAGCTGTCGGTACTGTTTCAATCACGATATTTTCAGTGTATTTTGGCAAGCGTTCAATTTCGATGGCGTATTCTGTAATAATCCAAACAAGATTGTAAGTTTTATAAATATGTTCGTCACTCATTCCTAAGCTCAGCGATTGTTTTCCAGAAACCTGCAAAACTAGCGACAAAAGCTGTGACAATTTCATATTTTGATTAATATCACTTTCATAAAAAGGCACTTGATATTTTTCTCTATAACTTAATCCCATCTTGTTACTCCAATATAAATCTCTCCGCGACAGTGTCTCCCAAGAATAAACCTTTTTTGGTCATACGAACAACATTGTCATCTGGCACTAAAAGCCCTTGGTTGCAAAGTTCCCTTACAATTTGTCCATAACGTTCTTCGAAAGACACACCGAATTTTTCTTCAAATCTAGCAATCGAAACACCAGATTTTTTGCGTAATCCTAAGAACAATTCTTCTTCCATCATCTCTTCTTTTGTCAAGGTTTCTTCTGACAATCGAGCATTGCCTTCTGAAACAGCCTTTAGATAATGCTGAATCGGTCCACGATTACGATAACGCACACCATTCAAATAACCAGAAGCACCTGCTCCAACGCCATAATACTCCGCATTATCCCAATACATTAAATTATGGCGACTTTCAAAGCCAGGTTTTGTAAAGTTTGAAATCTCATAATGCTCAAAGCCATTTTTCTCCAACTCTGAGATAATGTATTCAAACATCTCCGCTTCCAAATCTTCTTGCGGCAACTGTAATTTACCGCGACGCATCTTATTCATAAAAACTGTGTGATGCTCTAAAATCAGACTATACAAACTCAAATGTGGAATATCAAGAGCAATTGCCTTGGCAACATTTTCTTTGACATCTTCCATCGTTTGCCCAGGAAGAGCATAAATCAAATCAATCGAAATATTATGAAATCCAGCTTTTTTAAGATTTTCAATCGTTGAATAAATCTGAGCTTCATTATGGCTACGACCGATTTGTTTTAAATGTTTGTCGTTAAAAGTCTGAACACCAAGTGAAACACGGTTAACTGCTGAATTTTTCAGCACTTCAATCTTATCTTCAGTCAAATCACCTGGATTTGCTTCGATAGTAAATTCTTCCAAAACACTTAAATCCAAATGCTTTGTTAAATTCGTCAATAAATACTCCAATTGCTCTGCAGTAATTGAGGTTGGAGTGCCACCTCCGATATATAAAGTACGCAATTTTTTGATATCATATGATTCAAATTCACGAATAAGAGCCTGCAAATAAGCATCAACAGGCTGATTTTTGATGAATACTTTTGAGAAATCACAATAATAACAAATTTGCGTACAAAATGGTATATGTACATAAGCTGATGTTGGTTTTGTTAGCATGACGTTATTATAACATTTTTAAGAAAGATAACCAATGAAATAAACACAAAAAGGTCTGAGCTTAACACCCAAACCTTTTCTTTTTTATTGAATTTAGTCGATACCGATTTCGTTACGAACAACATCAGCAATAGTATTTACATAGTAGTCAACTTCTTCATCAGTTGGCGCTTCAGCCATAACGCGAAGAAGTGGTTCAGTACCACTTGGACGAACCAAGATACGACCGTTTCCATTCATTTCTTCTTCCATCTTGCTGATGATTTCAGCGATTGCTGGAACTTCCATCGCTTTGCTCTTCATGCTATTTTCAACACGAACGTTAACTAATTTTTGTGGGTAAATAGTCACTTCAGCAGCTAATTCAGAAAGTGGTTTACCAGTTTCTTTCATAACTTTAACCAACTGAATACCAGTCAATTGACCGTCACCTGTTGTGTTATAGTCCATGATAATAACGTGACCTGATTGTTCACCACCAAGATTGTAACCAGATTTACGCATTTCTTCAACAACATAGCGGTCACCAACAGCTGTGATAGCTTTGTTGATACCTTCACGGTCAAGTGCTTTGTGGAAACCAAGGTTAGACATAACAGTTGTAACGATTGTGTTGTGAGCCAATTGACCACGTTCAGAAAGGTATTTACCAATGATGTACATTACTTTGTCGCCATCGACAATTTCACCATTTTCATCAACGGCAATCAAACGGTCACTGTCACCATCAAATGCCAACCCAACAGCTGCACCAGATTCTTTAACAAGTGCTTGCAATTGTTCTGGGTGAGTTGAACCAACACCAGCGTTAATGTTAAGTCCGTCTGGATCTTCACCGATAACTGTAATATCAGCATCCAAATCTAAGAAAATATCACGCGCAGACACTGAAGCTGAACCATTTGCAGTATCAAGAGCGACTTTCATTCCTTCAAGGCTAACACCTGTTGAAACAAGGAATTTTTCATATTTACGAAGTCCTTCTGGATAATCAACAAGTGTTCCAAGACCTTCAGCTGAAGGACGTGGAAGAGTATCTTCTGGAGCATCAAGAAGAGCTTCGATTTCTAATTCTTGGTCATCAGCCAATTTGAAGCCATCACCACCGAAGAATTTAATACCGTTATCTTGTGCAGGGTTGTGACTAGCTGAAATCATAACACCAGCGCTAGCTTTTTCAGTACGAACAAGATAAGACACACCTGGAGTTGCTAAAACACCAAGTTTGTAAACTTCAATACCAACTGAAAGAAGACCAGCAACTAAAGCTGATTCAAGCATTTCACCTGAAATTCGAGTATCGCGTGCGACGAATACTTTTGGACGTTCTGTTTCATGTTGGCTAAGAACATAACCACCAAAGCGACCCAATTTGAAGGCTAACTCAGGAGTTAACTCAACATTTGCTTCTCCACGAACACCATCAGTACCAAAATATTTTCCCATTATTCATTTAGCGAAAATTTCGCTTCCTCCATTACTAAATTCATTTTTACCAAAGAGTTGAGTTTTAACAACAACTCTCATTATTCACTAATAGACTATCTTTGTTATTATCTACTATTTTTTTGTTGCTGTCAACTGTACAGTCACGACAGATGGCTCAACTGACACATTATCTGCGGCAAGATTAACACTTAAGCTTGTATCTTTCGTAATATTTGACACATTGACAGTTGCAACAACTTCGTTAACGGCATCAAGTGCTGCCTGACTTCCAGAAATTGTTACTTGATCTTGATTCAGATTATAAGAAATATCCGAAAGTCTATCATTCATCTTTCCAGTTAACTTAACCCTTACAGGGACGGTCTTGGTTAATTTCTTAACACTGACTTCAAGACGTGCTTTTGATGGGTTGATAGCACTAGCTAGAATTGTTCCATCAGCAGAAACAGCTTGAAGGGCAACACGTCCGCTATAGTTGCCATTAAGAACTTCGTTTTCCGGAAGATTTGCAACAACGTGATCAATCTGATCAATGATTGATTCATCACTTGTAACTTCAACTTCTGAAACATCGGTTGAAACTTTTTTCAGCTCAAAACCTGGCGCCAATTGACTGACGTCAACTTTGCCTTGAACATTGAATGTTTTTGTCTTTTTCTTACCGATTGTTACAGAAATATTGTTAGGTGAGGCTGTTGCGGTAACGCCAGATGGCAAATTCATAACCTTTAACGGAACTGTTTGAGTGCCTTCTCCTAGCCCCGTCAAATCAGCGACAACCTTAAAACTTCTTGTATCATTATTGATTTCTGAATCAAGTTTCACACGATTGATTGAGGTCAAATAAACTTCAGTCTCATAAGAATAACCACTAATAAAGTACTTATCACTATCATATTTGATATCAATGGGCACATTAGTCAAAGTATGGGTGTAAGTCTCAGTTGCACCTGAAACTTGTGAACCAACGTGCGTATAATTACTTGTTGTAGCAGCCAAAAATAGGAGAAGAGAAAGGAAAATTGACACAATAACCAACCAGAATTGACTATTGAAAAACTTTTTCATTTTTTCTTCCTCCAAAATTTTTGATACCAGTGCTCTTCTTCCTCAACTTCAGGAATCAAATGTGCGCGAAGAATGGCTTCAAAGTTTTCTTTTGACAAATCATGTAAGAATTCACCCTTTGAAGTGATGGAAATACCACCAGTTTCTTCTGAAACGACAATAGTCAAGGCATCTGAGTTTTCAGATAGACCAATGGCAGCACGGTGACGTGTCCCAAATTCCTTTGAAATTGCCATTGACTCAGACAAAGGAAGATATGAACATGCCGTTGCAACTTTATTTCCTCTGATAATGACGGCACCATCATGCAAAGGCGTGTTTGGAATAAAAATATTAATCAAGAGTTGACTTGAAATATCAGCATTCAAAGGAATCCCTGTTGAAATATATTCTTGTAAGGTCTGAGTTCGTTCAATTGAAATCAACGCCCCAATCTTACGTGGGCTCATGTAAGCAACTGATTTAACCAGTGCTTCAACGAGTTTTTCTTCGTCACTAACTTGTTGTGTTTGTGAAAAAACTTGTGTTGAACGACCAAATTTTTCAAGTCCTGTTCGAATTTCAGGAGCAAATATAACAACACAGGCAATAACACCGTATGTAATAACTTGATTCATCAAATAAGAAATTGTCGTAAATCCAATCCACTCAGCGATGAATTTTAGTAGGATAAAGAAGACAACCCCTTGAATCAAGGACATAATCTTCGTGCCTGCTAAGGCTTTTATTAATCTATAAATAAAATAGGCTACAATTAAAATATCTAGCAAATGAACAACAATAGTCCATGGATTTTCAACTAAAGTTGCCCAAAATTTGGCATCAATAGCCGCTAAATTTCTCATACATACATCTCTTTTCTCTAACTAATTAAAACTACCTTTCTATTATACCACTTTTAAAGCAGATTTTCTTTATTAGAAAAGCCCTTTTTATGGTACAATATTCCTATGAAAGCAAACACATTAATGGGAATAACAGCTGGTAAAGCAGCTCACGCCATTCTTTCAAAAATGGGACGTGGTTCAACTTTGCCTGGAAAAATCGCCCTCAAATTCGACAAAGACATTTTAGATACGATTGCAAAGGACTATGAAATTGTAGTCGTTACTGGAACAAACGGTAAGACACTTACAACTGCTCTCACTGTTGGTATTTTACGCGAAGCATTTGGTGAAATCGTGACAAATCCAAGCGGTGCTAACATGATTACTGGGATTACATCAACTTTCTTAACCGCTAAAAGAGCAAAATCTGGTAAGAAAATTGCCGTACTCGAAATCGACGAAGCGAGCCTTCCAAAAATTACTGAGTACATCACACCAAGTCTCTTTGTCTTCACAAATATCTTCCGTGACCAAATGGACCGTTATGGTGAAATTTACACAACTTACCAAATGATTTTAGATGGTGCTGCTAAAGCTCCTAAAGCTACAATCCTAGCTAATGGTGACAGCCCACTCTTTAATTCAACAAAAGTTGTGAATCCAGTAAAATACTATGGTTTTGACACTGAAAAACATAACCCAGAGTTAGCTCACTACAATACTGAGGGAATTTTGTGTCCTGAGTGTCAAAATATCCTGAAATACAAACTAAACACTTATGCTAACCTAGGTGATTATGTTTGTGAAAATTGCGGTTTCCACCGTCCAAAACTCGATTACGCTTTGACTGATTTGACAAAAATCACAAATACAACATCAGAATTTGTCATCGATGGTCAAGATTACAAGATCAACGTTGGTGGTCTGTACAATATCTACAACGCACTTGCTGCTGTTTCTGTTGCGGAATTTTTCGGTGTCGAGCCAGAAAAAATCAAAACAGGATTCGACAAGAGCCGTGCTGTCTTTGGTCGCCAAGAAACCTTCAAAATTGGTGACAAATCATGTACCTTGGTTCTTATTAAAAACCCAGTTGGTGCCAGCCAAGCACTTGATATGATTAAGTTGGCTCCTTATCCGTTTACACTGTCTGTTTTGCTTAACGCAAACTATGCTGACGGTATTGATACAAGCTGGATTTGGGATGCGAATTTCGAATCTATCCTTGAGATGGATATTCCAGAAATCTTCGCTGGTGGTGTTCGCCATTCTGAAATTACACGCCGCCTACGTGTCACTGGCTACAACGAAAACAAAATCACAGAAGCTGAAAGTCTCGAAGATATTATGACATTGATTGAAGCACAACCAACTGACCATGCCTATATTTTGGCTACTTACACAGCTATGCTACAATTCCGAGAAATCTTGGCAAACCGTCATGCTGTTGGAAAGGAGATGAACTAAGATGACTTACACTTCACTACAATCTCCTGCAAACAAGGATTATCAATTCGAGCTTAACGTTGCTCATCTTTACGGAAATCTTATGAATACCTATGGTGACAACGGTAATATCTTGATGATGAAATACGTCGGTGAAAAATTAGGTGCTAAAATGACCTTCGACATTGTCTCACTCGGAGATGATTTCGACGCTGATTATTATGACATGGTCTTCTTTGGCGGAGGACAAGATTACGAACAATCAATCGTCGCCAAAGACCTTCCAGGTAAAAAAGAAGCTATCGCTGATTTCATCAATAAAGATAAAGTCATCCTTGCTATCTGTGGTGGCTTCCAATTGCTTGGTCAATACTACGTTCAAGCAAACGGTGAAAAAATTGATGGACTTGGTGTTATGGGACATTACACTCTTAGTCAAAATAACAACCGCTTCATCGGAGATATCAAAATTCACAACGACGAATTTAATGAAACATACTATGGCTTTGAAAACCACCAAGGGCGTACCTTCTTGTCTGAAGATGAGAAACCTCTAGGTATGTGTGTCTACGGAAATGGTAATAACAAAGAAGATGGCACTGAAGGCGTTCATTATAAAAATGTCTACGGTAGTTATTTCCACGGACCAATTCTCTCACGTAATGCAAACCTTGCTTACCGTCTTGTAACAACTGCTTTGAAAAACAAATACGGGTCTAGTATTTCACTACCAAGCTACAATGACATTCTTTCAAAAGAAGTCGCCGAAGAGTATGCTGATACTAAAAGTAAAGCTGAATTTGGAAAATAAAAACAAAAACGTCTGATAATTTCAGACGTTTTTTTGTAAATACATCCAGTAAATCTTTGACCTAATCCACCTATTATCATAAAATTAAGTTATAAAGAAATCGTTAACATCGCACGATTTAGATTGGAGGCAAAAAATGGGATTATTCAATAATGTAAAGGAAGAAAGCACATTTTCAACTGCATCTGGTTCTGATGGGCTAAAATATGTCGTCCTTCAAGTTACCCTAAAAGAAAAATTCATCGGGACTGGTTCAGGAAACCTAACAGAGTTAGAAAAAGTTATCAACGAACAAGCTGATAAAGGCTACCGTTTACACACAATCACAACTACAAACGGAGGCAGCAAAGGACTAAGCGGTGCTGACCGAATCCAAGCTACTATGGTATTTGAGAGAATCGACTAATATCATCTCACTTGACAATCAATTGACCATCAAAGTTTAAAATAACCTCAGGATTACTCCTGAGGTCTTTTAATAAATTTCCCCCTTAGCATAAGCCTCTTTAGCTTCTGCTAGAGTTATCTATTCTTTACATTAATTACATCATCAGAGATTTCAATTCCAAATAGTAAGTAAAATTTTAATAGTATTGCTGGACCAAAATGATAGAACAACAATAGATTTTCCGTTTTTACACAAAAAAAGACTCCATCTTAATAGACAGAGTCTTTAAACCTTATATAATCAAAGATTATTTTTTAAGGTTGTAGAATGATTTCAATCCACGGTACTCAGCTACTTCACCAAGTTGGTCTTCGATACGAAGCAATTGGTTGTATTTAGCGATACGGTCAGTACGTGAAAGTGAACCAGTTTTAATTTGACCAGCGTTAGTTGCAACTGCGATGTCAGCGATTGTTGAATCTTCAGTTTCACCTGAACGGTGTGATACAACTGCAGTGTAACCAGCTTCTTTAGCCATTTCGATAGCTTCGAATGTTTCAGTCAAAGTACCGATTTGGTTAACTTTGATAAGGATTGAGTTAGCAGCTTCTTCTTTGATACCACGTGCAAGGTATGAAGTGTTTGTTACGAAGAAGTCATCACCGACCAATTGAACACGTTTACCAAGACGTTTAGTAAGTTCTTTCCATCCGTCCCAGTCGTTTTCGTCCATTGCATCTTCGATTGTGATGATTGGGTATTTGTTAACCAATTCTTCGATGTAGTCGATTTGTTCTGCAGCAGTACGTTTAGCAGCACCTTCACCTTCGAATTTAGTGTAGTCATAGATTCCGTTATCGTAGAATTCTGATGAAGCACAGTCAAATCCAAGGAATACATCTTCACCTGGTTTGTAACCAGCAGTTTCGATAGCTTTGATGATTGTTTCTACAGCGTCTTCAGTTCCTTCAAATTTAGGAGCGAAACCACCTTCGTCACCAACAGCTGTTTCAAGACCACGTTCTTTAAGGATTTTCTTAAGAGTGTGGAAGATTTCAGCACCCCAACGAAGAGCTTCTTTGAATGTAGGTGCACCAGCAGGTACGATCATGAATTCTTGGAAAGCGATTGGAGCGTCTGAGTGAGAACCACCGTTGATGATGTTCATCATTGGAGTTGGAAGAACTTTAGTGTTGAAACCACCAAGGTAGCTGTAAAGTGGAACTTCAAGGTAGTCAGCAGCTGCGCGAGCTACGGCAATAGAAACACCAAGGATAGCATTTGCACCGAGTTTACCTTTGTTTGGAGTACCGTCAAGAGCGATCATAGCACGGTCGATAGCTTGTTGATCACGAACATCGAAACCGATGATTGCTTCAGCGATGATGTTGTTAACGTTGTCAACAGCTTTTTGAGTACCAAGACCGTTGTAACGAGATTTGTCTCCGTCACGAAGTTCTACTGCTTCGTGTTCACCAGTAGAAGCTCCTGAAGGAACCATACCGCGACCGAATGCGCCTGATTCTGTGTAAACTTCTACTTCAAGTGTTGGGTTACCGCGTGAGTCAAGGACTTCGCGAGCGTAAACATCAGTAATAATTGACATTATGTTACTCTCCTTATGAGTTTTTAATATTTTTACACTAAAATAATACCATAATATCGGCACTTAAGCAAATAAAAACGAGAATTTTTGAAAATCGCTACCAACTTTCATGGCTTTTTCCATAAATTGGGGTTAAAACAGTCCAAATCTGACAGTTTAGTAAATTTAACTTATAATAGTTGTAAATAAACCATGGAGGTTATGATATGGCTGATTTAGAAAGTAAAGTACTGCAGGCTGCAACAGGTGAAAAACGCCTTAATCCCGATGAACAACGTCTTTATTTTGGAACGTTTGCAGAGCGTGTGGTACTATCTATTCTGCTTGAAGATAGTCGTTTAGAAGATGTTCAAAAACGTTTCAGTGACATTTTAAAAAAATTAAACGGCAAATATGATACTTTGTCAGTTAAAATTTCACCAAAATTATCCGTTTCAAATCAAGTCTTTTACATGAAAATTGCTCAAGAGCTAGGAAATCAAGCAACTATCGTCGATGAAAAAAATGCACAATCACCATATGGTATCATCGTACACTCTAATCAGGCTGAAAATGTCGATAACCCTCTGCTGTCTGAACAATTTCCGACACAGCAAAAAGAAACAAAAGAAGCCCCTGCTAAGAAAGGCTTCTTATCAAAATTATTCAAAAAGAATTAATGAATTTTTACCGCTAAAAGGTTACCAATATTTTGAGCAGTACGTTCTAGATTTTCTCTAGCTTTTGCTAGGGTATTTTCTAAAGTGTCAATGTTTGAGATAATCGGAAATGCCGCTTGAATATTTGAATTTGGAAATGATGGTAAGTCATTTTTTAGGCTACCACAAATGGCAATGACAAGTTTACCTCGTGGAGTTCGCTGTGCAACGCCAACTGGTGCCTTGCCTGAAAGGCTTTGTTTGTCCATACGACCTTCACCAACAATGACAATGTCAGCATTTTTCACACGTCGATCAAAGTCAAGGATGTCAAGGACTGCGTCTATGCCAGAAATGATTTCACCGCCTGTAAAGGCTGATAGACCTGCTGCCATACCGCCGCCCGCTCCTGCTCCTGCTATCTCAAGAACAGCTGGGAAGAAAGTTTGATAGAATTTTTCCATATCCTTATCAACGCTTGCGAAGTCATCTTCTGCAAGCCCTTTTTGACCACCAAAGATATAAGTTGCACCGTTGGGTCCACATAGTGGGTTCGTAACATCAGTAATAACTGTAATTCTTACATTCGATAAATCCCAGTAGCAATCTTCATACGACACCATTGCTATTTCTCCGAGATTCTTCCCAATCGCAGCCACTTCGTGACCTGATTTATCAAAAAAGCGATACCCTAAACCCGCTGCCATACCAAGACCACCGTCATTGGTTGAGCTGCCGCCAACGCCAATCATGATTTCCTGCACACCATTTTCGACCAAATGACCAATCATTTCACCGACACCTCGAGTTGTTAGGGTCAATGGATTACGCTGATTGAGCGGAACTTTTTCCAAACCACAAATGTCAGCCATTTCAAAAACAGCTAGGCGACCATTTGTTGCATAATGCGCTTCGACAGTATCACCAAGTGCACCAGTTACAGTACAAGTTTCACGTTTTAAATGTAAACCATCTGTTAATGCTTCAAGTGTTCCTTCACCACCATCACCTACTGGCATCAAATCAAATGTCGCATTTGGCAGAGCTTTGCGAAATCCATTTTGAATTGATTTTGCAACTTCAAGTGCTGATAGGCTTTCCTTAAATGAATCAGGTGCAATCAAAATATGCATGGTACCAACTCCCTTACAATTTCTTAATACTATTATATAATTTTTTATACGAAAGAGGTTGCAAAAACACGAAAGCATGACAAAAATCCCCTTCTGAATTAGAAGGAGATTTTTATATACCAATCAAATGTTATTGACTTTTCTTACGTCTTTTGACTTCTAATACTGCTAAACTTGCTAAGCTTAAAATACCAGTAAAGGTTAAAACTTTACTATCTTTTTGACCTGTTTTTGGCAGAGCAAGAGTACTATTTTCCACGACAGCAACCTTTTGAAGATTTTCAAAAGGTTCAGAAGAATCTTCACCTCGGACAGCAGCCTGATTTTGTACTGTCGCTGCAATTTGTGATACGTCACTAAATTCCACTAGGTTTTCATTTTCTGCAGCTTGAGTTTTATAAATAATACCATATTGACTAAAATGCTCAACGTCAAAGATAACAAATGTGACGACTTGCCCCTCAACATTTTTAGTAACTTCTCTAAAGTTCAAAGCTTGTGGCTGTGCATTTTCTGGAAGGAAGAAAACTTTGGCAACCGTCTTACCAGCATCAATCGGTAAAATGATTTGAACTTGCTGGTTTGGACTAACAGCATGCCCATAAGCATCTTCAGGCTCAATATCATACAAATCATAATCTTTTCCTTGTAGAGCCTCAGGTGTTTGACTATCATTTGTTTCTTTATGATGAACAGCAATTTGTGTAATATCTTCTCGTTCACCTGGTGCTAGAATGACACTTATACCACTTGCTTGGTCATAAAGTGTACGTTCAGTTTCTGTACCAACTTTTTGCAAACGTAAAATTGTAGCTGTAAGTGGATCGAGTTTAACGCTATTTTCTGTAAAAGCCACACCTGTCGGATTTGAAATTGCAGTTGTTCCTGCTTGTTCACTATCTGCAAGAACTTCCCCATTAAGGAGAGCTTTATAGGCATCTGACACGACAATCTCACGCGCTTTGCTATCAGCATTGATAAAGACGGCATAAACATCGCCATTGCTTGCTTGTGTTTGATAAGCGATTACCAAATCTTCTTGAGCAACCCCATTTTCATTTGGAACAGTAATCAGTTTAACTTTACTATCAACATCTGCTTTTGTTTTAAGCGTAAAGGCATCTGTTGAGCGACGAAGTGCAATAAGACCTTTTGTGTAATCCTTTGTTTTAACATTTCCTGAATAAAGGCTACTATCAGTTGCTTTTGCCCAATCAAAATGATTAATCGCATCTGTTGAATCATAAGAATCACTGATAAAGTAAGGATAAACAAACGGTGTGCCATCTGCGTTTGTTAGCAAATCAGATTTTGCTGGAACCTGATCAGCTGGAACTGGTGTCTTATAGGCTTCATCACGGAATTGCTTAGTACGACCGTATTCCTGACCAGAATGAATAAAGGCTGTTCCCTGAGACGTTAAGATGATAAGATTTCCCAAACGTTGACGACGTAAAATTTCAGCTTCATTTTCAGTCACTGATGGATCTTTGTGTATTGATTTAGCAATAATATCGTGAAGAGTTAGGTTATCATGAGCTGCAATGTATTGAATCACATCACCTGGATCATCTGCTGTGAAATTATTTGGTTGAGCTTTGATGGTATTAAAGAGCTCTTGCAAATCTTTTGCCCCACCTGTGATAAAACATGGTGAACCTTCACTAGGATAGCCAGATTTAAGGAGATTACGAATATCATCAGAGAACGAAGCAACACTATCTGTCTGTGACATCCAAGTTTGGTCAGCAGGTTGGCTGGAATCATTGGCATCCCCAACATAAGTAATCCAACCTTCACCAAGCATAATAACATTTGGATTTAAAGCTTTTGCCTTGTCGTAAGCCATTTGAACTGTCTTGGCATCCAAATCACCCATCATATCAAAACGAAAACCATCTACTTTAAATTCATTTGTCCAATAAGCAATTGAATCAAGTACCATACGTCGTGTCATGTAGTGAGTTGTTCCTGGGCGACCACCACCAAAGCTTGTCTTAGCTGTGCCATCTGCTTCCATAAAGTGATAATAGCCAGGTTCCAAATCTTCAAGAATAGCAAGATCAGCAGTGTGATTGTAAACCACATCAAGAATAACCCCCATGCCATGTTTATGGATTTCAGCAATCAAATTCTTGAATTCTTCAATTCGTTTTGCTGGGTCAGCTGGATTTTCAGAGTACATTCCTGTTAAAGCAAAGTAACTTTGCGGATCATATCCCCAGTTGTAGTTTGTCTTGCTTGAAGAAAAATAATCTAAACGTTGTCCATTAATCTCTTCGTTCGCAAAATAGTAACTCATCACAGGAAGTAATTGAATATGAGTAACACCAAGACTTTGGAGATAGTCTAATTTCTCTGCAAAGGCTGCAAATGTTCCAAATTGGTGCTTTAGGTCATCAGAAATTGCTTTATCAGAAGTAAAATCACGCACATGCGCTTCATAAATAATGGCATCTTCACGAGCCGTGTAACCTTTGATATCTGCGTAAGTCAAGTTTTGATTTCCAATAGCACTAGTATCGACAATAGCTGCTTTTGCTACCTTAGATGACGGATTTGTTCCGATTAAATCGCTATTCCACTCTGCAAGAGAATTTGCGTATGGGTCAAGCGCAAGAACTGTATCATCCCCACGTGTGATTTCATAATGGTAATAATAACCTCGATAATCACTAACTCCCCAACCGAGACTTGGTGTTAGACTAGCTGACCATTGACCTTTATCACCTTTTGTCATAGCTACTTTGCCAAGAACTTTAGTCTGGTCTTCTTTATCATAAAGAACAACTGCTACTTGGTCTGCACTTGGTGACCAGACGGTCAACTCAACACGCGCCCCGTTATCAAAAACATGTGCTCCCAAATCACCGTCATAGGCATACTTAGAATCTGTATATTGCCAACTTTGCTTAGCTTGATATTGGTCTCCATTATAGCTTACTGTGTAAAGACCTTCACTTGAAAAATCACCTGTAATACTAACTTTATTACTTACTTTATCTAGACTGATAGCTGTAATGATAACTTCATTACCATCTTTGTCTATCACTTTAAGGTTTTCTAAAAGCTCATCTTTATCAGCATCCGCTAAGTTACTGATAATCGCTACAAGCTCTGAACTACTGATTTGTTGTGCAGATGTTAAGCAAATTGTGCTTACAAAATATGGATTCGTATAAATGGTCTTATCCTCATCTTTCAAAAAAATTTGTGTTTGATTTATTAAATCTTTAAAAATATAATTATCTGGTTGAATTTTAGCCGCATCGCCTTCTTTAGACTCATCAAGAAGTAAGAAACCAAGCTCATTAAAATCAGCTAACGGCACATCGATATAAGCACCGTATTTGCCAAAGTTTTCAAAATCAACACCATCTGGCCAAGAACCTAAACGACCAGTGATGGAACTGTCTGCACTTCCCCACAACCAAATTGCTAAATTCTTGTAATTACCATCACTACGATAATAATTGATACGGATTTTTCCTTTTTCAAGCGGAGCATAATAATTAGCTTGATAATTCTCATCAAACCAAACTTCATTCATATCAGGACTGATAAGATTAACCACTTTATCCCCTGAAATATTCTCACCACTAGTATTATTGATAAGTAGTCCAACTTTGTGACGATTACCATTGACCAATTTCACATCGAGATAATAACCATAAGCATCGTGCTTAAGGTTAGAAAGATTAATTGCACCATTCGGCCAAGATTCCGACGGGTGTTCAACATCCTCCCAAGTCCATAAACCAAGACTTGCTAAATCCTCAGATGGCAAGGCCTTAAAATGAATGCGCAGCGTATTTTCAGCTATTGGTTCTTCTTCAGTCTGAGCAATAAGAGCTTGCGTAATAGTACCTGCAGAGACTTTCAGAAGCATGGTACCACCTTTTGAAATCGTTGGTGCTTCAATATCAAGATAATATTGGCCATCTTGCCCGAGAAGAGCTTGGTAAGTCCTTCCTGTGTAATAATCAGTTACAGTTGCTGCATCAGACAAAAGCAAACGGATTTTTTGCGTTTGGTCTTTCAAATTGTACAAAATATAAGCTGCATCTGAGTCATTTGCTCGTTTGGCAAGTAGCCAACCTTGACTATCATTAACAGCTACAGTACTGTGACTACCACGTGCCAACAATTCACTATTTTCACGACGAAAAGCTAATAATTTTTGATAGTGCTCTAAGATTGCATTACCTGAAACATCATTCCAATCAAACTCATAACGGTTATCATAATATGGCCAGTTATTAGCACCAGATTGACCTAATTCTTCACCGTAGTAAATGACAGGTTGACCTTTAGCTGTCAACAAGAGTGTTGCTGCTAATTTTAATTTATTTAAATCACCACCGATACTGTACAGAAAGCCATCTTCATCATGGCTGCCAAGAAACTGCGCCAAGGTATAAGCGCTAGTAAGCGTATCATTTCTAGCAATCAACTCATCATTAGCTTCTTTCAAACGACCATTGACTAATAACTTAGCAATATCTTTAAAACCAAAGTCAAGAAGACTATCCATACTGCCAGTACCTAAATCACCTTTAGTATCTTTATAATTTGCTCCCCAACTTTCTCCAACTAGATGAAAATCAGCATCTTTTAGCGCAAGCTCATTTTTGAAATACTGCCATGTCGTATCATCAACATGTTTAACAGTGTCAACACGAAAGGCATAAATGCTGTTTCCTTTAGCAGTTGTTGATTTTTCAAGCCATGCTGTTTGCCAAGCAACTAATTGCTCACGAACAGCTTTTTCTTCTGTTTTGAAATCTGGAAGACCTGATTGTGAACCTTGAATGTCATCACCTTTATCTTCTTCTGGTGTGCGCAACATACCAGCATATTTGTCTTCGGTACCATAACCTGAGTGGTTAAGTACCACGTCGACAATGATATTAATGCCACGTTCTGCAGCCTGGTCAATCAACTCATGAAAATCATCCAGTGTCCCAAGATGTGGGTTGAGTTTTTCAAAATCTTCTGCCCAGTAACCATGATAGGCATAATATTCCTTACCAGCTTCTGTACTGACATCTTGCGGAATATTGTCAACAATCGGTGTCACCCAAATACTTGTCACACCAAGTTGTTTGAGGTAGTCAAGCTTTGCAGTCACCCCTTTAAAGTCTCCACCTTTATAAACACCAGCTTGATTAACTGCGCCAGCGTAATCTTGATGATATGGGTTGTCATTACTTGGGTCTCCGTTATAAAAGCGGTCAGTTAACATGAAGTAAATTACTTGTTCATCCCAGTCCACTTCACCAGCTTGTTTAAAACGCTTGGTTACAGTGACTGATGCCGTTGTGTCATAATAGCCATTATCCTTGTCAAAAACTCGAACGGGTAAGTCGTAAGTTCCTGGCTGAGTATCTGACGTTGCCGTGATTGTGACACGGTTGAGCTCTGGTGAAATTTCGATTACACCCCCACCAATTGGTGTGGTATCAACTTGCATGCGCGTGATATCAACATTTTCTGGATTGATTACTGTTACATCAATCAAATCAGTTTCATTATAGTTAAAAGGTCGGTAACTACTTGCTGATACTGAAACATTGTGTACTCCAGGTGTGGCCTTTGAAAAATCTTGTCCAGTAACAGTAGCAATATAGTATGGGTTGGTATAAATAGTCATATCATCGTTATGTAAGAAAATTTGGCTATGAATGTTTCGGTCAGAAAAATTCATATCGATTGTTTTATTGCCCGTTTTTTCTGGGTCGTTTTGATTGACTAGTAAAAAACCAATATTTGACTCTAATAATTTTGATAAAGGCAAATCAATATAGCGGCCGTAATCTCCTTCTTGAGTGAAATCAAGTGCATCCGTTGGCCACGTTCCAAATTGCGCAGCCACATCACCCCAAGCCCATAGGCCCCAGCCGTCATAATTACCATCATCACGCTTATAATTGATGCGAATGAGTCGATCATCAGCCAATGGTTTATAGCTATAGGCAGTAAAATTCAAAGCAACCCAAACTTCATTTACATCTTTTGATAAAAACTTAATAGTTTGATCAGAATCGCTGGTCTTCTCACCATTTTTAAGAAGGAGGTAGCCAATATCACCATGACTTGCTGCTTGAGTCAAATCAATGTAGTAACCAAAATCATCTTTTTGATTAGCCGAAAATGGCGTTGCTGCCGCTGGCCAATTATTACCATCAGACGGTTCTGCGACTGCTCCCCAAGTCCACAAGCCGTACTGTGTGTAATTGTCATCAGTAACAGCTTGAAAGTGTACGCGAACAGTATTTTCTGCAATTGAAGGTTTCGTCACTTGATTATCAGATTGAGAAGATTTTAGGAGATTAATCTGATTACTATTTTCAGTACTTGTCACTGTTTTGACTTCATCAATTCTAACAGATTCTGCTGTCTCTCGGACATCTTGTAGATTTGAATTAGCTTCTGAACTCTGTGACTCTGGTACAGTTTCTTCTACTGCTGGGCTCTCAAGATCATTTAATTGACCTTTGCTATCAGCATTTAAATTAGACGAATTGTTTTCTTCAAGATTTTGACTAACATCATCCGTCTTCTCTAACTCAAGAAACGACTGGTTGTCATCTTCTGGAAGCGATGTTTCATTTACCACTTCCGAAGCAGGTGTTTGAGAAGAAATTTGATCTGCTGAAACGTTTGTTAATCCAGCGCTCCAAAAAAGAGTTGTCGCAATCGCAACCGAAACAACACCAACTTTTAGCTTACGTATCCCAAAGTACTCTCGTTTTTCTGGGAAAGAAAGCCGACTTATCTTTTTCATGGAAGACCTCCGTCTTAAATTAGTAGTATTTTATGCTTTCAGTATACAAAATACTTTATATTTACGCAAGCGTTTTCGTAAATTATTTTTTTGCTTTTAGCAAGCGAAACATCATATATACAACTAGCATCTTCTTATAAATAGCGCAACCGATTGCTTTTAAAGGGATTAAAAAAAGCAGGAATTAATTTCCTGCTTTTTTAGCTTAATAATTTGTAATTTCTGGTCTATCGTGAACGTTACTCTTTTTTCCTTGGCGAGCTTTTAGGACTGCCTCAATATCATCTGGTGTCAAACCTGTTTCGACCAACATGACCGCCAAATGATACAGCACATCTGCAGTTTCATTAGCGATTTCGACTTTATCTGCATTTTTGGCTGCGATAACAACCTCTGTTGCTTCTTCACCGACTTTTTTCAAAATCTTGTCTAAACCTTTGTCAAAAAGGTAATTGGTATATGAACCTTCTTTAGGGTTTTCCTTACGGTCTAAAGCTTCATTATAAAGTGTTTCTAACATCATTTTTCCTTTCTATAAAATCTCATTGAAGAAGCAGCTGTATGCTCCTGTGTGACAAGCTGCACCTTCTTGCTTGACAGTAACCAACAAAGTATCACAGTCACAATCTGTTTTTATAGATTTAACATACTGATAATGCCCACTGGTTGCACCTTTATGCCAAAGTTCATTGCGCGAGCGACTCCAATAATGCATCTGCTTTGTTTCAAGAGTCAAGCGATAAGCTTCTTCATTCATGTAAGCAAGCATTAACACTTGCCCAGTCTGATAATCAGTCACAATAACAGGAAGAAGACCTCCTTGTTTGGCAAAATCTAGCTTTATCTCACTCATCGTCTCACCTCAATTCCTGCTTCTGCCATAGCAGATTTGGTATCTGCAATCGAAACCTCACCAAAATGAAAAATCGAAGCGGCAAGTGCACCTGTTGCACTTGTTTTTTCAAAAACTTCAACCATGTGCTCAATATTTCCTGCTCCGCCTGAGGCAATGATAGGAACATCGACCACATCAGCAACCGCATTGAGCATGTCTAAGTCAAATCCTGACTTCGTGCCGTCTTTGTCCATGCTGGTTAGCAAAATCTCACCTGCGCCGAGGCTAACCACTTTTTTTGCCCAGTCAATCAAGTCAATTCCAGTATCTTTGCGACCACCTGCAACATAAACATGCCAAGTGCCATCACTTTCTTTTCTAGCATCAATAGCAGCAACCACACACTGATTGCCAAATTTTTCTGAGCAGTCTTTGATAAGTTGTGGGTTGGCTACAGCAGATGAATTTACAGCAACCTTGTCTGCACCGGCTTTGAGCATTTTATTCATATCTTCAACTGAACGAATGCCACCACCAACTGTAAAGGGAATAAAAACTTGGTCAGCAACACGTTTCACCATTTCAACTGTCGTGTCACGTTTTTCATGAGTCGCTGTGATATCTAGAAAAACTAGTTCATCACAGCCCGCCTCATAGTAAGCACGAGCTGCATCTACTGGGTCACCAACGTCTGTCAAATTAACAAAGTTAACTCCCTTAACCACTCGACCATCCTTGACATCAAGGCAAGGAATAATACGTTTTTTCAACATAGGCTATCCTCCAAAAGCTTTTAGCTCTTCAAGGCTGATATTGCCATTGTAATAAGCTTTCCCAACGATTGTTCCTGCTACGCCAATCTTTTCTAACTCAGCTAAGTCTGCCTGCTCTGCTATACCACCAGATGCAATGACCTGAGCTGTCGTTAGTTCAGCTACCAAACGCTTATAATGCTCAAAATTAGGTCCTGTTAGTGTCCCGTCTCGGTCTACATCCGTATAAACAAAGAGAGTCACCCCAATTTTTTCCATAGCCTTTGCTAAACTGATATAATCTACATCACTTGTCTCAAGCCACCCTTCGGTTGCCACCATGCCAGCTTTAGCATCAATTCCAACCACGATTTTGTCACTGCCAAATTTTTCCAAAGCAGCTCTCACAAAATCTGGATTTTTGACTGCCATTGACCCGATAATCACACGATCAATACCAACCGCTAAATAATCTTCAATCTGTTCAAGTGTACGAATGCCACCGCCGACTTCGACACCAAGACCAGATTCCTTTTTTAGCTTGGCAATCAAATCACGATTCGTAGCACGACCGTCAAGGGCACCATCAAGATCCACAACATGAATAAATTGAATTCCTGCCTTGGCAAAAATCTTGCCTTGTTCAAGTACGTCAGGATTAACCACCGTTTTTTGATTAAAATCACCTTTGAAAAGACGAACAGCCTGCCCATCTTTAATATCAATTGCTGGAAGAATTTGCATACAAAACTCCTTTTTCATCACGTGTTAGCTTTACAAATATCGACAAATTTTTCAAGAATGCCTAGGCCAAGGTCACCTGATTTTTCAGGGTGGAACTGGGCACCGTAGACATTTCCCTTATGAATCATAGCTGGTACTTCAATGCCGTAATCCGCTGTAACATCAATGTACTCTTCAGGGACATCTGTAAAATAGCTATGTACAAAATAAACCGACTGTCCATCCAAGCCATCTGTCAACGGGCTATCCTGTTTTACCGTTAAATCATTCCATCCCATATGAGGAACTGGCAAATTTTTACTAGCCCTTATTTCTCGACAAACACCTGGAATAAAACCAAGTCCTTGAGTTTCTTGGTGTTCAAGACCTGTTTCAATCAGCACTTGCATACCTAGACAAATACCAAGTAACGGAATACCTTTAGCAACAGCTTCTTTGATTGCTGTTACTAAATGTCGTTTTGTCAGCTCAGCCATGGCAGTTGGATAAGCACCGACTCCAGGTAAAATGAGCCCATCCGCAGCTAAAATCTTCGTAGGATTACTAGATAATTCAGCCTGAACACCAATTTTCTTCAAGGCTCTCAAGACATTCGCTGTATTTCCAGCATCATAATCAATCACAATAATCATTAGCTAAGTTATCAAACCTTGAAAACACCAATCATTTTCAGTGTTTTGGCTGATTTTCCTTTCTATATATTAAAGCAAACCTTTTGTTGAATTAACCCCGTGAATTTCAGGGTTAATAGTAATTGCTTCGCGAAGAGCTCGTCCAGTCGCCTTAAAAAGACTTTCTGATTTGTGGTGGTTATTTTTACCATGCAAAATCTTCAGGTGTAAATTCATTTGAACATTGAATGCAAATGCTTGGAAGAATTCTTCAACCAACTCAGTATCAAAATTACCAAGTTTTGGGTTGTCAAACTCACAATCAAAAACAAGGTAGCTGCGTCCTGACAAATCAAGGCTAGCCATTCCGAGTGTTTCATCCATCGGAACAAAAGCTGTTCCGTAGCGATTGATTCCTGCTTTATCGCCAAGGGCTTCTTTCAAAGCTTGTCCTAAAACAATTCCCACATCTTCTACAGTGTGGTGGCTATCAACATGCAAATCACCATCTGCCTTAACCACAAGTGACATGCGACTATGTCTTGCAAAAAGAGTCAACATGTGGTCAAAAAATCCGACACCTGTGTCAATAGAAACAGGCTCTTGAGCATCCAAATTAAGATTCAATTTGATTTTTGTCTCAAAGGTATTACGTTCAATTTCTGCTTGTCTCATTTATTGTTCTTCCTTTTCTTGACTGTCTATAATGTCAATCACCTTGTACAAATCCGCTTCATTAATCTGATGTGGAGCTTCTTTTCGAACGATTGGCTTCGCACAAAAAGCAATGCCAATTCCTGCTGTTTTAATCATAGGAAGGTCATTTGCACCATCTCCCATAGCGATTGTCTGACTAAGCTCCAAATTATTTTCTGCTGCCCACTGCATTAAACTTGCTTTCTTGACATCTTTTGTGACAACTTCACCAAGGACCTTTCCTGTTAGCACACCATCTTTGACTTCCAAGCGATTAGCTCTCACATAATCAAGTCCGATGAGTTTTGCCAAAACGTCAACCGTTTCGTGAAAGCCGCCAGACACAACAGCAACTTTATAGCCGCGACGATGAAGCTCAGCCACCAACTTCTCAGCACCATTTGTAAAATGCATACGCGCGAGCACCTTATCAAAAATACTTTCTGGCAAGCCTTTTAATAAACCAACACGCTCGTCCAAAGCTTGTTTAAAATCAAGTTCACCATTCATGGCACGCGCTGTAATATCAGCGATTTTTTCACCAACACCAGCTTCTTCACCTAATAAATCAATTCCTTCTTCTTGGATGAGAGTTGAATCCACATCCATCACCAATAAACCTTTTACCTTAGTCATGACGCACCTCGATTGCTTTAGCGTGTGCTTGCAGACCTTCAGCGTAAGCAAGCGTCGTAATATCGTGACTAGCAGCACTAACCGCTGACTTAGAATATTGCATGTACTGAATACGTTTCACAAAATCATGTACGCCAAGTGCAGAAGAAAATCGACTTGTACTTGTTGTAGGCAAGACGTGGTTGGCACCAGCGTAATAATCTCCAATCGGCTCACTAGTAAAGTGTCCGAGAAAGACTGAACCAGCATTTTCAACTTTATCAAGATAATCATAAGCATTATCCATCGCTAACTCCAAATGTTCTGGCGCCACTTGGTTCATCAATTCAAACATGGCTTCAACTGAATCTGCAATGATAATACGTCCATTATTTTCAATCGAAGCTCGAGCAATTTCTTCACGTGGCAATGCTTTTAGCTGAGCTTCTATTTCTGCTTCAACTGCATCAGCTAGTTCAGCAGAGTTTGTAACCAAAATCGCACGAGCACGTTTATCATGTTCTGCTTGAGAAAGCAAATCTGCTGCCACATATTTTGGTGTTGCAGTGCTATCAGCAATCACTCCGATTTCAGATGGACCAGCAATCATATCAATGCCAACGAGTCCGTAAACCATTTTCTTAGCTGTAGCTACAAAAATATTTCCAGGTCCAGTGATTTTATCAACACGAGGAATACTTTCAGTACCATAAGCTAGAGCTGCCACACCTTGTGCACCACCAACTTGATAAATTTTATCAACACCAGCAAGTGATGCAGCAACCAAAATAGCTGGTTCAAAATGCTTTTGTGGTGGGGTAATCATTATAATTTCTTTAACACCTGCAATTTTTGCTGGAATCACATTCATCAAAACTGATGACGGGTAAGCAGCTGTTCCTCCTGGAACATAAACACCCGCACGTTCAATCGGACGAATCAGCTGACCACGAATGACACCATCTACTGGAGCATCTTCGAAGCCTGATTCAAGCTGTTGCTTGTGATAGCTTTCGATGTTTGCTTTAGCGTTCTTAAGAGCTTGTAAAACTTCTGGATTAATTTCTTCAAAAGCTTTATCAATAAGGTCTTGACCAACTTCAAAATCATCTAAAGCAAGCTTGTCAAATTTTTCAGAATAAGCCTTAAGAGCTTTATCGCCATTTAATTTGACATCTTCTAAAATCTTACGAACTGCATCGTCAACATCAAGATTTTCTTTACTCAACTCCAGCTGTTCTTGATAAAGAATTTTTGAAATTTCTTCAGTCGTTCCAGTCAATCGTTTCATTTAAAAGCTACCTCCTCATTTCCGACAATTTCTTCTATTTTCTTGATAAATGGCATAATATCAGGATTATTTTTTAGAGCCGCTTTGTTGACAATCAATCTAGCTGAAATACGGCAAATATCTTCGTAGACTTTAAGACCATTTGCAACCAAAGTATTTCCAGTCTCAACAATATCAACAATAGCATCCGCAAGTCCAATAACTGGGGCAATTTCAACACTTCCTTGAATGGAAATAATCTCAACATCCTCCCCCTTTTTATTGAAATAATCTGTTGCTATGGTTGGGTATTTTGTGGCAATTCGCTTGCGCTTATGGTCATGTGGCTTATAATCATCTGTTGACGCTACTGAAAATTTACATAAACCAAAATTTAAATCTAACATTTCAAGATACCCTGTCGGATGTTCAATCAACAAATCCTTTCCGACCACACCAAGGTCTGCCACACCATGTCTCACATAAGTTGTCACATCAGGTGCCTTTACTAACAAAAAGCGAAACTTTTTATCTGGACTTTCAAAAATCAAGTTGCGACCTTTATTTGCCATAAACGACATGTCAAAACCAGCTTTTTCCAGAAGTTTCACCGTATCTTTTTCAATACGACCCTTCGTCAATGCAATCGTAATTTGATTTTCCATTAGGCACCTCCTTCTAAGCTATCGTGGACAGCTTGGTAAATGGCATCAATGTCAACTGCCCAACCAACTGCTGTCAATTTCTTTGCACCAAAGCGTTCAAATAATTTGTCGTAGCGTCCGCCAGATGCAAAAGCATCAGGAACCTTGTCACCAAAAACTTTGAACATCACACCAGTATAATATGGCATTGATGGAATTTGTGCTAAATCAATATTGCTTTCAGGCAAAATATCAGAAACTTGTTCCAATAGATTTTCCAAATCAGTCAAAGCTGCTAAAACCGACTCATTTGTAACAAGCTTGCGAGCCGCTTGCAAGACTTTATGACTTTCTCCAAATAAAAACGGCAATTGCTTCAAAAATTCATCAAACTCGCTTGGGTACTTTTTAGTCAGTTCATTCAATTGTGTAATATTTTTATCTTTGATTGCCACATCGAATTCTCTGCTAGCTGTTTCTGGTAAATTAAGCTTTTCAAAAATCGTTTGTAAAATACCTGCATGAGAAAATTCAAATTGATAAGATGGAATATCGGCTTTATCAAGTGAGGCTTTCGCTGACGCAATCGCCTCGTAAACCGCTTCGTTTGCAGGAAATCCGACAATTTCAACACCAGCTTGCGTATGCTCATTCATCAAACCACGCATCTCTTCATTGTACTTAAAAACTTTTCCAGAGTAAGAAAATTTAATCGGTGTTTCAACCTGAGTCGAGGCAATCACACGACCAATCTGACTTGTAATATCTGGACGAAGAGTTAACAACTCACCACTTTTATCAAAAAAATTATAATTATTTTTAGTAATCGAATCACTAAAAACCTCAAAGTGCTCAAGCGTCGGAGTTTCAATGCGATTAAAACCTTGACTCATCAAAAAATCACTAATGTCACGCTCGATTTTATAGGTTACTCGAGCACGTTTAAACAATTTATCATGCATACCGACAGGTAATGTCGTTTTTTTCATTCAATCGCCTCCTTACTTCATATAATATTTCTTAATCACTCTGATTACTTCTTCCATTTCGTCTTGACGACCGATGGAAATTCGCAAATGATTCTTAATACGCTCAACTTTTGGGAAATATCTGACATAAATGTTATTAGACTGCAAATACTCAAATAGCGATTTCGCAGAGCGATGTGGACATTCTGCCAATACAAAATTTGTCTTTGACGCTAAGACAGTGAAATCAAGAAATGTCAATTCATCAGAAAACCAATCTCTTGTCGCCATGATTTTTCGGCACGTTTCTTCATAGTAATCCCACGATTCAACCGCTGCAAGCGCGAGCTTTTCAGCAATCAAATCAACGTTATAAGGATTCACTGAGTTCTTTACTGCGTTAATAACTGGCATCAATTTTTTACTTCCCATGCCATATCCAACACGAAGCCCAGCAAGTGAAGCATCTTTTGAAAATGTCCGTGTAATAAACACATTGTCATATTTTTCAAGCAAGGCAATAGCTGTTTGACCACCGAAATTAATATAAGCTTCATCAATAATGACAACCACATCTTGATTAGCTCGAATAATACGCTCAATCTCATCAAGCGACTTATAAATCCCTGTCGGTGCATTTGGATTGGTAATGACAATACCTCCATTATCAGAAATATAATCAGTCACATCAATTTCAAAATTGTCATCTAAAGGAATTTCACGATAATTGATATGGTACAAATCAGCCCAGACTTTATAAAAACCATATGTCAAATCAGGAAATAAAATAGGATCATCGCTATTAAAGAATGCCAAGAATGCCATAGACAAAACATCATCAGATCCATTACCAACAATAATCTGATCTGGATCAAGACCATGTTGTTTAGCGAGAGCTGTACGAAGTGATTTTTGGTCTAAAGTAGAATATTTTCGCAATTGATGGACATCAAAGTGTGAAAAGGCATCTACTACTTTAGGACTTGGTCCGTACGCATTTTCGTTTGTGTTTAATTTTATTAAATTTTCGCCACTCGGTTGACTTCCGGCAACATAAGGGTCAATTTTTCTCAATCCTTTGATAGTTGTCATAACAAAATCCTTTCTATTTTCTGATATAAAAAAGCCCTCGCAAAAAAATTTGCAAGGACGCTTAAAACGTGGTTCCACCTCTGATTCAGCAGCAAGTCGCCTTTACTGCTCTCATGAAGTACGTGACTTCTAGTCTGTAACGTAGACCACGCGTCGTGCACTACTGTCATAAGAGTTCGCACACGCACTCAAGAATGTGTCGCCCAAGGATTGCACGCTTTTCTCACCATCAAGCACTCTCTGTCTGTTGTCTCAGGCTCTTTCTATCACTGCTTTTTTATATTAAGGATATTTTACAAGAAAATTCTGAAAATTGCAAGTAGAATTTTTAGAATTTTTACTCAAACAAAAAAACAGTCGAAATGACTGTTTTATATTCACTCTATGATCATGTAAGAAATAGATAAATCAAAAAAGGTTTAGAAAAATTTTCCAAACCTTTTAGTATATCTTCGTCTTAGAAACGAATTTGTTCACGTGTCTTTTCGTATGACGTTACAAAACGATCAGTTACACCTGGTTCAACCGTTTCAAGTGCATATGAAATTTCATCAAATGATGCTTGATAATCATTATCCACTTCAAAGAGATGCAAAGCATGTTCGAAGCTACTTTGAACACTTGGTTCAAAGCTACGATAACGATTTGAGTATTGTAACAATTGTTCAGTCAATGTAGCATTTTGAACGACTTGATATGCAGAATCTTCAAGATTAGCAATTGCTGCAGTCGCAACATCTGTCAATCGTGAAACAGCTTCAATATCAATACGACCACGGCTAAGTTCATCAATCAAAACTTCTAATTGTTTGCTTGTTGTGAAGAATGCACTCAAGAAACCTTGAGGGATACCAGGCAAATTACGTTTTTCGATGAAACGTTTAATCATGTGCAAACGATTAATGTATTGATCCAAGCTTTGGCGAGCAACACTTTCAATTTGTTCAATGTTTTTAACGTGCTCAAAGACTTGCATTTGTCCTTCTTCAACAGCATCAAGAGTTTTCAATGTACGATCAAAAATCAATTGAAGTTCAGAGAACGGTTTGTCTTGGTTGTCAAATACTTCAACAATTGGTAATGTTTCTTGTTCGATTTCTTCCAAGTTCTTAGTGAATGAACGAAGATTAAGTTTTTCATTGTCATTCAAAATATACTTGTGAGACAAACGTTTAATTTCATGCTCTAATTTTTCGTTATTAGCTTTAGCATGAGCTAAATAATCCGGAATAATCTTACTGTCTTTAAGAGCTGACTTGTGAGCTTTGATTTCACGTTCAAATAATTCATACAATGAATCAATATTTTCTTGAATGTGCTCATTTTCATCACGTGCACGATCCAAATCAAGTGTCACAAGTTCAGAAGAGTTAGCACGAATTGAATCACGCACTTCTTGGAAACGAGCTTCAATGTCTTTTTCAGCGAAGTGGTAATTTTGTTCAAGCAAACGACGATAACCTTGTTCCAAATCATCAAGTTGATCTGGGAAATCATCTTCTAATTTAGCAACAATTGCTGGAATTTGTTCAGAAATTTGTCCAAGCGCAATTGTGTGTTCTTCAGCACGGTCAAGTACTTCTGAAGCTTCAACGGGGTCACCTGTTGAGTTAAGAGTTACAAATTGAGAAAACTCAGTTTCAATGTTCTTCAATTGTTTTTCAATTTCAGGCATTGTTGAACCAAAGTTATCTTCTTTTTCTGAGATTGAAGCTTGAAGAGTTTCGTACAAATCCAAAGCATGTTTAACACGAGCACTATTCTTTTCTTCTTGTTCTTTCAATACTGAAAGTGCTTCTCGAATAGCATTGATATCTTCTTCAACCAGATTCAATTGACTTTCAACATTGTCAATCTCGTGTTTTGCGCTGATGAATTTGAAACTATCATTAAGATCTTCTGCTTCAAAAATATGATTTTCAATATCTGAAAATGAATTTAATGAAAGGTCAACCCATTTTTGATTCCATTCACGGAATGTTGTTTGACTTTGTCCGATAAGATGAAGATTTTTAACAGCTTCGACTTCTTCATTGACTGGTAATCCAAATAATGATTGTTTTCGTTCTTCTAAGCTTGCAATCAATGAATCATTTCGTTTGCGTACAACAACGCCAACTAGATAAGCAATAATGACTAAAACAACTATTGCTACAAGCAGTAAAATAATTCCGCTCGACATTTAAAACTCCTTATAAATTGTCTTTTTATCGTAAAAAATAGCTATAACGTTACAATTATACCATACTTAGAGATTGCGTGCAGTATTTTTCTGTTAATATTCTGTTAAATATCAAGTGTACTGTAAACCGCATTTTCTTCGATGAACTCACGACGTGGTTCAACCTTATCACCCATAAGCATATCAAAAATCTTATCAGCTTCAGCCGCATCATCAACTGAGACACGCGCCATCAAACGATTCTCTGGGTCCATTGTTGTTGCCCAAAGTTGGTGGTCATCCATTTCACCAAGACCTTTGTATCGTTGAACAGATGGCTTAGAACGACCATTACTGTAACGTTCGATAGCCGCTTGAAGTTCACTTTCTTGATTTGCTCCTGGTTGGATATACTCTTTAATCTCACTACCAACTTTGACACCGTAAATTGGTGGTTGTGCGATATAAACATAACCTGCTTCTAGAACAGGACGCATAAAGCGATAAATCAAAGTCAATAACAATGTACGAATGTGTGCACCATCGACATCGGCATCGGTCATGATGACCAATTTGTGATAACGTGCTTTTGTAACGTCAAAGTCAGCCCCAAATCCAGTTCCCATAGCTGTAAATAAACTTCGGATTTCTTCATTAGCAAGGATTTTATCCATACTTGCTTTTTCAACGTTCAAGATTTTACCACGAATTGGCAAAATAGCTTGGTGCTCACGGTCACGACCTGATTTTGCTGAACCTCCGGCAGAGTCCCCTTCGACGATGAACAATTCGTTCATTGTTGCGTCATTTGAAGAACAATCAGCCAATTTACCAGGAAGATTTGAGATTTCAAGACCTGATTTCTTACGAGTAACCTCACGAGCTCGTTTGGCAGCAATACGAGCTTTAGAAGCTAAAATACCTTTTTCAACGATTTTCTTCGCAATTTGAGGATTTTCTAACAAGAAACGGCTAAAGGCATCACTAAACAAGCGGTTAGTAATTTTAACAACTTCTGAGTTTCCAAGTTTTGTTTTTGTTTGCCCCTCAAATTGTGGGTTAGGGTGTTTAACAGAGATAACAGCCGTCAAACCTTCACGAACATCGTCACCAGTCAAATTGTCATCTTTTTCTTTAAGGATTTTATTTTGACGAGCGTAGTCATTAATCACACGTGTCAAAGCTGTACGAAAACCTTGTTCGTGTGTACCACCTTCATGTGTGTGAATATTATTTGCAAAACTCATAACTGTTTCGTGGTAACCTGTTGTGTACTGCATTGCCACTTCAACAGAAATGCCATCCATCTCACCATCAGTGTAGATAGGAGTATCAAAGATAACATCTTTGTTTTCGTTAATGAATTGAACATAACTTGAGATACCACCTTCATAGTGATAGTGTTGCTCTTGCTCAATTCCTTCACGTTTATCAGTGATTGAGATACGTAGACCACGGTTCAAGAAAGCAAGTTCTTGAATACGTTTTGCCAATTTATCAAAATCAAAAACAGTAGTTTCTGAAAAAATCTCACCATCTGGAGTAAAGTGAACAGTTGTTCCGTGACGATCTGTTTCACCGATAACTTTCAAATCATCAACAACATGTCCGCGACGATATTCTTGGTAATGAATCTTACCATCACGATAAACTGAAACATCCAATTGTGTAGAAAGGGCGTTTACAACAGATGAACCTACACCGTGAAGACCACCTGATACTTTATAACCGCCTCCGCCGAATTTACCTCCGGCGTGCAAAACCGTAAAGACTGTTTCTACGGCTGGGCGACCAGTTTTTTCTTGAATGTCAACTGGAATACCACGTCCATCATCGACAACTGTAATTGAGTTATCTTTTTCGATAAAGACTTCAATATGTGTTGCAAAGCCTGCTAAAGCTTCATCGATAGAGTTATCAACGATTTCCCAGACTAAGTGGTGCAAACCTTCTTTTGAAGTTGAACCAATGTACATCCCTGGGCGCATACGTACAGCTTCAAGACCTTCTAAGACCTGAATCTGACTCGCGTCGTATTCTTTGGCTAATTCTGCTAAATTTTTATTTTCTTCCGTCATTTACTTCACTATCTCCAATAAGGATTTTTTTCCATCAACTAATAAGGTATTAAAGCCTGCTGCTTGACCGGCTTCTTTATCAATTTCACGATCTCCAATCACCAGAGCTTGCTCAATATTGTATTTTTCTTTGAGGTACAACATCGATTCTGGATTTGGTTTACGGGCAAAGCCGCTTTCAGATGTAACAACTTCCGTGAAATATGGAAGGACCTTAGTTTTTTCTAAAATATCAAGGACTTGCTTATTACGATGAGAAACCAAAAAGTTTCTTCCTCCGCTTGCCACAATTGCCTGCAAAACATCGCTAGCACCCGCAAAAAGAACCGGTGTTTTCAAATAATCGGCTTCTAAGGTTTTATAATCTTTTAAAAATTGTGGTTGGTTTGGGATAAATTGTGCAACAGCGGCATCTGTGGATTCCTTTAGCTTTTCATAGACCTCATCATGTGATGCTTGTTGGCCAAAATCTGCTAACGTTTTCACAAAAGCCTGAGTAGACATCTCATAATTATCAAGTAAAGTGCCACCCAAATCCCAGATATAATCATGGTAATTCATAACCAATATTATATCACAAATTTACATTTTTTTACAGTCTCTGACCAATCATTTTCATCTCCCAAACGGCTTCATTTTGACAAGAAAAAAGGCTTGGAATTTCTTCCAAACCTCTTTTAATAACGTTCACTTCTTCTGAAATGTTCTTCGATTTCTTGCTCATGATGCAAATTATTTTGATAACTCATTGATAAAATCAAACCAACACAAATCAGATTAGAAATCAATGATGAACCACCTTGTGAAATAAATGGCAAAGGGATACCAGTCAGAGGTAGAATTCCGATTGCCGCACCAATATTTTCAAAAATATGGAATAAAATCATCATGATAAATCCTGTTGAAATATAAGTGTAGAATCGATTGTTAGATTCAAATGTCACACGGAGCATTCGATAAATCAAAACAAGGTACAAGCCCATGACAACAGCGCAGCCAAGAAAACCAAAATCTTCAGCAATAACAGTGAAAATCATATCACTTTCACGAACTGGAACTGAAAGATCGACCACATTGAACCCTTTACCGCTGAAACCACCGCTACCAATCGAAATCATTCCTTGAGTTTGTTGGTAGGCAATTGATTTTGCATATGAAAATGGATCTAACCAAGCTGAAATACGGTTAATTTGATAAGTATCCATCCCCAAACTATAGAAAATATCTTTCCCATGAGGAGATAGAAAAAGCGCTAAAAAACCTGCAATAACAACTGTAACAACAATAACTACAGGTAAGATAATCCACCAAGAAATTCCTGACAACAAAATCAATCCTGCTAAAATCGCTGAGAAAACCATTGCTGTACCAAGGTCTTTTTGCAAGCCTAAAAGAATCATCACTGGCAAGGTAATCAAGGCAAAAACTCCAAGAAGTTTCCAATCATTTTTCAAATTATCTTCTGAAAATTTTTGGCGGAACCATATGGATGCCCTAGCAAGCATTAAAATATACGAGACCTTCATAAACTCTGAAGGTTGAAATAAGGTCACAGAACCAATTGTCACCCAGTTTTTAGCACCTGTAGACTCTACCAATTCAGGACTGTAAAAAATCAAAGGTAAAACCATCAAGGCTAGTCCTAATCCATATAGATACGGGGTGACTTTCCATAAAAATTCTGTGCTAAAGAGCATGACAACAAAGGCAACTGCACAACCTAAAAAAATCCAAATGCCTTGTTGCGTCATCACTTTTGCAATGGTTCCAGGATAATCATTTGCTGTTGCAATATAAACAGCAACTAAACCAATAAGCAAAAGAAAAAAGACAGGTAAAATCACAGAATAGTCGATGCGACTATCGATAGAATATTTTTTTCTTGCCATTATACTTCCTTCGTTTCTAATCAAAAAATATTATATCATTTTTTATCTAGAATAGAGGAAAAAACCTGGTGAAAATAAAAGATTTTTTCAGAAAAAATTAACACAATATTTCTTGAACTTTTCACTAAAAAAGAGGAAGAATTTTTGAGACAAAATTTGGGGCAAAATCCATTTCAAACATAAGAAAAAGCCTTGATATCAAGGCTTTTTACGATAATTTCTATCTCCCCTGCCGGAATCGAACCAGCAACTACTCCTTAGGAGGGAGTTGTTATATCCATTGAACTAAGGGGAGTTAAGAAAAAATCTGCCGCAAGGACAGATCTTTTCATCGAATCGTGTTCGTTAAAATTAACGACGGATTTCTTTAATACGAGCAGCTTTACCTTGCAATGCACGCAAGTAGTAAAGTTTAGCACGACGTACTTTACCGTGGCGAACAACTTCGATTTTTTCTACACGTGGAGTGTGAACTGGGAATGTACGTTCAACACCGATACCACTTGAAATTTTACGAACTGTGTACATTTCTGAGATCCCTTGACCTTTACGTGAAATTACCACACCTTCGAAAATTTGGATACGTTCGCGGCTTCCTTCAACAACTTTTGCGTGAACACGAACAGTATCACCAGGTTGGAATGCAGGGATGTCAGTACGTAATTGACCTTCAGTCAAACTTTGAATTAATGGATTCATTTAATTATTCTCCTATCTTACTAATCTTAAGTGCTTGTCCCAGCGGATTAGCCGTATTTTAGTGCGTCCATTACACACATATCACATTCTACCAAAAATAGCCATGACTGTAAAGCAATATGACGTATTTTTTAGAAAGAAAGTACCTCTTGACCAGTGTAGATAGAATTCCTGCGATTAAGGCTATAAGCGAAAATCATTACCAATGTAAAATACGGTAAATTGGCAAAGCCAAAAACTTCACCACCAATAAAAATCGGTGCGAGCAGCGTATTCGTAGCACTGCCAAAAACACTGATATATCCAGCTGCTGCTACAAATTCAACAGGAAGTCCAAAGATTTTTGCTAAGACAACGCCAAGCGATGCTCCGATTGCAAACAAAGGAGTTACTTCGCCACCTTGGAAACCAATAGCAAGTGTCGCAGCTGTAAAAATCAGTTTGAGAAGCCAATCATAAATATGAATATCGCCTCCAGAAAAACTTGCAGCAATCAAATTCGTTCCAAGTCCTGAGTAACGCCCGTTGAAAAACATCAAGAAAAGTAAACTTAGAAAAATCCCACCAAACAAAATACGATAGTATGGATTTGCAAAAACTTCCTTTGCTTTTTCCTTAGAAAAGGCTAAAAACGCTGCAAAAGCATTTCCAACCAAACCAAAGATAATCCCTAACAAAGCTAATTTGAAAAATAGGAATATATCAAGATTTAGCGATACATCAACAAAGTGAGAAAATTTTTCCAGTCCTAAAAAATGTGATGTCGTACTTGCAACAAAAGAAGCAACCGTCATCGGCAATAAAGCAACTAACTGCAACTTGCCAAGCACTAATATTTCTAGTCCAAAAAATACAGCTGCAAGCGGTGTTTGGAACAAACCTGCAAACCCTGCTGCCATACCAATCACAAGAAACAAGCGCGAGCTATTTTCAAAAGAAATAAATCGACTGAATGCATGCGAAATCGTTGCACCAAGCTGTACAGCCACGCCTTCTCTACCAGCACTACCACCAAAAAGATGTGTTGCCCAAGTAGAAACAGTTACCAAGGGCAGTAAAACAAGAGGAATCTCGTCTTCTTCTCCACGTCCGACAGCAAACATCAAGCCCATTCCTTTGGCTGCTCGACTATCTGCTTTTTGATAAAGATAAACAATCAAAAGTCCGACAAGCCCTAAAAATGGTATCAGATAATTGAAGTTTGCAACTCGAAAGTCGCTCAAAGCAAGTAAGACACGTCCGAAAATAGCATCAACACAGCCAATGAGAATTCCTATAAGAATGCTTAATCCTACTAATTTTCCTAGTAAATTCAAAGAATAATCTTGATTATCCTTTAGTTTTTTTATCATGATAAATCTCCCTTAACCTCAATCATCAGCTAATTGTTTGGCTTGATAGTTGCGAGAATTTTTCATAATATCTGCGAAAGTATTTACTAATGTTTCTTCAAAGGCTTTGTTTTGAACGCGGCTAGCAACTTTGTTTAGTACAATTTTTTCACGGCTAGTATCCAAAATAGGCTTACCAGTAGCTTTTTTATAGGCTGCAACATCATTGACCAACTGCATGCGCTTTTCTAGCAAAGCAACCAGTTGTTGATCAACTTGGTCAATTTCTTTACGAGTAAGCTCTAAATCTTTTACTGACATATCCCTATAACCTATCTTTCTTCTATATTATTGTTTCCATTATAAAGAAAAGTTAATAGCTTGACAAGAAAACTTTAAAGATATTAACCAACTGAGCCTTCCATACTCATGGTAATTAAGCTATTCATTTCAACAGCGTATTCCATAGGAAGTTCTTTTGTGATTGGTTCCATAAAGCCATTAACAATCATCGCTGTCGCTTCTTCTTCTGAAATGCCTCGACTCATCATGTAGTAAAGCTGTTCTTCTGAGACTTTTGAGACTTTTGCTTCATGTTCTAATGAGACATTTGAATTGTGAATCTCATTGAAAGGAATGGTATCAGAACTTGATAAATCATCAATTAAAATGGTGTCACATTCAATATGAGATTTTGAGCCGTCACTATGCTTACCAAAGTAAACTGACCCACGATAATCAGTTTTTCCACCATCTTTAGCTACAGATTTTGAAATCAAAGTTGAAGACGTATGAGGAGCATTATGATAAACCTTACAACCTGCATCTAGATGTTGTCCATAATTGGCAAATGCCATGGAAAGCACAGATGTTTTAGCATGTGGTCCTGCTAAAATTGAGCAAGGATATTTCATGTTAACCTTACTTCCAAGATTACCATCAATCCACTCCAACATACCATTTTCTTCAACTCTACCACGTTCTGTTACAAGATTGTAGACATTATCTGACCAGTTCTGCATAGTTGTATAACGAAAACTTGCATCACGTTTAACAACAATTTCAACAGTGGCAGCATGCAAACTATTTGTCGAATAATTTGGCGCTGTACAACCTTCGATGTATTGAATTGAAGCACCTTCATCAACAATAATCAAACTGCGTTCAAACTGTCCAGCATTTTCACCGTTAATTCGGAAATATGTCTGAACGGGAATATCACATTGAACACCCTTTGGAACATAGATAAAGGTTCCACCTGACCAAACCGCACCATTTAGCGCAGCAAATTTGTGCTCGCTATTTGAAACAATTTTTCCAAAATACTTCTTAAATAGTTCAGGATATTCTTGAAGAGCTGTATCGGTATCTGTGAAAATAATGCCTTGCTTTTGAAATTCTTCTTTCATATTATGGTAGACAACTTCAGATTCGTATTGTGCCACGGCACCTGATAGATAGTCTCGCTCTGCTTGCGGGATACCAAGTCTCTCAAAAGTTTCCTTGATTTTATCAGGGACATCATCCCAATCATTAACTTTTTTATCAGCTAATTTTTGAAAATAAATCACATCATCAAAGTCAATTCCAGATAAATCTGGTCCAAAATCAGGCATGGGAAGTTTATAAAACAATTCCAAACTTTTTAGCCGATACTCAAGCATCCATTCTGGCTCATGCTTGTAAGCAGATATGTTTCGAACGATTTCTTCTGTCAGCCCTTTTCCGGTTGAATAAGTTGGCGTCACATCATCGTGAAAGCCATAATCGTATTCTCTATTTTTTGCCATACGGCACCTCACTTATATTTAATTCTTTATGAAGGAGAAGAGAAAAAAAGAGATTGGAGCGCACTCCAACCTCAGGTTACTATTAGTTTACTTTTTCAGAAATAGTTTCTGCGAAAGCTTCTAGATTTGCAATGTCTTCTTCTTCAGCTGACAAATCAACTTTGACTGAATCAGCACCTTTTGTAGCGCCTGTCAATGCAAATTGAGCTTCAAATTCATCAACTGCTTTACAGAAGTAATCATAGAAAGTGTCACCAGAACCGACAACACCAAAAATTTTATCTGACAAATCAACATCTGCCAAATCTTCGTAGAAATCAACGATTTCGTCTGGTAATTCACCGTCTCCGTAAGTGTATGATGCAACGATTGCAACATCAGCATCTTCAAAATCAGCTGCGTCAACAGTTGTACATTCGTCTACTTCAACAGTGTGTCCGAGTTCTTCAAATTTATTTCCGACGATGTCAGCAATTTCTTCAGTATTTCCTGTCATGCTGGCATAGACAATTTTAACTAAAGCCATAGTTTCCTCCAAACATAAATTACCATTATTGTAGCATATTTTTACAAAAATGTTTTATATAAATCGTCAATTTTCGATAATAAATCAGCTTTTTGACCTTCACTTGTGAAAGATGCATGAATGGCATTTTTATTAAAGGTTAGAAAATCAGCTGCATCTACTCCAAAATGTTTAACAAATAGTCCGTATTCTTTTGTCAGATTTGTATCAGAAACTGTTCGATTGTCTGTATTAATTGTAATTTTAGCACCAGCATTTTTCAAAGCAAGAAACGGAAATTCATCGATTGATTTTGCTGCTTTTGTCTGCAAATTACTTGTCAAACAAAGCTCAGCCGTTACATTATTCTCAACAAATTGTTTGATTAATTCCGGTTGATTATAAATAGCTGTGCTATGCCCCAAACGTTTGATATCAAGGGCAATTGAGTCTGCAATGTAGTGAGCGCAGCCACATTCTCCAGCGTGGAAAGTCATCGGAAGACCAAGTTCTTGAGTGTAGCGAATGAGTTTTTCCAATTCTGCTGGTGGAAAATCAAGTTCATTTCCTGCAAAATCAAAACCAACCAACCCTTTTTTGGCTAACGGTACAACATGGTCAAAGATATCTCGAGTAACACTTGCAGGTGATTGTTTCATCCCACAGACAAGCACTTTAGCAACAATGCCAAAATCATTTTCTGCTTGCTCAAGACCAGACAAAACAGCTTCGACGGTCTCTGAAGCTTTTAGACCTTCGTCCATTGAAAACTCAGGCGCAAAACGAATTTCAGTGTAAATCACATTTTCCTGCGCAGCTTGTCTAGCCACATCGTAAGCCGCTAAGTGTAAAGCCTTCTTTGTCTGTAAAAGCGGACGAATAAAATCAAATGCCTTAAGGTAATCCATCAAAGATTCTGCCTCAGCAGGTGCCACGACAAGCTTTTTCAGTTCATCATCAGATTCAGGAACAGCAATGTCTGCCATATCTGCTAATTGACGAATTGTCTCCAATGAAATTGAACCATCCAAGTGACAATGTAATTCTGTCTTTGCCAAGTCTTTTAACGTTGTTGTATCCAAGTTAGCCTCCTCTAATTAAATTTTTTAGGTACTATCTTAACACATTCTTTTTGTTTTGCAAAGAAATTTTTCTCAAAAAAATAAGTCACTGAAAATTTTCAGTGACTTACGTTAAACTCTTGCTCCATTAAAACAATTGTTTGTAAAGTTCGATTGTTTCTTCAAGTGTTGGCATAAATGGATTACCTGGTGCACAGGCATCAAGTAAAGCGTTTTTAGAAAGAAATTCGAAGTCGAATTCTTCTTCCTTAATACCAAGCTCAGTCAATTTCTTAGGAATACCAACTGTTGCTGACAATTTTTCAATTTCTGCAATAGCGTAAACAGCACATTCTTGGTCACTTTTATCTTCTGTATGAAGTCCTAGTCCTTTAGCCACATCTCGGAAAGCTGCTGGAACGTGTTTGGTATTTTCACGTTCGACGATTGGCAAAATCATAGCACAGCAGACACCGTGTGGCAAATGGTAAACCGCACCGAGTTGGTGAGCCATCGCATGCACATAACCTAGTCCTGCATTATTAAACGCCATACCACCTAAGAAAATAGCATTAACCATAGCTTCACGCGCTTCCAAATCTTCACCATTTTCAACAGCTCGTGGCAAAAATTCTTTGATTAGCTCAATTGCTCCAATTGAAAGTTTTTTCGTTGCACCGTAAGCACCTGGTGTCACTAAAGCTTCGATTGCGTGAGTCAAAGCATCCATACCAGTTGCCGCTGTTAATGATTTTGGCATTGAAACCATAAGTTCTGGGTCATTAACTGACATCAAGGCTAAGCTATTTTTATCAACCATAACCATTTTAACTTTGCGTTCTTCATCTGTGATGACGTAGTTGATTGTAATTTCAGCTGATGTTCCTGCAGTCGTGTTAATGGCTACAACAGGAAGACCTTTTTTAGATGATTTGTTGACACCTTCGTAGTCTTGTGGACGACCACCATTTGTTGCCAAAATTGAAATACAACTAGCAGCATCTTGTGGTGAACCACCTCCAAGTGAGATGATAAAGTCACAAGCATTTTCTTTCAAAGCAGCTAGACCTTCTTCGACATTTTTAACTGTTGGATTTGGATCAACATCGCTATAAACAACATAATCAATATTTTCTGCATCAAGTGGTGCAGTTACTTTAGGTAAAATATCACTTCCAGCAATAAAATGGTCTGTTACCAAAAGAGCCTTTTTGTAGCCTAATTCTTTAATATGACTTCCGATTTCTTTAACCACTCCGCGACCAATAAGGTTTTGAGATGGAACATAAAATACTGACATGAGCATAGCCTCCTTATGATTTTTTGTTTTTTAGAAAACGTTTACATTTTAATTTTAGCATTTTTAAAATAAAAATAAAGTAATAAACTTATTTTACAAACTTTCTACAGTTTTTCTTTTTCATGCTATAATAAAATAAATCTCAACTTGTAAAGGAACAAACTATGAATACATTTGAAGAAATTTTAGAAAAGATAAAAGCTTACGATACCATTATCATTCACCGTCACCAACGTCCTGATCCAGATGCTCTAGGTAGCCAAGCCGGTTTGCGTGAACTCATCAAGCATAATTTCCCAACTAAAAAAGTTTTAGCAACTGGTTTTGATGAGCCAACTCTTGCATGGATTACAACAATGGATGAGGTCTCTGACAGCGACTATGATGGGGCTTTGGTCATTGTCACTGACACAGCAAACACTCCGCGCATCGACGATGAGCGCTACACAAAGGGCGATTGCCTCATTAAGATTGACCACCACCCTAACGAAGATGTTTATGGTGACCTCTTGTACGTCAATACGAACGCCTCAAGTGCCAGCGAAATCATCTCTGACTTTGCTTTCTCTACTGGCTTAGCCCTTTCTAGCGAAGCTGCCCGCTTGCTCTACTCAGGTATTGTCGGAGATACTGGGCGTTTCCTTTACCCAGCCACAAGCAGTAAAACCTTCATGATTGCAAGTAAACTTCGCGAATACGACTTCGATTTTTCTAGTCTTGCTCGCCAAATGGATTCTATTTCATTTAAAATTGCTAAACTTCAAGGCTTTGTTTACGATAATTTAGAAGTTGATGACAATGGGGCTGCGCGTGTTATCTTGACGCAAGAAACAATGAAAAAATACAATGTCACAGAAGCTGAAACATCTGCTATCGTTGGTGCCCCAGGTCGTATTGATTGTGTCCAATCATGGGCAATCTTTGTCGAACAAGCAAACGGGAACTATCGTGTCCGCTTGCGCAGTAAAACAAAAGTCATCAACGAAATTGCCAAACGTCATGACGGCGGAGGCCACCCTCTTGCCAGCGGAGCCAATTCTTACAGCTTAGAAGAAAACGAACAAATCTACCAAGAAATCAAAGATTTGCTAGCTGAGTAAAAACACGATTGAACCTTACCAGACTAGACTTTATAACAATTACATTTCAATTCAATTATTTTGCACAAAAGTCTTGTCAAAAATTGGTTTATTTGATAAACTAAAGAAGTTAAAATAACTATGGTGCGGAAAAGCGCCATGGCAGAAAGGAAATCTTTTAACAATGAAACAAAATATCCACCCAGAATACCGTCCAGTAGTATTCATGGACACAACTACTGGTTACAAATTCCTTAGCGGTTCTACAAAAGCTTCTGACGAAACTGTAGAATTTGAAGGCGCTACTTACCCACTTGTACGTGTGGAAATCTCATCAGATTCTCACCCATTCTACACTGGTCGCCAAAAATTCACTCAAGCAGATGGTCGTGTGGATCGCTTCAACAAAAAATACGGTTTCACAAAATAATAAACCGCATTTGTCAATTATCGTTGATTTCAAGCCTTTTTCGAGAATTCGGAATTGGCTTTTTTTATTTTTAGTACCGTTTTTGGTACCGTTTTGGAAAATTAGTCAGCCGAATTTTTGAGGTATTCAGCAAACTTTTTGATTGTTCTTTCTCCTCCAGCTTCGGTTACATGACTATAGGTATCTAGTGTCATTTGACTACTTGCATGCCCTAACCGTCTAGCAGCATTTACTGGATCTACACCAATCTCAATCATCAATGTTGCATGAGTATGTCTAAAACCATGTGGCGATATTTTCTTTAGATTATGTTTATCAATAATACGTTTTAGGTTATAATTTATATAATCTTGATACAATGGTTGTATTTTTCCGTCTCTATCAACAAACGTAAATATGTAATCATTATCAATTAATGGGGTAACTGAAAGTTGCCCTTTTTCTTTTTTACTACGTACTTTCCACTCTCTCAAGATAGAAATAGTCTCATCATCTAAAGGGATTTGTCGTACAGAGAACCTATTTTTCGTCTTTTTCTCAACAGCTTTTCCTCTAATTCGCCCTAAATTTTTGTTGACAGATAGTATTTGTTTATCAAAATCAATATCAGACCATCTCAAAGAATAAAGCTCACCCTTCCTTAAACCGCTATAAGCTAGCAATCTAAATAAAGCATAATCTTTGTAGGACTCTTCTGCTTTTACAATAGCTAAAAACTCATGTAACTCGTCAACGTTAAAGAAATTATCTGATTGTTTATGTTCCCGTTTTGGTAAAGTTATATCTCTCATAGGATTCTCAGTAATCAACTTCATCTTAACAGCAAAATTGAAAACTTGATTAGCATAAGACTTTACTTGCTTAATATTTCTAAACGTTTTTCCCTTTTCTGTAATAAACTCCTGGCATTGCCAAGGAGTTATTTTTGAAATTTTAAAATTTCCTAGCGTTGGTAAGATGTGTAACCGGAACATATCATCAGTACGGACGCTTGTCGTCCTCTCTACAGTATCTTGATATGTTTTGAACCATTCTTCAAAAACTTCCTCAAAAGTCCTCTCAGAAGCTTTTAAAAGCTCTGTGAGCTCTCCTGTTAGTTTTTTATGATAAATTATTGCTTCATGTTCTTTGGCTTCTCTACGCGTCTTAAAACCACTTTTAAAATAATCATGACGTTTCCCGTCAATAACTCGGTAAATTCTAACTTTGTAAAGATAGCCTGTTTTAGACTTTTTAGCCTTGTACTTAATAATAGACATGTAATTTCTCCGTTTCTAAGGTTTCGGAGCTTATAAAACAATGAAATTACATATTAGTCTTTCTTTGCTTTCTGCACGGCTTTATACTCTTCGGACTTTTCCCACTCTTCCCAAACATAATGATAAGGTGAGTTTTTATCACCACTCTTATTTAGCAGATATGGAAATATTGTTTCTGACTGTTCTTTTAAAAAGTGCTTATAGGCTTTCACAATAATTGGGTGATAGCCCTTTTCTTTTATCAAAAAATCAATATGACTTTCTAAAATTCCTGTTCCACTAATATCAGCAAGTAAACCGGCAACATCATCTTTAAAAGGGGTCAAATCATCAATTTTTTTACTTGTAACAGAACCGTCTTTTAAAAACTTAATAAATGATTTAACAAAACTATCCTCACTAGGATTTTTTAAGACTGGGTTATCATCCAAGCCAAGTAAATAAGGAACAGATACACCAAAGTAGTCAGCAAGTATTTGGGCATTTTTCTTTTTAGGTGTTGAATAACCATTTTCATAGTTTGAAATAGTTGATAATCCGATACCCGTCTCTGCAGATAATTTCTTCATTGTCTTTCCAAATTGTTTTCGTAATTCATTCACTCTATTATCCAATAAAACACCTCCGCTTGGGCTATATTTTATCATATATACACCATTTTTACAAAAAAATTGTAAAAGCAATTGATTTTACAAATATTTTGTAATATAATAACCGTGAATTACAAAATATTTGTAATTTGGTTCGGAGCTTATAAAACAATGAAAGGAAAAACAAGATGTCTGAAGAATTCATTTTACAATTACCTAAGCGAAAAGAAAAAGAGCTACTGGCTCGCTACGATAACATGCTACAAACCGCCATTGAAAAAGCCCTTGAAGACAAGGAACTTTATAAACCATTGGTTCGTATGTCTGGTTTAAGTCGTTGGCTAGATGTTTCAACGACTACTATTGCAAAATGGCAAAAAGAAGGTATGCCTTATATGGTTATTGACGGAGTAACTTTATACGACAAACGTAAAGTTGCTCAATGGTTACAACAATTTGAAAGATAAAATTATGATAATCGATAATATTTTGCAAAGTCATCTCCTAAAATCACAGATTTTTTGAGCTCTAAATTTCATGAAAACAGTTATGAAAATATTATGAAAATGGAATTTTGAAGTCAAATTTTTGAAGGGTCCGAAAATTTTATAACAGGGCGCCCTCTAACAGCCCGCTATGTGCACATCTGATGTGCATCCACTACACCCGTTTTTTGGCAAGTTTGGCTGGAGAAAAATGAAAATGGTTCGACGAAGTCGGCTCGGGGTTGCTCCCCCGAGAATGTCATTTTACGTAAGCCTTTGCGCAGACAAAAAAATCGGCGCCGATAGGCGACCGTCAAAGAAAGGAGTTCTTTTTTGGATATAAAAGTCAGCTTGGATAATATTACAATGACAGCTTATGTTAAAACAAATAGGCTTCATTTGCTAAAAAAATTGGTTGAAAACCACGTTGCAATCATTGTGACTACTGCTATGACTGATTTATTTAATGCTTCTACCAAGGCTGAAGGCCATGTTATCCTCAAAATAGATTATGACAAAAGAAAAGGACAGGCCTTTCACGCTCGTCCATTTCGCTTGGAGTTCAACCCTAATAAACTCCGTCCAATTGATAAAAAAATCATTGAGACCATTATACCATGCCTTGAGGATATTTCAATATCACGTGCCGACTTAGCATTTGATTTATTTGAGGTAGATTGTAGCGAATTTATTTTAGAGAAAAAAGGCAGACCAACTGCAACAAAAGAATTTAGATCTAATCTAGGAAAACTTGAAACAAAGTATCTTGGTGCTTCTCGCTCAGAAAAACAAATTAGGCTATATAATAAAAAAATTGAGCAACTAGAAAATGGAACCCCCGCAGAAAAAGAATTTGCAAAACATTTTTCCCACTGGTGGCGTTTAGAATTTCAACTTCGCAATCGTTCTGTTGAAGAAATATTTGACATTATTAATACGATTATTTTTAAACCCTTTGATTTTACTGATTTACCAGTTGAAACACAGATTTATCTTGTGGCTTATACTCGTGATAAAAATGTATGGAAAAAACTACATAGGAATACCAGAACCAAATACAAAAAAATTCTTGAAAGTTATAAAACGTCCGAAATAGACTATTTAGAACTCTTGAAAGAATTACTTAAACATGAACGTCCGAGACTTGAAAAAGAATTAGCTTATTTTGGTGGTCGAGCACCCTAAAATACTTTCAACCAAAAGGTTGAAAATACATTAATACCAATACTTTGAGAGGTTAAAAATGAGAATAAAAGACTATGCAGAGAGTCAAGGAGTAACTACTCAATCCGTATATAAGAAGATACGGTCGCCTAAATATAAAAACAGATTAAATGGTCATTTATACAGAGACAACCAAAAGGTTGAAAACCTTGATTTAATAGGCATTAAGATACTAGAAGATTATGCTTTTGAAAATGATGTCATAAAATTAGAGCATGAATTAAATAAACTCAAGAAAACAAATAAAGAAGAAAAACAAGACATGCAAATTAGGATAGATAAGTTAGCTAATAAATTAACTTCATCACTTGAAAATCGTAATAACCTTATTCAAGAAAGATACGATTTACTAGATTACATTAGGAGTTTAGAACGACAGAGGATTATCTTACTTATTGTTATCATTACGATAGTACTTAGCTTCACTCTTTTTTAAAGGAAATTGTCGGACAATGCGAATCCGTCCGACCTTTGGCACTGACTAAGTGCCTTACTCGCTTCGGCGAGTATAGTCGGAACTTCTCTTGTGGCTCGAGAGTTGTTCCGATGTCGCTACTATTTTTGGAGCGACCAGCCGTCTGCAAGACCCTTCGGAGAACGCACTTTTACGAAGTAAAGCGTAGTGCGTTACACTTTACATGGAAGTAGTGCCGATCTCTTAAGAGGAAACTAATTGTATGGTTGCTTATTCGTGGTGGCAATTTCCGCCACCACCTCGGCGACCTTTTGAGCCGAGAAAGGAGCTTTGAAATATGAGTTATATTGTAGCTAGAATGGAAAAATACAAATCTAGTCAATTAAGTGGTATTTATAATCATAATGAACGTGTTTTTAAAAATCACTCTAACAAAGATATAGATCCAAGTCGTTCTCACCTTAACTATGAACTAACCAATCGCAATAAAAATCAAACTTACCATAAACAAATAAAGGAGCATATTAATGAAAATCGCATATCTAGTCGTGGAATTCGCAAAGATGCTGTACTATGTAACGAATGGGTTATTACATCAGATAAAACATTTTTTGAGTCGCTAGACCAAGAACAAACTAAAGAATTCTTTGAGAGTGCTAAAAACTACTTTGCTGAAAAATATGGAGAAGCTAACATTGCCTATGCTAGTGTACATCTTGATGAAAGTACACCACACATGCATTTGGGAATTGTGCCAATGAAAGATGGTAAATTAAGCTCCAAAGCACTTTTTGGGAACCGAGAAAAATTAAGGGAAATTCAAGATGAACTACCCAAATACCTTAATAAACAGGGGTACCATTTACAACGAGGTGAGGCAGATAGTAAGAAAAAGCATCTAAAAACGGAAGAATTTAAAGAAAAACAAAAAATACTAAAAATGGCTGACAAAGCCATTGATAAGAAAAACAGCGAAATTGGCAATGCTAAAAGTCAATTAAATAAGCTACAAAATGATATCGATAATAAAAAACAAGCTCTTTCAGAACTTGAAAACAAAGAATGGGAAACTGTCGGAACCATTGAAAAATACGAAAAAGAAATCAAGGAACTTTCAGATTTAAAAATAGACTTAACTGAACTTGATAACTTTAACATTGATAATCTACAAAAAAATAATCTAATCAAACGAACATTTGACGGTAGGTTGAAAATGGAAAAAGTGACATTTGAAAAACTTTATCATACTGCAAAGAAAAATATGTTAGACAACTCTAAATTAAAACATAAATTAACTAAACTTCAGTCAGAGAACAATCAATTATCAAGAAGTTTATTGTCTTATCGTAATACAAGTGATGAGAATTTAATATTAAAACAGGAAAATAGGCAGTTAAAAAACAAAATTGAAAATCTAGATAATCAAATAACCTTATTAAACAAAAAGATGACTATTTGGAGAGAGAAAGCAAAAGAATTTATGCCAAAGCCCGTTTTTCAAAACACACTTTCACTTGTCAATAGCTTAAGTCCAATAGGATTAGCCAAAACAGTTATTAGACAAGTTAAAAATCTTGTCGATAAAAATAGTTAGTATCACTTTTATGCCGTGAAAGCTACTTGATAGCAAGCTATGCGATTTAGACTAAATTTGACGAGTTGTCAGACTGAAGAGCTGACAACCGACAAATTAGATAAAAATAGCATAGGTTACTTGCTGACAAGTAGATCATGGAATAAATTTTAAAAATCAAGGAGCAAATAAAATGACAAATAAAAAAGCTTTTTATTACTTTCATCACGACTTATCAAAAAAGGATAAAGGTGGCATTGATCCAATATACACTGGAAAAAATCTCTTATTTTTATTATGGTGGACTTTTATTCACACAGATTATGATAATTATGTTGATATTGAACCAGGTGTTCAGGATGATATCAATAAGTCTGTTAGGGAAACAAAAGAATTTAAAGTTTTTTATGAAAGTGAATTACAGCTTCGTTGCATAAAACAGGAACTAAAAAATTATAATATCCATTTTGCTTACGCTACTGATAAAGAATTAGAAAGATATAATGCACAATTTGGATACGAAACATCTGAAGAGCATAAAGGAAAAATGCTAATTGGAATTGCACCTACGGATGAAGAAAACTATGTCCGAGGTTATTTGAAATTCATTGAAGATCTTTCAGATGATGATACTCGTTTTGGAATATATCGCAGACTCATTAAATCTGAAAAGACCATGCTTCCAATTGAGCGAATTAATTATATAAAAAAATTGACTAAAAAGAATTTAAAATGATATATTGGTAATGAGCTAAGACTGAGTTTGTGTCGGTGACGACTCATTCAAAGAGTGCTCCTTGTGAGTACTAGGTAGAGGTGCTGCCTCCTGCCCTTGCTCAGGTAAATCCCCGATTGGGTTCTTAGCTCCTTAAAAAGGCTCCTTTTTCAAGGGGCCTTTTTTATCATATAACCAAAAAATATTTATAAACTCTTACATTCTAAACTTTATGACGCGGTAATTGACGCGCCATAAAACTTGTGATAGAATACTATTGTAAGTCAAATATGGATGTAACATTCAATTGTGATAGCTCATTTTTGAACTCTTTACCTATCCAATTATCAACAACTAATTGATAATCTGATAGGAAATCCTCTTTGGGTAATATTCCCCAACATTCATATGCTACTTTTTTAAATTCATCATTAGCATTTTCTAAAATATTTTGAATTGAATTAATATGATTGAGAAAGTTTTGGAGCGTTTGTGGAATTTTAACTCCATTTTTATTTATTTTTCCACCTGCCGAAAATACATCTCGAAGACTTTTTGAGTAGATATAGTATTTATCTATCAGATAATTTGTACACCTTGTATAATCATTTCTTTTTCTAAGAACATCTGTAGGAAATAATACAAGTAATTCTGTTATTAATTCTTTTTTTCTATCATTGGATAAATCTGAGAAATTAGTTACCTTAACTGATTCAACCTCCGAAGAAGTATACCATTTTACACCGTCAGCTTTTTCTCTCAAAATTCTTTGAGCGAAGGTAGCTTTTGACTCATTTGACATTTTTCTAAATTCATCATATTCCAATAAAGAATTAAAAACACTATCCTGCGAATCCATATTAATAATAAATCTAGGGCTGTGGGTTACCGAAATGCTACTTGTTACTTCCCAATACTTTTTATATTTGATTTCATATTGAAATACGAATTGTTTAGTTGATGGATCTTTTTTTCGACTTGCAAACATCAAATAAATATCGGAGTAATTATCTTCAGAAATACTTTCAAAAATGGAGTTCCCTGGAATTGCCCATAGTCCCCTTTGAGAGCTTTTTAATTCAAGTCCAAATTTTATTCCGTTTATAACAATGTCTACATCTGGAAAATGATGTCCGCTTATTAGATTGATAGTTACACCGCTAAATTTCTTTTCAATATCGGGAATAATAAACTCGATTAATTTTTCAAATCCATTATCATTCCCTTTGCTTTTGAAATAAATTTCTTTCCAAGTATTAGATTCAATATAATTCTTTATTGAATTTAACACTTCTTCAATTGTTACATTCATAATACTCACCTCGTTTTGAAAGGAATAGAATATGTCAAAAACTTATTACCATAATAATTTAAAAACAATCAATGCTAACAATGTTTCGACAATAAGCAAAAAAAAATTAAACGTACTTAGCCTATTCTCAGGAGCTGGAGGGATGGATTTAGGTTTCCGAGGAAACTTTGATTATTTAGGAACACATTACGAAGAAAACCCATTCTCTCTAGTGTTTTCAAATGATATTTTCAAGCAAGCTGCAGATGTTTATGAGGATAATTTTCATCACAAAGTTGAACGAAGAAGTATTTCAGAGCTTGAGTTAAAAGATATAGATGAGGACATTGAAAAAAATACCAAACAGCCAATTTCTGACATAAATATCGATGTTGTTCTGGGTGGCTTCCCTTGCCAAACCTTTAGTTATGCAGGTAAACGTGGAGGATTAAGTGACCCAAGAGGACAGTTATACTTACAAATGATTCGTGTCATCAAGCATTATAAACCAAAGATGTTTGTTGCAGAGAATGTTGATGGAATTCGTAATTCTCGAAAAAACATAGAAGGAGAAAATGTTAATCGTTCAGCCCTTGACACAATACTAGAGGATTTTGACAAGGCCGGCTACAACGTACAATATAATGTATTAAATTCTGCAGATTACGGTGTTCCTCAAACAAGAAGGAGGGTAATCATAATGGGAATTAGAAAAGACCTAGGAGATATAAATAATCAGTACTACCCTGCTAAATTATTTGATGAAACTGGTGAAACTACTGGAAACAAATGGAGAACTGCCAAAGAAGGGATTGATGATCTTTGGAACAAAATAAATACTCCAACAATCTATAACCATACTTCACGTGATATTTCAAAAGCAAAATTTTACCCAGGGAAAAAAACTCAAGGTAATAACAAAATTGATGCTAATCGACCTTCCCCAACTATTCGAGCAGAGCACCATGGAAATATAGAAGCTCACTATCGTTCTTTAGAAGGTTTTGAACCCGATGATATGAGAGGTTGGAGACGATTAAGTGTCAGAGAATGTGCTAGGCTACAATCTTTTCCAGATGACTTTATTTTTACTACTAGTGCATCAGCAGCCTATAAAGCAATTGGAAATGCTGTTCCTCCTGTAATGGCATGGAATATTGCAAGAAGTGTATACTATTCACTCCAACAGCTAGAAAAAGTTAAGTAAGTTTATCAACATTATAACATAAAAAGGAATTTCAAATTTTGAGATTCCTTTTTAATATAGTATTTTTATAAAATAAAAAACGCTCAACATAATTGAGTGAAATTTCATTGTTTTATAAGCTCCGAAACTTAATATTTTTGGTACCTTTTTGGTACCGTACACGTTTATAAATACTTAATATATATATAAATTTTTAAAATTAAAATCCGTTAAAGCCTTATTTTAAAAGGTATTTGCTAATATCATATATAATGTTTGGAAAATACGGTTTCACAAAATAATAAACCGCATTTTACTACAGAAAAAACCAACTCTATTAAGAGCTGGTTTTTTTGTTATATAAAAGACGTTAACTTGAAAGCTAACGTCTTTTAACTAATATATGCTATCCACGCTTCATCTTCTGCTAAGATGTCTTTGCTTGTATACGAACCGCGGTACTTATTCCAAACATGATTCGGGTCAGTTGTCTGTTCACTATTTGTCTGATTCTCTTCTTCAACAACGACAGGGTCATCATATGTTGTTAAACCGTACTGCTCAATTAGTGCATTTAATTTATCAGCATATGCTGTATCTGTTGCATATCGACCTGTGAGTGCTGCTGTTGCATCCTGATAAGATGTGGTATTTGATTTCCAGGTATCTGCATAAAGGTCCCAACTTAACAAATTAGCATAATCATTAAGCGAATCTGACAAGCTATTATAGGAACGAAAATCTTGGTCAACCTCGTAAGTGTAGCCACTACCATCATCTTCCCATGTCTGCATGGTCACTGAATTGCCATTGTAAGCTCCCTTAATACCAAAAAAATTATAATAAGGTTGCTGACTAAGTGCGGATTGACCACTATTTGATTCTAAAACAGCTTGTGCAATCATCACTGAAGCATAAAGATTTCGTTCTTGACCAATTTGTCGAGCTGTTTCACCAATACTTGCGATAAAATCTGCCGTTGCAGTTGGCGAAACCTCACCAGACTCAGCAATCACTGCGTGAGCAGCGTGACGAAATGTGAGATTAATCCCAAGAGTAATGCAAGTAACTAAGGTCGAACAAGCTAAAAAGAATTTCGTAACTTGTTTTTCTTTCACGTGGCCTCCTAAAATGTAAGTGCTATCTTGTTTCAATTATAACAAAGATTTCAAGGACTGACAACGTACAAAAACTCATCTCCATACAATCAAAAAAGGTCTGAATCAGATGATTCAAACCTTTTTATCTTAATGAGCAACAAGGTCTTGAGCAATTTCTTGACCTGATTTGCTTGCTGGGAAGTAAGTTGGCCAGTTATCCATTTCCTTTAGAATAGCTTTTTGGCTAGTGCTTCCCCAGAATAAGTGGAAATGCTCTGCTTTTGTTGATGAAATGTTGTGATCACTAAATTGAATGTACTTAAAGTCACCAGCATTATCATCTTTTGCTTCAAATAAGTAACGAACACCACGATTTCCTTTTTCGTATTTCAAAATTTTGTAACCTACATATTTGTAAGTGTACTTGTGTTCTTCACCGTTTTGAACGAATGTAACAGTGTTTTTCTTACCGTCAATAATGATTTTTTCAACATCAGTCTTGTAACCAGTTGTGTAATAATCTTTGACTTCTTGGGCTGTTTGTTCACCTTTTGAGGCATCTGCCTTGTATTCCCAAACCTCATCAAGCGTACCATCAAGCAGATATGGGTAAACAGATTGCCATGTTCCTGACCAATCTGTTAGTTTACGGTCAGTGACGTCTTTATCTTTAAAATAACCGTGTTGAACAGTTTTGGTATCATCTGTTTCAGCCTTGATTTCTTTACCTTTAACGTCTGTTGTCAATCGCAAAGCTTTTAAGTTATCTTTCATCACAGTGAAGTAATCTTCACCTGCTTTGATTTCTTTTGTCGTCAAACTTTCAAGCGGATTTAGCACAGCAGTTTTAACTCCAGCTTCGTCTGCTAAAGTTGCTGCAACTTTGCTTGAAGCATTTTCTTCAAAGTAAATGTATTTGATGTCGTATTTTTTGACATATTTTGTAAGGCTTGCTAGACGTTTGGCTGAAGGTTCAGATTCAGCTGATACACCAGTAATTGGAATTTGGTTCAAACCGTAATCAAGTGCTAAGTATCCAAAAGCAGCGTGCTGAGTAACAAAACTTTTTTGCTTAGCATTTGATAAAGCATCTGAATACTTTTTATCTAAATCATTAAGCTTTTCAATGTAAGCTGCACTGTTAGTTTTAAAAGTTGCAGCTTTATCAGGATATTTTGCCACAAAAGCATCACGGATATTTTCAACCAATGTGACAGCACGCTTTGGTGATAACCAGACGTGTGGGTCATACTCATGGCTATGCCCTTCATGACCTTCTTCCCCTTCTTCAGCAGTGCCAGCCATCAAAAGCATATCACCAGTAGATTTGACAACAGTCAAATCATCAGAATTAATTGATTTTTGAACTTTTTTAACCCATGTTTCCATGCTATCATCCATATAAACAAACATGTCAGCATCAGAAATCGTTGCGACATTTTTTGTAGATGGTTCAAAATCATGCGGCTCAGTTCCTGCTTTAATCAGCATCGACACATCGGCTGAATCTCCTGTGACAGCTTTGGTGAACTCATAGACAGGATAAAAAGTTGTCACAACTTTAATCTTGTCATCTGCTGCAACTTGCTTGATATGGCTAACTTGCCATGCAAACAAAAGCGCAAGTAAATTTATGAACAAAAGAAATTTCTTCTTCATGATGGCTCCTTTTCTTAACTAGTTAAGTTAATAGTTTACCAGTAAAGTATATCTGAACTTTTAGTTTTTTGCAAGCATTTTTTGCTTAAAAAATAAAAATCCCTTGAAAAACTTCAAGGGATTGAACGATTAATCGCTTACTGAGAAACGGTTTGTCATGAGATTGCTTGCATCAAAGAGAACTTTATTCAAAAGTTTTTGAGTTTCTTCTTGGATGTAATCACTCATAGCTTGGTTTTCAGCATCGAAATCGACGCTTTCACCATTTGCTAAAGCACAATCAACACGTTTGATGCGTGCATGTCCTGCTGCCATTGTTTTTTCAACATAGGCTTCAATATCACCTTCGTGTTGGTGGAAATGTGGATCAGCAATAGCAGCAATCAAGCGGTTTGCCCAGTAGAACGAATCTGTTGAAACATTTTCGCCAGTATTTGCAAAATATTCTGGTGTTGTAGAAATTTGAGTAAAGAATGGCACCATTGTTCCAAAAGGCATTGAGCCATATGCCAACCATTGGATACCTGTTGTATCGTGTGGTTGGTCTGGACGCAATTGAAGAATAGCTGTTTGGCTTGTGCGGTTGATACCGATTGTACGGAAGGTACGTTGGCTAACAGCATCACCTTCTGGTCCATATGGATCAAATTCAGTGTCTTGATAATGATTGCTCAAGACATATTTCACATCTTCGACAGTAATTTTGCGATATGGTTTTTGTGCCCATGGGATAAAGAAACTGCGTGGATCTTGTTTGATTTCTGGATTCAAGAAACGTTGCATTGCCCAAGCACGTGGAGTGTTGTAATGACGGTCTTTATCACGTTGACTACCAAAGGCATAACGAGGATTGAAATGTTCATTTGAATAAGTCAAATCCAAGTTATTATCATCGATAAAGTCACGCAAATCATTTGAACACATGTAGTCATCTGGGTTGTTAAATTCAAAGTGGTCAATTCCAAGTTGGTTAGGATTTGTCACGTAGCAATCATCTGGCACACGGCGAGCAATCCAGTGGTGACCACCGATTGTTTCCAACCACCAAATTTCATCAACGTCTGAAATAGCAACACCATTTGATTCATAAGTACCGTATTCTTCGAGAATCGCACCAAGACGTTTTACACCTTCACGCGCTGTACGGACATATGGAAGCACCAATGTCAACATATCTTCTTCACCGATACCAGATTCAACGAGCGGATCAGCACCCAAAACACGCGCATTTGTTGTGATTGTTTCTGTTTCACTCATCGCAACATTAGCTTCGTTGATACCTGCTTCACCCCAAATACCATCTTTACGCAAAGCATCAGGCACTGAAGTGTAGCGCATTGGATTATCTGGCAAATCGATTTCAAATGAAGATAAAACTGATTTATAATGACGTGGTTGATCTTCTGGATTAACCACGATAAATTGTTTCGGTGTAAAATCACCACTTTGTGAATCTTCTGTACGGGCAATCATTGTTGAACCGTCATAAGACGCTTTTTTGCCGACGAGAATTGTAGTACATGACATAGCAAATATTCCTTCTTTCTATAATTCATTTGCGATTTTATTGATTTTGCGAAGTCGGTGGTTAACGCCACTCTTCGTTAGGGTGCCCTCCAAGTGGTCAGCAATCTGCTGGATTGAGTAGTCTGGGTTCTCAACACGGATTTTTGCAACTTGCTGAAGCTCGATTGGAAGTGTTTCAAGACCAACAGTATCCATAATTTTGATGATGTTGTTGATTGTCTTCATGCTGGCTGTTACTGTCTTTGCGATATTAGCAGTCTCAGCATTATTAGCACGATTGACATCATTACGTGTCTCGCGCATAATCTTGACTTCCTCAAAAATCTCTTTACATTCCATGGCACCGATGACAATCAAGAAATCCATGATATCCTCAGCTTTTTGAAGATAGGTCACTGCACCATTTTTATGCTCAATAACCTTGGCATCAAGGATAAATTTTCGCATCAAGTTAGCCAAATCTTCGGCGTGGTCTTGATAAACAGAAAAAATCTCTAGTTGATATTTCCCTGATTCAGGGTCACGAATAGTTCCCGTTGCAAGAAAGGCTCCGCGCAAATAAGCACGTCCCTTGTCGTCATCATCTAAAATCGTTGGGGTAATCCCCATCTCAATACCAAAGAACGAGTCTGCCAACTGCAAGTCTGTCAAAATTTCTCTGACATTTTCAGCAACAAAAACGTTATAAACACGATTCTTACGGAGATTTGTCTTTTGGTGATATTTGATTTCAGGCTGAACATGATAAATGGTTTCAATCAACTCGTAAATATGACGAGCAACTTTGGCATTTTCGGTTGTGATAGACAAGGTCAAGCCTGAAGAAGTTAATCCCAAGCTTCCTGACATTTTGATAATCGCTGACAACTCGCTCTTATCAAATCGCGATAAATTCAACAATTCTTCTTTAACTTTTACTGTAAAACTCATCGCGTCTTAATCCTCACAAGGTCCATTAATTCTTGAACGACATAGTCGCCATTGTGAAAAGCTCCGCCATTTTCCAAACGAAGAAAATCTGATGAAATCACGCGCTTAACTTGCTTACGAAGCCCCGCAAAATCATGCTCAACTTGAACCAAATATTCGTCAAATTTATTGTGATCCATGTAATCTTGCGGCACTTTTTCGATGTTGACAAGAACGGTATCAATCACGTTTTCACCAAGATGTCGATTAAGCACTTCAACGTGATTAGCATCTGTGAAGTGTTCAGTTTCGCCGTACTGTGTCATGATGTTACAAACATAAGCAACCTCAGCATCCGTTTCAATCAAGGCTTGCTTGATTTCTGGAATCACTAGGTTTGGCAAAATAGATGTAAATAATGACCCAGGTCCAAGCACAATCATGTCACTATTCATAATAGCATTGACAACTTTACGACTGGCGGTTGGCTCTTCATTGTTATAAGTATTAGTAACGTAGACATGGTCAATCATGCCTTTGTAATCAGCAATATGACTTTCTCCTGCCACCTCATGACCATCTTTAAAAACAGCATGCAGTGTTAGCGGATTTTCACTGGCTGGATAAATCTTTCCTGTTACGTGGAAAAACTTTGTCAAAATCTGCATGGCATTGTAGGTAGAGCCTTCCATTTCAGCAATTCCTGAAATGATTAGATTTCCAAGTGGATGCCCTGCAAGTAGCCCATCGCCTTCAGCAAAACGATACTGAAAAACTTTTTCGTAAAACTTAGGCATGTCACTCATGGCTACTAAAACATTTCGAAGGTCTCCTGGCGGCGTCATCTGCGTTACCGAACGCAACGCCCCAGAGCTTCCGCCATCATCAGCAACCGTTACAATGGCTGTAATATCGACTTCTTCATGCCTTAAACTATTTAAAATAACAGGAATTCCTGTTCCTCCACCGATAACGGTAATTCTAGGTTTTCTCATGAACGGTTCACAGTCTCCTTGCGACGATTTTTATCACGGTGAGTTTCATTAACCACCCAATCCGCTTTAAGGTCTTCAGCCAAGCGGTGAGCAAAAGCTACGCTTCGGTGCTGACCACCTGTACAACCAACAGCAATCGTTAAAACAGATTTTCCTTCTTTTTTATAGCCAGGCAAAATTGGTTTAATCAATCCTGTCAAATGTTGGTAGAAATCTTCTGATTCTTCATGGTTCATAACATAGTCGTACACATCTTTTTCAAGACCTGTTTGATTACGAAGCTCAGGTTTGTAATATGGATTTGGCAAGAAACGCACATCAAACACCAAGTCAGCATCAAGTGGCAAACCATATTTAAAACCAAAACTCATAACCTCAATACGGAAAGATACTTGATTTTCATCACTTGAGAATTGTTCAGAAATAGTTTTACGCAATTGGCGTGGTGTCAATTCTGTCGTATCAACAACATTCTGACTCAAGTTTTTCAAAGGTGCCAAGAGTTCACGTTCTAACTTGATACCATCCAAAATACGACCATCAGCAGCTAATGGATGACTACGACGTGTTTCTTTGTAACGTGCCACCAATTCGCCATCTGTTGCATCCAAGAATAAAATCTTGAAATCAATTTTCGGATTTGAATCAATTTTATCAAGGACTGAATTAATTTCATTGAAAAAGAGACGACTGCGCATGTCAACAACAAGAGCAACACGATTATTGTCACTTGTTTTCTCAACTAATTCAATAAATTTTGGCACTAACGTTGGCGGCATATTATCAATAGTAAAATAGCCTAAATCTTCAAAGGATTGAATAGCGACTGTTTTACCAGCACCACTCATTCCTGTCACAATAACCAAATTAATTTCTTTATCAGACATTTTCTTCGCTCCCTCTCATTTTTTCAATTTGACCCATCAAACGAGCCTGCTCTTCTTGCATACTGACCAGCTGTTTTGTTAGAGAAGCAAGCATTTCCGTTTGTAATTTTTGAATTTCCAATAAATCTGATTGATCTTGCTGAACCAAGTGATCGAGCTTGGTGTGCAGTAATCGAATTCCTTCTTCTGAGACCTTATTAACATTGTAATCATTCTTTGCTTGCAAGCGATCATAATCCGATGCACGATTTTGACTCATCATAATCAGTGGCGCTTGAATCGCTGCTAGCGTTGATAAAGCAAGGTTCAATAAAATAAATGGGTACTTATCAAAAGCAATGCCAAAAGGTTTTATGACATTTAAAGCCATCCAAGCTCCCATAAAACAAATAAAGGTAATAATGAACGTCCATGAACCACCAAAACGTGCGACATCATCAGCGATTCGTTGTCCAAATGTAATCTTTCGATCCAATTGATCTTGAACATCCAGTGCCGTGTATCCTTGATGCTTAGCCGCATCACACACTGCCTCACGAACACAATCATTTTTTCGATTAGCCTTATCAATAATCTCTTCTAGAAAAAGAAGGCGAAAGTAAGTCAGATTCTTGTTGCTGATAAAAGCATCCTTTCCCAAATCAGGGTACTGTCGCTTAACAATCTCTTGTAATCTGATATCCAATGAATACAAGAAAGATCCCTCTTCAATGGGATAATAGCAATTATCAATACAATCTTGAAACAGCTTTTTTTGACTCATACAATCCTTCTTTCTGTCTGTTACATTATATCAAAAATAAAACAAAAAAGCTGATTTCTCAGCCCTTTTTCCACTAATCTTCTCGATCAATAATAACTCCCATAACAGTCAAATGACCATTACTAATCAACGTCAAAACTAAACGTGCTAGTTCTTTTGCAGGCATCGAAAAATCTGATTTTATCCACCAGAATAAGGTTCCTGAAAAGATACTTGTCAAATAAGCCACAATAAATTCTGTTGGAACTTGTTCACCAGATTCTGTGACATTTAATTTTTCTAATAAATGGTCATATTTTTCGTGCATCAAACGCCCGAAATTTTCTTGCATGACTTCTTGAGAAATACTCCTTAAGACAATTTTCGCGATTGCCGAATTTCTCTCCAAACCATGATAAAATTCTGTCAAAAGTTTTTCAGCTCTTTTAACCTTGACTCTCTCACCAGTTGCAATCTGAGCTGCATCAATCATGTCGGACATTTGCTGCAAAACTTGTTTTTGAATACCTTGTTGAAGGTCATCTTTATCAGCATAGTGAGCATAAAAGGTGGCACGATTAATCATAGCCTCATCAGCAATATCTTGTACAGTGATTTTCTCATAAGGCTTCTCACTAAGCAATTTAGCAAATGCATCAAAAATTAATTTTTCAGTTCTCAAATAGCGAATATCAGTAAATTTCACAGCGACACCTCCCGAGATAAACAACAGATTGTCGGGAATGTGTTGCTTAAACAACACAACGCCCAAAATTAGCGATTGCAATTGACAATGAGTGTTTTATAATACTATTATAACAAACACTCTGTTGAATAAGCAACAACTTGTTGTGGCATTAACACTGTGTTAGATATCGTAAGAAAGGATTGAAATAGTGTTAAAGAACAGCCGACGTAACTATATTATTCGTTGCTAGATAATATCATTTTTTAGGAATAATATTATCTATCACTTTCTAACACTTTTGGTATTTTTATGTATAAAGCAGGTATAGATGTCGGATCGACAACCGTCAAAGTTGTCATTTTCGACGAGAATTATCAGTTGTTATTTTCACGCTATGAACGTCACTTCTCAGACGTCAAAACAGCTACCATAAAAGTTTTAAACGAAGCTATCTCAGAAATTGGTGACCACAAGGTCAGTATTGCCATAACTGGTTCTGGGGGAATGGGCTTAGCAGACGTTGCTAAAATTCCATTTGTCCAAGAAGTTATCGCAGCCACTACTACCGTTGAAAAATTCATCCCACAAACTGATGTCGTCATTGAACTTGGTGGTGAAGATGCCAAGATGACTTTCTTTGGTGACACACTTGAACAACGTATGAACGGGACATGTGCCGGTGGTACAGGTGCCTTCATCGACCAAATGGCTGGGCTTTTGAAAACCGATGCCAACGGCGTCAACGAATTAGCCAAAGGCTATGAAACCATCTATCCAATTGCCAGCCGTTGTGGTGTTTTTGCCAAAACTGATGTTCAACCTTTGATTAACGAAGGTGCTAGAAAAGAAGATATTGCTGCTTCTATTTTCCAAGCCGTTGTCAACCAAACGATTGCGGGGTTAGCTTCTGGACGTAAAATCACTGGAAATATTGCCTTTCTTGGTGGACCGCTCTTCTTCATGAGTGAACTACGTCAACGTTTCATTGAAACACTTGATATCAAACCAGAAAATGTGATTTTCCCTGAAAATCCTCAACTCTTTGTGGCAATGGGAGCTGCTCTTGATGAAAATCAAGTTCAGATTACTTTGTCTGAAATCATTCAAAATCTGGAAACTAACACATCAACATCTCTTGTTCCTAAAAACACACTCGATGTTCTTTTCAAAGACCAAGCAGAACTTGATGCTTGGCGTGCTCGTCACAATGAAGCAAGTGTTGAATACAAAGACATTGCTTTTGCTTCAGGTCCACTTTTTCTCGGAATCGACGCTGGTTCAACAACTTCAAAAGTCGTTCTAACTGACCCTGATGGCGCTATTTTATTCCAACATTATGGCAATAACCAAGGACAACCTCTTGAAAATGTCATTTCAATCTTAAAAGAACTTTACCACCAACTCCCTCAAAATGCCTTTATCGCCCGTTCTTGCGTGACAGGTTACGGTGAAAATCTGATAAAAGCTGCGCTGCACGTTGATTACGGTGAAGTTGAAACCGTTGCTCACTTTAAAGCTGCCAACTACTTCAACCCAGGTGTTGATTTTATCCTTGATATTGGTGGTCAAGATATGAAAGCCATGAGTGTCCGCGATGGTGCTTTATCAAGTATCCAGCTAAACGAAGCTTGTTCTTCAGGCTGTGGCTCATTTATTGAAACATTTGCTAAATCCCTTAAATATGATGTCAAAGATTTTGCCAAAGTCGCACTTCTTGCCAAACACCCCGTTGACCTTGGTTCACGATGCACTGTTTTCATGAACTCAAAAGTTAAACAAGTTCAAAAAGAAGGTGCAACTGTTGCTGATATCTCTGCAGGCTTATCATATTCTGTCATCAAAAATGCACTTTACAAAGTTATCAAACTTAAACGTCCTGAAGATTTAGGTGAAAAAATCGTCGTTCAAGGTGGTACATTCTACAACGAAGCTGTACTTCGTGCCTTTGAACTCGTTAGTGAACGCGAAGTCGTTCGTCCAAGTATCGCTGGGCTAATGGGAGCATATGGATGTGCTATCATCGCGCAAGAAAAATATAATGACGAAATTACTGCAACTGAACCCACAGTAGAACTTGCCACTTCAGTAAAAGGAGGATTGCATGCCTGAGACATTACTTGAAAAAAATCGCACACACTCTAGTTTGATGGGGCTTGAAGAACTCGATCAATTTACCACTCAAAAAGAATTCACACGTTGTGGGATGTGTGAAAATAACTGTGCGTTAACCGTAACAATCTTTAACGACGGTTCAAAATTCGTCACTGGTAACCGTTGTGAACGCGGTGCTGAAAAAGTCACTAAAATTAAATTTGACCGTTCAAATAAAAAAGAAAATCTCGTTGATTACAAATATAAAAAGCTCTTTAAATTCAAAGCTCTTTCAAAACGAGATGCTGTACATGGTGTCATCGGTGTTCCTCGTGTGCTTAACATGTATGAAAATTACCCTCTCTGGCACACTATTTTAACCGACCTTAGTTTTCGTGTTCAAATTTCTCCAAAATCTGACAAACGCTTATTTGAAAAAGGAATTGAAACAATTCCTAGTGATACTGTCTGCTATCCTGCAAAAATGGTTCACGGTCACATTCAAAGCTTAATCGACCGTAAAGTTGATGCCATTTTCTATCCAAGTGTCATTTACGAACAAATTGAAAACAGCAAAGCACCTAATCACTACAACTGTCCAATCGTTCAAAGCTATCCAGAAGTTATCGAAAAAAATATGGACCCAATCCGCAACGGTGAAGTCAAGTATTTCCATCCATTTGTCAACCTTGCTGACCACGAATCTGTTGTGAAATCACTTGCTAAAAGCTTTAGTAGCTACGATGACATTACTGTTGATGATATTAAAAAAGCTGTCGAACACGGCTATCAAGTCATTGCTGATTTCAAAAAAGATTTACAAGATAAAGCTGATGAACTTCTTAGCCGCTTAGCGCTAAATAACGAAAAAGCTATTGTTCTTTCTGGTCGTCCATATCACCTTGACCCAGAAATCAACCACGGTATCGCAAACATCATCACGCAAGAAGGATTCCACGTGTTAACTGAAGATATGGTTTCAGGTCTTGAAGAAGTTGCTGGACTTCGTGTCGTTAACCAATGGGTTTATCACTCTCGACTCTATGCAGCTGCCAAAGTCGTCTCTAAAAACCCAAATCTTGAACTTGTCCAACTAAACAGCTTTGGTTGCGGACTTGATGCCGTAACAACTGACCAAGTTGAAGAAATCATGCGAGCTCACAACAAGCTCTACACTGTTCTAAAAATTGATGAAGGAAGCAACCTAGGTGCTATCCGTATTCGACTTCGCTCCCTCAAAGCTGCTGTTGAAGAACGTGATAAGAAAGCTAAAAAAGTAAATCTTGACCACATTTTCAACCAAGCACCACAATTTAATAGCTCTGCTGATGTTGAAGAGGTTAAAGAACCTGTCTTCACTAAAGAAATGAAGAAAAAACACACGCTTCTAATGCCAATGCTTTCTCCAATTCACCAAAACGGACTTATTGAGGAAGCCTTCAAACAAGCTGGCTATAACGTTGTGATTTTGCCTGCTATGGATAGAAAAGCTGTTGACGTTGGCCTAAAATATGTCCACAATGATGCTTGCTACCCAGCTATTATCACTATCGGTCAGCTGATTGAAGCACTTCAAAGTGGAAAATACGACCTCAACAATACCAGTGTCATGATGACACAAACTGGTGGCGGTTGCCGTGCAACTAACTACATTCCGCTATTACGTAAAGCTCTCAAAGATGCTGGTTACCCTCAAATCCCTGTCGTTTCAATTTCAATGGGAAATCAAGGTACAGAAGAAACACCAGGCTGGAACATCACGCTTCCATTTGTCAAACGCCTGCTCATCAGCGTTCTCTACGGCGACCTCTTTGAACGTGTTCTTTACCGCGTTCGTCCTTACGAAGCTGTTCCAGGCTCTGCTAATGCTCTTTATCATAAATGGCTAGAAATTGCCCGTAAAAACGTTAAATCAGGCTCATACTTCGAATTCAACCACAATATGAAACAAATCATTAAAGAATTCGATACACTTGAAACTGTTGATTTTGGACAAAAACCACGCGTTGGTGTCGTCGGAGAAATTCTCGTCAAATACGCTCCAACTGCCAACAACGATATTGTTGCTATCATTGAAAATGAAGGTGGTGAAGCCGTTGTTCCAGACCTCATCGGCTTTATGAATTACTCGCTCTTCAACCAAATTTGGAAAGCTGACGAGCTCAACATGAGTAAAAAAGCAAAAGGTTTTGCAAAACTCGGTATTGATGCCATCAACCTTCTTGAAAAACCAATGAACAAGGCTCTCGAAAAATCTGAACGCTTTGAAGGTATCGAGTCAATCTACGACATTGCAAAAGGTGCATCAAAAGTTATCTCAATCGGTAACCACACTGGTGAAGGTTGGTTCTTGACAGGTGAAATGATTGAACTGCTCAATAACGGTGTTAAAAATATTGTCTGTCTTCAACCATTTGGTTGTCTTCCAAACCACATCGTTGGTAAAGGAATGCTAAAAGAATTGCGCCGTCAATTCAAAGGTGCTAACATCTCACCAATCGATTACGACCCAGGTTCATCAGAAGTTAACCAATTGAATCGTATTCGCTTAATGATGACAACAGCTAAAAAAATGCAAAACACTGTAAATGCAAAATAAAACGAAAAAAGTTCGCTGAGAGAGTAGCGAACTTTTTTCATGGTCAAATAATATAATAGAACATCTAGTCGAGATAAGCGATGACTTCAATTTCCACTTTGACGTCTTTTGGCAAACGAGCAACTTCAACAGCAGAGCGCGCTGGAAAATCAGCCTTAAAGGCTGTCGCGTACACTTCATTAAATGGAACAAAATCATCCATGTCACTTAAGAAGCAAGTTGTTTTGACAACATGATCAAAATCAGTACCAGCTTCTGCTAAAATAGCAGAAATATTCTTAAGGACTTGTTTGGTTTGTTCCTGAATAGTTGTACCGATAACTTCGCCTGTTTCAGGTGACAAGGGGACCTGACCTGAAGCAAAAAGGAAATTACCAACGACTTTTCCTTGAACATAAGGACCAATTGCCGCGGGCGCTTTGTCCGTATGAATTGTTTTCGCCATGAACTTTCACCTTCTCTCAAATAGATTGGAATTATTATATCACAATATTCAGAAAATTCAACCTTCTTAACAAATAAAATTCAATCTTTTTTCAAATGTTTACAAATGTCAAAAATGTTTATATAATAGTAGGCGTGCATAATCAAAAGTACTACTTTTGGACTGGTTCGAAAACTCCCAGAATAAAAAACTAGCTATCTACAAATAGACATGCCTTTTTAGGGCTTGTTTTTGTGTGGCTTTGTTTTTTATAAAACAAGGCTGCTTTTTATTTTCTATCAAATTTTTTAAGAAAGGAGGAAACATGACAAGACAAAAAATTATTATCGACTGTGATCCAGGAATTGACGATACTTTGGCACTGCTTTATGCCTTGAAACATCCTCAACTTGAAGTGGTTGCCATTACTATTGTTGCTGGAAATTGTCCAACTGACCTCGGAGTAAAAAATACCTTTACTACCCTTGAACTCCTCAATTGTCTTGATGTCCCTGTTTATCAAGGAGCAAGTGCCCCTATAAAACGTGACTACGTTTCTGCTCAAGATACTCACGGAATGGATGGCTTAGGAGAAACCTACTTCCAACTTAAAGGCAATCACCAAGCTCAAGAACAATCTGCAGAAAGCTTTTTAGCAGACTATTTTAAAGAACCACAAAATACATCCATTATCGCTCTTGGTCCTTTAACAAATATTGCTAAAGCACTTGAAATTAACCCTAACCTTGGCAAAAACTGTCACCGCTTTGTGAGCATGGGTGGAAATTTCAAATCACATGGAAATTGTTCTCCAGTAGCCGAGTACAATTATTGGTGTGACCCACATGCAGCTCAAATCACTTTCGAAAAATTAGGCTGTAAACTTGAAATGGTTGGACTTGATGTCACACGTCATATTGTATTGACACCAAATCACTTAGAATATATGAGTCGTATTAACGCTGAAATGACAGCATTCATCACTAAAATTACCCGTTTTTATTTTGATTTTCACTGGGAATACGAACATATCATCGGTTGCGTGATTAATGACCCGCTTGCGCTAGCATATTTTATCAATAGCGAAGTGTGCTCAGGTTTTGATGCCTATACAGATGTTGTTACTGACGGTATTGCACTTGGTCAAACAGTTGTTGACCAATATGATTTTTACCACAAAGCTAAAAACAGCACAATTTTAACACAAGTAAACCCAAGTTTATTCTGGGAAGATTTTCTAACCGTACTTTTAGATGCACAAAAAGATATCATTCAAGATGATCTAAAAAATCTACAGTTAGAAAGTTAAATCATGAAAAACACATCTACTCGTATTATCTCTTTTATGGCAATTGCTATCGCTATTAACTATATCGGTGCAAATATCGCACTTTTCCTACGTTTACCAATCTACCTCGACATGATTGGAACTTTACTCGTTGCAGTTGTCTTTGGACCTTGGCTTGGTGCTGGAGCAGCAATCATCAGTGCTCTTATCAGCTGGATGACTACAGATATTTTTGCCATCTACTTTGCACCTGTTGCTATCGTCGCAGCCTTTATCACAGGTTTTCTCGTTAAAGAATCAACTAAATCAAGAGACTTAATCTGGAAGAGCCTACTTGTTTCACTTCCAGGTACAATCGTCTCATCAAGTATCACAGTTATCCTCTTCCACGGTATTACATCAAGTGGTTCAGGTATTTTGGCGCAAATTCTTCACGGCTTAGGCATTGATTTGACTGCAAGTCTAGTTCTTGTACAAGCAATTACTGACTACGCAGACCGCCTAATCAGCCTTGTCCTAGTGCTAACTATCATCAAATCTCTTAAAACATTTGCACCAAGCATCATGATGAAAAAAGTAAATAATTAATAAATAATCCCAGCTATCAAAATAGCTGGGTATTTTTTAGTTCTTTTTACAGCATGTGATGGAAAGAACTGCCTTGTTCTCTCCTAAATCTGAAAAATGTTTCTGCATCGCACGCATAAAAAGCCTTTTATAAAATTGTTCAACGTTTGATGACATTCGAAATAGTTTTGAAACACTATCTCCCCATGTCTTTAATTCATTCTCAACAAGTCTTACTCTATTTTTTATCGTTTTTAAAAGTGTATTTGATACTTTAGCTAATTCTAAAGTGACCGAAAAAATAGAGTCATAAAAGGCAATCTCCGTGATATAAGTCATCATGTTTACTACCTCCTTTATCATAGTAACAAACAAAACTTAAAGGAAGCAAAAGAAATTCTTACAATTCCTTTACAAAAAATAACGATTTCAAAACAAAAAGCCAAACCACAAATGGTTTGGCTTTTATTATAAATTGATTTCTATTAAGGTTTGATGCGGTGTAGCATACGTGGGAATGGAATTGCTTCACGGATGTGTTTAGTTCCAGCTACGAATGTTACCATACGTTCGATACCGATACCGAATCCTGCGTGTGGTACTGAACCGTATTTACGAAGGTCAAGGTAGAATTCATATTCTGATTTATCCATACCTAGAGCATCCATTTTAGCTACTAATGTGTCGTAGTCATCTTCACGGACTGAACCACCGATGATTTCTCCGTATCCTTCTGGTGCAAGAAGGTCAGCACATAGAACGCGTTCTGGATTACCAGGAACTGGTTTCATGTAGAATGCTTTGAAACTTGCAGGGTAGTTGATAACGAATGTTGGTACACCAAAGTAGTTTGAAATCCATGTTTCGTGTGGTGAACCAAAGTCATCACCGTGTTCTAGGTGTTCGTAATCAGCATCTTCATCATTTTCGTGTTCTTGAAGAAGGTCGATTGCATCATCGTAAGATACACGTTTGAATGGTTCTGCAATGTATTTTTTAAGAAGGTCAACGTCACGTTCCAAGATTTCAAGTGCTTGAGGAGCACGGTCAAGAACACCTTGGATAAGAGCTTTAACGTAAGCTTCTTGAAGATCAAGTGATTCTTCGTGTGAAAGGAATGAATATTCAGCATCCATCATCCAGAACTCTGTCAAGTGACGACGAGTTTTAGATTTTTCAGCACGGAATACAGGACCAAAGTCAAATACACGACCAAGTGCCATAGCACCAGCTTCAAGGTACAATTGACCTGATTGGCTCAAGTAAGCAGGTGTACCGAAGTAGTCAGTTTCAAACAATTCTGTTGAATCTTCAGCAGCATTTCCTGACAAGATTGGGCTATCAAATTTGATGAAACCATTTTTATCAAAGAAATCGTATGTAGCGTAGATAATAGCGTTACGGATTTGCATGATAGCCATTTGTTTACGTGAACGCAACCACAAGTGACGGTGGTCCATCAAGAAATCAGTACCGTGTTCTTTTGGTGTGATTGGGTAATCTTCTGAATGACCAACAATTTTAAGGTCAGTCACATCAAGTTCGTAACCAAATTTTGAACGTGAATCTTCTTTAACGATACCTGTGATAAGGATAGAAGTTTCTTGGCTAAGGTGTTTGATTGTGTTGAATTTTTCAGTTCCTTCTTCTTCACCATATTTTTCGATGAAGTTTGGTTTGAAAGCAACTGCTTGGAAGAACGCTGTCCCGTCACGAAGTTGTAAGAAAGCAATTTTCCCTTTTCCTGATTTGTTAGCGACCCAAGCCCCAATTGTGACTTCTTCGCCAACATGATTTTTAACATCAATAATTGATACGTAATCTTTAGACATAATTCCTCTTTTCAAATATTACTCTGACATTTCTGTCAGTTTAATCTTACTAATTTTAGTTTTTGTGCTACTAATGGTGACACGATAAGTCAATTTTGGCTTACCACTATCCCAATCTCGGCAGTAAATTAAATTGAACTGGCTTTGCCCAGCTTTTTTGACTTTTCCAACAAGTCGACAATAACCACCAGAACCAACATGTACGTTTTTACTAGGATAAGTTTGATAAACAATATCGTCTAAACTGTAATACTGCTCATCGACATTTCTAGCTGACCAGCTGTAACCTGTTGTTGCATTACTTGCTAAGTCAATTTCAAAGTTCATACCATCTGATTTGACAGCGTAATCACCAACTTTGGTTAACTCTGGAGATTCTGGTTTAAAATGGATACCCAGTCCAACGACAATGATTCCTGAAAGAGCTACTAGCGCAATTAGAAATTTTCGTTTTTTGGACATCTTAGCTTTCCATGAAGACTTTCAAACGTCTTACAGCCTCTTTCAACGTATCCAAATCAGTTGCATAACTCAAACGAACATTTTCAGGCGCACCAAATCCTGCACCAGTAACAAGAGCTACTTCTGCTTCTTCAAGAATGGCAGTCGTAAAGGCAGTCACATCAGTGTAACCTTTCATTTCCATTGCTTTTTTCACGTTAGGGAAAAGATAGAAAGCGCCTTGAGGCTTGATAACTTCAAAACCTGGAACTTCACAAAGCAATGGGTAAATCGTATTAAGACGTTCTTCGAAAGCTTGACGCATTTCTTCGATAGAATCTTGTGGGCCAGTAAATGCTTCAATAGCAGCATACTGAGAAACAGCAGTGAGGTTTGAGGTCGTTTGGCTAATAACTTTTGCCATACCAGAAATAATTTCTTCACTACCAACCGCAAAACCAACGCGCCAACCAGTCATGGCATAAGTTTTTGAAGTACCGTTAACAACAACTGTTTGATTTCTAATCGCTTCAGAAATTGATGAAATCGGTGTGAACTCATTACCATTATAAACCAATCGACCATAAATGTCGTCTGCTAGAATTAAAACATTGTGCTCGACTGCCCAATTACCAATCGCTTCTAATTCATCACGGCTATAAATCATACCAGTTGGATTAGATGGTGAATTTAGCAATAGAACTTTTGTTTTATCAGTACGAGCTGCTTCTAACTGTTCAACAGTCGCTTTGAAATGATTTTCTTCAGTCGTTTGAACAGTTACAGGAACACCATCAACCATTTTAACTTGATCGACATAAGACACCCAACATGGTGTTGGAATAATAACTTCATCGCCTGGATTAAGAACAGTCGTAAAGAAAGTATACAGAATAAATTTTGCACCAGTTGCTACAACAATTTGATTACGATTGACTGAGTAACCATAGAAATTTTCCATGTAATTATTGATAGCATCCTTCAATTCTGGGAGACCTGAAGCAACTGTATAAAAGCTAGCTTTACCATTTTGGATTGCTTCGATTGCAGCATCTTGAATATTTTTAGGAGTTACAAAATCTGGTTCTCCTAAAGTCAGTGATAACACATCACGTCCTTGTGCTTTCAAAGCTTTGGCACGCGCACTTGCTGCTAAAGTCACACTTTCTTCCATGTTCAACACGCGATTTGATAAGTTTGTCATATGCCCTCCTTCTTCACGAGCTCACTTGTTTCAAAGTTAACAAGATAATAACCATCAGTAGCAGTGACTTCCCAAATTGGTGTCTTTCCATCAATACCATAAACAACTTTTGAAATACCAGTCGCTCCGTTTGCTGCAGCTACTTGCTCAGCTTCTTTGCGACTGATTCCATCGCTTACAGAATAGACAAATACCTTGCCATTGTCTTCACCCACAGAAACAATCTTCTGATCACCAGAAGCCGTAGTTCCATAAACACTGTAATAAGTCTTAGAACCATTATAAAGGTCAACAGAAGATGTCTGTACCAAATCAGCTGTATCAATGGCTACTTGAGTCGCCACTTTTTCTGCGCTTAGTCTTGGTTTCATTGCTAAAAACAAAACTGTTGCAGCAGAAATCAAGAGAACTAATAAAATCAAGCTAAAACCGAGTAAATACTGTTTTACTGGTGTTAATTTTTTCATTTACTTCTCCCTTTTTGTTTATCCCTTTTATTATAGCAGAAAATTCTTTATTTCAGTGAGACTCTTTGAAAATTTTTGATGAGAAATGAAAAATTCTTCAGATAATGAGTCACTGATTGTTTTTCCGTACGATTTTGTCAAAATTCGCGAATCAAGTAGAAGCACAGCCGAACGTTGATTATCACGTCTCATGGTTCTACCAATGGCTTGTTTGAGTTTTAAAATCGCAAGGGGTAAAGAATAATCATTAAAAGGTGATTTTACTTGCGCTAACAAATGGTTACTGATTTTCTGAACAAATAAATCTTTTGGATTTTCAAACGGTAAACGAGTAATGACTTCAATCATCTTATCTGATTGAACAAAGTCTACTCCTTCCCAGAAAGCACCTGTTCCAAGAAGAATGTGACTCTCACCACGTTCAAAACGACGTTTAACATTATAGGCAGTACCATTTTTCTCCTGAGTCAAATGATGCAAATCCATCTCATCTAAACGTTCAGAAACATCAAACATAGCTTGTTTAGAATTGAAAAGAACCAACATTCGCTCATCTAGTTGCCTAATTTGATAGATGCGCTCAGCAATCACCGAAGCATACTCTTCTTCTGAAATCTCAGTAACATTTGGCATCTCTTCATCAATCCAAATACGTTGTGAGCTGTTCTTATCACGCGCAATGCTCATATAATGATACTGCTCAAATCCAAGCAAATCAGCAAGACTAACTTGAGGACTAATGTGTAGTGTAGCTGAAACCATATACGTTTTTCGAGTTTCTGGTAAAAATTCTTGGAAATTCAAAAGCTCATCACTACTTGCATTCAAGTAGGTTTGACGTTTTTCATTTTCATAACTTGTCTCAAACCAAAAATCAGTAAATGGCTGCGCAAACAAATTCATCAAATCTTCTAAGCACAGATAACGCCAATCAGCATTAACAGCCAAAAGCTCATTAACTGCTTGCTCTAGTTTTCTAGCATCCTCAGTCGTCACATAGACTTCTTGATTTTGATAAAAACGCGTTGCCAAGTGAGTTAATTGGAAAGAAAGACTTTCAATTAAACGTTTTTCAAGCATCGGAAGTGCAGAATCTAAATGCTTTTCAAGTTTTTGAACCAATTGAGTAACATTCACACGACGACGTGAAAATTGTTCTAGGTTCAAAATTAATTTTTGAGCTTCATCAAAAACCAAAATTTTATTTGCCGCAAATGCCTTATCATCCTGAACACGTTCTAAGAAATAAGCATGATTGATAATCAAAAGCTTGCTTTGCTTAGCTCTTTCATAGTTACGGTTCCAAAAATCAACTTCTTTGAACAATGATTTTTCACTCAAATTACCATCGTGTTTAATCTGTTCAAAATAGGCTTCATAGCGCTGCTTTTGTCTGATTTCATCCAAGTCTCCAGTGAGAGTCTCTGTCAACCAGACCAGAAGTTGCATTTTATAGCGATTGACCAGACGATTATCACCTTCATGGCGTAGGCTTTGCGCAAAACTATCTAGTTTAATATAATTTCCAGGACCTTTGATTGACGCACAAGATGTATGGAAAACATCCTGAAGATGCTTAACCTCATTTGCCATAATCTGGTCTTGCAAAATCTTCGTCGGCACTGAGACAATAACTTGTTCATCCTGAGACAATTGTAAAAGTGGCAGCAAATAGCCATAAGTTTTTCCAAGCCCTGCTTGTGCTTCTAAAAATGAAACCTTAGACGACTGAAAATCATCTTTAACCATCTGAGCAAATTGCTTTTGCTTCTCACGCGCATCCAAACCCAAAAGTGCCATATTAAGCTCAAAATCATCTGACATCTTACGTTCACTACCAAGCTCTTTTGGTTGTCGTAAAATCAGACCACCAACTTCTTGGTAATCCTTTTTCGACATGACCTTAGCTTTTTTAAAACCTTCTTCAACCAACATTCCCGTTTCAAACACAAGATTATCAGCCAAAGGCAAAAGCTGCTCTAAAAGCTCTTTTGGCATGCTTGCCATTTTTTCTTTTAATTTTAACAATAGCTGAGCTGTTGCATAAGCATCTGAAATAGCCGTATGCGCATCTGTCAAATCAAGTTGTAAAACATCAGCCAAATGACCTAAAGTGTATTTTTCAAGGGTCGGATAAAAGACCTGTGATAACTCAACAGTATCGACAAGCGGCGTACGCAATTCGTAGCCTTCTAAAAATAATTTTTCTGCTAAAAGATTGGCATCAAATTTTACATTGTGAGCAACGAAAACACAATCTGAAATCATGTTGTAAATCTTTTGGGCAACCTGTGAAAAATCTGGCGCTTTAGCCAACTGTTCGTCAGTTATCCCTGTCAAATTAATGATATGTTCAGTTAGTGGCTCGTGCGGATTAACATCCGTTTGATAAGTCTTCACAATTTTATTATTTTCAATAATGACAATGCCAACCTGAATAATTTCTGCCATTGCGTGGGCGCCCGTAGCCTCCAAATCAACAACAGCATATTTTTGAGAATTAACTTGCATCATAACATTTAAATTATACCATTTTTAGGAGTGACATTCACCTAATCCCAATGATAAATACAGGAAAAGAGAATTTTTGAAAAATGACATCGTATGACTTTTCAAAACTTTTTTGATACACTTTTTTTATGAAAATTTTTAGATTACTAAATCACGTTGCACGTGAAAACACTTATTTATTAGTCAATGACCAAGCAATCATCGTTGTTGACCCTGGTAGCGATACTGATAAAATCAAAGAAAAAATTCAATCACTTGATAAACCAGTCGCTGCCATTTTACTCACACATGCTCATTATGACCATATCATGGGACTTGATGTGATTCGCGATGCCTTTGGTCACCCACCTGTTTATATTTCTGAGAAAGAAGCGTCTTGGCTTTATTCGCCAAAAGACAACTTCTCAGGGCTCGACCGTCACGCCGACATGGACGATATTATTTTAAAACCGGCTGAGTATCATTTCCAATACACTGATGATTACAAGTTATCTGGCTTTCGTTTCCAAGCGCGCATGACACCTGGGCACTCATGGGGAAGCGTGTCTCTAGTCTTTCCAGATGACGAGGTCGTTTTAACAGGTGATGCTCTTTTTCGTGAAACTATTGGACGTACCGATTTACCGACTGGAAATGCTAATCAACTCATTGAAAGCATTAAGTCTGAATTGTTCACCTTACCAAATCACTTTACTGTTTACCCTGGACATGGTCGTGAAACGACTATTGCACATGAAAAGAATTTTAATCCGTATTTTAACACATTATGAAAAAACTTAAAAAATTTCTACTCTACTTTTTAGTTTGTTTGGCAGCACTGCTTGCTTTAGGTCTTGGCTTTATTCGCCACAAAACCTACCAAGCACACAAAAACTCTATGGCAGCTGCTAAATCCGCTAAAATCACAAAAGACTATCTATTCTTTGAAAGTAAAGGGAGCACAAAAGCAAATATTGTTTTCTATCAAGGTGCTCTTGTCGAAGAGAAAGCTTACGCTGGCTTAGCAAAAGACTTATCAAAATCAGGCTATGACGTCTATATTTTGAAAACACCACTAAATTTACCAGTCCTTTCAAGTCAGAAAGCATTGTCTATCATCAAGGCGAAAAAACTAAAAAATGTATATCTTGCTGGGCACTCACTTGGTGGCGTTGTTGCTTGTATGAATGCAAGCTCTGCAAAATCAGATAATATTTCTGGCTTAATTCTACTCGCAAGCTACCCTTCTGAAAAAGTTAATCTTTCTAAACGACACTTGAAGGTCTTATCAATCACAGCTAGCAACGATAAGGTTCTTAAATGGGACCAATATAAATCCGCTAAGAAGAGACTACCAAGCAATACAACTTACCTATCCATTTCTGGTGGAAATCACAGCGAATTTGGAGATTATGGTCACCAATCAAAAGACGGCGATGCAACAATCTCACAAAAAAATCAAGAAAAACAAATTACAGCTGCCGTATCAAACTTTATAAACTAAAAACAACTTCTGAAATCAGAAGTTGTTTTTTTATATTAAATTTTAAGATAACGTCGCATTGAAATCACTGAACCAACTGATCCGATGATAATTCCCACACAGAACATACCTCCAATAAGCATTGGAACAAATGAATCAGCAGGGTACAATGTTAAACCTTGAACTTCAAATTGTGGATTTACTGAAGCATATACAGCTTTGTATGCAAAGTAAACAATAATTGATGGTACGATTGCTCCAAGAAGTCCAACCCAAGCACCTTCAAAGAAGAATGGGCCACGGATGTAAGAGTTTTTAGCACCAACCAAACGCATGATTTCGATATCACGATGACGAGACATGATAGTCATACGAATTGTATTTGAAATCAAGAAGATAGCAATGATTACAAGAAGAACTGTTCCTGCAAATCCCCATGTGCGGATGAATTTAGAAACTTTGAAAAGTTGGTCTGAGTTTGAACCACCATAGTCAACTGACTCAACACCTTCAATTTTTGAAATCTTCTTAGCAATTTTTTTAACTTTTGATGCTGATGTTGCTTCTACGATATAAACATCTTGAAGTGGGTTTGAATCACCATCAAACATTGCCCAGTCATCACCGTAAGTTTCTTTTAGTTTAGCTAATTGGTCATCTTTACTTGAGAAAGTAACAGATTTTACACCAGAAATAGCATTAATGTGGTCATAAACTTGGTGGAATGAATCGTTTTGGACAGTTTCACCAACTTCGTTTGTCTTTGTCTCAGAGTTATCTGCTGAGTTCACATCCAAGTAAACGTTAATTTGGATGTTATTTTCAATACCTTGAGCGACTTTTTCAACGTTCATCAAAACAGCAGCGAAGATACCAACCAAAGTTAGGGTAATTGCAACTGAGCTGACTGAAGCAATGGTCATCCAGATATTACGTTTCAAACTTTTAATGGATTCCCACAAATGGCGGAAAAAATTTCTAATCATTATATCCGTATTCTCCTTCCTCTTCATCACGTACAATTTTTCCTTCTTCGATAGCAATAACGCGGTGACGAAGGTTATCAACGATTTGTTTGTTGTGAGTTGCCATTAGAACTGTTGTTCCTTGAAGGTTAATACGTTCTAACAATTGCATGATTTCCCATGAAATTTCTGGGTCAAGGTTACCAGTTGGTTCATCAGCAATCAAAACTTTTGGATTGTTAACAATTGCACGCGCAATCGCAACACGTTGTTGTTCACCACCAGATAATTGACCTGGGAATGAACGCATTTTGTGTTTTAACCCAACCAATTCAAGTACTTCTGGAACACGTTTTTTGATTTCACGTGGTTTTTCACCAATAACTTGCATTGCATACGCAACATTTTCAAAAACTGTCTTTTTAGGAAGTAGTTTATAATCTTGGAAGACTACACCGATGCTACGACGTAAAATTGGGATCTGACGTTTTTTTAGTTTTGTAAGATCGAACTCACCGACTTTAAGTGATCCAGCAGAAACTTTTTCTTCACGGTAAAGCAACTTAATAAAGCTAGATTTACCAGCACCAGAAGGACCAACAATATAAACAAATTCACCTGGGTCGACAGATACGTTAATATCTCTCAAAGCAGTTGTTGAGCGGCGATACTTTTTCGTTACGCCTTTCATTTCAATTAATGCCATTTGTAATTTCCTTTACAATTTTGTTATCCTAAAATTTTACTTTTTGGTTAATCAATACGCCATTTCAAGAAAGCGTCGATGAAACCATCAATGTCACCGTCCATGACTTTATCCACTTGAGCAACTTCATATCCAGTACGGTGGTCTTTAACCATTGTATATGGAGTGAAGACATAAGAGCGAATTTGGCTACCCCATGTGATTTCTTTTTTATCACCTTTAAGAGCATCAACCTCTTGTGCTTTTTTCTCTTGTTCTAATTGATAAAGTTTAGCTTGCAGCATTTTCATAGCGCGGTCTCGGTTACCATATTGCGTACGGTCTACCGTAGATGCTACGACGATTCCTGTTGGAATGTGAGTCAAACGCACCCCTGTAGAAACCTTGTTGACGTTTTGTCCACCGGCACCACCTGAACGGAAAGTGTCCATTTTAATATCGTCATCACGAATTTCAACTTCAATAGTGTCATCCAATTCTGGCATCACTTCAACAGAAGAGAATGATGTGTGACGACGTTTTGCAGAATCAAATGGTGAGATACGCACCAAACGGTGAACACCCATTTCTGATTTCAAAAGACCATAAGCATTTGGTCCTTCAAAAGAAAGTGTCACTGACTTGATACCTGCTTCATCACCTGCTTGATAATCAAGGGTTTCAACTTTGAAACCTTTAGCATTTCCATAACGTGTATACATACGGAAAAGCATATCAGCCCAATCTTGAGCTTCCGTACCACCAGAACCTGGGTGAATTTCCAAGATGGCGTTGTTACGGTCATAAGGTTCTGACAAGAGAAGAGTCATTTCATAACTTGTCATGATTTTATCAAGTTTTTCGAGAGTTTCTTCCAACTCAGATTGAATAGAATCATCTTCATCTAGCATTTCTAGATAAAGCTCTGTTTCATCTGACAACTCTTGCATTTCATTAAAAGTCTCATAAGTTTGTTTCAAACTATTTAACTCTTGAGAAGTTTTCTGTGCCGCAATGTTGTCGTTCCAAAAGTCTGGCTCAGTCATTTTGTTTTCAAGAAGCGCAATGTCTTCTTCCAAACGATCTAAGTCAAAGAGACCTCCTGAAGCTAGTCAACTTCTCTTGATTTTCTACTATTTTTTGGCGGATTTCAGCCACTTCCATGAGATAACTCCTTTATTAAGATATTTAGTCCGTCAAGAAAGCGAGATGAAAATAGAAATTCGACGCTGTGTCTTGTGACACAAGGAGAATTATCTTTTTCACGACGCTTTTAGGACGAATTCAGTTAACTTAAGATACTAAGTTCCTTAAACAAGCAAAGCAAAAATAGGAATTCGACGAAGGACATCGAAGTTCTAAGAAAAGTTCCTCTTTCACAGCGCTTGCCGAACCTCTAAAACTATCCTTGATTATCAAGTTTACATAGTTCTATTACTGTCTTTCTATTTTACCATAAAGCCCTTAAAATTGCTATTTCCTACCATTGCTAGCAATTGACAAAATTATTAAGATTCTTTGTCAATCACTTGCATAGCTTCTGTCAAATTATCAACCAAAATACTTGCTTTTGATTGATCAACACCAAACTCTTTATCTCGAATGGCAATGACACGAACGCCTGCAGCTACTCCTGCTTGAATACCTTTTTGGCTATCCTCAATTATAACAATGTCATCTTTATCAAACCTTAACTTGGCACATGCGGCATTATAAATGGCAGGATTTGGCTTACCTTCTGTAAAATCATCTCCTGTCAAAATATATGTGAAATATTCGATTAACCCACATTTTGTCAAAGCAGCTTCGACATCACTACGAACAGTATTTGAAGCCAATGCTAAAACAAATCCTTTTGCTTTCAGCTCTGCTAAAACTGTCTTGGCATCAGAGAAAACCAAGCTCTTGTAATCTGGTCGATGAACGCTTTTATAAGCAGTGTATTCATCCTCCAAAGCTTTGGTATCATAATCAGAAATCTTGTCACCTAAAATTTTTTCCCAAAATTGATCGATACGACCACCAACGAAAAATTTAGGTGGTAAATGCTTGATAGAAATTCCCTTGCTCGCCAAAAATGCTTCACGTCGTTTAAAATAAAAACTCTCAGTGTTAAATAAAACACCATCCATATCAAATATAATTGCTTTAATCATGACAGCCTCCTGAAAATATTCTACCATAAAACTTTCAAACATTTTTCAGAAAATAAAAATCAGACTGCTATATGCAGCCTGACTTTCATGATATTTTTTAAATAGCCTTTTCGTCTTGTCCAAGTAGACGTTGAACAGCTTTTACAATTTCTGTAAGAACAACCATCAATAGACTTCCCACAATAACAGCCAACCATTGAGTAACACTCAAGTGTGATACATGGAAGAGTTGGTTAAATCCAGGCACTGCAATAGTCACCATCAAAAGAAGGAAGGCTACTGGAATTGCCCAGTTAAAGGTTCTATTTCTGAATGCACCAACAGTGAAAATTGATTGGTAAACAGATTTTACGTTAAAGGCATGAAGCAATTGGATAAGACCAAGTGTTGCAAATGCCATTGTCAACGCATCTTCGTGCATCATGCGATTTGAAGCATGTTCTGGGAACATCAATGCCCAAGCATAGACACCTAAAACAAGCAATGTTTGGAAGATACCTTGATAGATAATGGCTCCCATAACCCCACCGTCAAAGAAGTTTGATTTACGACCACGAGGTTTGTGAGTCATCACATCTGGTTCAGCAGGTTCAACACCAAGTGCAATCGCTGGTAGTGTATCAGTTACCAAGTTAATCCAAAGAAGGTGAACTGGTTGAAGAACATCCCAACCAAATAAAGTAGCAAAGAAGATTGTAAATACTTCTGCCATGTTGGCTGAAAGAAGATATTGAATTGATTTTTGAATGTTAGAGAAGACTTTACGTCCTTCTTCAACCGCAACAATAATAGTTGCAAAGTTATCATCAGCAAGGACCATGTCTGAAGCACCTTTAGATACTTCAGTACCTGTGATACCCATACCAATACCGATATCAGCTGTTTTAAGTGATGGCGCATCGTTAACACCATCACCAGTCATGGCAACAACCTTACCTTCATTTTGCCAAGCTTTAACGATACGAACTTTATGTTCAGGAGATACACGCGCATAAACTGAGTATTGTTTGAAGACTTTTTGGAATTCTTCGTCAGACAATTCATTTAGTTCAGCACCTGTAAAGACATGGTCTTCACCGTCATCTTCAATGATACCAAGACGTTTGGCAATAGCTTCCGCTGTATCTTGGTGGTCACCAGTAATCATGATTGGACGAATACCAGCTTCTTTAGCAACTGCTACGGCTTTAGCAGCTTCTGGACGTTCAGGGTCAATCATTCCGACAAGACCTGAGAAAATCAAATCAGCTTCAATAATTTCTGATTCAAGATTTGGAACTTCAGAAACATATTTGTAAGCCATCATCAAAACACGAAGTGCTTGTTTGGCAAGGTCTTTATTGACATTAAGAATAGCTTCTTTTTCTTCTGCAGTAATATCGCGAACTTGACCATTTTCTTCAATACGTGTCACACGTTTAAGAAGTTGGTCAGGCGCACCTTTAACAGCGACAAAATATTTACCGTCAGCTTCTTTGTGGATAGTTGACATCAACTTACGATCTGAATCAAATGGCAATTCAGCCACACGTGGTTCTGCTTTCAACACTTCACGAATGTCAAAGCTGTGATCAAGACCAAATTGAACAAGTGCTGTTTCAGTTGGGTCACCAATCAATTTACCATTTGGATCGATTTTTGTATCATTTGCAAAGTTCATAACACGAAGTGTGTTATTGTCAGATGCAATCTCGCTTGCAGAGCTTTGCAATTTTCCGTTTGTGTAAACTTTTTCGACTGTCATTTGGTTCATTGTCAATGTACCAGTTTTATCTGATGCAATGATTTCTGTAGAACCAAGTGTTTCAACAGCTGGTAATTTACGAACGATTGAATTACGTTTAGCAAGTGTTGTTGTTCCCATTGACAAGACAATTGTCACAATGGCTGGAAGTCCTTCTGGGATAGCAGCCACGGCAAGTGCTACGGCAACCATTAAACCATTAAGTGGAGCTTCTCCTCGAACAAAAACACCGATAAGGAAAGTAACAGCAGCGATACCAACAATCAAGTATGTCAATACTTTAGACAATTGGTTCAAACTTTGTTTAAGTGGTGTATCTGTTTCATCAGCGTTGGCAAGCATGTCAGCAATTTTACCAACTTCTGTGTACATACCTGTATTAACAACGACACCAACACCTCGTCCGTAAGTAACGTTTGAGTTTTGGTAAGCCATGTTTACACGGTCACCGATTCCTGCATCAGCAGGTACTTCAACTGACAAATCTTTTTCAACTGGAACTGATTCACCTGTAAGAGCAGCTTCTTCAATTTTCAATGATGCTGCTTCTAAAAGTCGCATATCAGCTGGAACAACATCACCAGCTTCAAGCATGACAATATCACCAGGAACCAATTCACGTGAATCAATTTCCACTACATGACCATCACGACGGACACGAGCGATTTGACTTGACATATCTTTAAGAGCTTCAATCGCCGCTTCTGCTTGACCTTCTTGGTAAACACCAAATGCAGCATTCAAAATAACAACGGCTAAAATAATCAAAGCATCAGTTAAACCGTGCATACCTTCTGTGATGACAGAAAGTGCTGCTGCAACCAACAAGATAATAATCATCAAGTCCTTGAACTGGTCAATAAACTTAGCTAGCAAGCCACGTTTTTCACCTTCATCAAGTTCGTTGTGACCGTATTCGTCCAAGCGTTTATGAGCTTCTGCTGTAGACAAACCTTCACGTGATGAATTTAGAGTTTCCAATGTTTCATCTTTGCTCTGTGTATAAAACAGAGCTTTACTTTGTTCTTTAGACAAAATAGCTTCCTCCTATGGTCTCCTCTATAGAAAAAGAGACCTGTTTTTTAAAACAAGTCTCGCTGTTTAAGACAGGGCCGGAAATTTCTTTCGTAATGACGACCATGTCACGGGATTTACCCGTCTGCTACTCCCTTGAATACAGAGTAATCATATCAATTTTTAAAAAGTTTGTCAACTAAACACATTAGTCACAAAGCCTTATATATCAAGCTTTGTTTATGCTTACAACCATTTGATTTCTAGTTGATAATTGGCAAAAACACTATCTCCTTCAAGCTGTTTTAGTTGATAATGAATTTTTAGATTTTGCTTAGTTTCATCCAATTCATAAACGCTTGTTTTTGTTTGTAAATGTTGTAATCCAACAGGAGTTGGAATAGCAACTACAGCTGGATTTTCACGATGAAAACGCATGATTGATTTTGGATTTGAATAGCGTGTCATAATCAATTCTTGGTCATTACATTTCAACATAACAGTTTCTTTTTCTTCATTAGTGTAAGTAAGATAGATATGACCATTTTTTTCTGTTAATTTGACAGGGTATGATTGCTCAACGAACTCAACTTGTCCATCAACATTAATCTTATTCTTAATATGAAGTTTCATCTAGTATTAGCTTCTTCCTTTCTCTAAAATTATACCAATTCTTCCTTCGTAAAGCCAGAAATTGCGCTGATTTAGCGCTTGATAGCTGATGAGCGAAGCAAGCTTGTTCCAGTAAAAATAGCAATGAAAATAATAAGAACCTTGAATTTATTGATATCAAGTTGACTGAGGAAAAATGCTGCTGTCAGTACTCCAAGAGAACCACCAACAATAATTCCTAGCACACCAGGCCAGTTCACGCGACCTGATTTGATAAAATCTGTCGTACTTGCTGACATGATAACGGCGGCATCAAGCATCATAACTGGAAGTGCTACCGATGGATTGATTCCAAGTAGTGAGAAGAAAATCAACTCTGGAGCGTAATTTCCAAGTCCCATCGTCATCAAAATACCAACCGTAAAGTTGAAAACAACCCCAATCATGAGCCAAATGCCATGAAGTCCGTGAACACTATCACCCACTCCAGCACCTGGATTTGCAATCATGCGGTATCCCATGATAATAGCTGCAACAATCAGCAAAGTTCCTAATACCCTTTGTACTTTTTGTGTCGGCCAATTTTTAGTGATTCGTGTTCCGACAAAAGCGCCTGCAAATGAAGCTGCTGCCATTGTTAGCAAGGTCGGCAATTCTACTTTGACAATCGTAATAAAACAAAGTGCCTCAATCATTACCGGAATGACGTGCGCTGTAGACAGCGTTGCTGGAATTTGTTTATCATCTTTGACTAATTTTGTTGCCTTAAAAAGAGCGGTACTCGTGGCAAAAGTCCCAATTCCCAAGGTATCTAATAGGTCAGTAAAATACCCAATCCAAAGACCTGTCCAGAATTTTTCTTTTAGATTAATTTTATTTTTCTTGGCATGGAGAAAGATATTTCCCCAAACCCAGATAATCAAAAATACCAAAAATAATTGGATTAAACGTAAAATAAGTTCATTTGTCATAGTCTCAATTATAAGCAATTTTTCAAAATTCGTAAATACAAATATGACACGATTTAAATAGTCAGGATTTTTGAGCATTTTTGCTATAATGAAATTATGAATGAAAAAGTATTTCGTGACCCAGTTCACAATTATATAACTGTTAATCATCCGGTCATTTATGACCTTATCAATACTAGAGAATTTCAACGTCTACGCCGTGTTAAGCAGGTTTCGACAACTGTTTATACCTTCCATGGTGCTGAACACAGTCGCTTTTCACACTGCCTTGGTGTTTATGAAATTGCTAGACGTGTCACAGAAATTTTCGATGAGAAATTTCCTGATATTTGGGATTCTAGTGAAAATCTTTTAACCATGGTAGCTGCACTATTGCACGATGTCGGACACGGTGCTTATTCGCACACTTTTGAAAAACTTTTTGATACCGACCACGAAGCTATTACGCAAGAAATCATCACCAACCCTGATACTGAAATCAACGCTATTTTAAAACGTGTGTCGCCTGATTTTCCAGAAAAAGTTGCTAGTGTTATCAACCACACCTATCATAATAAACAAGTCGTACAACTCATCTCGAGTCAAATTGATTGTGACCGCATGGACTATCTTTTGCGAGATTCATATTACAGTGGTGCAAAATATGGACAGTTTGATTTAACACGTATTCTGCGCGTTATTCGTCCGACAAAAGATGGCATTGTGTTTGAGTATAATGGTATGCATGCTGTCGAGGATTATATCGTCAGTCGATTCCAAATGTACATGCAAGTTTACTTTCACCCAGCCAGTCGAGGCATGGAAGTTTTGTTGCAAAATCTCCTAAAACGAGCTAAACACCTCTACCAACTCGACAGTCAATTTTTTGAAAAATGCTCGCCTAATTTAATACCATTTTTAGCAAATGAGGCTAGCTTAGAAGATTATCTTGCTTTAGATGACGGGGTTATGAACACATACTTTCAAGCTTGGATGAAATCTGAGGATAAGATTTTGGCTGATTTAGCTAGCAGATTTATCAATCGTAAAGTTTTAAAATCTATTACTTTTGAAGAAGATTCTCGTAAAGAGCTCAGCCACTTGGTCGACCTAGTCAAATCAGTCGGTTTTGACCCCGAATATTACACAGGAATCCATGTTAATTTTGATTTGCCGTACGACATTTATCGTCCTGAAAAGAAAGAACCTCGCACTGAGATTAACATGATTCAAAAAGATGGCTCTGTTGTTGAACTCTCAACCATTTCACCTATTGTAAAAACTTTAACCGGAACCATTTATGGCGACCGACGCTTCTATTTTCCAAAAGAAATGCTCGAGGACAATGACCTCTTTGCACAAAATAAAAAGCAATTTATGAGTTACATTTCAAACGACCATTTCGTTTTTCATAACTAAAAGAGTAAGGATTAAAATGTTGCTAACCACTTCATTTTGATTCTTATTCTTTTTATTTCAAAATGAAAACGGTACCTAGTAGATTTCCCTATGTTCCCCATGACAAATAAGCCACTTTTTAGTAAGATATATAGGTAGAGATTTTTAGAAGGGGTAAATGAACCTTATGTCTATTAAATTAGTCGCTGTCGATATTGACGGCACACTTTTAACCAACGACCGCAAAGTCACGCCAGAGGTTTTTGAAGCTGTACAAGAAGCTAAAAAACAAGGTGTAAAAGTCATCATCGCAACTGGACGTCCAATTCCTGGTGTTCAGCCACTTCTTAACGAATTAAACCTTAGAGAAGAAGGCGATTATGTCATTACCTTCAATGGTGGACTAGTTCAAGATACATCAAATGGTGAGAACATTATCACTGAAACAATGACCTATGAAGATTATCTTGATATTGAATTTCTTAGCCGTAAATTAGATGTTCACATGCATGCCATCACGAAAAAAGGCATCTACACAGCTAATCGTAACATCGGAAAATACACTGTTCATGAATCAAGCTTGGTTAACATGCCAATTTTTTACCGCACACCTGAAGAAATGGGCGATAAAGAAATCATTAAAATGATGTTCATTGATGAACCTGAAATTCTAGATGCTGCTATCGAGAAAATTCCACAAGAATTCTTTGATCGATACACGATTGTTAAATCAACACCATTTTACCTAGAATTCATGAATAAAAAAGCAAGTAAAGGTAATGCCATCAAGCACCTAGCTGAAAAAATGGGACTTACACCAGACCAAACAATGGCAATCGGTGATGCTGAAAACGACCGTGCCATGCTTGAAGCTGTTGGTAACCCAGTAGTTATGGAAAATGGTACACCTGAACTTAAAGAAATTGCTAAATATATTACAAAATCAAACGAAGAAAGCGGCGTAGCACACGCCCTTAGAGAGTGGGTCTTAAAATAATGTATAGCTATAAAATCGGTATCTCAGCTGAAGAACACGATAATTTTGCAAAAGCAAGCAACCAAACAAACCTTTTACAATCATCAAATTGGGAAAAGGTCAAAGACAATTGGGATAATGAACGCATCGGTTTCTACAAAGATGACCAACTAGTTGCCTCAGCATCTATCCTTATCAAAGCTTTGCCACTTGGTTTCACAATGCTTTACATTCCACGTGGACCAATCATGGACTACAGCGACAAAGAACTCGTTGCTTTTGTGATTAGCTCACTTAAAAAATACGGTAAAACAAAACGCGCCCTTTTCATCAAAATGGACCCAGCTTTGCTACTTAAACAATACAAAATCGGTGAGGAAGTTGACGAAAACAAAGACACACTTCTTGCCATCGACAATTTGAAAGCTGCAGGTTGCGAATGGACTGGACGTACAACTACAATTGCTGAAAGCATCCAACCACGTTTCCAAGCTAATGTCTACACACAAGAAGACATGACATCAACTTTCCCTAAACACACTAAACGTTTGATGAAAGATGCTGTTCACCGTGGTGTCATCACAACTCGTGGTACTATCGATGATGTCAAAGCATTCGCAGATGTCGTAGCTCTTACAGAAACTCGTAAAGGTGTTGCTCTTCGTAATGAAGATTACTTCCGCAAAATGATGGAAATCTACGGTGACGATGCTTACCTTCACCTGGCAAAAGTGAACTTGCCAAAACGTTTGGCTGAATACAAAGAACAGCTCGCTCAAATCGAAAAAGATTTGTCTGAAACAGCTGAACACCAAAAGAAACGTTTGACAAAACTCACTCAACAAAAAAATTCTGTTACTAAATACATCAAAGAATTTGAAGAATTCGTTGAAAAATACCCAGATGAACTTATCATCGCTGGTATCCTATCAGTATCATTCGGTAACGTTATGGAAATGCTTTACGCTGGTATGAACGACGAGTTCAAAAAATTCTACCCTCAATACTCACTTTATCCAAAAGTATTCGAAGATGCATACGCTGACGGAATCATTTGGGCAAACATGGGTGGTGTTGAAGGAACACTTGATGATGGTTTGACAAAATTCAAATCAAACTTCAATCCAACTATTGAAGAATTCATCGGTGAATTTAACATCCCAGTGAATGGTTTACTTTATAAACTATCAAACTGGGCTTACAACGTCCGCAAACAAAGGAGAAACAACCATTAATGTCTCTTGAGATTATTGATAAAAAAGTTTTTGGAACTTTTTGTGATACGGTTGACTACAAGTCATTTATGCAGTCTGTCGAAATGGCAGAATTGCTTGAAAAACGTGGCTATCAAGTCACATATCTTGGCCTTAAAGAAGATGGAGAATTACAAGTCGCGGGTGTCCTTTTCAGTATTCCAATGGCTGGTGGACTTCACATGGAAATCAACTCTGGGCCTGCTTCTCGCAACCAAAATTATTTAAAAAGTTTTTACAAAGAACTTCAAGCCTACGCAAAAGCAAATGGTGCTATCGAACTTTTAGTAAAACCTTTTGATACTTATCAGCATTTTGATACCAATGGCGAACCAACTGATGAAGAGAAGAAAAATCTTATTGAAGATTTTGTATCGCTTGGTTACCAACACGATGGGCTCCTTACTGGCTACCCAGGAGGTGAACCTGATTGGCATTATGTTAAAGATTTGACGGATTTGGATGAAAAATCACTCCTAAAATCATTTAGCAAAAAAGGTCGTCCTTTAGTTAAGAAAGCAAAAACCTTTGGAATCACTCTTCGAAAACTTGACCGTAGTGAATTACCATTATTTAAAGAAATCACATCAGCTACTTCTAACAGAAGAGATTATGTCGATAAATCTTTAGAATACTACCAAGATTTCTATGATTGTTTTGGTGACTCTTGTGAGTTTATGGTTGCAAGCCTGAACTTCCAAGATTACCTAAAACACCTCGAAGCTGATCAAGCAAAGCTTAATCAAAAAATTGATAAGCTCAAAGCCGCTATTGAAAATAACAATGCTTCAGAGAAGAAACAAAATCAATTGCGTGAGTTATCAAGCCAATCCGAAACTTTCGATACTCGTATTGAAGAAGCTAAAGTATTCATCAAAAAATACGGTTCAGAAAATGTCATTTTAGCAGGTAGTCTATTTGTTTACACTAAACAAGAAGCTGTCTACTTGTTCTCAGGTTCTTATACTGAGTTTAACAAATTCTATGCTCCTGCTCTTCTTCAAGAACACGTCATGCTAGAGGCGATTAAGCGCGGTATTACAACCTACAATCTTCTAGGTATCACAGGAGAATTTGATGGATCTGACGGCGTTCTACGCTTTAAACAGAACTATAACGGCTACATTACCCGTAAAATGGGGACTTTCCGCTATTACCCTCATCCACTCAAATACAAACTTATTCATAATCTCAAAAAATTACTTAGACGTTATTAATTAAAAAGCTTTGGAAATTTATTCCAAAGCTTTTTTCATACAAAAAAACTACTTGCCAAAAGCAAGTAGCCTTATAACTTCAATGATTCTTGATTATTTTACAAAGTCAAGAAGAGCAAGGAAGCTTTCTGGTTGAAGTGATGCACCACCAACAAGGGCACCATCAACGTCTGGGCAAGCCATGTAAGCTGCAACGTTTTCAGGTTTAACTGAACCACCGTATTGAACGCGAACTTTGTCAGCTACTGCTTGACCGAAGTCTGCTGCAACTGTGTCACGAACAACTTTACACATTTTTTGTGCGTCGTCTTGGCTAGCTGATTTACCAGTACCGATAGCCCAGATTGGTTCGTATGCAATAACAAGTGAAGAAACTTGTTCTTCTGACAATCCAGCAAGAGCAGCTGAAACTTGTCCACCTACGAATTCAGCAGCTTTACCAGCTTCGTAAGTTTCAAGAGTTTCACCACAGCAGATGATTGGAAGCATACCGTTAGCGAAGATTGCTTTAGCTTTTTTGTTGATATCTTCGTCAGTTTCGTGGAAGTATTCACGACGTTCTGAGTGACCGATTACAACGTAGTCAGTTCCCATTTCAGACAATACTTTAGGGCTGTTTTCACCAGTGAAAGCACCAGCGTTTTCAAAGTAGCAGTTTTCAGCAGCAACTTTAAGGTTTGAACCTTTAGCTGCAGCAAGAACTGTTGAAAGGTCAAGGGCAGGAGCTGCAATACCAGCTTCAACAAGTTCTGATGAAGGCAATTTAGAAGCTACTGCTTCAACGAATGCTTTAGCTTCTTCTGGATTTTTGTTCATTTTCCAGTTACCAGCGATAAATGGTTTACGTGACATTTCACATACCTCTTCTATTTTTATTTACCCCCTTATTTTATCATATTTTCAGCATCTTTTAAAGGTTAGAGGGAATTTTTAGGCACAAACATCGAATAAAATCATAAAAAAAGAACCCCTTACGGGGCCCTTTTTCACAATTACTATCTGACTAATAATTGTTATCTGGGAACTTAATTAATTAACTAAAATTAAGCTTCGATTTCTGAAACGATACCTGAACCAACAGTACGTCCACCTTCACGGATTGAGAATGTAGTACCTTGTTCAACGGCGATTGGGTGAATCAATTCAACGTCGATAGTAACGTTATCACCAGGCATTACCATTTCAGTACCTGCTGGAAGTTCGATTGAACCTGTAACGTCAGTTGTACGGAAGTAGAATTGAGGACGGTAGTTGTTGAAGAATGGAGTGTGACGTCCACCTTCTTCTTTAGTAAGGATGTAAACTTCACCTTTGAATTTAGTGTGTGGGTGGATTGAACCTGGTTTAGCAAGAACTTGACCACGTTCGATTTCATCACGTTGGATACCACGAAGAAGAACACCAACGTTATCCCCTGCGATACCTTCATCAAGTTGTTTACGGAACATTTCAACACCAGTAACAACAGCTTTTTGGATGTCGTCACGGATACCAACGATTTCAACTTCGTCGTTGACTTTAACAGTACCACGGTCGATACGTCCTGATGCTACAGTACCACGACCAGTGATTGAGAATACGTCTTCGACTGGAAGAAGCAATGGTTTGTCAGTATCACGTTTTGGTTCTGGAATGTATTCATCTACAGTGTTCATCAATTCCATGATGATGTCTTCGTAGTGAGTGTCACCTTCAAGGGCTTTAAGAGCTGAACCTTGGATTACAGGGATTTCATCACCTGGGAAATCGTATTCTGAAAGAAGGTCACGGATTTCCATTTCAACCAATTCAAGCAATTCTTCGTCATCAACAAGGTCAACTTTGTTCATGAAGACGATAAGATGTTTAACACCAACTTGACGTGAAAGAAGGATGTGTTCACGTGTTTGTGGCATTGGACCATCTGTAGAAGCTACTACAAGGATAGCACCATCCATTTGGGCAGCACCAGTGATCATGTTTTTAACGTAGTCTGCGTGTCCTGGAGCGTCGATGTGAGCATAGTGACGTTTTTCAGTTTCGTACTCAACGTGTGCAGTGTTGATTGTGATACCGCGTTCGCGTTCTTCAGGAGCAGCATCGATTGAAGCGTAGTCTTTTGGTGTGTTAACTGCGCTTGGAAGACGACGAGCAAGAACTGTTGTAATTGCAGCTGTCAAAGTAGTTTTACCGTGGTCAACGTGTCCAATTGTACCAATGTTAACGTGTGGTTTACTACGATCGTATTTTTCTTTTGCCATTTGGGTAAAAGCCTCCAATAAAATATATTTTATAGATAGACAGTAGGCAATACAGTCTAACTTTACCTTACTATTTTAACAAATTATGCAAGAATTGCAAGTATTTTTATTTATTTTAGATTTTCTTCGCTCTATAATCCTTATTTGCAGGTATTTTTGTAGGTTGGTTAGTCCAGTTTTCTATAGATAATTACAAAAAAATCTCCTATTTCTAGGAGATTTTTCTTCATTAATAAAAACTATCTAAATCAATAACGTTATCTTCTTCGACAATTGCTGCTCGTTTTTTAGCTTCAAGTTCAGCGTCTGCTTCGCGATAGATTTCTTCACGTTTTTCATTTGCATCGATGTTGAGTACAAATCCAACTGCTACCGACAAGACAAGAACACTATTTCCTCCTTGTGATAAGAACGGGAATGTTACACCTGTAGATGGAATCAAACCTGAAATACCACCGATGTTAACAAAAGTCTGCATCAGAATCATTCCACCGATTCCCAGAGCAATCATCGAGTTAAATGGATTTTTAGCTTTAATACCTACGTGCATGATACGTAAGATAAGGAAAAATAGCAAAGCTAAAATTAAGCACGCACCAATCATTCCAAGTTCTTCCATAACCACTGGAAAAACAAAGTCTGTCGTTGCTTCTGGTAAGTAACCAGCTTTTTCAATTGAATTTCCCAAGCCTCGTCCGAACCAGCCACCATTACTCATCGCATAATAAGAATGAGCCAGTTGGTGACCTGAGTCAGACAAATCGTTAAATGGATTAAAGAAAGCACTGAAACGCTTGGCAACGTAACCAAAGACTGGAACTTTCCCCATCTTATCAACCCCAACAATAGCAATTAGTCCAAGAAAGACGGTTGAAAGAGCCGTTACTGTCGTTAAAATAGCTGAGAACCAGCGGTAACCAATCCCGCTAACAGAATACATGATTAAACCTGTCAGAACGATAATAGCCGCATTTCCCAAGTCAGGCTGCGCTGCGACTAACAGAATCATCACAAGCGAGTAGACACGCCAATCTTTCAAATCACTCCACTTGCTTGGCCACCATTTTCGCTTAGTCAAAGCTTGATAATCGTATGTTGAAATCAATTCTTGACGTCTAGCAAATGTAAATGCCAAATACCACACGATAATAATCTTCAAATACTCAGCAGGTTGGAAACTAATCGGTCCAATAACAATCCAACCATGGGCACCATTGACGGTCTTTGTAAAGAAGCGCGCAATCAATAAGAGCACTACTTCTGCCATCATTGTCATTGTCAAAGTACGAGAATTTTTTAAAAAGTTTAGCTTTAATTTATAAATAAAAAGAATAGCAACCAGACTGATAATCCAGAAAACACCCTGATTAAGTACTGATGCAAAAGGGTTGGCACCATACTGAATCAGCGTTGCACTAGTTGTTGAGTAAACAACAATCAAGCCGATTACTGAAAGAATTAAATAAGGCACAAGGATAGAATAATTTAGGAGATGCCTTTTATCAATTTTCATAGAGTCACCTATAATATCTTCGAGTTTATCATATGACATTATACCATCTTTCTGCACTAAAAAAAAGACTGTGATGAAAATCACTACCTCAGACTTAGAACTTCCATCAATTCGGTAACTTTTTCGATTTATCATCAAAAATAAAAAAGAATCTGAGACAATAGTCTCAGATTCCAGTGGTTAAACATATCAGCCAGAGTTACGTAGTCCTGTGGCAATACCGTTAATAGTAGTGTGAATGAGTTTTTCGTAACCTTCATCCAATTCATCGTGACGCAAACGTTTAATCAATTCGATTTGAATGTAGTTCAAAACGTTGAAGTATGGAATACGGTAATCCAAACTTGCACGAAGTGATGGGTTTTCTTCTAAGAGGTTATCGTGTTTTTCAATTGCCAAGATAACATCTTTTGTCAATTGCCATTCATCTAAGATGATATTGAAGACATTACGAACTTCTTCACTTTCAGCTAAACGTGAATATTGGAAAGCAATGTTCATGTTTGATTTAGAAAGTACCATGTCTACATTTGAAAGAAGTGAATGGAAGAATGGCCATTTTTCGTACATGTGTTGAAGTTTTTCGAGGTTACCTTCTTCAGCATCGATGAAATGTTTGAAGGCAGAACCAACACCATACCAACCTGGGAACATGATACGGCTTTGTGACCATGAGAATACCCAAGGAATTGCACGAAGTCCAGAAATTTCTGTAATTGTTTTACGAGCAGCTGGACGTGAACCGATATTTAGACTTGATACTTCTTTGATTGGAGTAGCTTCGAAGAAGTAATCGTAGAAATGCGGATTACCAAATACCAAATCACGATAAACACCGTTTGAATATGTCACGATACCGTCCATTGTTTCACGGAATGTATCAATTTCATCAGGATTAGTAATCATACGAGTCACGATACGGTCGACAGTCGCTGAAACAAGCATTTCAAGGTTGTAGTAGGCAACGTCTTTATTTCCGTATTTGTTTTCGATGATTTCACCTTGTTCAGTCAAACGGATACGGTCTTTAATTGAGCCAAATGGTTGTGATGTGATTGCTTCGTATGATGGACCACCACCACGACCAACAGTACCACCACGACCATGGATAAATGTTACTTTGATGCCACGTTCAGAACCGATGCTAGTCAATTCATTTTGGGCTTTGTAAAGTGTCCATACAGATGATAGATATCCACCGTCTTTGTTACTATCTGAGTAACCAAGCATGATTTCTTGGTAACCTTTGTTAGCTGAAATCCAACGACGAACAATGTCATAATCAAGGAATTCTTCCATGATTGCACGTGAATTTTCAAGGTCTTCGATAGTTTCAAAAAGTGGAACAATTTGAACACGCGCTTTTTGATTGTCAAGCAAACCAACTTCTTTAAGCATGATAGCCAATTCAAACATATCAGAAACACTTTCAGTGTGTGAAATGATGTGTTGTTTGATAACTTCATCACCTAATTTGTCTTTAAGGTAACGAGCTGTTTTGAAGATAGCCAATTCTTTTTGAAGTTGTTCAGATTTTTCAGCATTAGTTGATGACAACGTACGTGGGTCTTCTTGCAATTCTTTAAGAAGAACTTTAACTTTTTCTTCTTCAGAAAGAGAACTGTAGTCGTCAACAATATTTGCTTGTTTCAACAATTCAGCGACACAAGCTTCGTTAACGCTTGAGTCTTGACGCATATCGATTGTTGCAAGGTAGAATCCAAAGACATCTACAGCTTGAAGCAACTCACTAAAGTCACCAGTCAAGAGTGCATCATCACCATTGTCAAGCAATGATTGTTTAATGACAAGCAAATCATCTTTAAATTCTTTAGCTGTTTTATAGCTTGGAATTTCATCTTGAAGTTCAGATGAAACTTTATTGACTTTGTTTTGCAAATATTTAGCAACAACACTTGCATTATTAGTACTTGTGTAAACGTCAGAACCAAGTTTGCTGTTTTCAAGAGCTTTACGTGAAATTGTTGGACCAGCTTTTAATTCAATCAAAGTTTGAATCAATTTTGATTGGATGTAGTTGAAAGCTTTACGATATGGTTCGTTTTCACGGTAGATTGATTTATCGCTAGATAGCTCTGCTAAACGTTCAACTTCTGGACTAATTTTTGTCAAAGTTGTTGAAAGTGAGAATGTGCGGTAAAGTCCTGTTAATTTTTCAATGTAGTAATTAATGATTACTTCACTTTGTACAGTAGCAGATAAACGAAGTGTTTCAGCAGTTACGTATGGGTTACCATCACGGTCACCACCAATCCACATACCCATTGTAATAGGTTTTGGATCAGTCAAATCAATTCCTTTTTCTGCTGCCAAACGTTTGTACTCTGACGTTAACTTAGTAATCGCTTGAATCAAGGATGTATTGTAATACTCCATAACATTGGTAATTTCATTTTTTACCTTAAGTTTTTTCTCACGAATGATGTCCGTTTGCATGATGATTTCAATGTAACGGCGTAAGTCAGTGTACCATTTTTCACGGTTAACAACTCCTGCTTTCACATCACGGTATTTGCGCAAAAGGTCGTGAATCTTATTAGTCAATTCAAGAACCGTTTTACGTTGAACTTGTGTTGGGTGAGCAGTCAAGACAGGTACAACATTTACGTTCTCAAGGATTTCTTTTGAATTTTCACTTTCTGAAACCATATCAACTGTCAAAGAAAGTTTACCAAGATAATCTTGATTTGTATTATTTTGGTAATTGATTTCATAAGCGAAGTCAACGTCTTCTGAAATGTTGATTAGCAGTGGCAAAATTGAAAAATAACGAGACACAACAACCATCTCTTCGTTGGTCAACTGAGCTACTAATTCTTCAAGTTTGACATATTCATCACTTGCTGACAATTCAACAATGTTTTGAATTTTAGCGAATACCTCATCACCAACCATCTGATGGGTTGTTTCATCGAGCAAGCTTTTTAGTACTTTGACTTCCTCGGTAATAATCGACTGGGTATCATTGTTCTCCAGTTTTTGGATTGTCACACTCTTCACTCCTTTTTTGTTCGGATTTTAATCCTTTATTACAAGCGTACTACTTTATCATACCACTTTTTTCCGAAAATGTAACCCAATTTCTATAAATTGATTATTATTTTATATAATTTTCTGACTTTTTAAATAAACTTAAACTCAAATTGCAGAAAACAAAATCTTAAAATCACTGTTATATTAACATTGTTAACGTTTTTATAGTTTTTGAAGATTTCAGGACTTCTTTTTTCGTTTTGCCATTTTTTTCTGCTATACTGATTTATAAAAAGTTATAAAAAGGAGTTTTATATGGAGCTGAAACAACGTTCGGAGTTTCCTGAAAATGAATTATGGGATTTAAGTGCACTCTACCAAGACCGCGAAGATTTCCTTCGTAGCATTGAAAAAACACTTGAAGACATTAATCTTTTCAAAAAGAATTACCAAGATAACTTAAAAACTGTTGATGATTTCACGCGTGCGCTTTATGAAGTCGAACAAATTTATATCGAAATGAGCCATATCGATAACTACGCCTTCATGCCACAAACGACAGATTTTAGCAACGAAGAATTTGCACAAATTGCTAAAGCTGGTGCGGATTTCTTCACCAAAGCAAATGTAGCTCTAAGCTTCTTTGACACTGCTCTTGCAACAGCTGATTCTGACATTCTTGATACCTTAGAAGCTAATCCACATTTTAGCGCAGCTATTCGTCAAGCAAAAATCAAGAAGAGCCACTTCATTTCACCAGAAGTTGAAAAGACTTTGACTAATCTCGGTGAAATCTTTGGAGCTCCGCAAGACATTTATACAAAAATGCGTGCTGGTGACTTTGAAATGGATGATTTTGAAGTTGATGGCAAAGTTTACAAAAATTCATTTGTCACTTACGAAAACTTCTATCAAAATCATGAAAATGCCGATGTTCGTGAAAAAGCCTTTCGCTCTTTCTCGGCTGGTCTTCGCAAACACCAAAATGCCGCTGCTAGCGCTTATCTTGCCCAAGTCAAATCTGAAAAAATCATTGCTGACATGCGTGGCTATGAGTCTGTCTTTGATTACTTACTTGCTGAACAAGAAGTCGACCGCGACATGTTCAACCGCCAAATTGACTTAATCATGACTGAGTTTGCACCGGTTGCACAAAAATATCTCAAACACGTTGCCAAAGTTAACGGGCTTGAAAAAATGACTTTTGCCGACTGGAAATTGGACTTAGATGCCGAGCTAAATCCAGCTGTCACTATCGATGACGCTTATGATTTAGTGATGAAATCTGTCGAACCTCTCGGACAAGAATACGCAAATGAAGTCTCACGTTTTAGAAAGGAACGTTGGGTAGACTTTGCTGCCAATGCTAACAAAGACTCTGGTGGCTATGCTGCTGACCCTTACAAGGTTCACCCTTATATCCTTATGAGCTGGACTGGTCGCATGTCTGATGTTTACACATTGATTCACGAAATTGGACACTCTGGTCAATTTATCTTCTCAGATAACAATCAAAGCTACTTCAACACACACATGTCAACTTACTACGTTGAAGCTCCGTCAACTTTTAATGAGCTCTTATTAAGTGACTATCTGGAAAGACAATTTGACAATCCACGCCAAAAACGTTTTGCACTGGCGCACCGTTTAACAGATACTTACTTCCATAACTTCATCACACATTTGCTCGAGGCTGCCTTCCAACGTCGTGTTTACAACCTCATTGAAGAAGGAAAAACATTTGGAGCTGAACAACTCAACCAAATTATGAAAGATGTTCTAAGCCAATTCTGGGGTGATGCTGTTGAGATTGATGACGATGCTGCTCTGACTTGGATGCGACAAAGTCATTACTACATGGGACTTTATAGCTACACTTACTCAGCTGGTATGGTCATTTCAACTGCAGGTTACCTCAACTTGAAGAATAACCCAAATGGTGCTAGTGACTGGCTTAATTTCTTAAAATCTGGTGGCTCACGTACACCACTTGAAACGGCTAAATTAATTGGAGCTGATATTTCAACAGCTCAACCACTTCGTGACACTATCCAATTCCTAAGTGATACCGTCGACCAAATCATCACCTATACAAAGGAGCTTAACCATGACTAATATTTACGATTTTACTGTTAAAGCACAAGACGGGTCTGACGTTCAACTATCAAAATACCAAGGTAAAGTTCTCTTGGTTGTTAATACTGCAACAGGTTGCGGCTTGACACCTCAGTATGAGGGACTTCAAAATCTCTACGACACTTACAAAGAAAAAGGGTTTGAAATTCTAGATTTTCCATGTAACCAATTCATGAACCAAGCTCCTGGAACAGCTGATGAAATCAACACTTTCTGCACTTTGAATTACCAAACAACTTTCCCTCGTTTTGCTAAAATCAAAGTCAACGGAAAAGATGCTGATCCACTTTATGATTGGTTAAAAGGAGAAGCTAAAGGCCCTCTTGGCAAACGCATTGAATGGAACTTTGCAAAATTCTTAGTTGACCGAAACGGAAATGTCGTTAAACGTTTCTCAGCAAAAGCAGAGCCTGAAACAATCGTTACAGAATTGGAAAAACTTCTTACAAATAACTAATCAAGACAAGGTCAATCTATTAACATTATCCGCCTATCTTGTCCATAGATAGGCGATTAAAAAATATGACAAATTTATTACAAAAACAACATTGTTTTGATTTTTGCATCTTTTTACGCTAAAATATGACTAATGAGAAGACGATTAAAACCAATTGTTGTTGTAGTTTTCTTTGCCCTGTTTGGGCTACTTCTCGTGATTGGTAGAACTCACTATGATAGCTTACGAAAGCAACAACTGGCTTTGGCTAAGGTTTCTATTCCAACGTTGAGTAGCTCAAGCACGACAACTACCACTACATCAACTTCAGAAACTGATGAAGAATTTGTTCTTAATCCGATTATCGATGTTTCAGGATGGCAGCTGCCAAATGAAATTGACTATGACACTTTATCTCAAAATATTTCTGGCGCTATCGTTCGTGTCTATGGAGGGTCACAAATTAGCAAAGATAGCAACGCCGCCTACACGACTGGTATCGATAAATCATTTAAGACACATATCAAAGAATTTCAAAAACGAGATGTCCCTGTAGCTGTTTATAGTTACGCCCTCGGAAAAAGTGTCAAAGAAATGAAGAACGAAGCGAAAACTTTCTATGAAAATGCTTCGCCATACAAACCAACTTTCTATTGGATTGACGTTGAGGAAGCGACTATGTCAGACATGAACAAAGGTGTTCAGGCATTCTTGAGTGAATTAAAACGACTCGGAGCTGACAAAGTTGGTATCTACATTGGTACTTACTTCATGACCGAGCAAGAAATCTCTGTTGACGGATTTGATGCCGTATGGATTCCTGCTTACGGTTCAGACTCTGGTTATTATGATGCTGCTCCACAAACAGATCTTGACTACGATCTTCATCAGTATACATCACAAGGTTATCTTGGCGGATTTGATTCTGCTCTTGATTTAAACCAAATCGCAGTCACAAAAGACCGCAAAAAAACTTACGAAAAACTTTTCGGAAAAATTGATAATAAATAAAAGGCTAGCATTTGCTAGTCTTTTTCGTATTTTAAAGTTTATTTTTCTTTAAGACTAAAACTTTATAGTTAGGTCATGCGAAAAATAAAACAATTATCACGAAGTAAACATCGACAGAACTCTGTTTACCTAAATATTTTTATCTTAATTGTCTCCTTTGTTGCCATTCTTATGATTGTAAGCAAAGTTTTCTTTTCAGGTATTGTCACCCACGCTCTAGACCACGGGCTTGATTTGTCAAATGCAAGTACCTACACAACTTCTCAAACAGCTAATGTCTTAAGCTCGAAAGCAAATATTTACACCAGTAATGGCTCAAGTAAAACCATTTCACAAGGTACCACAATTTCAATTGAAAGCTATTGTTACAATGCTGAGATAAATCAAAAAGAAGCAACTCTTGCCAAATTTAGCATGGATGGAGAGACTTACTACATTGATACCAATGATATTTCTCTTGAAGAGACCAACGACATCAATCGTTACATCGCTGAAACACTGAATTATTCTCACTCTGATATCACTAGTGATATCGAGGAAGCTTTTGAACAAACTAGCTACAAAACAGACGACGGTAAACCTCTTGGAATCATTATCCATGACACTGGCGTTGATAATTCAACCATTGACAGTGAGGTGAATTATATGGTGCAAAACTATGAAGAACAAGGTGTTTTTGTTCATTCTTTTATTGATAGTGACACCATTCTTCGCATCGCTAATGAAAAATATGAAGCTCAAGGAGCAGGTGCTAATGCCAATCCTTATTATATTCAATTTGAACTCACACACGAAGACTCTCAAGATGGCTTTGCAAAACAGCTGGCAAATGCAGCCTATTACACTGCATACATGCTCAAAAAGTATAACCTTCCTGTGACACTCGGTCAAGAAAATGGAGCAGGAAGTATTTGGACACACGAAATGGTAAGCAACTACCTTGGTGGAACTGACCACGTAGACCCAACTGATTATTGGAGTGAAAGTGCAGATGATTATTTCGGCGTTGATTATGACGTTGAAGACTTTGCAGAACTTGTCCAAGCATACTACAATGCTCTTTAAAGGTGCAAACTTGTACCTTTTTTATTTTATAGTAAAATAGTATGTGAATAGACTGAATTAGAAAGATTGAGAGAGAAAATGGCAAAAAAAGCGAAATTGAAAAAAACTTTGGTTGACCAAATTTTAGATAAAGCAAAAATCGAACATGACAGCTTAGCCATTAATGCTTTAAAAGATGAGCTGCCTGAGGGCATTGAAAAATCTGATATTTTCAAGACACTTGCTCTAACTGGTGACAAAACTGGTCCCCTTATCGGAATCGTTCAAATCACTGAACACCTTTCTGAGAAAAAGTTGGCTAAGATTTCTGGCAACAAAAAAGTTAGCATGATTCCACAAAAGAATCTTCAAAAAACAACTGGCTACATCCACGGCGCAAACAACCCAGTTGGTATCCACCAAAAACACAATTTCCCGATTTTCATCGACAACCGTGCTAAAGAAATGGGAACGATGATTGTCTCAGCTGGTGAAGTTGGGCGCTCTATCCGCATCGATAGCCAAGCCTTGGCAGATTTTGTCGGTGCAAGTTTTGCCGATTTAATTGATGATTCACACCAATGAAGGCTTAGATTGGACAAAAAATGAAATTATATTTTGTAAGACATGGTAAAACACAATGGAATCTTGAAGGACGTTTTCAAGGGGCAAATGGTGATTCTCCGCTTTTAGAAGAGTCTGTCCGTGACTTAGAAAAATTAGGTGACTACCTAAAAGATATTGAATTCGACGCTGTATTTTCAAGTGATTTAAAACGTGCCAGCGATACTTGTAAAATCATTATGTCACGAAATAATCACCCTAAAGCAATCAGTTTCCAACCGGCTCTTCGTGAATGGCATCTTGGAAAATTAGAAGGCAGCAAAATTTCAACAATGGCTGATATTTATCCAAAACAATTGGATGCCTTCAAACACAACTTAGCAAAATTTAATAACGATATTTTTGACGCTGAGTCTGTCTACCAAACCACAAAACGTGTTAGAAGTTTTATCCGCTCAATGAAAGGACGCGGCTACCAACATGTACTACTGGTCGGTCACGGCGCAAACTTTACCGCATCAATTCGTAGTTTACTTGGCTATGAACCTGCTGTTTTACGCTCTAACGGTGGATTAGATAACGGAAGTGTCACTGTTCTTGAAACCTTTGATTTTGAACAATTTTCATGCATCAAATGGAATGACACATACTACAAAGAAAAATAAGTTATTTGATACTTTAAAAAAGCTCTCCTTTCGGAGAGCTTTTTGTTATCTTGCGTATTTCATGCGAAGAATTTTTTCTTGTTGTTTGTCCAAACGAAGTAGGATAACAACTTTATCAATACTCATGTTACTTTCTAGCAAACGTTCTGCTGCCATCATCAAACCGTTGTTGATTCCCAATTCAAGGACTGGGTTTTTCTTGTCATTAACATCAAAGATGAATTTATTATCTGGAAGGTCAAAAAGAACTTTAACAGCACCAAATAATTGTTCAAAGTTGTCGATAGCAACATCGTAAACTGGTTTTGTTCCTGGTTTTAGGCTACGACCACGGTGGTTAAACCACATAGAATGCCAACCGCCGTTAAATGCTCCCATAACATCGTTATCGTATGAATCACCAACATAAAGTGTTGTTGAAGGGTTCATATCAAATTGTTCAGCAGCAAGATTGAAGATTTCTTTTTCAGGTTTTTGGAAACCAGTTGCTTGGCTGACAATGACACGTTTAGGGTCAACATAATCGTAAAGACCGAGCTTTTTAACTTTTTTCAATTGGTGTTCAGTTGGACCATTTGTGATGATTCCCATTGGAACACCTTTTTCTTTAAGAAAATCAAGCGTCATGCGCATTTCATCAAGCATTGTGATGTTTTCCAACTCTTCTTCGTAGATTTCTTGGAAATGAACACCAGTAGCTTCATCAATTTCGCGATAACCAAATTCAAGCAAAGTTTCTTTACAACGCCAGAAACGGAAATATTCAGTTGTCCATTCACCAGCCATAACACGTGGGAAACCAACGTCTGAATAATGGCGGAAACGAATGTAAGCTTGATTGATTTTACTCATATCAAAGTCAGGGAAACATTTCTCAACGGCAATGCGATAAGGCGCCTGTTGGTCATAAATCGTATCGTCAACATCAAAAACAATTGAAGTAATCATGAATCTCTTTTCTCTCTAAGTTATTTTTACCGTCACATATTATACTATTTTTTGGCTTTCTTTTCAATTAAAGTCATTTCTGCAACTAGAAAACACTTTCTTCCTCAAAGCCTCCTCACACAAGCAAAAATAAAGTGAATTCTAGCGTTATTTATGTTACAATAGGAAAGAATATATATTGGAGGAAAACATGTCAAACGAACACATCGAAGAATTAAACGACCAACAAATCGTGCGTCGTGAAAAAATGGCCGCTTTGGCTGAACAAGGCATCGATCCTTTCGGAACTCGCTTTGAACGCACAGCTACTTCTGGTCAATTAAAAGAAAAATACTCTGACAAAACCAAAGAAGAATTGCATGAAATTAACGAAACAGCTACTATCGCTGGTCGTCTTATGACTAAGCGTGGTAAAGGTAAAGTTGGTTTTGCTCACATCCAAGACCGCGACGGTCAAATCCAAATCTACGTCCGTAAAGATGCTGTTGGTGACGAAAACTACCAAATTTTCAAAAAAGCTGACCTCGGTGACTTCCTCGGTATCGAAGGTGAAGTTATGCGTACAGACATGGGTGAATTGACAATCAAAGCAACTCACATCACTCACTTGTCTAAAGCACTTCGTCCACTTCCAGAAAAATTCCACGGACTTACTGACGTTGAAACAATCTACCGTAAACGTTACCTTGACTTGATTTCAAACCGTGAAAGCTTCGACCGCTTTGTAACACGTTCAAAAATCATCTCAGAAATCCGTCGTTACCTTGATGGACTTGGCTTCCTAGAAGTTGAAACTCCAGTTCTTCACAACGAAGCTGGTGGTGCTGCTGCTCGTCCATTCGTTACTCACCACAATGCGCAAGATATGGACATGGTTCTTCGTATCGCTTTGGAACTTCACTTGAAACGTCTTATCGTTGGTGGTATGGAAAAAGTTTACGAAATCGGACGTGTCTTCCGTAACGAAGGTATGGATGCAACTCACAACCCTGAGTTCACTATGATCGAGCTTTACCAAGCATACGCTGACTTCAAAGACATCATGGATATCACAGAAGGTATCATCCAAAACGCTTCAGCTGCTGTTAACGGTAACGGACCTATCACTTACCAAGGCACTGAAATTGCTATCGACAAACCATTCAAACGTATTCACATGGTTGACGCTATCAAAGAAGTTACTGGTGTAGACTTCTGGAAAGAAATGACTCTTGAAGAAGCTCAAGAACTTGCTAAAGAGAAAAATGTTCCAGTTGAAAAACACTTCACTTCAGTTGGTCACATTATCAATGCCTTCTTCGAAGAATTCGTTGAAGAAACATTGACTCAACCAACATTCGTATACGGACACCCAGTTGAAGTTTCTCCTCTTGCTAAGAAAAATGCAGAAGACCCACGCTTCACTGACCGTTTCGAACTCTTCATCATGACTAAAGAATACGGTAACGCTTATTCAGAGCTTAACGACCCAATCGACCAATTGGCACGTTTCGAAGCACAAGCTAAAGCCAAAGAACTTGGTGATGACGAAGCAACAGGTGTTGACTACGACTACGTCGAAGCCCTTGAATACGGTATGCCACCAACAGGTGGACTTGGTATCGGTATCGACCGTCTTGTCATGCTCCTTACAGATACAACAACAATCCGCGACGCTTTGTTGTTCCCTACAATGAAATAATTTAGCGGAAAGAATATTGAATAAAAACCACTAGCTAAGCTAGTGGTTTTTTGATGATGATAAAGTCTCTGCTGAAGGAGACCAGTAGAGTTAAAAATAAAGCATAACTAAGATCAATATGTTTTATTTTTATGATTATCCCTTTATACTATATTAGTGCTAACATTAAGGTTTTATAATATCAAAAGTTACTTCTCTAAAACTAATAGTATAGCAAAATTTTAAAAACTTAGATCATTATAAAAATTAACTATTTTATCCCGAAACATTTTTTTAAATTATCAATTAAATCTTCACAGCAATCATTTAGCTCCTCTACAGTTAAATCAGAAATTCTTTTAAATCCTTGTCCCCCTATTCTTTTTCGAAAATCTTTTATCAATTGTTTTGTAAAACCATATTTTCTTACATGTTCAAATTTATCCTTAGGATCTGCAAAATCATCAAGTGGCTTTTGATCTCTATTTCGTAATTGATTATTAATATCTTTTTCTTTTTCTTTTAAAAAATCTATAACACGATTTAAATATTCCTCTTCTCCTATTTTCTGTTTCAAATATTTATACTCGAATGTATAGCATTCTAACATACAATATTCAGTTAAAATAATTTTTGATAAAAGTTCTTTTCTGTCCACATTTTTAGCTTGCTTAGCTAATTCATTAACAACTTTTTTCTTTCGTTCCTCTGACTCTGTTCCATCAGAATCAATTATATATACACTTTTAGCTCTCGAACGTATGCCATCAAGGAAATCAAAACTGACTGCTGCAGATAATTTTGTAACAGACGTCATCGGAATAGTTTTATTACTAAAATTACAAAATACTTTTTCAATTAGATGTTCATATGCCTTCACATCATCATTTCCTTCAACAAAAATTATATAATCTTTTCCCAATAAGTAAGTCACATCATATCCTAACAGAGCTGTAACTTGTGATTTATCTTCAATTTTTGAAAGTTTTGTTACTGGAACTGCATTTGTGGTTTCCTTCCTTCTTTCAACTTTGTATAACGAATCTTTCGTGAAGCTTTTTATGGAAATAGGCGAGTGAGTAGTAATAATTACTTGATTTTTCTCTGTTAAACTTGTAATAAATCCTTCCATTTTCTGTTCTAACTTAGGATATAAATACAATTCTGGTTCCTCTAATAAAAATAAGACGGGCTCATCACCCTCACTTTGCCTTTCAAGAAGTGTTTGTAACAAAACCATCTTATACAAACTCCGTGTTCCAGAACCAACAGATTGAAAATCTATGTGATTTTTAAACCCTCCCATACAAAAACTAGTTTCAATATTTAAATTTTTAAAAAGTTCATTTGAAAAATTCCATTGAACTTCAATTTTTTCATTATAATATTTTTTAAAGTTTTTGTTCAAACTTTCAGTTATATCTTTAGCTTCTTCTTCTACCTTCTTCAATAAATACTTATTTATCTGAGGTATTGTCAATTCTGAAATAACAGTATTCTTTACCTCATCTTCTCCTAACTGACTTCCACTTCTGCTCATTGAAGGTAATAATAAGCTGAATAGTTCATTAGTAGTACTATCACTTTCTCCATTACTTTCTTTTTCAAAACCTCTTTCATCTCTCAAGTATGCATAAGGAGGTAACATAACATTAAATATTTCTGCAACTTCATTTTCTTTTAAATTATTCTCTTTCTTTTGAGATAACTTAAAATTATAAAACTCAATCTTTTTCTCTAAGTTTTTTGAAAATGTTATTCCAAAAAACAAACTTTGACTACTTTTTTTTTCATTAAAGATTTTTTCTAGAAAAATTTTTTTAAAATCAGTAGTATATGCTTTTGAAGTTGTATCCCTCTTACGGCTTCCTTTACAGGATTTTTTTACTTCTTCAAGAAATGAGCAAATTTTTGAATATTCATCCGATTTATAATTTATCAACCTTTGAATAGAATAGTAATCCAACTCTAAACCCAAACCAATAAAAACTTCACTTTCATTTTCTCCGTGTTGATTGAATCTAATATCCGATTTTTGAATTTTTTTCTCACCTAATGCAATTAGTAACGCTTGTAGTATTGAACTTTTACCCGAACTATTTTCTCCAATTAACCCTAATTGATTTTTAATATTTGATATTTTTATATTTTTTATTGACCTAAAATTTTTTATATATAATTTATTAATCAAGTCTATTTACCTCATTTTTTAAACTTATACAAAAACACTTAATCAGATTTACAATTTTCTGTAATATCTTAATTAATTCTTGCATTCAGAAATTATTCTCGTATTATACTTTTTCATAGTTATCATCCCTAGTGACAAGAATTACTGCTCTCAGCTCCTAAATTTTCATAATGATATCTGCTAACCATTCTAATACTTATAATCATCTTTTTCAATACTCTAATTATCTAAAAAATAGATTTTTTTCATTAAAACCCACCTACTTTTTTTGCAGGTGGGTTTGTTATACTCTATTTTCCATCACTTTTTTTCTTTTTTATCAGTGAAGTAAGCGAGTGGGCTTGTGATTAGGACAATCAAAGAACCGATAATAAAGACTTGGTTAAAGGCTTGGCTAAGATTTTTGTTTTTTGAGTCTTTAATTTTTTGGAAGGTATCGTTTAGTTCTTCTTTTTGGGCTAGGAGTTGGATTCCTTGTCCTAGTTGCGCTTGTCCTTGACTTAAAGGTGTTAAAGCTGAGCTGATTTGTTTTGGAAGATTGGCTACGACTTTTTCTGAGCCTGCGACTAATTGGCTATTAGCATCATAGAGTTTTCGATAATCGCTGCCTTTCTTAGGAAGGGGAAGATTATCAGTCTTTTTAGCTACAGCTTTGACCTTCGTCAGCATTTGATTTTGTTTTTTAGAAGAATCAGTGGTCTTGCTTGTAGATTCAAATACTTCTTTGATTTCTTTTTTAGCAACTGCTTTCACTGAATTTGATAACTGATGCTTATCGATTTGGACATAAGCATCATGTCTGATATTATCCTTAGCCGTGTTAATATTGGCATTTAAAATAGTCACAAGCAGTGCCATACTAACTGCCTGACCGATATATCTTGAGGCGTTGACAATACCAGAACCAATTCCTGTTTTAATAACAGGAAGGTATCTTACAGAAGCAGTCATAGACATCGCCATAAACCCTAAACCAAGACCAATAATCACATTACAACAAATGATAATAGCTTCTGAAGTTTCAAATTGAACTAGGCTTAGCATAAAAAGTCCAGCTGCTGTGATAAACATCCCAATACCAATAAGAAGTTTCGCAGAAAGTTTTTGGTACATTTTGGTTGCTAAAGGCATTCCCACAGCAATCGCTAAAGAGGTTGGCACGATAAGATAAGCTGAATGAAGAGCGCTATAGCCACGAACATTTTGAAGGAAGTAATTCAAAATCAATGACGGCACAATAATTGCAAAACCAAAAACCATGTAAATGATGCTTGAAGCTGTAAAAGTCTTTTCTTTAAACAGTGACAATTCAATAATCGGTGATTTTGCTTTTCCCTCTACAAAAATTAACAAGATTAAGCCAACTAAACTAATGGCAAAGCTGGATAAAATGATAGTTGACGTCCAACCATATTCTCTTCCTTCTAGAAGACCAAATGTCAAACCTCCTAAGGCACAAGTCAAAAATACCATACCAAGCCAGTCAATTTCTTTAGCAATACTAAAATCATAAGATTCTTCATTGCCAACTAGAATAAGTACAAAAGAAATCAAGGCAATTGGAATATTAATTCCAAAAATCCAGTTATAACTTGCCCAATTAATGATAAAGCCACCTATGACTGGACCGCTTGCTGCAGCCAAAGCGCTGAATGCACCTATGACTGCTGTTACCTTACTTGTGTTTGCTTTTCCAAAAAGTGCAATCCCCATTGGTAAAACAATCGGTGTCAAAATTGCCCCACCGATTCCTTGGAAAAATCGAAAAGCAATTAAAAAAACTTAGCGAATTCGCCATCATGCAGGCAAATGAAAAGGCTCCAAATATAGCAACACCAATCAGCATGACCAATCTACGACCATACAAATCAGCGAGTTTAGAGGCTGTAATAATAAAAGCAGCCATTGCCAGAACATAAATCGTTGAAACCCAGCTCGTATCTGTCAAACTAGAATTGAGATGCTTCATAATATCCGGTAAAGCGATATTAACAATCGTAGCATCCAAAGCTCCCATAAACATGGCTAAAACCAAGCCAACAAACCCAAATAGTTTTCTTGTCTTTGACATATTCCTATCCTTTCTTCATAAAACCTCGTGAAGCATTGACATGGTCAGTCAACGCTTTAATATTTTACAAAAAAATAATACAATATTAGCAAGCAAAATAACATAACAAATTTTAATAATGTGTCTAATTAATAAAAAAATGACTAATATTCGAAAACCTAACAGTGTTGAAAAACTAAAAAACGCCCTTATTGAATTACTTCTTGAAAAAGATTATTCAGAAATCAGTGTTTCTGATATTACCAAAAAAGCTGGCGTTAGCCGAGGAACCTTTTATCAGCATTTTCTTGATAAAGACGATCTTGCTACTACAATCGGTGAAAAGACATCTCAAAAATTCCGAAATATTTTATCAAAAGGAAATCTCGATAAACAAGATAAGATTCTTGAAAGTCTAGATTACATTAAAACGGATGCCAAGCACTTCAAAGCAATTTATCACGCACCTCATGTGCAGTTCTCTAAAAACGTTCGCATTTTGCTAGAAGATTTGATTACAAGCAATGTCAATCTTAAAAATCGAATCAAACAAAAAACTAAGGTTTCTGATGATTTGGTTATTCAAGCCTTCTGCGCTTCTTTTGAGCGAATCATCTCTGCCTGGATTGAAAATGATTTTCAACAGAGTCCTGAGGAAATCAGCGAAATCATTATAAAATTGGAAAAATTGTTTTTATAAAAGGTCATTTTATGTGGCTTTTTCTCTATCTTACCATTTAAATAGCATTAATCATACTATTAACATTTGAATTGTTTCAATATTTTTTATATTAACAAAATAGCATGAGCAGTTATAATAAAAACTAATGAAAGGACGATTTATGATTTTAAGAAAATATAAGGATTTTGGACATTTATTTTTAGGACGGCTAATTAGCAATTGTGGTGATTCAATTTACACTATTGTTCTATCATGGTATGTCTTAGAAATGACAAATAGTGCTTGGTATGTTGGGTTATTGAATTTTTTGATTTTTATTCCCAATACCTTTTCTTTTGTTTTTGGAAAGAAGATTGACTCTCACCCTAAAAAATTTCTATTAGTACTATTAGAGTGGGCACAACTATTAGCAGTACTAGGTATCATTATGGGAATGTGCCTAAAAGGCATAAATGCTAATCTTAGTTTAGCCATTATTTTTACTTGTGTTTTCATCGCCTCAACTGTCGGGCTAAATACTTACACTGTTCAAGATGCGCTGGTTCCAAAGATTGTCGCTTCAAAAGATTTAGCAAAAGCAGAGATGTATATGTCTATAGCTTACAACGGAACAGAATACGTCTTCACTGCTATTAGTGGATTCTTACTTTCTGTTATCAGTTATATTCCTTTACTTTTTATTGATGTCTTTACTTTCTTGGGATCAATCATTTTGTTTAGAAAGATAAGATTTAAAGAAAAAATTGAAAAAAGTGTTGAAGAAACAGACTTCCTTAGCGGACTTCGCTTTATTTTGAAAAATAAAGTCGTATTTTCAATTACACTTGGAGGGGCTATTCTTAACTTTCTCTTTGGTGGATTCAACGTTTATCAACTCCTAATTGCTAAAGAAGTTGGTAACTCTGCCTTTTACGGTCTTTTAGTATCTGCTTGTGCTGTGGGAACTTTGCTCGGAACAACCTTTGTGACAAATTTTTTACTACAAAAACTAAGTTACGGTAAAGCTTTTTGGCTAGCAACTGTTATTTTTGGAATCGGAATTGGATCCACTGCATTGGCACAAAATCGTTTCGTCATCTTGCTAATTTGGTTTATGTCATGCCTATTTTTAGGAGTGACACATGTTGCTCAAAAGCCAATTTTACAGACTGAGATTCCGAATGAGCACCTTGGAAAAGTATTTAGTGCTTTTTATACAGTAACTATTCCAACATTGGCTATCGGCTCACTTTTCTTTGGTTATATTGCTGATTTCCTATCATGGCATATTTTTGTAGTGATATTTGCTGCGGCTCTACTTTTAGTCGCTTTACTTTATTATTCAAATAAAAAGTTAAGAAATTATAGCATTTGAAACCGTTACTAATCTTTATAACATAAAAAGAGCTTGGAAAAATTCCAAACTCTTTTTTTCATTCTCTCACCCCACCAACTCACTGATATCATCAATTACTTTAGCATTCATGGTGTTAAGCGTTTGGATTTCGTCTTTGGTGTAAGGGAAGGTATTGAGCATGATGCCATCAATACCTGCAGCTTTTGCGATTGCCATGTCACTGGTGAAGTCATTTCCGACCATGACGGTTTCTTTGGGGTCAAGTTGATTTTCCTTCAGGACAAGGTTCATAAAGTCAACTTGTGGTTTCTTCATTTTGTGGTCTGATGAGATGTAAATCTTATCCAAAAATTCTCTGCATCCTGTCATTTCAATCTCTGCTTGGGTAAATGCACGCTGAGCATTTGAAAGTAAAATGACCGTAGCTCCTGCTTCTTTTAATGTTTTCAAAGTGGCTAGCGTATTTTCGTAAGCTTGTAATTTTTTTCGCGACAGCATTCTAAAGGTCTGGGCAATGAGATTCCCCCAAGTTTCCAAATCAAGAATGATACTATCTGTCGCATGCTTGCGCGGTGCTTCAAGCATAAGCTCGATAAAAACCACTACCAAATCAACCTCAACATGTTGCCATGAATAGTGTTTGCGCAGTTTTTCTTCTTGGCGTTTGATTAGCTCATCATAATTAGCTTTCAGCTCATTGGCTGAGTAATCAGCACCATATGCACGATACAGCTCTGCCATTTTTTGCCAAAGCGCTAAGTCAGCCTCATCTGTCTCAATATCCACCAAAGTGCCGTAAAAATCAAAAATATAATTCTTATACTGTAAATTTGTCATTTGACCTCACCTTATGATTACGTTTACAAAGGCTATTATAGTGAAAAATAAAATATTTGACCAGTCTCAGCCGCAAAAAAAGCCGACAGACCATAAAAAATGATTTGTCGACTCTTTTTTATCCGCGAAAAGCATCCAAGATGATTTTGAATTCGTCGTTTGTAAGTGTGATACCCTTACCCATTTTACTGTGGTCTGGACTCCATGAACGAATATCAAATTTTGGTTCAGCACCATTAAAGCTGACACGGTTCAATTCTTTGGTCCAGCCTTTGTCGCTTTCAGATAGGGTAAGCAAGTGTTCAACGATTTCAAATTTAAATTCTGACATAATTAAGTCCTCCTACTTAATCTATTCGTAAAAAAATCCTAAACTTTTGATTATTTATTTTTTTAACTAAAAGGTGTATAATCATTTTATCAATTTTTGGGGTAAATGACTATGAAAAATATTATTAAACAATTTAAAAAGCAGGCGCAAGCTTACATTGACTTTCGTGCTCCACAGACAAATGAAGTCAATCTAAAAGCCAATAAAATCGCAGCTATTATCAAAGAAGCGCAGGAAAAACATCTAGCTTTGCATGCAATTTATCTAGATGAAAGTTTCACTGGAGACCTTGTCAAATATGACGCTAAAGGTAGCAAGCTTATTCTCAAAAATTTTCAGCAAAACATCTCAACCATTATCCCAATTGAAGACATTAAACGTCTGACTTTAGTCCCACCGACTGTCAGAAAATCACAACTTCAAACTCCTAACAAAAAATGAACGACCAAAACAAAACTGTTTTTATGTCGTTCATTTTTTTATTATTACTGCTTTAATTATGCACGAACGGTTTTGCTTGAACCGTCTGTTTTGTAAAGGTTGACTAAACCTTCTTTACAAGCACGAATCATGTCACCGGGCTGAACAGCTTGTGGGACAGTGATTGTCAAAAGTTCCATTGGGTTTGGAGCACGGTCAATTTTATTACCATCTGCGTCGTGCAAGTCTTTGATTGTTGTTTCAAAGTGACGAAGACCTGGTCCATAAAATTCGACTTTGTCTCCTTCGAGGATAACGTTACGTTGACGGATAGTTGCTGTCATTGTTGATTCATCAAAAGCAACAACTTCACCGACAAATTTATATTGTGGGATTTTACGGCGAGCACCGAAAAGTTGCTCGTTTTCTGTTGGTGTTTGGTAGTAGAAACCAGTTGCTAATTCACGTTGGGCAACTTTCCAAAGTTCATCAAGTAATTCGCCTTTAATAGCTTCAAATTTTGCTGGGCTTTCTAGGTAAGCATCAACAGCTGCGCGGTAGCAGTTTGTTACCGTTGAGACGTAGTGAATTGATTTCATACGACCTTCAATCTTGAAGCTGTCGACACCATTATCAATCAAATCAGGCAAGTGTTCAATCATGCACATGTCAACTGATGACATAGAAAATGGTTCTGGAACTTCACCTTCAAGACTCTTACGATTTTCACCGAATGGCATGTCGTAAAGGTCATATTTCCAACGACAAGATTGTGAACATCCACCACGGTTGGCATCACGGTGACTCATGTGGTTAGAAAGGACACAACGTCCTGAGTAACCGATACACATTGCGCCGTGAACGAAGGCTTCGATTTCAAGGGATGTGTGTTTACGGATTTCTGCAATTTCAGCAACTCCAACTTCACGCGCTAAAACGACACGTGACACACCAACTTCTTCCCAGAAAGCGAATGCTTCATAGTTAGTTGTAGAAGCTTGCGTAGAAACGTGAACTTCTAAACCTGGTGCTTCTGTTAAACAAATTGTAATCATGGCTGGGTCTGATACGATAACAGCATCGAGTCCCATATCACGAAGTTTACGGAACCACTCTCCTGCACCGACTTCGTTTCCTTCGTGAGTAACCATGTTTGCTGCGACGTGGACACGAGCGCCACGAGCGTGAGCGTAGTTAATACCTTCTTGCAATTCTTCCATAGTGAAGTTACCTGCACGGCTACGAAGACCGAATTGTTGACCACCTACGAAGACTGCATCTGCTCCATAATCAACAGCGACTTTTAATTTTTCAAGAGTTCCAGCAGGTGCTAAAACCTCTGGACGTTTAAAATTATTTTTTGACATTATATTCTTCCTATTTTCAAGATAGTAAAAATGATTTTCGGTAAAATAGCTTTTACCACATTTCAATAATTCTGCTTAACATGCCCTGAAATAGTAACTCAATCATGATTAAGCAGTGGTTTACGTGAACTTATTTCACTTCTTTTGGATCAAACTCGTAGAATCCAGTTCCAAGTGTACGACCTTTTGGATGCAATTTACGGATTTCTTCGTCAAACAAGAAAGCTTGATCTTGAGTGAATTCACCTTTTTCTAGCAATTCTTTTGTCTTAACAAAGATTTTTGCAATCTCAACAAAATTATGTCCAGGGCAATAGATACCATCTAATTTCCAGTGTGTGTAGTTGTGTTCTACCAACTCAGTAATTTTTGGCATCATATCAAGGTCATCGGTATCAAAAATGTGTGTACCTTGTTTGTCTTCATAGATTGAATAATGTGTGTCTTTATCACTTGGTTCAGCAAGGAAAAGACCACGCTCACGTGTTTTTTCATCATCAATGTGTGTAAAATTGAAGTAATTTTGCAACAATGGACGTTTTGAATGATGAATAACAGTTGCTCCGTAAACAAGCACTTCCGCTGGGTAGCGAAGGTTTTCTGACATTTGGAACAATTCAGCTGATGGGATTTCACGCGCAAGAACTGTTTCACTTGCACCATGGTCACCCCAGAAGTTTACTTGACGGCTTGATGTTACAAAAACTGATGCATCGTAAATCATTTTGAAATTGTAGCCTTCAGCTTTATTGACGTGGAAAAGACCAGCATCACATGCCACAACATAATCCACTTTGATTTCTTTCAAGAAATCTAGATAAGTACGAATGGCATTAATCATGTCTTGGTGCAACAAAGCATTACATGCAACACTCAATTCTTTACCAGCAGCATGAACCAATTCAGCAATTTCACGAAGTTCATCATAAGAGAAATTATGCGGTAAACGCAAACCATAATTTTCTTCACCCACATAAATGCGGTCAACACCTGCATCTAAGAGCTCTTTAACCTGCTCAATAGATTCAGCTGTCGCAGTAATAATTATTTTTTCCATAACGTTTTAATTATACCACTCCTATAACAATTAGTCACTCAGATCTCCTCGGAATCCTTTTGTTATAGCTTTCTAAAGTATTTTATCAATGCCTCAAGAATGAGCAAAACTTTATGAGAGGAGAGGCTCAAAAAGAAATCCTCATTTTGAAACAAAAAAGAGGAACAACTATTTTAAACATATTTTAGAGCAAGAGTCAAGTCCCTTTTTAAAAATAGGTGACAAATATCACAAAATGTGATATGATATCAGTTGAATTAGAGGAGAGGATTATGCCAACACCGTTAAAGCAACACAAAGACCTTGAAGATCAACATCTTCAGGCAGAGGATACCCCTAAATTTTACGAATTTAAAGAAATTAATCATAAGAGCGCTAAGTTCAAAGAATTGATGTTCTTTGCACGTATCGCTTTATTTGCTATTTCTACTGTTGTGGTATCTTTCTTTTTACTTGTCTTGAATCTCGCTCCTATCTGGGCTTTCTTATTTGCCTCTCTTATTAGCCTAGCTATCACTTCAGCGGTTTCAAGTATTATTTGGTCATTACGACACTGATATAAAGCTCCTAAGTTGGAGCTTTTTTAATACAAAAAAATAGCGGTCATTTGACCGCTATTTTTATTCTTTATCTTCAGTTGTTTCTGTTTTTTCATTTTCAGAAGCTGGTGTTTCATCCTTTGGTGTGTAATCGATGATAATGTCATCAACTTCTGCTTTTGTTTCTTCTTTAACGTCATCTGCTTCATCAACTGCTTCAGATACTTTTGAAGTGAATTCTGATACTTTTTCAGAAGCAAAATCTGCAGCAGCTTGACCCTTTTCCTTAACGACTTCAAGAAATTCATCAGTTGTTAATTCCCCTGATTCAAATTTTTCTTTGTAGTCATTGAATGTATCAACAGCCAAATCAGTGTATTCTGTTGCTTTGTCTTTAGCTTTTTGATGATATTCAGAAGGATTTTCTTTGTAAGCTTGGTAAGCTTTAGTTGCTTTTTTTTGCAATTCTTTACCTTTTTCGGTAGATAGGAAGTAGGCTGCTGCGGCACCTGAGGCAACACCAATAATCACATTTCTTAATAGTTTACTCATGATTTTTCTCCTTTTTCAATATTTTTGAGGCAACTTTACCAACAGCGTAAGCTGCGCTAGCTTTACCAACATTTGACGTTGCTTGAGAAGCTTTTTGAGACAAAAGTCTAGCTTGAGCATTCAAGTCTGAAACTGTCTCTGAAAGGTCTGCAACTGCGACAAACAAAGGATCAATCGTTGACACCTTACCATTGACATCTTCAACTAAGACATTTGCCTTAGCAAGAATTTCGTTGGTTTGGTGAAGAGTGACATTAACATCGCTCGTCAAGACTTTAATCGTTTGCTTAGATTCATCAATTGTCTCATTGACAACATCAACTGTTTTATATAGTTTAACACCAATTGGTATAAAAACAACAACTAAAACTGCAAAAGCAATGGCAAAAATTAATAGAGCTACTTCTAACATCTTATCTCCTATCTACTAAAGCTAATTTTGATAATAAGGAACTTCCTTTTGTTTTCGTCTCCAGACAATCATCACAATACCGATAATGACCAAGATTGCTGATAACCACTGCGACACGCGCATGCCAAGAAACATCAAACTATCTGTTCGCATTCCTTCTATCACAAAGCGTCCACATCCATACCAAATCAAGTAAAAGAAAGTAATTTCACCTTGTTTAAAGAAATGTGGGCGGTGTCTTAAGCTCATGATAATGATAAAACCAAGCAAATTCCACATTGACTCATACAAGAAAGTCGGAACACGGTAACTACCATCGATATACATCTGATTTTTAATAAAATCTGGAAGGTAGTTTAAGCTTTTTACAGCCTTACCATAGGCTTCTTGGTTGACGAAATTTCCCCAACGTCCAATAGCTTGCGCAATCATCACTCCAGGAGCTGCAATGTCAAGAAAATCAAGCGGATGAATCGCATGATAATACGAAAAGATAAACAAGACAATGGCACCTGTCAGCAAGCCTCCATAAATGGCTAAACCACCATGCCAAACAGCAAAGATTTCTGTCCATGGCTGACTAGCATAATAGTTAAAATCAAAAATCACATAATAGAGACGCGCACCGATAATGGCAAGCGGAAATGCAATCAAGATAAAATCTAAAATGTCGTCTGGAATTATTTTTCGACGCGGTGCTTCTTTCATCGCAAGGTAAACAGCAAGAAGCATACCTGACACAATGAAAAGAGCGTACCATCGAATCGCAAAAGGACCAAATTGAATCGCAATTGGATTAATCATTTGATTCCTCGTTCTTTGTAATGAGTTGAGTCAAACGATCTTCAAAAGTCTTAGTAGCATCAAATCCCATTTGTTTTGCACGGTAGTTCATGGCTGCTGCTTCGATAACAACAGACATGTTTCGACCAGTTTGGACAGGAATGCGCAAGCGCGGAATTTTAACACCTGATAATTCAAGTTCTTCATTTCCATTTCCAAGACGGTCAAACACTTTACCAGATTCGTAATTTTCAAGGTAAATCGCCAATTGAACTTGTGATGAATCTTTAACAGCACTTGCACCGTAAAGGCTCATAACGTCGATAATTCCGACACCACGAATTTCTAGCAAGTGGCGAAGAATCTCAGCAGGTTCACCCCAAAGTGTTTCTTCATCTTTGGCAAAGACATCAACACGGTCATCGGCTACAAGACGGTGACCACGTTTGACAAGTTCAAGACCAGTTTCACTTTTACCAATACCTGAATCACCTTGAATCAAGACCCCCATGCCATAAATATCCATCAAAACACCGTGAACACTTGTACGTTCAGCCAAGCAAGAATCAAGATACCATGACATTTCACCTGATAAACGACTCGTTGGAACGTGACTTTGCAAGATAGCAATGCCTTTTTCCTTAGCAGCAGCTAGCATTTCTTCAGGAATTGCTAGATTACGAGCAACAATGATTGCTGGTGTTTCAGGCTTAATCATTTCTCGCAAAACATGACGACGATTATGTGACGTCATTTTTGTCAAATATGACCATTCCTTCATTCCCAAAAGTTGCAAACGTTCAGGCGAATAATAATCAAAATATCCAGTCATTTCAAGACCTGGACGTGAAATATCTGCCGTTGTAATTTCTTTTGCTAATAAGTCATCATCACCGTAGATAACATCAAGTTTTACCTTGTCTACCAACATTTTTACAGTAACTGACATGCCCCATACCATGAACTTTTTACAAAAAATGTAAATGAATTGAAAAATGGAAAATAGACTGTTACTATATTTGGCCTATTTTCAAAGTATTTAACAATTCTGTTCAGTCCTTTTCCTCTTTTTTCATTATTATATCATAATAATCCTAAAAAGTAAGCGCTAACGCAAGCTTTTGGAAATTTCACTTCAAGTGTCAAAAAAAGGTTTGAGAATGGAACTCAAACCTTTTATCGTTTCTTAAGACTAGGATAAGTTCCTGTTATACTTATCTAGGCTATTAACTACAAACATTAAAAACTTTTTTGCCAGTGATTACCAGAACCAGCCGTCGTTGTCCTTGTCATCATCATCAACAACTTCAGCATCCTTTCTTCGACGTGGCCCCGTACCATAGTTGTCACGATCGAGATCTTCTTTGTAAGGAAGAAAAATTGCTAAGAGAATGTATAGCACAATACCAAAGCCATAAAAGTACATTAGCAAAGCTGCTAAAACACGTGTCAAAGGCAAGTCCCAGCCAAACTTATCAGCAATTCCGGCACAAACACCGCAAACCAGTTTATTTTTTCGCTGTTTATAAAGAGCTGATTTCATTTTCATCCCTTCCTTCCTTTTCTCACTATAAGTATTATACAAAATATCCTTTAAAATAAAATCAGACTTACGACTGATTTTAAATTGAAAGTAAGATTATTTTATGTCAACATACGATAATTTGCCATGGCATCGTCCACAAACGTATTTTTTAGTGTTAACACGGCGTTTTCGGTGATATTCTTGACCACATTTTTGACAACGATAGCGGTAAAATCGCTCCTTCTTAACAAGGATTGGAGCGTAGCGAAGTCCATCAACTTTTCGCAACAATTCTTTAAAATCAACATCTGAATGCTTGTAGCCTTTACCTTCAAAATAAAGGTGATAATGGCAAAGCTCATGTCGAACAATCTTTCGAAAAATTTCTTCTCCAAAAGCTTCATAAAGTTTCAGATTAAAATCAAGATGACCATCCGCTGGAAAAAAACGTCCACCAGTTGTGCGCAGTCGAGCGTTCCAAGTCGCTGTATGCAAAAATGGTTTGTCAAAATCTTCTAGTGAGACAGTTTTCACATAATCAGTTAAGTTCACGTAAATCTACCAATGAAAGATTAATTTTTCCGCGTTCTTTATCGATTTTTGAAACCCAAACCGTGACAACATCACCAACGGAAACCACTTGGCTTGGGTGTTTGACAAAGGATTTACTCATTTGAGAAATGTGAATCAATCCATCATCGTGAAGACCGATATCAACAAAGGCACCAAAATCGACAACATTTCTGACAGTTCCTTCTAATTTTTGACCAATTTCAAGGTCTGAAATATCTAGAACATCTTGACGTAAAACAGGCGCTTCGAAATCATCACGTAAATCACGTCCTGGTTTCAAGAGGTCAGCAATGATATCTTTTAATGTTTCTTGTCCAATATTGATTTTTTCAGCCATCTCTTTGATTGATACAGCTTGTAATTTCACTTTTGCAGAATCATCTAAATCTGTGATAGCAAGTTCTTTTAACAAATGTTCAACGGCTTTATATGACTCTGGGTGAACACCTGTATTATCAAGAATATTTTTAGCACCTGGAATGCGCAAGAAACCTGCAGCTTGTTCAAAGGCTTTAGCTCCCAAACGTGGCACTTTCTTGATTTCTTCACGAGAAGTGATTCGACCATTTTCATCACGATATTTAACAATATTTTCAGAGATTGTCTTGTTAAGTCCTGAAACGTGTGACAAAAGCGCAGGACTTGCTGTGTTAATATTTACGCCGACTTGGTTAACAACGGTATCAACAACAAAGTCAAGATTTTCAGCAAGTTTTTTCTGACTAACATCGTGCTGATATTGACCGACACCGATTGATTTTGGATCGATTTTAACTAGTTCTGCAAGTGGGTCTTGCAAACGACGTGCAATGGAAATAGCTGAGCGTTTTTCGACAGTCAAATCTGGAAATTCATGACGTGCAAGCTCTGAAGCAGAGTAAACAGAAGCCCCGCTTTCATTAACAATCACGTAAGAAACATCTGGGAAATCTTTCAAAACTTGTGCAACAAAAGCTTCACTCTCACGACTAGCTGTCCCATTTCCGATAGCAATGATTTCAATGCCATAACTGCGAATCAACTCAGCCAAGTCTTTCTTAGACTGCTCAATCTTAGCTTGACTAGCTGGTGGAACTGGATAGATGACTTGTGTTGTCATTAGTTTTCCGGTTTGGTCAACGACAGCAAGCTTTGCACCTGTACGAAAGGCTGGGTCAAATCCGAGAACCATTTTTCCTTTCAACGGAGACACTAAAAGAAGGTTACGAAGATTTTCTGAGAAGAGTTCGATTGCTCCATCTTCAGCACTCTCAGTCAGCTCACTGTGAATGCGACGTTCCATAGCAGGAACAATTTTTTTCTTGATTGTTTTTGAAATAACATCATCGATATAGGCATTTTTATTTTTAAAGCGTGCTGCCATAAATCGAATCATTTTATCAGTATTGTGGTCAAAACCAACTTTCAAGATACCAAGTTTTTCCCCACGGTTAAGGGCAAGGATACGGTAACCTTGGATTTTACCAACTTTTTCTGAAAAATCATAGTAGATTTGGAAGGTCTTTTTGTCATCTGCATCTTCATCTTTAACTGTTGAAGTAATTGAGCTGTATGACCAGATTTCATTGTAAACCCATGACCGAAGACGATTATCTTCTGAGAAGGATTCAATCAAAATATCACACGCGCCAGCAAGTGCTTTTTCTGCTGTCTCAAAGCCTTCTGTCACAAATGCTTGCGCTTCTTTTTCTAGCGAAGCTTTATTTTGTAAAATCAAACGTGCTAGAGGAAATAATCCTGCTTCTCTGGCAATTGTTGCTTTTGTGCGACGCTTTTCTTTATATGGAAGATAAAGTTCCTCAACGTCAGCCAATTTTTCTGCTGTCTCAATAGCTTTTTGAAGCTCAGCTGTTAATTTTCCTTGCTCTTGAATCTTAGCAAGAACAGTCGCTTTACGTTCAGCAAGAGCTGTCATGCTCTTATCTAAATCGATAATAGACTTAATCTGAACCTCATCCAAATTACCAGTCATTTCTTTACGGTAACGAGCGATAAATGGAATGGTATTTCCTTGTGACGTTAAGTCTAAAACCTTAGAGATTTGACTTTCTTTAATTCCTAATTCTTGAGCAATTTTTATTATATTTTCATTTTTCATAGCTTATCCATTATATCAAAAAAATGCCTCAAACAGTGTTTTTAACTAGCATTTTGGAAGATTTTAAGTTAATATTTACTGATTTTTATTAACTGACTTTTTATATTTTTCTAGCAAAATTTTGTAGAATTAGACAAATGATAGTATAATAATGGTTGATTATATATAGAAAAGAGGCTACCAATTATGGCTATCACTCATAAACGTCAAGATAACTTAGAAGCAATGTTTGAAAACTTTGCAAGTTTTCCTAAAATTTCTAGTGACCCTGAAAAAGAAAAGAAAAATGAGGACAACGAAACAAAGAAAGCGACTAATTAGTTTTTATGACCATTTTTAATCAATTACCAGCAAGTGTCTTACAATGGTTTGCTATTTTTATATCAATCATTATCGAGGCACTGCCTTTTGTTTTATTAGGAACTATTTTTTCTGGTATCATCGAAGTATACGTCACGCCTGATTTGGTTCAGCGATACCTTCCTAAAAATAAGATACTACGAATCATTTTCGGAACTTTTATTGGTTTTGTCTTTCCATCTTGTGAGTGCGGGATTGTCCCGATTATCACACGTTTTTTGGAAAAGAAAGTTCCAAGCTACACGGCTATTCCTTTTTTGGCAACCGCACCGATTATTAACCCCATCGTATTATTTGCGACTTATTCGGCTTTTGGAAATAGCTGGCGCTTTTTAGGGTTGAGGTTACTGGGTGCCATTGTTGTTGCGATGACTTTGGGTATTATGCTTGGCTTTGTCGTCGATGATAATATCTTAAAAGAAAATGCAGCACCGTGCCATTTCCATAATTACTCAAATGAGCCTTGGTACCGTAAAATATTTCTTGCGCTAGCGCATGCCATTGATGAGTTATTTGATACGGGACGTTATTTGGTATTTGGGTCTTTGATTGCCTCAGCAATGCAAATTTACTTGCCGACACGTATTCTGACAACAATCGGTGGTAATTCTTTAACAGCCATTCTTATCATGATGCTTCTAGCATTTATCTTATCACTTTGTAGTGAGGCTGATGCCTTTATCGGAGCTTCCCTACTATCATCATTTGGTACAGCGCCTGTTCTTGCCTTTCTTTTGATTGGTCCTATGGTGGACATCAAGAATCTCATGATGATGCTAAAATCATTTAAGACTCGCTTTATCGCACAATTTATCAGCGTTTCTGTTGTTATGATTGTCATTTATTGTATGCTTGTGGGGGTGATTGGATGATTCGATTTTTAATTCTTGTTGGCTATTTTGAATTAACCATGTACCTCCAAATCACTGGAAAATTAAGCCAGTACATCAATACTCACTATGCATACTTGGCTTACATTTCTATGGTTCTGTCATTTATTCTAGCCATTATTCAGCTGGTTATCTGGATGAAAGACATGAAATTGCACAGCCATTTGCATGGTAAATTGGCTAAAATAACAAGTCCAATTATTCTTGCCATTCCGATTGTCATTGGTTTATTAGTGCCGACTGTTTCTCTTGATTCGACGACAGTTTCAGCTAAAGGCTATCATTTCCCGCTAGCTGCAGGCTCTACTGGCACTGTTAGTGATGACGGTACGCGAGTTCAATACCTAAAACCTGATACAAGCCTTTACTTCACTTCTTCTGCTTATGACAAAGAAATGAAGAAAGAAATGAAAAAATACCAAGGTTCAGGTGATTTAACCATTACAACTGACAATTACATGGAAATCATGGAACTCATCTATCTTTTCCCAGATGAATTTTCTGGTCGAAATATCACCTACACTGGTTTTGTCTACAATGAACCTGAGCACGATGGTTATCAATTTCTTTTCCGATTTGGTATCATTCACTGTATCGCTGATTCTGGTGTTTACGGGCTTTTAACCACAGGAAATGAAACAAGCTATAAAGACAATACTTGGATTACAGCTACGGGAACAATTAGCCTCGAGTATGATAAAAATCTAGAACAAACTTTACCTGTTTTACACGTTTCAACATTCAAAGAAACTGATGAGCCTGATAATCCATATGTATATCGTGTATTTTAACTAAAAAAATCCCTCTTTATAGAGGGATTTTTTCTATTTTTTGAAATAAGCAAAAGCTAAACGAGCAATGTTAATAAGTGTCACAAGTGCCCAGACAATCGTGGTTGTCCATTTGCTCTCAGCAAGATAAATCAAAGTTAAGACGAATGTTGCTGAAGTGAGCAAAATTGTCGACAAATGGACTTTTACAAAATCAAGCATAATCCTTAAATAATCCCTTCTAGGAGACCACGGATAAAGTCTTCAGAATCAAATTCACCGATATCATCAATTTTTTCACCAAATCCGATGAATTTAACTGGGATATCAAGTTCTTGGCGAATGGCAAGAACGACACCACCCTTGGCAGTTCCATCAATTTTAGTCAGAATAAGTCCTGTCAACGGAGTGATTTTTGAAAATTCTTTAGCTTGGCTAAGAGCATTTTGACCTGTTGAAGCATCAAGAGCAAGAAGGGTTTCATGCGGTGCATCTGGTACCACGCGCTTGATGATACGACCAATTTTTTCAAGCTCAGCCATCAAATTATCTTTGTTTTGCAAACGTCCTGCAGTATCAATCAAAAGGACATCAACGTTTTCAGCGACAGCTCTTTCCATACCATCAAAAACAACTGAGGCTGGGTCTGCTTTTTCTGGACCAGTCACAACAGGAACACCAACACGACGTCCCCATTCAGCAAGCTGAGCGACCGCACCAGCACGGAAAGTATCTGCTGCAACAAGCATAACTTTCTTGCCTTCATTTTTGTATTTGTAAGCAAGCTTACCAATTGATGTTGTTTTACCGACGCCGTTAACACCGACAAAAAGCATAACTGTCAAATCATCTTGGAAATTGATTTTTTCGTTGAAGACACCGTCTTTTTCATAAATTTCAACCAATTTTTCGATGATGACACGTTTTAAATCGTCAGCTTTTTTGGCATTTTCAAGCTTAGCTTCGTAGCGAAGATCTTCTGTTAGCTGAGTCGCCACATTAACACCAACGTCTGAAAGAATAAGCATTTCTTCAAGTTCTTCAAAGAAATCTTCGTCCACACGACGGAAGTTTGCAAGAAAAGCATTCAAACGTGCACTAAATCCTGTACGTGTCTTTTTAAGACTACGATTGTATTTTTCCTCTTCTGTCTCAACAGGAGCGCTAGCTGGCGCTTCTGGTTCAGATACTTCTTCAACCTCTTTACGTGTTTCAACTGCTTCAAATTCAACTGATTCACCACGGTCAAGAGCTGCTTGGGCGGCTTCTTTTTTAGCATAGTAATCAGCCATAACATCTGAAAACTCATTAGAAGTCGTTTCACTTGATTCATCAGAAGTTGATAGTTCCTGAGTGGCTTCTTTTTCTGCTTCTTCGCCTGCTACCTGCTCAACATCTTCACTAAAAGTTTCTTCAGTTGCTGGCTCTGCTACAGTTGTATCAAGAGTTTCTTCTGCTTCTTTTTTGTCGAGTTCTTGAGTATTATTTTGCTCCTCAACAACTTCTTCAGTATCCTTTTTCTTTCCAAATAAACGATCAAATAATCCCATATTAAGCTACCAAGAGAACGCTAAGTGTCTCTTATCCTTTCTACTTCGCTTGTAAAATGTATTTTTCAACAGCTTCTGCGACACCTGACTCTTCGTTTGTACGACTAGTCACAACGTCTGCTGTCTCTTTTGCAATTGCAACGCCATTTGCCATAGCGACACCTAAACCTGCCCATTTCAACATAGAAAGGTCATTTTCTTCATCACCCATAGCCATGACATTTTTTGATGATAAGCCCAAGTGCTCCACCAACTGATTTAAACCAGCAGCTTTGTGAACACCTTTAGGCATCATTTCTACTATAATATCACGTGATTTAAAAATTTCAAAATGTTGGTGTAACTCTTTTGGCAATTTTAACAATTGTTGGTCCAAAAATTCTGGATTTGTCACGCTGACGACTTTATTATAAATCACATTCTCAGGAATTTCAGCAAAGCTATTTACCGTAACAAAATCAAGAGTTGGATTTGCTTCTGGGTAGTGCGAAACATTGCCACGGCAAGCAAGACTGTATACGATACCGTCACTAAGCACATCAAACGGAAGAGCCAGCGGCTCTAGATGGCTGTACAAAAGTTTTAACTGTGAACGAGTCAACTCACTTTTGTCCAAAATTTCCCCATTTGTCTTTTGAACCAAACCACCATTAAAAGTGATAATGTAGTCCTCATCAGAAATCAAATCTAACTCTTCAAGCAAGCCACTAATAGCTTTTAGTGGACGTCCTGTTGTGATAACAACCTTGACACCTTTGTCACGTGCAGCTCTGAGCGCAAGCTTATTTTCACGTGTAACAATTTTTTTACTGTTAAAGAGCGTCCCATCCAAATCCAAAGCAAGTAATTTGATATCTGCCATTAATCAACTAATCCTTCCATGTAAGCCATAACTGATTCATCATCGCAGTGCCCAATGATTTCACTTGAAATTTCCTTGATTTCTTCTCGAGCATTTTCTGTTGCTACAGCTGTTCCAGCAAATTCAAGCATCTCATAGTCGTTAAGATTGTCACCAAAAGCCACAACTTCAGAAGCAGACAAACCATAAGAGTCGCAAAGTGCCTCAAGACCTGTTCGTTTATTGACATCAGAAAGAATAATATCGATTGATTTAAAACCAGTCGTTACTGCTTTGACATAATTAATACGTTCGTTAAACCAAGCTTCACCTTTTCGCACAGTATCTTCAGAAAAGTTAGCCGTAACTTTCAAAATATTATCAGTAACGTTCGCCAAATTATCGACACGTTGCACATTTTCATAATAATGACTGATAAACTCTAGGTATTCATCACTAGCTTTCGGGTGCAAGTAAGCACCATTTTCACCTGATAAAAGGAAATCATACCCATCCATATATGGACTTTCAATCAAAGTATCGGTAATTTCCAAAAATTGTGGTTTTGACAAACCTGACTCAAAAACAACTTTATCTCCGACTTTAACGAGTGTTCCATTTTCAGCGATAAACGCCATTTTATCGGCATGATGCTGAAACATTTTTTCCAAAGCTAGCATTGAACGACCGCTAGCTGCTACAAAAAGCATATTATTTTCTTTAAATTTTTCAAGGACATTATGGAGACGACCACCGTCAAAATAACCTTTACTTGTTAAAAAGGTTCCATCCATATCTGTCGCAACAAGTTTTACCATTTCTCTCTCCCTTAAATTACATAATTCTATTCTAACAAAAAACACTGTAATTTTCCTGCTAATAATCCATTCTTTTCTCCTTCAAAAAAGTTTTTCATTTTTTTTGAAAAAAATCCAAGTTTTTAAAAAGTTTTTCGAATATATTATTGAGAAGTAAATTTTGAAGAGGTATATCATGAAAAAACACAAGCACTATTTTTGGATTTCTGGCTTACTGGTAGTGAGTTTCTGCGTGGGAGCTTTGGCTGTCCATCAACATTCAAAGCACCAACTAACAACTGCTCACATCACTCAAAGCAGTCATTCCAAACCAGAATCTCGTAACAGCACTTCAGCAGCAACTCGTAAAAAAGAAGGCAAAAAACGCCTTGATTTATTCGAACTTCCAAATGAGAAAAAGATTACTGATACTCTGGTAAAGAGTGGAAAAGAAATTGTCGATTCTCGAAAAGTTAGTAACGAAACCAGTCGTTTTGATTTTGCTGCACTAGCTCAGGGTGATTTTTCAAGTCTTGCTGGAACTTGGCAGGACGCCAATGGTTTCACTTTTGAATTCTCACCGCAAGGTTTGGTGTCACAAGACGGGAAATTAACTCTATCAGCACTTGCCTACGATGATAATGGCGAAGCTGTTTCTCAGGTTTCATCCCTAACTGGAGGGTTTATCCTGTACTACTATTCTGCAGGCAAACAAATTCCTAACTGGCATTTTAACATTACTGATTCTGACCCATCTGATTACGGGCGTGACCGCTTATTTGCTGCGCAGCTCAGCCGATTCGACTACGAGTCAACACAGCAATTCGTAAATGGCGTCTTCTATAAAGTTTCTGATAACTATAGCAAAGTCGCTCAAAATGACAAAAATGAACCTGAACAAGAAGAAGTTGCTGAAGAGACAACAGAGGAGGAAACTGCTGTGACAGATGAAGAAACGTGCAACACACAAGAAAATACTCAAACAGAAACAACAACTAAAGAATAAACTCAAAAAGCCCAACAAAAGTTGGGCTTTTATCTATTGATTATTCTACAAGATTTTCAGCATCTTTCAGCTTAACTGATACGATACGTGAAATTCCTGATTCTTGCATGGTTACCCCGTAAATACTGTCAGCGGCAGCCATTGTTCCCTTACGGTGAGTGACTACGATGAACTGACTTGATTTATCAAAGCGGTTGAGGTAATCACCAAATCGTTTGACATTTGCCTCGTCAAGCGCTGCTTCAACCTCATCAAGAATGACAAACGGAATAGTTTTCACGCGAATGATTGCAAATAGCAGAGCAAGAGCAGAAAGTGCTTTTTCCCCACCTGACATCAGGTTAAGTGATTGAATCTTCTTACCTGGTGGCTGAACAGAAATTTCAATTCCCGCTGTTAATAAGTCACCTTCTGTTAGTGAAAGGTCTGCAGAACCGCCACCGAACATTTGTTTAAAGGTTTCTTTAAATGATTCACGAATAGCATTGAATGTCACTTGGAAACGAGATTTAACTTCATCATCCATCTCATTAATAGTGTCAAGTAGAAGATTCTTAGAGTGAACCAAATCTTCTTTTTGACCATTCAAGAATTTCAAACGTTCATTGACTTCATCATATTGTGAAATAGCATCTAAGTTAATTGGTCCAAGTGCTTTAATACGACGTCGCAATTCTTGCAGGCGCTCACGAGCAGCCTCCATATTTTCAATAGCTTGGCTTGCTTCTTTTGCTTCGTCTAAAGTCATATGATAGTCTTCAGTCAAATCAGTTGAAAAGCCACGCAAACGTTCCGAAACTTGACTCACTTGCGCCTCAATTTGGGCTTGTTTGCGAATCAATTCTTCATTTTTCTGATTTTCTTTAGCAACTTGTTCTTCAAGCTCCTCAAGATTAGCTTCACAATCTTCTAATTCAAATCGAAGACTAACTAAGCGCTCTTCTTCACTAGCTTTTCTTTCAATTGCTTCATCATGTTGTTTTTGTAAAGCTGGTAGATTTTCGACTTGATTATCACTAGCATGAAAGGCAAGTAACTCTTCACATTTTGCTATTTCAGATTTATTTTCTGCTAAGCTGATTTCAAGACGTGTCTTGTTAGCTGATTCAAACTTACGTTCACTCAAGAGCTCACGTTCTTGCAATTTGGCTTGTGACAATTGTTGACGAAGATTATCAACTTTTTGTGTAATTGAGTTTTTGTTAGCTTTGATTTGCTCAATTTCACTAGTCAATTCTTGCTTACGTTCTGCAATTGTTGTTAATTCAGCTTCAAAATGAGCTTTTTGAGCTTCCAAATCATTTGAACTGTGCTCTGTTCCATTTTCCTCAAGTTGTTTGCAAAGCTGATTAACATCATTTAAACGCTCAGCCAATTGTTGATATTCAAGTTCAGCTTTTTGTTCAGCAAAGCGAGCTTCCTCACCTTGAGCTTTCAAAGTAGCTAATTGTTCTTTATTAGCTCGCAAAGTTTCTTGAAGTGATTGAACATGTTTTTCTTGCTTGATTTGGCTTGCTTGAAGCTCATTCAACTCAGCAATTAGATTTTCAAGTTCTGGCTTGATAAACGTTGTGTTATTTTGACGGTTAGCTCCACCAGAGAACGAACCACCTGGACGAATTTCAGTTCCATCCAAAGTCACCAAACGCACTTGATAATGCAGCGCACGCGCAGCTTTATTGGCATTATCGACGGTATCAAAGACAGCTGTCACTCCAAGAAGGTTTTGGAAGATATTTTCCAGACGTTTATCATAGGAAACCAAACCGCTCGCCACACCAAGGAATCCTTGACTTAACGTCAAAATAGAATGGTTCTGCTGTGATAAGTGACGTGCTTTAATCGTCGTCAATGGCAAGAATGTCGCACGACCTTGACGATTTTGTTTCAAGAATGCGATTGAACGTTTTGCGGCGTTTTCATCTTCAACAATCACATGCTGACTTGAGCCGCCAAGTGCAATTTCAAGCGCCGTTTGGTACTTACGATCAAAGCTCAAATGCTCACTCACCGCACCAATAATCCCACCAAGTTGACTAGAGGCTTGCAAAACTGATTTGACACCAGCATAGAAATTGCTGTGATTTTTGAGAATTGACTCAAGACTTGACTTACGTGCTTCTTTTGATTTGATGACATCAAGTTGATCAAACATTTTAGTTTGCTCAGCTTGATAATCCTTTTCAAGTTGGCTAGTCTTAGCAAATAATTCTTGGTAAGCATCAAGTAATTCTTTAACCTTACCACGTGTAGCTTCAAAAGTATCTAAAGCTTGTTTAGCATTTTCTTTCAATTCAGCTAAATTTGCCTTTGTCTGTGCCAATTCTTCAGATTTTGATTCTGATAATTGTTTTTGATTGTCGATATCAGCAATCGTCATAGTCAAATGGTTAGACAAATCTGCTTCTTTTTGCATCAAGCCAACAAATTCTTCACGTAATTTTTCAATGATTTGATCTGGATCTGTTGAAAAACGATCCAATTCAGCTTGTAATTTTTGAATAGTAGCCGTTGTTTGAGTCAACTGGCTATCTAATTGCTCAAGCTGATTTTCTTTTTGTGCCAACTCTTCCCGTAAGCTTGCTTGGCTCTCTTTCAATTCAGCCAATTTTGTGCTAGCTGCTTGTTTTTTCTCTTCTTTTTGACTTGATTCCAAAGCAAGTAAATCCATTTGGCGTTCAAAATCAGAAATAGCTTTGGTAATATCAACCAAACCTGCTTGTTTTTTCGCCATCTCTTCAGATAATTGATGACGTTTTTCTTTTAAAGCTTGATTTTCTTTTTCAAACTTCTGACGTTGTTCATAGTAAGCAGATAGGTTTGACTTGATTTCTGACAAATCTTCCTTTAGCTCACTCAAGCGTGCCATGTCAGTTTGAATGTCTTTAACTAAAATATTTAAGTGAAGCTGTTTACGCTCGTCTTCTAAAACGATAAATTCTTTAGCAACTTGTGCTTGACGTTCTAATGGCTTAACTTGCGCTTCTAACTCATAAATAATGTCATCCAAACGGTCCAAGTTGTCTTGAGTTTGATTTAGCTTAGTTTGCGTTTCTTTTTTACGAGTTTTGTATTTTAAAACACCGGCTGCTTCTTCAAACACCGCACGACGGTCTTCGGGTTTACTATTAAAGATTTCTTCAACACGCCCTTGGGAAATAACTGAGAATGAATCACGCCCCAAACCAGTATCCAAAAACAAATCATGAATATCACGTAAACGAACTTTACGTCCATCAATCAAATATTCACTGTCACCATTTCGGTAAATGTGGCGCTCAACACGAATTGTTTCTTTGGCATCTTTAATGAATCCATCCGAATTATCCAAGTTAACAACAACTTGTGCGTAGTTAAGTGGCTTACGATTTTCAGAACCCGCAAAAATGACGTCTGGCATCTTGCCACCGCGCAAATTTTTTGCAGAAGACTCACCAAGTGCCCAACGGAGACTTTCAGTAATATTTGATTTACCAGAACCGTTAGGACCTACAACAGCTGTCACTCCCTTATCAAATTCAATTGTTGTCTTATCGGCAAAGGACTTAAAGCCCTGCATTTCAATTTCTTTTAAATACATAAAATAAGAGATAAAAAGACAAACAGCCTTCCTGAACTAGCAATCAAGAAATCACTATAATTTCTTAGTTGCCCTCTAGGCTACGCCAAATACGTATCAACCTAGGACAGGTTGGACATTTGCCTTACTAATTCCTTTCAAACGTCTTATTGAAGTAACGCTAAAGCGTTTTTAGCAGCATCTTGCTCAGCCAATTTTTTAGATTTTCCGATTCCTTGACTTTTGGCTTCATCGTTGACATACACAGTCACTTCAAAAACTTTAGCGTGTGCAGGTCCAGATTCATTTGAAACACGGTAGTCAATCGTAACATCCCCATGACCTTGTAGTAACTCTTGAAGTGTTGTTTTATAATCTTTAACACGTTCAAAGTTACCTTTTTCAACTTGCGGAATCATAACTTGATTCAAGAATTTATTGACAGCCTCAACGCCTTGGTCCATCAAAAGTGCTCCAAGAAAGGCTTCAAACAAATCTCCTAAAATTGTGTCACGGTTACGTCCACCAGATTTTTCTTCACCATTACCAAGTTTGATGAATTCATCAAAACCACAGTAACGTGAAAATCCAGCTAATGATTCTTCACGAACAATAACTGAGCGCATCTTAGAAAGGTCACCTTCTGGTTTCTTAGGATACTTTTTAAACAAGTATTGTGAAATCAAAAGTTGAAGAACCGCGTCTCCTAAAAATTCCAAGCGTTCATTGTGTGAAATGTTTAGGAGGCGATGTTCATTAGCATAAGATGTGTGAGTAAAAGCAGTTTCGAGCAAAGTAGTGTCTTTAAATGTGATACCAAAATCTCGCTGAAGTTTTGTATCTAAAGCTTGCATGATAAATCTCCCTTCAAAAAGTGGTCTATTAATTTATATCATCAAAGTATTTCTTGAGATGACTCAAGATAATTTTCTACTATAGACTATATCATTATACCAAAAAATCTGTTAAAAGTGGGACTCAGCCATAAAATCACTTGAATTCTTTCTATTAAAGGTCACTTTTTAGCGTAAAAAACAAGCTTCGAAATATCGAAACTTGTTTTTTTAGATTTCAGTTAATGGCGTTGCTTCATCCGGTGACGTATCAAAGACAGTCATGTCGTGTCCAACCGCAAAATCAGCTTGCATCAAATTATTTTCCATAGTCATGTGAGCTAGTTCTTTGATATTATTTTCCTTACTTAAGTGACCAAGATAGATTTTTTTCGTACGATTACCAATGGTGCGAATCATCGTATCTGCACCATCTTCATTTGATAAATGCCCTCTATCAGATAAGATACGTTGTTTTAAGCTCCATGGATAAGAACCTGCACGCAGAATCTCAACATCGTGATTTGACTCAATCAAATAGCCATCTGCATTTTCAATGACGCCAGCCATTCTATCACTAACATAGCCCGTATCAGTCAAAACAACAAATGATTTGTTATCTTTCATCAAACGGTAAAATTGTGGGTCAACCGCATCGTGGCTAACTCCGAAACTTTCAATATCAATATCACCGAAAGTCAATACTTTACCACGCTCAAAAACATGTTTCTGAGCGGTATCAAGTTTTCCAATCATATTGCGCTCATCAATCATTTGCCAAGTTTTTTCATTGGCATAAACATCAAGATTGTAACGACGAGCAAGCACTCCAACACCCTTAATATGGTCGGAATGTTCGTGTGTAATTAAAATAGCATCCAAATCTTCTGGTTTTCGATCAATATCAGCAAGAAGACTGGTAATTTTCTTACCAGTCAACCCTGCATCAATCAAAAGACGTTTTTGTGGCGTTTCCACATAAAATGAGTTACCAGTAGAACCGGAAGCTAAGACACTATATTTAAAAGCATTCTCAGACATCTAGTCCTCGTCATCCTCCCATTCGTCATAAATATCAGAATCCTTCTCATACGGAAGAACAATTGTAAAGGTTGAGCCTTTTCCATAAGTACTTTGAGCCCAAATAAATCCTTTATGTTGTTTAACAATTTCTTTTGCAATCGCAAGACCAAGTCCTGAACCACCTTGAGCACGACTTCTAGCCTTGTCAACACGATAGAATCGGTCAAAGATTAGTGGCAAATCTTTCTTAGGAATACCAAGACCTTCATCAGAAATTGAAATAATCAACTGTGTCTCAGTCGTCTTCATGCTGACAGTAATTTTACCACCATCTGGCGAATACTTAATTGCATTATTAAGGATATTATCCAGAACTTGCGTCATTTTATCTGGGTCAATTTCTAACCAGATAGACTTGATTGGATAATCTCTGACAATCTCATACTGCTTACCAGCGACTGTATGCTGACTCTTAATTTGGTCAAAACGGTTCAAAATTGATGTCATAAATGCTGTAAAGTTAGTCATTTCAACTTCAAGCTGAACAGTCTGATTATCAATTCGAGACAAATTGAGCAAATCAGAAATCATTCGAATCATACGGTTTGTTTCATCAAGAGAAACTTTAATAAAACTTGGTGCAATATCTTCTTTAAGTGCACCTTCATCCAAAGCTTCCAAATATGATTTCACAGATGTCAACGGTGTACGCAATTCGTGACTAACATTTGATACGAATAAACGACGTTCACGGTCTTCTTTTTCTTGTTCCGTTGTATCATGTAAAACAGCAATCAACCCTGAGATAAAGCCACTATCACGACGATTCAGCGCAAAACGAATTCGCAAAGTGATAAATTCACCTGTCTCATCACGGCGATTTAGAACAATCTCAGGTGTCTTAGAAACCAAATCATGGTAGGTATAATCGCTATCATCCCCAAGAATATCAACAATATTCATTCCAAGAGCTTCTTCGCGTTCAAGATTAAGTTGCTGCTGAGCTGTTTGGTTAATCATGGTGATATTTCCAGAACGGTCAGTAGCCAAGACACCGTCAGTCATATAAGACAAAATACTAGCCAAACGATTTTTTTCCTGCGCAAGATTTTCCTGAGCCAAGCGAAAAACCGTTGACAAGTCATTTAACTGACCAGCAAGTTCAGCCAAATCTCTATCTTTTTCAATAATGATGTCTTCAGTGTATTTACCAGTGATAAGCTCACGAACCTTGCCACTCAAACGACGAATATTAACTGAAGTTCGATAATCTCTTATCGCTAAATGAATAAAATAAACAGCAACAAAAGCGAGCAAAAACAAGATTGCCTGCTCAAACAGATACTGATTCTGTGACATTATATTATTCATAAGACTTCATGTAATATCCAACACCACGACGTGTCAAAATATATTCTGGACGACTTGGTGTGTCTTCGATTTTTTCACGTAAACGACGGATTGTTACGTCAACTGTACGGACATCACCAAAATAGTCATAACCCCAGACAGTTTCCAAAAGGTATTCACGTGTCATTACTTGTCCCATGTGAGTTGCCAAATGGTGCAATAATTCAAACTCACGGTGTGTTAATTCAATGTCTTCACCACGTTTTTGTGCCACAAATGCATCAGGCAAGATTTTCAAGTCACCGATTGTGATTTCTGAGTTTGAAGAAGACGCATTTTCTTCAGCAACTGCAGATTCGATATTTTCAGTGCGGCGAAGGTGTGCTTTGACACGAGCTAACAATTCGCGGTTTGAAAATGGTTTCGTCACATAGTCGTCAGCACCAATTTCAAGACCGATAACTTTATCAAATTCACTATCTTTTGCTGATAGCATAATAATAGGAATATGACTTGTTTTACGAACTTCTTTTGCGACTTCAAGTCCGTCCAATTCTGGCAACATCAAATCCAAAATAATCAAATCAGGATTTTCTTCTTCAAATTTTTCAATAGCTTCACGACCATCGAAAGCCGTAACTGTTTCGTAACCTTCTTTAGTTAAATTAAATTTAATAATATCTGAAATTGGTTTTTCATCATCAACAATAAGAATTTTTTTCATATGTCACCTCTTCAATTTATCAATAGAATAAAAAATTCTCAACCAACAATTCTATGTTATGTTATTTACAAAAATAACCACTACCTTTTATTATATCAAAATTCAATACTAATTGGAAACATTGGCAACTTTTGAAACAATACAGTAATATTTTCAGGAAATATTAGCTTTTAGTTTTCTTGTAGTTATTTAAATTTTCTGAAACATTTGACAGTTAACATGATTATGTGGTAATATAAATAAACACAAATACTTCTATGTTAGAAAACCTAACATAGAAAATCTTATCTTTGAAAAGGAGACAAGTGTGGCACTTATTGAATTTAAAAATGTTGAAAAATACTACGGCGACTATCATGCGCTAAGAAATATTAATCTAGAGATTGAAAAAGGACAGGTAGTTGTTCTCCTTGGCCCTTCTGGCTCTGGTAAATCAACACTTATCCGAACTATGAACGCTCTCGAATCTATCGAAACAGGTAGTTTGAAAGTCAATGGACATGAACTCGCTAACGCTTCTGCCAAAGACTTGGTTCAACTTCGTAAAGAAGTTGGCATGGTTTTCCAACACTTTAACCTTTACCCACATAAAACCGTGTTAGAAAATGTAACCTTAGCACCAATCAAAGTTCTCGGTAAATCTAAAGAGGAAGCCGAGGCAATCGCTGAGAAATACCTAACTTACGTTAATATGTGGGACCGCAAAGACTCTTATCCAGGCATGTTATCTGGTGGTCAAAAACAACGTGTTGCTATCGCTCGTGGTTTGGCTATGCAACCAGAACTTCTCCTATTTGACGAACCAACTTCTGCACTTGACCCAGAAACAATCGGTGATGTTCTTGCTGTCATGCAAAATCTTGCCAAAGAAGGAATGAACATGGTTGTTGTTACACACGAAATGGGATTTGCTCGTGAGGTTGCTGACCGTATTATCTTTATGGCAGAAGGTCAAATCCTTGTTGATACAACAGATGTTCAAGGTTTCTTCGATAACCCAACAGAGCCTCGTGCCAAACAATTCTTGAGCAAAGTTATCAATCACACAAGCGATAACGTTTCTCAAAATTAAGGAGATGCTCATGAAGAAAAAATTCCTTTTAGCCATCATGGCTTTCTTATCACTTCTATTAATTAGCACCAAAACAACCTTAGCAGATACAACATCAGAGCAAATCAAAAAAATCCAAGACTCTGGTGTTCTTAAAGTCGGTGTTAAACAAGATGTTCCAAACTTTGGTTATTATTCAGCTGAAAGCGGAAAATACGAAGGTATGGAAGTTGATTTAGCTAAAAAAATCGCCAAAAAATTGGGTGTCAAAGTTGCTTACACTGCTGTAACTGCCCAAACACGCGAAGCACTAATCGACAATGGTCAAATCGACCTCCTCATTGGTACTTACACCATCACAGACGAACGCAAAGCATCTTATGCCATCTCAAATCCATACTACTATGATGAAGTTGGATTTTTGGTCAGAAAATCAAAAGGCTTCAATAAAATTTCTGATTTAGATGGAAAAACAATTGGTGTTGTACAAGGGTCAACAACCAAAGCTGCTATCCAAGAATACGGAAAAGCACATCACCTGACTTTCAACTTTGTTCAATTAGGGTCTTATCCTGAGCTTGCTGTTTCACTTTACGCCAATCGAATCAGTGCATTTTCAGTTGATAAATCAATCTTAACAGGTTATGTCAGCAAGAAAACAACAATCATTAATGAAGGTTTCAACACTCAAGAGTACGGAATTGCAGCTAAAAAATCAAATCAAGAAGTTATTGATTACGTTAATAGCTTGCTAGATGATTGGAAAGCTGACGGTAGTCTGCAAAAACTTTACGATAAATATAATTTAAAACCTGCAAAGGCTGAAAATAAATAAGAGAGGAGAATTGACATGTTTTTATTAACCGCAGCTGCGAGTCCATTTGCCCTCTCACGTTGGGCAGATTTCTTTGCTAACTTTGGTGAATTCGCAAAAGGCTTCCTCTATACACTGGGAATGTCATTTTGTGCCTTAATCTTAGCTTTTATCCTTGGTGTCATTTTCGGTGCCATGTCATCATCTAAAAATAAACTTCTAAGAGCTATTGCTCGTGTCTATGTTGAAGTTTTTCAAAACACACCACTTTTGGTGCAGTTCGTCTTTGTCTACTACGGGCTTGCCATTATGACAAACGGCGCAATCATGATTTCAACATTCTTTACTGCAGTTCTCTGTGTCGGAATTTATCACGGTGCTTACATTGCCGAAGTTATTCGTTCAGGGATTGAAGCTGTGCCAAAAGGACAAACAGAAGCCGCTCTTTCACAAGGATTTACTTACAGCCAAACGATGAGCTTGATTATTTTGCCACAAGCGGTGCGTACAATCTTGCCACCACTTACTAACCAAGTGGTTAACTTAATCAAAAATACATCTACTGTAGCTATCATCTCAGGAGCAGATATCATGTTCACAGCCAAAGCTTGGGCTTATGAAACAACAAACTATGTGCCTGCTTTCGCTGGTGCAGCACTTCTTTACTTCATCATGTGCTTCCCTCTTGCAACATGGGCACGCCACAAAGAAGAAGAAAATAAAAAATCATATTCACTCTAGGAGGATAAAATGTCAGTACTAACACCTACAAACATTAGCTTCATCCTCCAAGGATTGTGGCTAACACTTTATATTTCATTTATTTCAATTGTACTATCAACAATCATCGGAACTATTCTTGCTGTCATGCGAAACGGTAAAAATCCTGTCCTTCGTTTGATTTCAAGTATTTATATCGAATTTGTCCGCAATGTACCAAACTTGCTTTGGATTTTCATTATCTTTCTTGTCTTTCAAATGAAATCAACACCAGCTGGAATTACAGCATTTACTGTATTTACTTCTGCTGCTCTTGCCGAAATTATTCGTGGTGGTTTAAATGGTGTTGACCACGGTCAGACAGAAGCTGGGCTCTCACAAGGGATGACACATTTTCAAATCTTTATCTACATTGTCTTTCCTCAAGCATTTCGTAAAATGTTGCCAGCTATCATCTCACAATTCGTGACGGTGATTAAAGATACATCACTTCTCTACTCTGTTATCGCGATTCAAGAATTATTCGGAAAAAGTCAAATTTTGATGGGACGCTACTTCGAAGCCAGTCAAGTTTTTACACTATACGCAGTGATTGCAGCTATTTACTTCGTGATTAACTTTACTATTTCAATGATTTCTCGTCGTCTTGCAAAGAAATGGGAAAAAGCTGCAGAATAACAAAAAAGTCCAGCAATAAGCTGGACTTTTTTTATTTGAATAATGTTAATAAAAAGCTAAGTCCTTGATAACCAATAACTGTATAAAGGTACAGTGTCACTGGTTTTGTAATCAAGAAAATCGTGATAAATTTTTTCCAAGTCATTTTTGACAGACCTGAAACCATACATAGAAAGTCATCTGGAAATCCTGGCAAAGCAAAAGCTGCTCCAAGTAATTTTGCAAAATATTTACCATCGTTCTTATCAAGATACCCAATGTATTTATCGTAAGTTTCTTGTGAGACGAAAGCTTTAGCAAAACTTTCTCCGTAGCGTCTTGCAAGACCAAATGCTAAGAGAGACCCAATAAAAATTCCTGTGAAGTTATAAACAAATCCCCAAATTGGACCAAAGGCAAGGTAGCCAATAACACTAGTCATACCACCAGGCACAATCGGATAGATGACTTGAATCATCTGCAAAGCCATAAAAATTAGTGGAGCAAAGAGGCCTAGATTACCTAGATAACTTTGAAATAAGCCGCCAACTTGAAAATAAGTTGGGTGTTGTTTAAAGAAAATAAACAAGCCAACAGAGATGGCAAAGCCAATACCAGTCAAAATTTGAATGTACTTTCTTTGTGTTCCTGCTACAGTCATAGCTATCCCTCCCCTAATAAAATTTTTATGTTATCGTCGCCAGCTGATGATTTTTAAGCCAAATAATTCTAAAGAATAACTAATCAAAGCTAGCGGCAATGCCACTATCAGTAGTGCATATACAATCTTCTTTTTCATGTTAATAAACTAAACAAGATCAACAATAATTTGAACTTCTTTCAATTCCTTCTTTTCTAATTTATACTTGAGTGTGGTCTTATTTTACTTTATAACGTCGATCAATAATGGAGCCTGTTGAAGCATTAATGGTATAAACAAATCGTTTCGATGCCGTTTCAAATCTAATCTTATAAGTAGCTAGCAATCCCTCACGGCTTTTCATAAGGGTTTGTGACACTACTTTTGACTTTGTAACACCTGCATTTTGATAAGCAATTTTTTCAACATCGCTTATCGCAAGTTTATAACCAACTTGATTATAGGCATAGCTGCCAACAAAAACGAGCGTCAGCAGAACTCCAATCCCGATCAGGTATTTCTTAAAACTTTTCATCTTCTCTCCGTTTCAAGATTGTATCCATATTATAACTGAGTTTAAGGAATAAATCTTGGATAAAGTCTCGAAAAGCTGTGGCAAAAATGTGGCAATTTCTGCCTAAATTTAGTGTAACTTATTCTAAGGATTTGCGCTCTTACAAAATTGTAAGACATAAAAAACTTGTAGAAATTATATTCTACAAGTCCTTTTTATTTTGCTGTACTGGCAACATAATCACAAATGTTGTTCTATCTTTTGTGGAGTCAACTTGAATCTTACCATGATGACGGTCTATGATTTCTTTAGTAATGGCAAGACCAATCCCAAAATGTCCACCTTCACCTTTATAAAAACGTTCAAAAAGGTGTGCTTGGTCTTTGGCTGAAATTAGGTTACCGTCATTTGAAAGACGAATTTCAACCTGATTAGTAAGCCTTCTACTAGAAATTGTGATTTCTTTTTTCGCATAGCGAACAGCATTTGACAAAATGTTCGTTATCGCACGCTCAATTAATTTTTCATCAGCTTCAATATCAAGGTAATCTTCCTCAAAATCATGCTTAAAACTAATTCCACGCGCATCAGCTTTCGCTTTTAAGTGCCAACTAACATCATACAACAAATCAATTAAATTAAAACTTTCAAGTTTCAAGGTCTGTTGCGTCGATTCCATTTTTGATAAAGTCAAGATATCATCAACAAGCTCCGCCATTTTACGACTTTCATCCAGTATGACTGCTGCCGCTTCTTTATCATCAGCAGCTACCCCTTCTTGAATAGCTTCCGCATAACCTTGAATAGACATCAAAGGCGTCCGCAATTCATGCGATGAATTTTGGAAAAAGAGTTGCTGACTGCGCTGGTTGGCGTCAATCATATCATTCATACGATCAACTGTTTGACCAACCTCATTAAACTCTCGGTAAGCAAAATTTTCTGGTTGCAAGTCACGCTCGCGATTACCAACACGTAAGATATAAGATTTTAAAGCACCAAAATGCTTATCAAGTTTACGCGATGTCAAAAAGATTGTTATGATAGCAACCAAGCCAACAATCACCATTAGCGAAAGCAATAAGTAGTTGATGTACCGTTCAAAATCCGCAATCGGCGTAACATTGGCAAAGACAAAAACATAATAATTCTGTGACTTTTCGTCGTCATTAGTTTGTTTAATATAGCCTTCTCCAAGCGTTCCTGAGTACTCTTGCATCTTGACCATGTAAGTAGAATCGTAAACTTTTAATTTTTTAAATTGCTGTGAATCAGTATCTAGCTCTTCATCAAACCAATCCGTTTCAGTTTTATCTGAGAAATAATCAACGACTTTTTCAGAGATTTGCTTTTCAGATAAATCATAAGTCGATGCTGAGATGTATTTGATGCTAAAGTCTTCATCGACGATAGCATATGTCGTTTCAAAAATATTTCCATCAAGTATCTTAGAAGAATCATTTCCCACATAACGTGCATCTAAAATATCATACTGACTTTGAACAGCTCTAAAAGCCTCTTCTGCCAAAAATAATTTTAATAACCCATTAAAGATGAGCATAATTATCGCAAACGCAGTAACTAAAATTGTCAGTGGCTGTAAAAATAAGGTCGTTCTAAAGCGGGATTGTCTTCTTCTTTTCTTGAAAAAATGGCCTGTCTTATCAGTCTTTTTTCGTGAGTTTGAATCCATAGCCCCAAACCGTTTCAATAAGGACATGACTGTCAACCCCTCTCAATTTTTTACGCAAGCGCTTAATAGTATCATCCGTCACACGTGTCTCAACTTCGCTGTCATATCCCCAGACTTGGCGCAAAAGTTCATCACGAGAAACAGCCTCCTCACTGTGAGCCATCAACACCTTCAAAAGCTCGAATTCTGTGTTGGTTAACTTGATGTTTTTACCTTGATAAGTCGCAGAACGTTCTTTGTCAGACAAGACTAACTCATCATAGCTTAATGAGTCGGAAGAGTCTTTATTACTATGTTCTTGAGTCATAGGCGTGCGCGCTAAAATCGCTTTGACCCGTAGACTTAATTTTAAAGGTGAGAATGGTTTTGTGAAGTAGTCATCAGCTCCCGCAGAAAAACCTTTGACAAAATCATCATCGCTATCACGCGCCGTCAAAAGAATGATTGGAACGTCTGAACGCTTACGAAGAAGTCCAGCAATATCGATGCCATTTGTTCCTGGCATCATGACATCAAGAATCACAACATCTGCCGCTTCTTCCATAAAACGTAACAAAAGCTGATCTCCCGTTTCAAATACTTCAACTTCTAAATCCTGTTTTCGTAAAAATGAGGCAATTAAGTCGCGGATATTTTTCTCATCATCAGCCACATATACCTTTGCCATTTGACACCTCTCAAGCTAATTTCTTACCTTCATCATACCATAATTTTAATGAAAACAAGCAAGCCCAACTGGACTTGCCACAAAAAACTTACAATTTATTCATAGATTTTAATTCTTTCAAAAATACGCGACGAAGCGCTAGGCTCCTACGGTATGACGACTTTCCATTTTTAGAATAAACACCTTTTCTATTAAAATAGCTGCGCTGCCAATCACTATGCCAAGGTCTTCTCACCCAAAGTGGTGCTACAAAAGCATTTCCTCGATTAGCTAAGATATGCTTTCGAAAAAGCGGGTCATGTTGCTTAATTGCTGCAACATCAAGTTCATAATGCCTCTGATTATTTTGATTGGCGTAGTTAAAACTGGCACCATTAATGATGCCATTATGTGTTTGACCTTGCGGATCAATTTCATTTGCAAAACGGCCATTGCTATCAAGGATAAATTCGGTGTGAAATGCCATGAGGATTTTAAAATTGACAGGTAATTCAAATCCTAAAATAGGACGTCTTGGTGCTTTATTGTGAAGTCTAGCTGACTCTGTCACATCAAAATCAAAATTTTTCCGCCAAAAACGACGTTTTTTCTTGCCTTTGAGAAAAGCTAAAAGCGATGTCCAATCATTTTTGGCTGGATAATATTCTCTCACCCACTGAGCCTGATAGGCTGAAATGACATAACGAAATTGATGGACTTGATGGGCTAAAAGCGTGTCCTCTGCCATACTCTCACCTGGAAAAGCTAGCTGAACAAGTCTTGCTAATTCACTCCAAAAAGGATCATCTGGGGCTAAATCATCTGAAAATTGATTCACCAATTTTCTCGTCTGTGCCACTTCTCCTGTTAATTCTAAAGGCATTTGTGCGATTTTCATGAGCTCAGTAAGCATTTGTCTTGCTTGATGCTGTTTCATTATAGCTCTGCTATTTTCCCAAAAAAGGAAAAACTCTTTGTCTCCGATTTTCATAGGTCAATTATAGCACATTGCAGCGCTAACACCTTTTTTAAAGAGGCTTGTGATAAAATAACTATAGATAGAGGGAAATTTATGAAGACTTTAACGGAACAAGCTTTTGCTCAAGCTTTAAAAGAGATTATGGCAAAAAAATCTTTTGACAAAATTACTGTCACTGAACTCGTCCAACACTTAAAGGTTAATCGTCAGACCTTTTATTATCATTTTAACGATCTGTATGATCTTTTGGAACAAATCTATATTTCTGACGGTGAACGAATGATTGGCGATAATCGAACCAATGATTCATGGGAAAAAGGAATGCTAGCCCTTTTTCATTATATTCAAGATAACAAAGCTTTCGTCTGCAACACTTACTACTCCGTTAACCGCAATTATTTAGAACATTTTCTGTACGACCGTGCTTACGACTTAATTAAACCTGTTCTAGAAGAAAAAGGGCTTGATTTGACAGAAGAAGAAATCGAATTTCGTGTGCATTTCTATAAATATGGTCTGGTTGGTTTTATTTTAGACTGGATTGATTCAGGCTTACAAGAAAATCCTCAAGACTTAGCACACCGTATTTACCAGCTACTTGAAAAACTGTAGCTAAACAATCACTCAAATATGTCAAAATTTTAGACAAGGTGTTTACCTTGTCTATTTTGTTTTTCGCAAAAAAGCGCTTTAATGAAGATAATCACAGAAACGGAGTTGACACGTATGTATTATTCTAATGGTAATTATGAAGCTTTTGCTCGACCTAAAAAGCCTGAAAATGTTGACCAAAAATCAGCTTATATTGTCGGTAGTGGATTAGCAGCTCTTTCGACAGCTGTTTTCCTTGTTCGCGATGGGCAAATGCAAGGTAATCATATCCATATCCTAGAAGAACTAAAACTTCCTGGTGGCAGTATGGATGGGATTAAAAACGACCGTCTAGGCTATATTATTCGTGGTGGACGTGAAATGGAACCTCATTTTGAAGTACTTTGGGATTTATTCCGTTCGATTCCTTCACTCGAAAATCCTGACCACTCAATCTTGGATGAATTTTACTGGCTCAACAAAGAAGACCCTTGTTACGCTAAGACACGTGTTATTCATGACCGCGGCAAAGCTATTCCAGATGATGGCAAGCTAACATTATCAGAAAAAGCCATCAAAGAAATTATCGATTTAATTTTGATGCCTGAAAGCAAACTTGAAAATGTTCAGATTGACCAAGTTTTTGATGATGAATTTTTCAAATCTAATTTCTGGCTTTATTGGTGTACTATGTTTGCCTTCGAACCGTGGTCAAGTGCCATGGAAATGCGCCGTTATCTCATGCGCTTCATCCAACACGTTGGCTGCCTAAAAAATCTTTCTTCTCTTCGTTTTACAAAATACAATCAGTATGAATCATTGATTTTGCCAATTGTGCACTATTTGACAGAACACGGTGTTAATTTTAGTTATGACACTACAGTCACAAATATTTTGGTTAATCGCAAAGTTCAAGACAAAGTTGCCACAAAAATTGAATTTACAAAAGCTGGCAAACAAGAAGAAATCTTTTTAACTCCAGATGATTTAGTCTTTGTAACAAACGGTTCAATCACCGAAAGTACAACATATGGTGATAATGACCACCCTGCTCCTGTCAAACACACATTAGGTGCTAGCTGGGAACTCTGGCAAAAATTAGCTACACAAGATGACAGTTTTGGTCACCCGGAAGTCTTCTGCCAAAATATTCCTGACGCTAACTGGACTATTTCTGCTACTATCACTTTTAAAGACAAACGTATCGCTCCTTATATCGAAGCTGTTAACCATAAAGACCCTTACAGTGGTTCAATCGTAACTAGCGGTCCAACTAGTATAAAAGATTCTAACTGGCTTTTAGGTTATTCAATCAGTCGTCAACCGCATTTCAAAGCTCAAAAAGACAATGAACTCGTTATTTGGCTTTACCCTCTTTACACAGACCGTAAAGGAAATTACATCGACAAACGACCTGATGAATGTACTGGTAAGGAACTCTGTCAAGAATGGCTCTATCACATGGGCGTTCCAGAAAATGAAATTGCAGAAATCGCAAACGCAGCTTCTACTATTCCTTGCCACATGCCCTATATCACAACTTATTTCATGCCACGTGGCTTAAATGACCGTCCACTAGTCGTGCCAAAACACAGTAAAAACCTCGCCTTTATCGGTAACTATGCCGAAACACCAAGAGATACTGTCTTTACAACCGAATACTCTGTCAGAACTGCCATGGAAGCTGTCTACACTTTACTCGATGTTGACCGTGGAGTTCCTGAAGTCTTTGCGTCAGCTTTTGATATCCGCATGTTGCTCAATGCCCTTTACTACCTAAATGACCAAAAATCATTGATAGAAATGAATATTTCTTGGACAGAGCAAACTCTTTTAAAAGAGGCTCTAAAAAAAATTCATGGAACTTATATCGAAGAACTCCTTAAAGAATACCATTTACTATAAACAACTCAAATTTTAATCATTCAAAATAGCCCCTCAATAGAGGGGCTATTTTAGACTATAATATCTAGTAAATATTAAATGCTGTTTTGCCAGGAATTTTATTTGCCTGACAGTTTGCAATGATTGTATTTTTGGTGCTTTCAACTGATTTACGAATGCTTGATTGGTTACCAGAAGCTGGTGTCGTAACTGAGCGACCGCTTGGTAGTTTATCAGCACTCTTGCCACTAAATCCTTGAACAGATGTCCAACCTTTAATGCTCAATGGTTGAATATAGTAATTATAACCATTATCAAAAGCTACACAGTGATTGAAATACCCTGTAACTGAGCTATTATTGTTATCAAATCCTTTTTTAGCTTCATCAAAAGCAAGACAGTAAGAAAGGCTACGAGTTACACTTGATTTTGAGTTGACAGAACCAAGTTTGAAACCATTTGGATTTCCATCAAATGAACTACCAGTCCAAGCTGAAAGACTAACTGTTCCAGCATCCGTTTGGATGAAATTACCTGAAGGCAAGCTGAATTTTCCTTTAGCATAGTTTGAAGCAAATGAAGCGTCTTTCGCCTTAATCAACTGTACCAAATGAAGATTTCCATCTAGAGCTTTTTTGTGGTCAAAATCATATTTACCTGTAAAGACATCTGGATTACCATTATTCCAAACCGCACAATTTGTGTACGTGATATCTGGTGTCACATCACCAGCTTTATCGAATGAATCCCAACCATCGTCAGAATTGTCCCAAGCATAACAGTATGTAAAGGTATTGCCTGTTCCAGCACCAAGTTTTGGTGCAAATCCGTCAGCATTACCACCGCGAGTGTAAACATCACAATTACGATAGCTGTAAATCGCTTCGATTGTATTTTTGTATGCGCCTGCTGTTATTTGCAAACCAGCGTCGTTATTATAACGAACGATACAGTTTGAAACTTTGTTGTTGCTAGCAGTTTTTCCTTTGATTTGGATACCGTTGTCTGGTGCGTGTTCGACAATCAGATTTTGAACAGTGTAGTTAGAACCTGAAATTCTTACACCAACAGCCGCATCTGATGAAGCTTTACCTACATATTTAGCCATAAAATTTGAAAAATCAAGTTCAGGATAAGAACCGTCAGCATTCTGAACACCGATGATTTGAACATTCGCATTTGCTTTTGAAAGCGCAATTTGTCCATCGCAAGCAATCTTTTGCCCTTTGACATAAACTTTACCACCACCAGCTTTTTCAGCTTTAGAAATCGCTGAAAGAAGGTCTTTGTAAGTTGAGACAGTTGTATTTGCCGCTGCTAATGAAGTGGAGATTGTAGCTTCATCAGCAGTTTCAACTTCTGAAAGATTAACTTCTGTGCTATCACTTGTGCTACTTTGTTCTTGACTTTCAGACGTACTTTCTGTTGTACTTTCATCAGTTGCCTCAGCAGAATTCACTTCTAATTTAAAAATTTCGACATCGCCAACTTTAGCACGTAAGTAAACAAAACCATCATTTTCTGCGTAAGTATAAGAATCTTCACTGACTTCAGATTTTGCCTCTAGACTTGTTAACTCTTGACCCTGCTCATCAAAAATAGCTAAACTTGCTGATTCAGTATCAGAATTACGTTTCATAGTAACTTTGATAACATCATTAGTTGAAACAGGAATTTTGATAGCATTATCATTTTGCTCACTCTGAGACTTCAATAATAGCGCATTAGAGTAGTCATTCCCAGCAACGGTAACCGACTCAGCTAAAGTGCTCAATGGACTATTTTCATTAGCTTCAAATGTTAAGCCATCAATTGTTTTCTCAGATGAAAGCGAAGCTAAATCTGTAAATTTAGAATCACTGAAGTTCCATACAGAATCAGCTTTTACAATCACTGGACCAGGTCCAAAATTGGACAAAAGCGCAGCTAAGGCTAATAATAGACCAAAGCCAGTCGATAACGATTTGTGTTTTAAGTTTCGCATATTTACTCCCCCTTTTTTGCGAGCGCTTACTAAATTTTAACACGTAGTTAGCCGATTTCTCCTCTTTTGCAAATCTGGAAAACATAAAAAGAAGCTCTTTCGAGCTTCTCATTGATTCTTATGTTTAATTGATTGGATAAACTAAAGAGCTATTATGAACACCAGCATATTTAACTACCCAATTTTTAGCATCTTGAGGTGAGCGAGTCGCATAACCATAATTACTACTAGGTCTCCAACTAGTTCCACCAGCAATTTTGGCAGTAGAAATATCCCATGATAAAATACTTCCGTTATCTGTAAATCTACCAATGTTATTCATACCATTGACTACACAACCTTTGTGACTGCCAGCTTCGAAAACATTCTTTTCAGAATAGATATTACATTCAGTGTATGGCGTATATCCCAAATCAAAATCTGACACGTAGTTATTATAACAATGGAAATAGCCATATCTCATCAAACCAGGAGCTCTTGTCAAAGTTTGTCTGAAGTAGTTATTACTAATAGTCATGCATGGGTAGCCTCGATAAGTATTTTTCCCATCTTCTTGAGGATAACCTAAAATCAAGCCATATTTATGACCTCCAAAGAAACAACCATTAACAGAAACAAAATTTGCTTTTAAGCCAACATATAAAAATTTATCCGTGTCATTGTGGTGAATATTAGCGTCTCTATTCATATCATGACCAGGCCATGAACAATGGTCAAGCCAAAAATTATTACCGTCTGAAATATACATTTGAATATCATCATTATTATTAATAGTTACCGAATGTGTAAAGGTAATATTTTTGTAGATATTATTTCCAGATGCTTGAATATTTCTAAAATGAATATTGTTCAAAGTATTTGCTTGATAAGAACCAACAAAGGTTTTATTTGAACCAACGTTTACTTTAGTTAATGTATTTTGTGAGAGATTAGCACCAATAATAATGGTATAAGGTGTTGAACCTGCCGCATAATTTTGAAGGTCCTTCAGAGATTTAACCGTTACAACTTTACCAAATACCCCACCTGTAACACAGGCTTTTTCACGATTTGACATATCTTTAGAATAGCCAGCAAACCCTTCAACTCCATAAGAATTAACACGGAAATTTTGAGCGGCTGAACCGTTATACTGTTCTAGTCTATAGCTATTATTGGATAACGTTAATGCTAAATTAGTATTACTATTATTGACAATCTTATAATTTAGAGCTGTTCCATAAGCATCTTTTTTAGTAGCAACAATTTGCCAGTACTGTGATTTATCCCCACTAGACACTGTTGCTCCAGCAACACCAGCACCTGCGCTTGCTTTACTAGAATATGGTGTCAAACAAAAACCAGTATCACTATTAACAATGCGATAAACACCGTTATTAACGTAAGACAAAATCCATCTATTTGATACACCACTTGACTTAACCGATGTTAAAGCTGCACCATTTTTTCCAGTATCATTGAGATAATTACCATCTTGAGTATTAACAAATTGTAATTGTTGTTCTGGATAGACATTACCAAGCGGTGAATGTTTGCCTGCAGATTGAGAATCTTGGCTATTACTATCTTCATTAATCGCTTCAAAACGGAATTGTTGGCAGGCTAGACCGTTGTAAGTCCATGTATCAATATTTCCTTTATCAGCAGTTGACCAGTCATAAACATCAAGTGCTTGCTTGTTGCCTGAACATTTTGTTTGAAGGCAGAAAACACCTGATTGATCAGTTTTAACTGGTAAGAATTTTTGAGGATCAAGACCATTAGCATCGTAAATTTGAATGTTAGTACCATCTGAAGTACCACCATTTGCTACATCAAGCATACGCCCTGATGCCATACCTGTTTTTAAAGTAATGTAGCCATTACCAACATTTTTGACATACCATTTTTGGCAAGGGTAACCATTACCTGAAAATTGTTGAACATTTGCTCCATTAGCATCTTTACCATCAGCTACTTCAAGATATTTTTGACTATTGATATTTTTAATATAGTACCAACCATCAGCAATTTGACCAGTTGCCACCTTGCTTTCTTCAAGCCATGAGCTATCTTCCTGATTACCAAGCAAATCACTGGTATCAAGGGTCGTTGACGCTTCTGTCGTACTTTCATCAGTTGACTCAAGTTCAATCTTGAAAACGTCAATATCGCTATCTTTTGAATAGAGATAAAGATTATCAGCTCCACCAGAATAAGCATAAGACTCTGTGCTAGCTGTGCTTTTTGCAGCTAGGCTTGTCAATTCTTGACCTTGACTATCAGCAATCGCAAGATTTGCTTGCTCATTATCTGATGCATTTTGTAAAGTCACTTTAATCGTACACTCCCCAGAAACTGGGACTTGTGCAGACTGAGTTTCTTTACTTCCTTGAGCCGGTAAGGTTAAGGCATATGAATAGTCGCTCCCATCGACTGTCACTACCTTTGGTTTAATTTCTAGTGGTTTCTCTTTAGTTGCCAACAGAGTTAAACCATCAATCGTTACCGCATCGGTAATAGTTCCCAAATCCTTAAAACTTGCCTCTTCAAAATTCCATGAAGATCCCGATGTCGTATCGGCGTTGACAATTACTGGTCCAAGACCAGAAAATAGAGCTGCCATCACCAAAATAAATCTAGACAGCGCAGACGACAAGCGTCTTGTAAGTTTTCGCATTTTTTACTCCCCCTTTTTGCAAGCGATTACTTTTATTTTAACACTTATGGATAAAAAGCAACTACTTTTGCAAATCTGGAAAACATAAAAAGAAGCCCCGCAGGACTTCTTTTTTACCGAATTTATTATGCAAATATAAGGGATTATTCAGCGTCTGGACGAGATTTACGGTCAATATCAGCCATGATATTTTCAACAAATTCATCGATAGATTCTGTATGAGTTTGTTTGCTACCGTAACGACGAACGTTAACTGTCTTATCAGCCATTTCTTTATCACCAACGATTAATTGGTAAGGAATTTTCTTAGTTTGGCTTTGACGGATTTTAAGTTGCATTTTTTCGTTACGTTCATCAACGTCAACACGAACACCTTTGTCACGAAGAACTTTAGCTACTTCCCAAGCATAGTCAACGTGAGCTTCGTTAGAAACTGGGATTACAGTTACTTGGTGAGGAGCAAGCCATGTTGGGAATGCACCTTTGTAGTTTTCAATCAAGATAGCTGTGAAGCGTTCCATTGTTGAGATAACACCACGGTGAATCATAACTGGACGGTGTTCTTCACCATCAGCACCAACATATGTAAGACCAAAACGTTCTGGAAGAAGGAAGTCAAGTTGGATAGTTGACAATGTTTCTTCGTTACCAAGAGCTGTCTTAACTTGGATATCAAGTTTTGGACCGTAGAAGGCTGCTTCACCTTCAGCTTCGAAGTAATCAACGCCCATTTCATCCAATGCTGCTTTCAACATTGATTGAGCATTTTCCCACATTTCATCGTCATCGTAGTATTTGTGAGTATCTTTAGGGTCACGCAATGAAAGACGGAAACGGTAGTCAGTCAAGTTGAAATCTTCGTAAACGTCGATAATCAATTGAAGAGCTTTTTGGAATTCGTCTTGGATTTGTTCAGGTGTTACGAACAAGTGACCATCATTAAGAGACATTTCACGAACACGTTGAAGACCTGACAAAGCACCAGATTTTTCGTAACGGTGCATCATACCGATTTCAGCGATACGGATTGGCAATTCACGGTATGAGTGTACGTGGTGTTTGTAAACTTGGATGTGGTGTGGGCAGTTCATTGGACGAAGAACGAATTCTTCACCATCACCCATATCCATTGTTGGGAACATGTCTTCACGGTAGTGATCCCAGTGACCTGAAGTTTTGTAAAGGTCAACTGAAGCCAATGGTGGAGTGTAAACGTGAAGGTATCCTGAAGCGACTTCTTTATCAACGATGTAACGTTCCAAAGTACGACGGATTGTAGCACCATCTGGCAACCAGAATGGAAGACCTTGACCAACTTCTTGAGAAATCATGAACAAATCAAGTTCTTTACCAAGTTTACGGTGGTCACGTTCTTTAGCTTCTTGACGTTGTTTAAGATAAGCTTTAAGGTCTTTTTTATCAAACCAAGCAGTACCATAGACACGTTGCATCATAGCGTTGTCGCTATTTCCACGCCAGTAAGCACCAGCAACGTTCAATAGGTGGAAGACTTGGATACGTCCAGTTGAAGGAACGTGTGGGCCACGGCAAAGGTCTGTAAATTCACCTTGTGTGTAAACAGTAAGACCACCTTCGTCTTCACCGTGTTCTTCAATCAATTCAAGTTTGTAAGGATCGTTTTTGAACAATTCACGCGCTTCTTCGATAGAAATTTCTTTACGAACGCATGGAAGGTTTTCTTTAACGATTTTTTTCATTTCTTCTTCGATACGAGGAAGATCTTCATCAGTGATTTGACCTGATTTGTTATCTGTATCGTAGTAGAAACCATTTTCGATTGCAGGACCTACACCAAGGCAAAGGTCTGGGAAAAGACGTTTAGCAGCTTGGGCAAAAAGGTGAGCTGCAGAGTGACGCAAAATTGAAAGTGCATCTTCGTGATCAGGTGTCACAACTTCGATGCTACCATCTTCTGTAATTTCACGTGTGGTATCAATCAATTCTCCGTTAAATTTACCAGCCAAAGCTTTTTTAGCTAGTGAATTACTGATACTTTGAGCAATTTCAAAAGTTGTTACACCAGATTCAAATTCGCGCACAGCGCCATCTGGAAAAGTAATTTTAACCATACTATTCTCCTTTAAAAGATTTACATTGTTGAGAATTCCTTTTTGGGAACCGGGCAAAAGGAATTTGACGAGTTCACAATGCTTTTTTCTCGAGATAAAAGAAAAACGACGCCCAAAAAGGACGTCGTAACGTGGTTCCACCTTCATTTATCTACGACAAAAAAGAGTCGTAAACCTCAAATCGGCTATATCGTAGCCACCGTTTTATGTTTGCATAAAAAGCAAAGGAAGTAGTATTGAATCAGTCAACCTGCGCCCTTCTCACCAACCGGCACTCGCTCTAAAGGTTAAACCCTGTTCAACTTGTCTTCGATAGCTATTATAACACGAATTTTTTATTTTTCAAGAACTTAGTTAAGGAAATCTCGAATTGAATTAATTAAACGTTTTGGTGCCTTAAAAACTTTGGCAGATGTTTTAACCGTTGCTTTTGCAGCTTCTGCTGGAAGTTTGATAGCAGAGTGAGCAATTTTTACAGATGTTTTTTCGCGTTTTCTACGAACAGTCAATGAGAATTTTTCTTTTTTCTTATTCTTAGCAGAAATCAAAACATCCAAATAAAAGGCATAAACTGATTTTCCAAAATGTTCAGCTGAGATAGCATACATCTTAGCTTGATAGGCTTTTTCATCCATTTTAGGAGTATTTTCAATAGCATCTAAAATAGCATTTGCCAAATCCTCTTCTTGATAGAAAAGTGTTCCAAACATTTTTTGGTCAATAATATCATCCAAGTAAGGATTTCCGTGCGCGATAACTGGTGTTCCACTGGCAAGACTTTCAGTGTATGTGAGACCTTGGGTTTCACTTGTTGAAGCCGAAATAAAGAAATCAGCAGCTTTGTAGTAAATCGCTGTTTGATCGTGTGGCACCATTCCAGTGAAAATAACCTTTTCCTCGATACCAAGTTCAGCAACCATTTTTTTAAGGTCAGAAAGATATGGTCCATCACCAACAACAACCAGTCTAACACGACTATTTTGCGCTAGAACATTTGGAAATTGTTGGATAATCGCTTGTATATTTTTTTCATGAGAAATACGTGACAGACTTAGCAACATTGTCTCGTCCTCGGCAATTCCAAGTTGCTCACGAAGTGCCATAGCATCTTCTTTTGTGATGTCCTTGCGTTCGTATTCTTCAACACGGATTCCTGTTGGAATAACACGTTTTGGAATCTTGATATCATAACCATCAAGCAAGTTTAACACAATACGTGATGGACAAATCACACCGTCCAAATCATTTAAATACCCGCGAACAATATACTTAACCATCCCAGGTTTAATGATTTTTCCTTTAGCAATATAACCAACATAATCCTCATATTGCGTGTGATAAGTGTGAACGACTGGAATCCTTAGCGCAGCTGCAATCATTTTTCCAAGCATACCAACACTGAACTCTGTCTGTGTGTGAATAATATCTAGTTTATATTGTTTAGCAATTTTATATGACGAAATCAATCCACGATAGACAATACGGCGATCTGTAAAAGAAATAAAAGGAACGCTTGGAAGTCTGATAATCGTCGGATCTTCATAGCGCTTAACCGCTTTATCTGTGGTTGTAAAGATATAAACTTCGTGCCCTTCTTTCTCCAATTCTTCCTTAAGGGTGCAAATACTTGTTGCTACCCCGGAAACTTGAGGAAAATAGGTGTCCGTAAATAATCCTATTCTCATTTTACAACTCCATTACTTTGTGATAAACATCAACCAATTCATGAGCAACCTTATCAATACTACGACTCTCAGCAATATGATAACCTGCTTCTTGTTTTTCACTATTTCCTGATAAAACTTTTCGTAAAGCTTTAACGAAACCATCAACGTCAGTTGCTAACTCAGCACAGCTGTCATCAACCCAACCATGGTAAACTGGAATGTCACGCACGACAACATGTTGGTGGCTAGCAAGGGCTTCAAGAACGACGATTCCTTCTGTTTCCTCACGACTTGGGAAAAAGAAGGCGTCAGCACCACTCATGGCCCCTTCAAAAACATCCCCTTTGATATAACCAGCAAAGGTAACATTATCTGGATGTTTGCGTGTCACGATGCTTCGAACTTTATGTGGAATAACCCATTTATTTGTTTCACCAAACCAAATAAAACGCACATCAGGCATTTGTTTAGCAACTTCAACAAATTCATCAATACCTTTTCGCATGAAGTAAAGCCCAGCACAAATAACAACTTTTTCATCTGGTTTAATGCCAAAATGACGTCTAAAAGTTTCCTCTTTAGCAGGATTTGGCACATAACGTGACAAATCAATACCATTTGAAACAGCATAAATAGGTTTGTCAACACCATAACCACTGATTAATGATTTTGAGTATTCTGTCGGCGTAATAATGGCATCTGCATTGTTATAAAAATGACAAAGGTACCATCTAAAAATTGGTGATACTAAATTAGAGCCAATAAATGAATTACGAAAATCTTCCTCTGTTGAATGACCATGCATCAACACTTTTTTACCAGCTTTTTTAGATTTTTTTAGTAATTTCCAGCTCTTAATTCCATAAGTATTGATATGCACTAAATCATAATCATCGTCTGGATTTGTTGTATAATCTTGACCAACCATGGTAAGCGCACGTTCTTGGTGCTTAATGGCACGACCAATTCCTGATTTTCTTAAATAATTTTCGGCTTCCAAATACAGTAAAACTTTCATAAACTCTATTATAGCCTATTTTGTAATATTTTTCACTAAAGCTCAAAAAAATCAGCCCTAAGGCTGATTTCAGATAAATAAATTATTGACGTGATGTACCACGTAATTTAAGACCATGATTAAGAATGATTTCTTTTTCTTCAAGTTCTTCTTTATTCATGATTTTAGTCAACATACGCATGCTGACAGCTCCAAGGTCATAAACCGGTTGACTGATTGAGCTGAGGTTTGGACGTGTGTATGAAGTAATTGGTGAGTCATTACTTGTAATGATTTCAAAGTCTTCAGGAACTTTTTTACCTGCAGCAAACAAGCCGTTCAAAAGACCTGCAGCTAATTCATCTTCAGCTACATAAGCAGCTGTTGCACCTGAGTTCATCACACGTTGAGCAAGCTCATAACCATCTTTGTAGTTATAGTTTGCTTCAAATACAAGTCCTTCTTTGAATGAAAGATTGTTCTTTTCAAGTCCTTCTTTGTAACCAGCAAGACGAACTTTACCATTGATTTCGTCAATAAGTGGTCCTGAAACAAAGGCAATATCTTTATTGTTTTTAGCTAAAATATCAACAACATCTGCTACAGCAGCTTTGTAATCAATATTAACACTTGGAAGTTGATGTTCTAAATCAACTGTCCCTGCTAGAACAACTGGTGTGCGTGAGCGAGAGAACTCTGCACGAATTTTTTCAGTCAAATGGTGACCCATGAAGATAATACCATCAACTTGTTTAGCAAACAAAGTGTTTACGACATTAACTTCTTTATCGTCATCTTCATCACTTGATGCAAGAACGATATTGTATTTGTACATAGCAGCAATGTCATCAATCCCTCTCGCTAAAATTGAGAAATAGCTATTAGCGATATTTGGAATAACAACACCAACAGTTGTCGTTTTCTTACTTGCCAAACCACGAGCAACTGCATTTGGACGATAGTCTAAACGGTCAATAACTTCAAGGACTTTTTTACGAGTGTTTTCCTTTACATTTTTATTACCATTTACAACACGACTAACTGTTGCCATTGAGACGCCAGCTTCACGTGCAACGTCATAAATTGTAATCGTATCATCAGTGTTCATTATTGGACTTCCTTTCTATTTGAAAATTTCGCTTTCAAAGATATTTTACCACCTTTTGGAAACACTTTCAAGGGTAAACTCATTATTTTTGGAAAGTTTTCATATATTGAAAACGTTTAATGTTTTGTTTTTCTCATAAAGGTCTTAGAAAGGCAAAAAATAGTTATTTTCAGAAAATTTCCTGCTATTTTTTAAAGCAATTTATGAAACGTTTTCACATTTTCATCTACTTTTTAGCCTGATTTTGTGAAAATTAAGCATATTTAATTTTTTTAGAGCAAGCTCTTGATTTTTTTGAATTTTTTTGAAAAAATGGGGATAATTAGAAAGAAGGTTTCGCATGTCTAAATTAGATCAAATCCGTTCATACCTTACTCAAGAAAAAGCAAACATTGCTGTTTTCTCTGATCCTGTTACTGTAAACTACTTAACTGGTTTCTTCTGCGATCCACACGAACGTCAAATGTTCCTTTTTGTCTATAGCAATCGTGAACCAGTTCTCTTTGTACCAGCACTTGAAGTTGCTCGTGCTAGTGCAATCCTAAACTTCCCTGTTTTTGGTTATGTTGATTCTGAAAACCCTTGGGAAAAAATCAAAAACGGTCTTCCTTCAGTTGATAGCGCCAAAATTCTTGCTGAATTTGACAATCTAAACGTTACAAAATTCCAAGGATTGCAAACAGTCTTTGACGGACGTTTTGAAGACCTTACTCCTTTCGTTCAAAAAATGCGCCTTATCAAATCTCAAGATGAAATCGATAAAATGATGATTGCTGGTGAGTATGCTGATAAAGCTGTCAAAGTTGGTTTTGACAATATCTCACTTAACAACACTGAAACTGACGTCATTGCCATGATTGAATTTGAAATGAAAAAACAAGGCGTTGAAAAAATGAGTTTCGAAACTATGGTCTTGACTGGAGATAACGCTGCAAATCCACATGGTATTCCTGGTACAAATAAAATCGAAAACAATGCCCTACTTTTGTTTGACCTTGGTACAGATATGCATGGATATGCTAGTGATATGACTCGTACAGTTGCCGTTGGTAAACCTGACCAATTCAAAAAAGATATCTACAACTTGTGCTTAGAAGCTCACATGGCAGCTCTTGATTTCATCAAACCTGGTGTTACTGCTAGCGAAGTTGATGCGGCTGCTCGTAAAGTTATTGAAAAAGCAGGTTACGGTGAATACTTCAACCACCGTCTTGGTCACGGTATTGGTATGACATGTCACGAATTTCCTTCAATCATGGAAGGTAACGACATGGAAATCCAAGAAGGTATGTGCTTCTCAGTTGAACCTGGTATTTACATTCCTGGAAAAGTTGGTGTCCGCATCGAAGATTGTGGTCACGTCACAAAATCAGGCTTCGAAGTCTTCACACACACACCAAAAGAATTGTTGTACTTTGAAGGATAATCACAAAAAAAGACAAGCCTTAATGGCTTGTTTTTTAATGCCCAGCATTTCCTAATAAATTAACCATTAAAACGCCTATAATAATCAAAATCAAGCCGATAACCGTATAGACATTGATTTTTTCGTTGAAAATCATGACAGAAATAATAGCTGTAAAAACTAGTCCGACGGCAGACCAAGTGGCATAAGCTACGCCAAGTGGTATTTTCTTCAACGACAACGACAAGAAAAAGAAGCAAATGCCATAACTAAGCAGTGCTGAAATGCTTTGAATAGGCTTCGTAAAGCCAGCAGATAATTTTAATAAATTAGTTCCTAAAAGCTCGCCAACAATGGCAAATAACAAATATAAATAAGACATTTTTTCTCCCTTCAATATCATTTTATAGAAAAATAATCTAAAAACTAGTCTTGAATTTTTTCAATCATTTGCGAGGTATAGGTTTTATTGGTAAAATGGCTTTTAAGCAATTCAAAAAGAGGTTCTTATGTTTTATAAAACAATGACATATTGTCCCGAATGTGGGCATCCTTTAGAAAAGAAATTCTTAGAGCATGAGGGTGACATTCCCTACTGCTCACAGTGTGAAAGTTTTCGTTTTCCAGTATTTAATACCGCTATTAGCGCAATTTTATTTAACGAAACTCATGATAAAATTCTCTTGATAAAACAATATAATATGCCTCAGCACATTCTGCTTGCAGGTTATGTATCTCAAGGAGAAAATGCGGAGGCAACAGTTGCCCGAGAAATCAATGAAGAATTAGGCTTGACAGTCAAATCGCTAACTTTTAACGCTACTAAATATTACGAACGCAGCAACTCACTGATGATTAATTTCGCGGTAACTGTCACTGGAGATGTCAATCCCAACTACGAGATTGATGACTGGGATTGGTTTTCAATAGCTGAAGCTAAAAGAGCCATTAAAGACGGGTCATTAGCAGAACAATTTTTACTAGAATTTTTAGCTAAAATTTAAAAGGATTGAGAAAAACTCAATCCTTTTTCTTATACTTTTCTTGCATTTCTTGCCAAAATTTTTGAACTGCTGCAGACTGATTCTGCTTCAATTTCATCAAAACCATTTTAGAATCTTTTGTGATATCAAGTGGTATAAAAACAATTTCCTTGTTGTCAAATGGCAAAACCATCTTTTCCATCATCAAGGAAATCCCCAAATCATTTTCAATAAAGTCAATAATCAAATTGATGCGATTGCCCTTGTATGTGACCTCAGGGTCAAAATGATAAGCATGGCAAAGCTCTAAAAAAGGCTGCATCAGCTGTGTTTGCTCACTGAGCTGCAAGATTTTTTCATCAGAAAGTTCTTCAAGGTTAATACTATTTCTATCTGCCAAATGATGTGCACTTGGCAAAACAACTACCCAACGGTCACGATCAATCGTAATAGTTTCAACATTTTGAGGCAATTTACTCGTAAACTGTCTAGCAAAAATGATATCACACTTCTGCTTAAGTAAATTTTCCAATAAGATATCTGCTTCCTCTTCTTCAACCTTCACTTCAAACTGTCTGTGACGTTTTTTAAAACCAGCTATCTCTGAAATAATGGCGTAAAAAGGCATACTCGGAATACCATGTAGAACAAGCTTTGACGCATTATCTTCTTTCATCTGCGATAAATCATTCATCATTTTTTGGTGATTTGCTAGAATCATTTCCGCATATTTTTTAACCACTTGCCCTTCTCTAGTGATGGCAATATGACGTCGATTACGGTGAAATAATGACACGCCAAGCTCTTTTTCTAAAGCCATGATTTGCTTTGAAACATTTCCTTGACTTGTATAAAGACGTTCTGCTGTTTCTGTATAATTAAGCGTCTCACACAATGATATAAAGACTTGTAACTTCTGAAGATTCATCCACATCCTCCTACTTATTCCATTTTAGAATAACTTATCACTAAATGCAAATTGATTTTTAACTTATTCGTGTTACACTAGTTATTAGGAAAAATATATTGTCACCTTAAGTCGCTTGTTTTTACAAGTGAGCTTATTTTTTTGCTTTATTTTAAATCTTAAAAAGGAGGAACTATATGCCAACTGGTGTTATTATCAATTCTTTTGCCATTATTTTCGGAGGAATCCTCGGAGGCATTTTTGGTCATATCTTGTCTGAAGATTTTAAAAATCAGCTAAATCTTATTTTCGGTGTTTGTTCAATGGGGATGGGGATCTCATCTATTGGACTTATGAAATACATGCCTGCAGTTATCTTCGCTATCGTTGTGGGAACTGCTATTGGTCTTGCCATTAATCTCGGTGAATGGATTAATAAAGGGGGCATTTTGATGCAAAAAGCCGTCTCAAAAATCTTGCCACAAAAGCACAGCCAACTCTCAAATGACGAATTTCTGGCTACTTTGCTTACTGTCATCGTTCTTTTCTGTGCCAGCGGAACTGGGATTTACGGTAGTCTTGACTCAGGTATGACTGGAGATTCTACCATTTTAATTTCAAAATCTATCCTTGACTTCTTTACTGCTGCTATTTTTGCATGTAATCTTGGCTTTGTGGTTTCACTTATCGCTATTCCTCAATTCATCATCTTTACAGCTCTCTTTTTACTTGCAGGTGTCATTGTACCGTTAACAACACCTGATATGATTGCTGACTTTAAAGCCTGCGGTGGTTTTCTCATGGTAGCAACAGGTTTTCGAATGATTCGTGTCAAAATGTTTCCAACAGCTGACATGATTCCAGCCATGGTTATTGTTATGCCACTATCATGGTTCTGGGTCAACGTCATCATGCCCTTGCTATAAATAATGAAAATTTTAGAAAATTAGAAAACAAGCTTTCAAAAAAGGCTTGTTTTTTGATTTTTTACACAACAAACGTTTACATGACAGCATTTTAATATTTTGTTACCTGAGCATATTATTTGTTATCTTTTTCTAAGTTTGCTATCATAATTCCTATAATTAAATAATTAAGGAGAATTCGATGCCCAAAACTGTTCAAGAAATCCTTGATTCTCGACTCTTTTTCGCTATCAAAAAACTCAATCGTGCTCTTGATAAACTTTATGAAGAAGCCTTTCAGAAAGTCGGATTATCCCCTTCACAATCAAGTATTCTTATCATTTTAGAAATGGAAAACGGAAAACTCCATAAAGAGCTTGCTAAACTTCTTGGCGTTACAGCACCTACTCTAACAAAAATGATTGAAAAACTTGTACGTAAAGGGCTCGTTGAAATTATTTGCGAAGGTCGCACTAAACACGTCTATCTTACTGATAAAGGACGCAAAATCACTCCTCAAATCCGTCAAGCACACGCAGAAGTTCGACAACTCTTCAATAAAGCTGTCGAATATTATCCTGAAAATCTCGTTGGTGAAATAAATAAAATCACTCAACAACTAAAATATTGTGAGTAAGCTAAGCCGTCTTTCACGGCTTTTTATTATGGTCAATTTGTAAAGCTAGTGTAATTGTGTTAAGCTAAAAATTGCAGACATTTCAAAGGAGGTTACCGTGCCACAAGACATTCAAGAACTATTAAATATGGATTTCTATTTTTCTATCAAAAAACTTAACCGCATTTTAGAAAAAAAGACTGAAGAAACTTATCGCAAAATTGGCTTATCACACAGCTACGCTTTAACTCTTTTTATCTTGAGCCAAGAAGATGGAAAATGTTATAAAGAGCTCGCTGATATTCTCTGTATTACCGCTCCGTCTATGACAAAAATCATTGAAAAGCTGAAACACAGAGACTTAGTTTATCTTGTTCCAAACGGCCGTACAAAACATATCCACTTATCAGAAAAAGGAAAAGACCTTGCAGACGTCATTGCTGAAACATTTTTTAGCACACGACAAGAATTCATCAAACTAGCTGAAATTAATAATCTAAACGACATAAGCACCTTAAATACTCAGATTAACCAAATTACAAAAATGATTAACTAAACAACATTTAAAGCACAATAGTCAAGTTGCCATCTCCATATAACTATGCTAAGATAGTTTTTATGAATACACAACCTGAGGAAATTGTTTTATCAAAAAGCATCCAAGAAAGTTTGGATAGATGCTTATATTTTTCAATCAAAAGACTGGAAAGAACTCTTGATAAATACACTGAAGATGCTTTTCGAAAACTTGGAATGTCACATTCTTACGCCCTGGTTCTTTTTATTTTAAGTCAAGAAAATGGTAAACGTTGCAAAGACCTTGCAGAAATTCTTTGCATAGCACCTCCATCTCTCTCAAAAATTGTTACTAAACTTGCTCAACAAGAATTGGTCACAATTACAAAAGATGGTCGTATAAAACATATTTATATTACCGATAAAGGAAGAGAACTTGTCCCTGAATTTTTACAAATTTTCAATGAGACACGAGAAAAATTTATGGAAATGAACCAAGATTATAATCTCAGTGGCTTTATCAAAGATGTCAATTATTTAAGAGAAAATATCAAGTAAACAAAGATTCGGTTCTTTGTTTTTTTGGTTTCTAAAATTAGCAAAAACAATGTGAAAATGCTATCATAGAAAGAAAACTAGGAGGCTGATATGACTAAAGAAGCTATCAAAAAACAAGTCCTCGATGCCTTTGAACATCGAGTTGCCGTTCGTGTTTATAATGACAGTGATATTTCACATGATGATATGGAATACATTCTTGATACCGCTTGGCTAAGTCCTTCTTCAATTGGGCTAGAAGCTTGGCGCTTTATCGTTCTCGACCGAAAGCACATTGCTAAACTTCGTGACGATTTAAAAGCCGTTGCTTGGGGTGCACAACCTCAACTTGATACAGCCAGTCATTTTGTCCTTCTTATCGCTGAGAAGAATGCTCGTTACGATTCAGAGTCAGTAAAAGACAGTCTTGTTCGTCGTGGCCTTGGTGAAGGCGATGCTCTTAATAGTCGCTTGGCAACCTACGAATCATTTCAAAAAAATGATATGAAAACGGCAGATAATCCTCGTGCATTATTTGACTGGACTGCTAAACAAACTTACATCGCCCTTGGAAATATGATGACAGCAGCTAGCATGATTGGTATCGACTCTTGTCCAATCGAAGGGTTCAATTATGATAAAGTTGATCATATTCTAGCAAAAGCTGGTCTTATCAATCCTGACAAAGAAGGCATTACCAGCATGGTTTCGTTTGGTTATCGACTTCGCGACCCTAAACACCCACGCTCACGCAAACCTCGTGAAAATGTCATTACTTGGGCTGACTAATCCTAAAAAACCTTGAACAGTTCGTTCAAGTTTTTTGTGTTATTTTGCTATTAAATCAATGCCATCATAACAGCGTTAATCAAACCGTTTGTTGTGCCAGGAAAAGCAAAAATCATTTGGCTTAGGTCTAGTGCTGTCATTCTTTGGTTAATCATCAAAGTGATAAGGTTAATCATTTCGCCGGCTTCATTTCCTAGAAGACTAGCTCCGACCAATTCTTTATTTTGGTTAACGATAAGTGTGATGTGCGCTTCGTCTTCCAATTTAGTCTGGAATTTCAATTGTTGTCCAAATGGCACTTCAACTACACGATAATTGTCATTATCACGAGCTTCTTCAACTGTCACACCAACTTGCGCAATACGTGGGAATGTGAAGACAAGATTTGGCACTGCTGGATAGTTGATTGGTTCTTTGTTCAATCCAAGAATGAATGCTGCAATATAATCTGATTCAAAGCTTGCTGTCGGTGTCAAACGAGGAATTGTTTTGTCAACCACATCTCCGCTAGCAAAGATATTTGAAACTGAAGTTTGCATGTATTGATTAACCACGATACCTGAACGGTTAAATTCGATACCTAGTTCTTCCAAGCCAAGATTTTCAACATTTGAAATACGACCAGTTGCATCAAGAACATAATCTGTTTCAACAACCAAACCTTGTGCTGTTGTCACACGGAAGCCATCTGCCACTTGTTCTACTTTTTCAACTGCTTGACTAAAGTGGAAGTTAACCCCTTCTGCCTGCATCTTAGCAACAACTGTCTCAACATAGTTTTCTTGGTAAGCAGCCAAAGCTCTGTCAGCGAATTCGATAATGTGAACTTCTGAACCAAGTTTTGCAGCCATTGTCGCAAATTCCATTGAGATAATACCTGCACCAACAAAAGTAATACGTTTTGGCATGTCATCTAAGTCAAGGAAGTCACGGCTATCATGAAGAAGTTCTTTACCTTCAATATCCAAACGAGATGGACGTTGACCTGTACCGATTACGATATAATCACTTGTAACATTTTCACCGTCAACACTAACAGTGTGAGCATCAACTAATTTTCCGTAACCTTTTAGAAGGTTGATGTTTAATTGAGCAAACATGCCTTCCATAAGCGGTGCATATGTAGGAATTTCTGTCTTTTTAAACGCCATGAGTTTTTGCCAGTTAACTTCTGTGTTACCTGTGATACCAACTTTTTCGTAGCGAGACAAGCCATCAACAAATTCAAATGGACTGTCTAGTAAGAATTTTGCGTTGCAGCCGTAGTTTGTACAAGTTCCTGCTGTCACATCTTTTTCAACAATCGCTACTTTTTTTCCTGCGCGTGCCAAAGTCACTGCAGCGTGCCAGTTAGCATGTCCTGAACCAATAAAAAGAATATCGTAATCGTAAGCCATTTTTTATCTCCTTAAAGTTGTTGTGTTAACCAATTTTGATAGCCAATAAAATCAATCAAATCAAGTTGCTGTTGTGTCCATTGCAAATCATCATCTTCGTCTTTGTAATACCCTTTAAGCAAATCATATGTCACAAAGTCCTCAGACACGGCTTTAATCAATGGGCTCAAATCTTTTAAGCCATTTTTTGAAATCTCTAAATCTTGTCTGAGCCATTCAAGTGCTGTCGTTGGAACTTCAAATGCTTCTTGGCTTTGATAAGAAATGTTACCACCTAAATCCAAAATACGATTAAAGACTTGCTTAGCAAAGTCACGTTCTTCTTCAGCGTGGCTTTGGTATTTGTCAGCTAGTTTTGAAAAACCTTGTGCTGCAAATTGTAGAGCAACTAACTGGTGTTTGTTAGCCTGACTTAAAATACCATTACCAACATTTTGTAAAATATCAATAGTGTTCATATTTTTCTCCTTTCTTTTTCAATCGTGCGCGATTGAATATAGTTTACTACTAAACTTTTGAGTTGTCAATTTTTTACTTTTACTTTTTTCTATGTTATGATAAATGCAATTACTGACAGAGAAAGAGGACTTATGACTGCAGAACATCCAAAACTCACTAATCAACTCTGTTTTGCCATTTACAACGCTAACAGACTATTTAATCAATTTTATAAACAAAAACTAGCTCCATTTGATTTAACCTATACACAATACATCGTTCTTTTGGCACTCTGGGAGACTGATGAGCTTCCTTTACACGAGCTTGGAAAAAAACTTGACCTTGCTAGTAATACGCTGACTCCTCTTTTAAAACGTTTGGAGGAAAAGGGGTATTTGACTCGTATTCGACCAAAAGAAGACCAACGTCAACTGATTGTTGCGCTGACTAAAGCTGGAAAATCCCTACAAGCTGATGTCGAACAAGAACTTCATTCTTGTTTGGGAGATTTCACCCCTGCTTCAACCGATAAAATTCATCAAATGATTTCTGATAATCAAGAATTAATTGATGAGCTCAAAAAATTGCTTTAATCACAAAAAAAGTTTGGATTTCTCCAAACTCTTTTTTTATTATCTTGCATTGAAATTTTTCATTTGACGTTTGATGTCACGGTCTTGTTCACGGCGTTTGATTGTCTCACGTTTGTCATAATCGTGTTTACCTTTTGCCACACCAAGTAAGACCTTAGCAAAGCCATTTTTCAAATAAACTTTTAGTGGAACAAGTGTCATACCAGTCCCTTTTAGTTCATTTGACAATTTTTCAATTTCGCGTTTCTTAAGCAATAGTTTTCGTGTGCGCTCAGGCTCTTGGTTCCAAATGTTTCCTTGCTCAAATGGAGAAATGTGGACATTAATCAACCAAGCTTCTCCGTTTTTGATTTGAGCATAGCCGTCTTTTAATTGGATACGCGCTGCACGAACACTCTTAATTTCAGTTCCTGTTAGAACAATACCTGCTTCGATTGTATCAACAATATTATAGTCATGGCGTGCTTTTTTATTTTGAGCTACGACATTTCCTTCACCTTTTGGCATGTTATGCTACCTCTCTTCTGTCGATATTTGGGTTAGGCATTATTTATTTTTTTGATTTGTGTGATTTTTTCTTAGCAACTTCTTTGTAGAAAGGTTTCTTTCCTGACTTTTTAGAAGAACCTTTTGAGGATTTACGATTTCGTGTTTTATTTGACTTGTGGTCTTTTTTACGGTCTTTGTGACTGTCTGATTTAGAACGACGATTGTCTTTGCCAGAACGGTCTTTACGTGATTTTTTAACTTTTTCAATCACATCGTAATCACTTGGAATGTATTCGAAATCAATATCACCAGTTTCCTTGTCAGCACGTGTCAATTTAATCTTGATTTGTTGACCAACACGGAAGACTTTACCTGATTTTTCACCTTGAAGTGTCAAAGTACGTTCGTTGTAGTTGTAAAACTCAGGAAGAGTTGTGATGTGTACAAGACCTTCGATTGTATTTGGCAATTCGATAAACATACCAAATTTTACGACGCTAGCCACCACACCGTCAAATTCTTGCCCGACATATTCTTCCATGTACTCAGCTTTCTTCATAGCTTCAACAACACGTTCAGCATCGATTGCACGACGTTCAAGTGTTGAAGATGATGTAGCTAATTCAGGAATAGCATTTCTGAAGTGTTCGATTTTCTCATCAGTCACTTGTGTATATTCGCGAATCATGCGGTGTACAAGAAGGTCAGGATAACGACGGATTGGACTTGTAAAGTGAGTATAGTACTCTGCAGCCAAACCATAGTGGCCATGATTGTGCTCAGAATAACGCGCTTGTTGCATTGAACGAAGAAGCATCATATTAAGTACTTCTGCGCCTGGTTTTCCTTCAACTTTTGCCATAAAATCTTGAAGAGCTTGTTGGCTGATTTTATTAGCTGTACCGTTGATTTGCACACCAAAGATGCTTGCGTAATCAAGGAATTTTTGCAATTTTTCAGCTTTAGGGTCTTCGTGAATACGATAGATAAATGGCAATTTGCGTTTAGCAAAGTGTTCTGCGACGGTTTCATTAGCCGCCAACATGAATGACTCAATCATACGCTCTGCAATACCACGTTCACGAATAACGATATCGACTGGCATCCCTTTGTCATTAACGATGATTTTAGCCTCGCTAGTATCAAAATTAAGAGCCCCACGACGCACGCGCATTTTTTCTAGAATATTGTGAAGCGCAGCCATGTGGTGAATTGATTCAACGATTGGTTGGTATTTTTCGATTAACTCTTGGTCACCAGCGATAATGTCATTAACATCGCTATAAGTCATACGGAAAGTTGTCTTGATGACTGATTGACAGATTTGGTGGTTAACCACACGACCATTACGGTCAATTTCCATCAAACATGATTGTGTCAAACGATCAACATTTGGGTTCAATGAACAAATACCATTTGACAAGCGTTCTGGAAGCATTGGTACCACACGGTCAGTCACATAAACAGATGTCCCACGCGCTACTGCCTCACGGTTCAAAGCAGAGCCTTCAGTAACGTAGTATGAAACGTCAGCGATGTGAACACCAAGTTCAAAATTACCATTGTCGAGCAGTTTGATATGAACAGCGTCGTCCAAGTCTTTGGCATCAGCACCATCGATAGTAAATGTGATTTCATTTCGTAAGTCGACACGACCAATCATGTCTTTTTCAGACGGTGCATCTGGCACAGCATTAGCTTCTGCCATAACATCTTCTGGAAATTCTGACTTGATATCCATTGATTCAAGAACTTCAAGAACATCGATACCAACATCACCTTGGTGACCAACAATATCTCGAACGTGACCGACAAAGTAATCGTGACCGCGCGTTGGGTATTTATCAATATCAACTTTGATGATTTCAGTTCCATCAAGAACAACTGGTTCTTTTTTGATGTAAATCTTTTGTTGGATTTTTTGGTTTTTAGACTTGATGTAACCAGCGTATTTTGGCTTTTCATCGTCTAAGATAAATTTACCAACAACTGTTTTCAAACTACGTTCGACAATACCAACGATACGTACTTCGGCTGCAGTACCTTTAAGACGGTTTGCTGGCTTTTTAATAACCGCTTCAACGGTATCTCCGTCAACGGCATGACCAACATCATTACGTCCAACAAACATATCGTCTTCGTCTTCATCAACAGACAAGAAACCAAATCCTGCTTTGTTAGCACGAAATACACCAGTAACAGTGATTTCTTTTTTCTTGTCAACTTTTTTACGAAGTGCTAAATTTCCGTTATCATCAAAGCGGAGTTCCCCGTTACTTTCAAGTTGTGAAATTTCTTTAATGAGCTCTGGAAATTTTTCAGCACCAGTCATCTCAAGACCAGCTGCCAAATCATTAATATTAACTTTTCCATGCTCTTTTAAATAAGCAATAATTTTTTCATTCATAATTGTGATTTATCAGCAGCTTTTTATAAAAAACTGCTTTATTCTATCCTCTCGTTTTCTAGCTTTATGGAAGTTGTGAAAAGTCACTGAATCTCAAATTCCAATCCACTATCGGACAGACTCCTCACTACTTAATAATAAAAAATGAGCTGAATGACCAGCCCATGAATTTTCGTACAAAATTCAAGATGCGCAGCCAACGTAAGCTAGTAAGCAGCTTCGTCAGTTGCTATCTATTTACTTGATAAAATTGCTAGCGCTAAAGCAATTGCTAGCCAAAAGAATACTAGAACTGCTGTAAAACGTTGCATAAACGCTTCGAAGCCACGCGCTTTAGTACGTTCAAATAAAGCTTCTGAACCGCTGTTATCAAATACGTTGCTACTTGGATTTTTCTGTGGTTGCAAAAAGATGGCAATCACGATAATAACAGATAATACCAGCAAAATTGTCAGTAGTACATTGTACATATGTTTCACTAAGAACGCGTCAGAAGGTCTCAAAATGAGAAATTTTTAACTACCAGTCCTTCTGGGTTCTATTTCCTTTCCTACACTATGGTCTTGATTATTCTATCATAATTATCCCTAAGATTCAACATGTAAGGTTACTTTTCGCTCTTTAGGACAATATTTCAAAACCTGTATTTTATCAGGATGAGTTGCTTTATTTTTACTTGTCAAATAATTCTTGCTGCCGCAACTACTGCATTTCAAATTAATCTTTACTCTCACACGATTTCCTTAACTTTTAAATATTTTCTAAAACTGATAAGGCTCCATACAAAGTTTACAAAAACGATAAGACTTGTCACGTAGAACACTGAACGGTATCCCATTCCTGTCGCGATAGCTGAACCAACAAACGGTCCAACGACTTGTCCGATATTCATAAACATTTGATTATAGCTAAAGATACGTGAAATACCTTCTCGTGGGGTAATTTTGGTAAGGAGTGAATTGACACTTGGCATGAGCGCACCAGTACCAAAACCATACAAGAATCGAACGATTCCCAACTCCAGAGAGTTTCGCGCAAGCGCACATAAAACATACATGCTAAAACTATAAAATAGAGCGATTAAAAGTAGTCTATGATTACCTATTCTATCACCAATTTTACCAAGAGTCGAGCTCGATAACATACTTGAAAATCCTAGTGCAGACACAATCAAACCTGATACAAACATCAAATTCTCAGTTTGACCGAGATTTCGAATGTACAACGTCAAGATTGGGGCAATTGATTGTGCTGAGACTTGAATAATCATGCTTGTCACAAACAATCCAATGAGGATTTGTTTATCCTTGATTGAAGAAAATACTTCACGAGTCGACATAGCATTTGCTTTTTCTACTGGTTTAAAATCTTCTTTGATTAAAAAGACGGTTAACAAATTACAAATCAATAGAATAAAACCAACTAGTAGAAATACTTGTCGAATTCCTAGCCATTCAGCCAAGACACCACCTAAAAGTGGACCAATTAGACTTCCTCCAATCATCCCAGTTGCTAGCGTCCCAAGCGCATAACCTGAACGATTTTTAGGAGCTTGACTAGCAATCAAGGCTGTTGAATTGGGAATGTATCCTGAAAATAGCCCATTTAATAGCCTCAGTGCTAAAAGCCAAAAGACATTAGGAACAAAAGCCAAACCACCCATTGTAAACGTCATTACCAAACTCGCTCTAACCATCATCGGTTTTCTACCATAACGGTCTGCTAGCCGCCCCCAAACTGGAGCAATGAGAGCAGAAGCAAGTGCTGATAATGATACCGCTAAACCAGCGTACCACTCAACTTTACTTTTAGGAGCACCTAGTTCTTCAACATACAAAGCCATAAAAGGCATAACAAGTGAAAAGCTTGCCCCAGTAAAAAAGTTACCAAGCCAAGCTACTCGCAAATTTTGTTTCCAATTAACTTCGTTACTTATGATTGTTCACCTTCTTTTCAAAAAAACGTCAATAAGATTATTATATCACATTCAAAAGCTTTTGCTAGAATCCTGATTCGATAAACGTTTTCGAAAAAAATAAGCACCTGTTATTCACAGGTACTTCATTCTTACAATTCTGCAAGTAACTCTGCTACTTTTTTCTTTAGGGTCGCAATATCACCACTATTATCCAAAAGTTTATCAGCAAAAGTTTTTTTAGCTTCTGTCGACATTTGGCTTGCAATACGCTTTTGAGCTTCTTCTCTTGTCAGGTGATTTCGAAGCACCAAACGTTCAAGTTGAGTTTTCTCATCAATGAAAACTAACCAAATGTCATCAAACCAATCCACATAATCACGCTCAATCAAAAGTGGAATATCCATGAAGAAAACCTCTTGAGACTTAGCTAACTCATCTCTTCTGCGAGCCAACTCTTGTCTAATGATTCCATTTTGGATTTGAGATGATTTAGCAAGCATTTCTTTACTTGCAAAAATCATCTGTCCAAGTTTTTGACGATCAAGTTCACCATCTAGTTTTAAAATGCCATCACCAAGCCAATCCAGCAATGCTTGATACAGCTTGCCACCTTTTGCTTGAAGTTCGTGAACGACTTGGTCAGCATCAATCACTTGGTAGCCATGTTTTCTGACTTCATCAACCACTGTTGATTTTCCAGAAGCAATTCCACCTGTTATTCCAATAATTTTTGTCATTGTTTTTGACAAGCAGGACAAAAATGCGTCCCGCGACCTCCTACTTTTATTTTCTCAATTGGTGTGGCACAGCGAGGACAAGGCTCACCAGTTTTTCCGTACACTTGCAGAAAGTCTTGCATACTACCATTTTCACCAAGAGCATTTTGGTAGGTACGAATTGTCGAGCCACCCTTAACAATCCCAAGTTGCAAAATGCGGATAATACTATCACGTAGCAGACTAATTTCTGAGTCTAACAGACTATCACTTGTTCGTTTAGGATGAATCTTGGCAGCCCACAACGCCTCATCCACATAAATATTGCCAAGCCCAACAACCAAGGTCTGGTCCAATAAATAAGGCTTTATGACCTTTTTTGAAGCCTTCAACTGCTTAGCAAATGTTGCTAAGTCAAAATCTGTCTCAGTCGGTTCAGGACCAAGTTTTCTTTGACGAAAATAATCAGCTACTTGTTCTTTGTCAAGCAAATCCATGGTTCCAAATTTACGAACATCTTGATAAACCAAGGTTGACCCATTATCAAGTTTAAAGAAAGTATGAAAATGCTTATTCTCAGGCACTTCATCCTCAAAAAGCAAGTACTTTCCTTCCATCCGCAAGTGGGAAATAATCACTTGTCTATCAAGATTTAACAGCAAATATTTTCCACGTCTACCAATTGATTGGAAAGTTTGTCCAATAATATCCGTCTCAAAAGCTGTCAAGTCTGTCTTAATCATTTTAGGAACACGAACATCAATTGAGACAATCTTTCGTCCCACAATCAAACGCTCAAGCCCACGTCTAACAGTCTCAACCTCAGGCAATTCAGGCATTCTTCTGATACAAAGGACGTTAAAAGGCAAAGTAAAATTAGGAGACTGAAATAAAAATATTCAGCTTCTTTGTAATAATTACAAAACGCAGTGGTTGAGTGAATTCTAATGCGCTGATAAATCAGCTTTTATAACCCTACTCACTTCCATCTATTTTACACAGCCTTTCGTCCGTGTTCAAAGCAACACGAACGTGTCCTTCTCCTTTCTAAATAAGTTTTATAGGAATTTTGACAATGGTGATAAACACCTAGTCGCCATTTATCTTTTTTCAAAGAGTCGTAGGCGGGTTCCAGCCACCACCTGTGGCTTTTCCTTTCTCCTATTTTTAAAAGAGGAGGTGCTTAAACGACACCTCCTGATTAAATGAACTATTAATACTCTTTCTCGTTATAACCAAAGTCAGCGAGGTCAAGTTTTTTATCGCGCCAATTTTTCTTAACTTTAACCCAAGTTTCAAGATAAACCTTGTCACCAAGCATAATTTCGATATCACGGCGAGCCATTTTACCAATTTTCTTAAGCATAGCACCTTTTTTACCGATGATAATACCTTTTTGGCTATCACGTTCAACCATAATTGTCGCACGAATGTGAACTTTATCTGTTTCTGGGTCACGTTTCATTGAATCAACGATAACTGCAACAGAGTGTGGCACTTCTTGTTCGGTCAACTTCAAGATTTTTTCACGAATCATTTCTGATACCAAGAAACGTTCTGGGTGGTCAGTGATTTGGTCTTCTGGGAAATATTGGAAACCTTCTTCCAAATTATCTTTTAAGATATTAAGTAAAGTTTCAACATTGTTTCCTTGAAGAGCTGAGATTGGCACAATTTCTTTGAAATCCATTTGACTACGGAAATCATCAATTTGTTCCAAAAGTTGGTCTGGGTGAACTTTATCGATTTTGTTGATAACCAAAATAACTGGAATTTTGGCAGCTTTCAAACGTTCGATAATCATGTCATCACCTTTACCGCGTTTTTCGTCAGCTGGCACCATGAAAAGCACTGTTTCTACTTCACGAAGTGTGCTGTAAGCAGACTCAACCATGAAATCGCCAAGTGCTGTTTTTGGTTTGTGAATACCTGGTGTGTCGATAAAGACGATTTGTTCGGTATCAGTTGTGTAGATACCCATAATTTTATTACGAGTTGTTTGAGCTTTGTCGCTCATGATAGCAATTTTTTGCCCCATCACGTGGTTCAAGAATGTTGATTTACCAACGTTTGGGCGACCCAAAATCGCTACAAAACCTGATTTAAACATAAGATATAAAGGACGTCAAGCGCCCCTACTCCTTTCAATTTCCTGTAAAAATAATGTTAGTGACTTCCAAAAATCAAAGCAATAATTTTTGGCACAAAAATAATCAATCCTGTCACCACAGCATAAGCAGATACTACTAACACAGCTCCTGCTGCCATGTCTTTTGCATTTTTTGCTAGCATTGAAAAGTGATAATCACTAGCAAGGTCTACCACATTTTCAATCGCAGAATTAATCATTTCCAAAGTAATGACTAAAAAGATGGCTAAAAATAAGAATAACCATTCCATCGCCGATAAACGAAAAACAGCTCCTGCTAAAGTCGCTAAAATAGCTGATACCATGTGTTTTCGCATATTTCGTTCTTCCTTGAATGCTGTAATAATCCCAGTTATAGCAAATTCCATACTCGACATCAAGGTGCGATTTTTCCACTTTTTAGGTGAATTATTGTCTCTTAAGTCCATAGGCAGTCAAAATTTCTTCTTGTAAAGTAAACATTTCTTTTTCTTCTTCAGGTGTATAGTGGTCATAACCATTAATGTGTAAGAAACCATGCACCGCTAAGAAGCCCATTTCACGTTCAAAAGAATGACCGTACTCTTCTGCTTGTTCACGCGCTTTATCAACTGAAATAAAGAGTTCACCGATATAAGCATCAAATTCATCTAGCATTTCAGCCAATTCAGGATTTTCAGCCAAATCTTCTTCTGAGAATGACAAATCTGATTCAGGTTTATATTCTAAACTGATGACGTCAGTTGGACGGTCAGTATCACGATATTCCAAATTCAATTCATGACTGCGTTCATTTGTTACAAAAGTCACAGCCATTTCTTTATTTTCTTTACCAGTCTTTTCAGCAGCAAATTGTAATAAATCCAAAGTTTGGTTTTTGATTTCTTCTGAAACTTGACCAGTTTCATCTATCATTTCAACGTACATATAAATCTTCTTTCAAATCTAATTATATCAAGCATATTATACCATATTACAGATAACAGCGCCATTTTAGCCTCTAAGAAAGTTTTTGAGTACAAAAAGAAGTAGCCTGAGGGAAAAGCTACTTCTTAGGGAAAGGAGTTAGAATTGAGATAAGGACAATTATTTTAGCCCATCTTTATTATAGTTTCCAGATTTTACAAGGTTAAATCCTTCACTATAAGGAAATTGGTTGCTTGTTCCAGGTTGATTAAAGATGATTTTTGCATTTACATCAGCATATTCTTCTGGGAGATCGAGGTAGAAATTGCCAGCATCATCTTTAGTCATTTGTGTTCCTGGCCATACACCTAGAGGATATTGAACAGGATTTCCATAGTAGAGGTAAGCATTCGCACTATCCCAACCACCAGGGTTATCAAAGGTTACACGAGTTTTTCCTGCTGGAACATCAGGCATCAAGCCAGCTTTTGAGTACAAGCCTTCTGCTTTGAAATCAAAGCCTTCATTTTGTGGATATTGTGAGCCTTGATTATTTGTGAAGATAACTTTCACACCTTCTTCAGCATATGAAGCAGGAACTGTGATTGAATAGCGACCTGATGCTTCTTTAGTCATCTTAGTTCCAGGCCATGCGCCAAGAAGTTTATTATCTTTTGCTGAATACATGTAAGCATAAACATCTGACCAGTTATCTGGGTTTTGGAAGTAAATGTTAGTCTCAGCACTTGGGTCTTTCATTGTGAAAGTGTATGTTTTCGTTGTTGATTGACCGTCAGCTCCTGTTGCAGTCAATGTTAGAGTAGTTGATTGACCAGCTTCAAGTCCTTCACCAACAGTGACTTTATCACCGTCTTTATAAGCTACCTCTTGACCATTACCAAGTTTGTAAGTCGCAGAGTCAGCATTTTTAGCTTTCAATGTTACTTCTGTGGCTTTAGAAATGCTATTGTCGCCTTCTTTGTAACCATCAACTGAAACTTGAGCTGCTTGGCTAGCTTGGTCATCATACAAAACAACGGCTGAGCGTGATGGAACGCTACCTGTAATACGACCATTTGAAACATTAAATTGTCGACCAGAAACCTTGTCAGTGTATGTACCATCAGCCAAATTAGTTTCAGAATTAATTTGTTTGTCGCCATCAACAAGGTTCACAATAACCGCACCTTTTGTGCCACGTTCAATCATCGCAACTTGTTCATCACCACCAGGATTACGAAGGTATTCTGATTCTCCAACCATGGCATTATGGAATTTATTAACAGCAGTCACTGTCGCGTCTTTGTAAAGATTACTACCTGCATCACCAATTTGTGATTGACCTGGGAATCGTGTGCCATTACCACCACCGACTGGACGTGAGAAGAACAACGGTGTTCCTTTAGCGCGAGCTGTAATCATAGCCCATCCAAGACGAATATCACTATCATTCATCCAAGTTGATTCTTGGTCATCATTTGCATAATTGTCATGTGATTCTACCCAGGTAACAAGATTTGCTGCATCAACGCCTGAAACTTGATAATTCATCAAATTGCCTGCTGAGATATGACGGTCTTTTAGCGCTGAACGGATTTTTTGACCGTAATTTGAAGCAGTGATACTCATCAACTTACCGTAGCCAGCATCATTTGAAACATCATCCTGCAAAATTTCTCCGTACTGGAACTCAGAACCGTTGTTCAAAATAACATTCCAGAAGTTACTGCCGTATTCACCTGGCAATTCAATGTGTTTTGCAGCATCGTAACGGAAACCATCCGCACCATCAGCTACTGCTTGTTTCAAATAACTCAACAAATATTGTTGGACATATTCATTTTGAGTATTCCAATCATAAAGTGTAAGAAGTGCATTTTGAGTAACATCGTAGCGATTATGCCAATTAGAAATGAGAGTATTTCCGTGTGTCCAGTTAGGGATGTTTTTGATTTCTTGACTGATTTGATTGTAATCTGAAGTTGTGTGGTTTAAGACGGCATCTACAATAATTTTAATGCCATATTGGTCAGCCACACGATTCATTTCTTTAAATTCTTCTTCAGTACCTAATTGATAGTTACCGATTTTATAAATAGTTGGTTGGTATTGATAATACCAATTTTTTAAACTCTTATTTCCGCCTTCGCCAGCTACAACAGTGTTGATTGGGGACGTTTGAACACTTGTGTAACCAGCGTCTTTAATGGCTTGCATATTATCTTTAATGGTATTGAAAGACCAGCACCACGCATGAAGTATAGTACCATCTTTCATTGACACTTGTTCATCTGCATTAACAACTTTGACTTGAACTAAGCCGCCAGCACCAATAGCTGTTAAAATAAGCAATGAACCTAGACTTTTTTTCATCTTCTTTTTCAAATTTACTTTATTCTGAAATGTCATGGATAATCTCCTAAAAAGATAAATTAAAATACGCAACCGTTTTCATTGAACTGTAAAAAATAAGCCAGAACGATGTGCGAAACCTGCCCAATCAATCACATACTGTTCTGCTAATTCTGAAATAACACTGCTATTATGATTAACGTATAAGCTGTCCTCCTAAACACTCTTTTTGTTTTGCAATCGGTTGCATATTCAATAAAAGTATAACATATTTTTATGAAAACGCAAACAAATAATGACAATTTTTTGATAATTTAATCGAGAATGTGGTAAAAATTTTAAAACTAAAATTATTTTTTAATTTGAAAATGTTGAAAAGTCACCCATTTTCCATTAAATTGTTTTGCGTTCGGGATACACTCTACTTCCACCATGCCGATTTTACTCAATACTCGCGCCGAAGCTGGATTTTCAACAGCACAATAGCCATTAACTTCTTTTAGCCCTAAAACTTCAAAACAAAAGTCGACAATTTTTTGACTAACTTCAGTCGCAAAACCTTGTCCCCAAAAACTTTTGTTGATGATATAACCAATTTCTGCACTGATACCATCAGACCAATTCATAATATCAATTGTACCGATGAATTCAGATGTTTCTTTTAAAACAATGCCATATCTGCCAAGAGGATTTCTTAAATAAACATCCTCAATCACTCTTTTAGTTTCTTCAATACTTTGGTTAGCTGGAAAGTCCCATCTAGTATTTTCGGTATCTGACGTATAAGCAAACATAGCCTCGGCATCTGCCATTGTTACTGGACGAAGCAACAAGCGCTTTGTCTTAAGCACTCTATGTTCTTTTAATTGTTCTTCTAACATCTTTTCTTCCTCAAACTCTATTAAAAAAGCGACCTAAAACAGGTCAACTTAGTTATCTTACTTTTCTTTTGGACTCACCATCTCTTCATCAATATGAGTTATCAAATCTTGAAAATCACTAGCCAAATGTTTAGCTTGATCTCCTAGATTTTTTAAAACATCGGCTTCAATTTCAGAATCCAAAGTCTTCAAATCGCCTTCTAGTCTTTCAGCTTGACTGTTGAGCATTTCACTCATCTTAGTCAACTTTTCAAGTGACGCACGATCACACATAAATCTCCTCCTAGTATTTTTTTCAGATAAGACTTGTACTTTTTTGGAAACTTTTTGGAACTTTCAGGTACAATGTCTATATTTATTTTACCTAAAAAAGAGAATTTTACTAGTTTTTTTAGATAATCTGGCATTCCTGTCCAAAAAATCCTAGAATCCTATCAATTTTAACTAAATTTTCTTAGGAGTCATGTAAGACAACAAAGTTTGAAATTCACAAGCTAAGTCTTTGAATTCCTCTCCAAATGTGGCAAAAAACTCTGAGCAATTTTCTTGATTAGATGAAGAATACTGATCAATCAGTTTAAACTTTTGATCCAATTCTTCAGCCTGTTTTGACAATTGACTACTCATTTCTGATAAATTCTCAATCAATTCACGATTATCCATAAAACTTCTCCTTTGATGTGCTTTAACCTATTTCTATCCCTGAAAATATCATGAAAAATTTTAGTATATTTTATTTTACACTAAAAAGCCACCTTAATAGAGAATTCGCAGATATGAAAATCATTTTTTAATCAAAAAAGCCACACCTTGGTGTGACATGAAAATATTATTTTTCTTCTTTGGTGCTAGCTGGTTGACCAATAGTTTCATAGCTTGCAAAGCCTGATTCTGTAGCAGCTTCTGCAATTTTTTCAGTTGAATGGTGACCTTGCTTTCTTTCAGCATCTTTTTCATAAGCATTGATAATTTCAGCAACTACTGGGTGACGAACCACGTCACTTGCTGAGAAATGAACAAAATCAATTTGCTTAATGTGTTTCAATTTTTCAGTAGCATCAATAAGACCTGACTTAACTTTCTTAGGTAGGTCAATCTGGCTTGTATCACCATTGATAATCATTTTAGAGTTGAAACCAAGACGTGTCAAAAACATTTTCATTTGCATGATTGTTGTATTTTGTGCTTCATCCAAAATCACAAAAGCATCATCAAGTGTTCGACCACGCATGTAAGCAAGCGGAGCAATTTCAATAATATCTCGCTCCATCAAGCGTGTTGTTTGCTCTTTTCCTAAAATTTGGTAAAGTGCATCGTAAACTGGACGAAGATATGGATCAACTTTTTCTTTTAAGTCACCTGGCAAGAATCCTAGACTTTCACCCGCTTCGACTGCTGGTCGTGTCAAAATGATACGTTTAACTTGACCACGTTTTAAAGCCGTTACTGCCAAAGTAACCGCAAGGAAGGTTTTACCAGTACCAGCTGGTCCAATACCAAAGACCACATCATGTGATTTGACACTGTCCGCATAAACTTTTTGTCCAAGTGTTTTTACACGAATCGGTTTTCCAGAATTATCTTTAATGATTTCTTCTTCATAAAGGGCAACAAATTTGTCAATAGAGCCATTTTGTGCCATAGAAAGAGCCGTTACCACATCAGATGTATTAACTAACATGCCACGAGAAACCAAAACTAACAAAGCTTGAATCGTTACACGAGCTAACTCGACGCTTTCTTTATCATCTCCCAAAATCTGTACACGCTCTGTGCGGGCATGAATAATCACACCAAGATTTTCTTCAATTAATTTCAAATGGCGCTCATTTGAGCCAAACAGCGCTAGCACATCATCAGGATGATTTAAAGTAATTTCAACAGAATGCTCTTGCAAATAGAGTCCCTCTTTCTTGTGTTTGATAAGCCTATTATAGCTTATTTAAAGCAAAAAATCACGACTTACCGTGATTTCCTTTATGATCTAAAAAATCCATTATGCTTAGTGAGCAAGATAATCTTCCCAAATTTTGTCAAATTCGCTAAGATTAAACGCAAAATCAGCCTCATCTTCTAGATAGCGACTAATCGTTTCAAAATTATCGGTGTGTTTTGGAAATGTTGTATCTTCAAAAACAAGATCTGCTAAAATCGCTACTGGCTCATGACTTTTAGGATTACGCTGCGTCATTAACCATGTATAAAATGATTTTCTCATTGCCAATTCTCCTCTAAAAATGCATGTCTGATAGCACTACTTTTTGCATAGTGCTCAGGATTTTTCTTATAAAAACCTTGATGATACTCCTCAGCTAGATAAAATGGCTGTACTGGTTCGATAGCAGTCACAATTGGGTCTGTAAAGCGTCCTGAAGCTTGCAAGGCAGCTTTTGAAGCTTCCGCAATTTCCTTTTGACGTTCATCACTGTAAAAAATCACAGGACGATAATTGTCACCACGGTCTTCAAATTGACCAAAAGCATCCGTTGGATCTGTCTGAGCCCAGTAAAGTTCAACTAAGTCAGCATAAGAAACTTTTTCCTCATCAAAAATAATCTCTACTGCTTCTGTGTGCCCAGTCTCATGAGCCTTAACTTGCTCATAAGTCGGATTTTCAACATGCCCACCAGTATAACCAGAACGAACTGACAAAATACCATCTAATTCCTCAAATGGTTGCACCATGCACCAAAAACAACCACCCGCAAAAATCGCACGTTCCATTGCTAACCTCCAAAATGATAGTGAGTCTATTATAACAAAAAAATATTTTTTTGTACGAGACAGAAAACTAAAAAACGAGTTATTTCCGACGAACATTTTTGTATGAACTTAAAAGAAAAAGACCGCAGCTAGTTAAAACATAGCTGCAATCTCTTTAGTTTATTTCTCGTTATCAATCAATTCTGTACCGAATTGGTCTTGTTTTACTTTGCGGGCTTTCATCAAACCGCCAAGCGCTTTTTTGAATTGACCTTTAGAAATACCAAAAGTAGCTTTGATATCTGCTGGAGATGATTTATCATTCAATGTCATGAAACCACCATTTGACTGAAGATAAGTCAAAATCATTTGTGAGTCATTTTCAAGCATTTCAAATGAACGAGGTTTCAACGACAAATTGAGCGTGCGGTCAACTTCGCGGAACCCAATCACTCGAGCTGTTACTTCTTCACCAAGACGTGGCTCAGCATAACGTTCACTTGGGTGAATGAATCCAAGCATGTTATTATCTGGGAGATAGACAAATGTTCCTGATAATTTCAAACGATAGACAATGGCACGCAATTTTTCATTTTGCATGTTATTGTAGGCAGGACCAGCCATTTTTTGGAAAATTTCTGGTTGAGCTGGGATAGCCCAAATGCGGTCTTTTTTGTCTACGTCAAGGTGAACATAGAGTTTGTCACCTTTTTTAGGCCAAAGTTCTTTCAAATCAGGCAAAACATCGAGTGACACAACGAATTGTTTGTCAGCAAGACCAGTATCCAAAAAGACTCCTAAGTCGCGACGAACTTCTGTTACAACTCCCCAACCATAACTTGTACGAGTTGTAGCAACCTCTGCAGTTGTCAAACGAGCTTTTTGATGCATATCTGTGTAGGCAAAACCTTTGACCATATCACCAATCTTATGTTCACCTTCAGCTTTATCAAGCATGAAAGTCACACCGTCTTTTTGTACAAAATATGCTTTTGCATTTTCATCAATCACAAGACCTGTGATGACAGTGGCAAGTAAATTATTCATGTATTCTTTCCTTTATAAAAGGGGGTGGAAAGTCCACCCCCAAACCTTATTGATTAGACTTCAAGCAATTCTTTTTCTTTGTTAGCTGTCATTGTATCAATGTGTTTAACAGCTTCGTCAGTTGCTTTTTGAATGTCTTTTTCAAGAACTTTCAATTCGTCTTCAGTGATTTCTTTAGCTTTTTCTTGTTTTTTAGCTTCGTCCATAGCATCACGACGGATGTTACGGATAGCAACTTTAGCATTTTCACCAACTTTTTTAACGTCTTTAGCAAGAGCTTTACGAGTTTCTTCTGTAAGAGCTGGGATAACCAAGCGAATTACTGAACCATCGTTAGCTGGATTAATACCAAGATCTGAAGCGTTGATAGCGTGTTCGATATCTTTCAAAGATGATTTATCAAATGGAGAAATCAAAAGAACACGTGCTTCTGGAACTGTGATAGAAGCCAATTGGTTAAGTGGTGTCATTGCTCCATAGTATTCTACTTGAATGCGGTCCAAAAGTGATGCATTTGCACGACCTGCACGAATTGAAGCAAATTCACGTGCTAATGAACTGTGTGATTGCTCAAAGCGTTCTTTAGCTTTTTCGATAATAGCATTAGCCATAGATTTTATTAATCCTCATTTCTTGTTTTTTGGGAAATAGCAGAGCTGACAATTAGTTGTCGTGGTGTTCAGCTTTATTTGAAACAGTTGTTCCGATTGCTTCACCAAAGACAACACGTTTAATATTACCAGCTTGGTTCATGTTGAAGACAACCAAATCAATATCGTTGTCCATTGAAAGAGTAGATGCAGTTGCGTCCATGATTTTAAGACCACGTTTGATAACTTCACCGTGAGTCAATTCATCAAATTTAACGGCGTTAGCATCTTTCTTAGGATCGGCGTTATAAACACCGTCAACACCATTTTTAGCCATCAAGATAGCTTCGGCGTCAATTTCAGCAGCACGAAGAGCAGCTGTTGTATCAGTTGAGAAGTAAGGTGAGCCGATACCAGCAGCAAAGATAACAATGCGACCTTTTTCAAGGTGACGAAGAGCACGACCACGGATGTATGGTTCTGCAACGTTTTGCATTGGAATTGATGTTTGAACACGAGTGTCAACACCATTTTGTTGAAGGCTATCAGCCATAACAAGAGCGTTCATCACTGTTCCAAGCATACCAGTGTAGTCTGCCTGAACACGATCCATACCAGCTGCAGCAGCTGGTTCACCGCGCCAAAGGTTTCCACCACCGATAACCAAAGCAATTTCGACACCTGAACTATGTACTTCAGCAATTTCTTTTGCGATAGTTTTAACAGTTTTAATGTCGATTCCGACACCTTTTTCACCAGCTAACGCTTCACCAGATAATTTAATTAAAATACGTTTATACTTAGGTTCCACTTCAAGTTACTCCTTCTTTTATCTTTACTATTTTAACATAAAATGCCTGTTTTACCTAGCAAAATCCGCGGAATTTTAAAAGATTACAGCCAAGCACTTTATGACTTTAAAACTGATAAATAATTTCCCTTTTTTCCTATAAAATTAATCACACAGCCCATAAAAAAATCCGTTTCAAAGAAACGGATTCTTTAATGTATCAATTAGAATGAGCTTGGATCTACTTTGATACCTACACCTTGTGTAGTAGTGATTGACAAGTTAGTCATGTAAGTACCTTTAGCAGTAGCTGGTTTAGATTTAACCATAACTTCGTGGATAGCTTTGAAGTTTTCAACCAATTTGTCTGCGTCGAATGATACTTTACCGATGATAGCTTGTACGTTACCTGCTTTGTCAGCACGGTAAGTGATTTTACCACCTTTAGATTCTTCAACTGCTTTAGCAACGTCCATAGTTACTGTACCAGTTTTAGGGTTTGGCATAAGGTTACGAGGTCCAAGGACACGTCCAAGACGTCCAACGATAGCCATCATGTCTGGTGTAGCGATAACTACGTCAAAGTCAAGCCAACCGTCGTTGATTTTAGCAACAAGATCGTCTTCACCAACGAAGTCTGCACCAGCAGCTTTAGCTTCTTCAGCTTTAGCACCACGTGCGAATACAAGAACACGTTGTGTTTTACCAGTACCGTTTGGCAATACCATTGCACCACGGATTTGTTGGTCTGCTTTACGAACGTCAATGTTAAGTTTGTATGCAACTTCTACAGATGCATCAAATTTTGCGAAGTTTGTTTCTTTTGCAAGAGCTACAGCTTCTTCTACGCTGTAAGCTTTAGTGCTGTCGATTTTTTCAAGTGCAGCACGCATTTGTTTGCTTTTTTTAGCCATTTAAAATTCTCCTTGTAATGTGGTCATATCGATTTGATTTAAAATCTCCCACGTCACTCATCAAATTACGATGAAGTCTTGCGGGTCTAGCGTGAATTAATCTCAATGGTACAGTGTGTTTACCTCAATTAATCCACTAATTGGGTTGCTATTGATTAGTCAACAACAGTGAATCCCATAGAACGAGCAGTACCTTCAATCATACGCATTGCAGATTCAACATTTGCAGCGTTTAAGTCTGGCATTTTAGTTTCAGCAATTTCTTGTACTTGTGCACGAGTAACTGTTGCAACTTTAGTTGTGTTAGGTGTACCTGAACCTTTTTCAACACCTGCAGCTTTTTTCAAAAGAATTGAAGCTGGTGGAGTTTTAGTTACAAAATCAAATGATTTATCTTCGTATACTGAGATAACAACTGGGATGATCATACCAGCTTGATCAGCTGTACGAGCGTTGAATTCTTTAGTGAATCCCATGATGTTGATACCTGCTTGACCAAGAGCTGGTCCAACTGGTGGAGCTGGTGTAGCTTTACCAGCAGGAATTTGAAGTTTAACAACTTTTTCGACTTTTTTAGCCATTTATAAAATCCTCCTGTTGTGGTTTTGGCGGTAATTAAGATTTTTACCTCCCACAGATATGCTCAATAGCATACCCATACATTATACATTAATTTAGGGAAAAATCAAGGAATTTGCATCAAATATTTCCTAAAAAAATGCTTTATTTTCAAGTTTTATTTCACTTTTTAAAAGCAAGCACTTTCAACATTTTTGATTTCATAATTTTTGAAAAGTATTTTTTAAGAATAACCTTCTAATTATTTACTTCTTCAAACTTTCAGTATAAAATATAAGACATGATGATGTACAAATTATTTTCCTTTTCTTTTATTTTTCTGACACCGATTTTTGCGTATATTCTGGTTAATTTTTTCAATTTAAAACGCTTTGGCATTCTCTTTACCGACCTTGCTTTTCCACTTTTTGCGTTTGAGATTGCTTTGGTCGTTAATAAATTTTTAGATAGCAGTGTCTTTTTTTACTACTTAATCTGTCTATCTCTTTTGGCACTTAGTTTAACCGCATTTTTCTTAAAGAAAAACCACTCATTTTCTTACCGACGCTTTGGTAAATTTTTCTGGCGTTCTGGTTTTATCGTTACATTTATTTTTTATATTGTTGTAGTCATATTGATTTTTACGATGGCATAGAAAAAACGTTAGTCTTCTGACTAACGTTTTTTATTATGCTTCTGGATTTGGATTGGTCATTAGGACTTTACGTGGTTTTGTTCCTTCGGCTGGTCCGATAACTCCTGCTGCTTCTAGTTCATCCATCAAGCGGGTTGCGCGATTAAAGCCGACTGACAAACGACGTTGGAGCATTGAGGCACTTGCCTTTTGAGTTTCAAGAACCAAAGCTTTAGCATCTTCAAAGAGCGGGTCACCTTCTTGCGAAGCACCGCCTCCACCTGATTTCAAATCAGATTCAGACACTTCACCTGGATCAAAACTATCATCGTAATCTGCGTCAGCTTGATTTTTGATAAAGCCAACAATACGTTCAACATCATCATCTGATATAAATGAACCTTGCAAACGAACAGGGTGATTTTCATCAATTGGTTTAAAGAGCATATCACCACGTCCAAGAAGTTTTTCAGCACCATTTTCATCTAAAATCGTACGACTATCAGTTCCTGATGATACGGCAAAGGCTACACGTGATGGCACATTTGCCTTAATCAAACCGCTGATGACATCTACAGATGGACGTTGTGTAGCAAGAATCATGTGAATACCTGCTGCACGCGCTTTTTGTCCCAAACGAATAATCGCATCTTCCACTTCTTTGCTGGCAACCATCATCAAGTCAGCAAGTTCATCGACGATAACCACAATCAGTGGCAACGGGATTTGTTTTTGCTCTGACTGTGCATTAAATTCTTCAACCTTGGCATTGTATCCTGCGATATTTCGCACACCAAAATGACTGAAGAGTTCGTAACGATTTTCCATCTCATCAACCACTTTTTGAAGAGCACGCGCTGCTTTTCGTGGATTTGTCACTACTGGAATCAAAAGATGTGGAATGTCGTTATAAACTGACAACTCAACCATCTTAGGGTCAATCATCATGAATTTGACTTGGTCTGGACGAGCTTTCATCAAAATACTTGCGATAATTCCGTTAACAGCAACGGATTTACCTGAACCAGTTGAACCTGCTACAAGCAAGTGAGGCATGCGAGCTAGGTCAAAGGTACGGGCAGTTCCGTTAACAGCCTTACCAAGCGGAACTTCAAGAAGTTTATTTGGGTCAGTATCTGCTTGTTCCCAAAGTTCACGGAAAGTGACTGTGGCAATCTCTGAGTTAGGTACCTCGATACCTACCAAAGATTTACCTGGAATCGGTGCTTCAATACGGACATCTTTTGCAGCAAGCGCAAGGGCTAAATCGTCTGCCAAGTTTGAAATACGGTTAACACGCACACCAACTGCGGGTTTAACTTCATATTTTGTGACTGATGGACCAATTTCAGCACGTTCAACTTTAACATCAATACCAAAACTGTTGAAAGTATCTTCTAAAACCTTGATATTCTTACGAACCAGATTTTTTTCTTTTGATTGATTTTTAGGTTTATCTGGTGCAAAAAGGTCGATTGTCGGCAACTTGTAAAGAAGATTTGCTTTGGCTGAGAAATCAACATCTAACGGCTCATTGTCATCTTCTTCATCAAGCATTGCTTGCTCAGCTGGCGTAATCTCAGATTTTTCATCATCAAGTGCTGGTACATCAAGGTCATCAAGTGACTGATTATAAGCAAGAATCTCAGGTTCACTTGCTTCTGGTTCTGCTGGAAGATTTTCAAATAATGAAGCTTCGTTGTCGTCAGGTCCATCAAGAATTTCACCAGTTTCCTCATCAACAGTCAATTGAGCCAAACGTTCTTCTTCCTCTTTTTGAGACTGTTCTTGACGTTTTTGTTCAGCAAGCGCACGTTTTTCCTCACGTTTGACAAAGCGTTTTTGCTTTCTAATTTCATTTTTCGCAGCCCATTCTTGAGATTTTTCTTTAAAGAAATCAACCAAGTCATAGACTTCCCACGGGCTCATCAAAAATAATCCTAAAACGATGAACAATCCACCAATCAAAAATGTCCCAATATTTGAGAAAAGAAAGGCTACCGGTTTATAAAGAAGAGCACCAAGCATCCCTCCGCCAGCAAATGTTGTCACTTTAAACCTGATTAAGTCATTGTAAATCAAGCCAGCTGTGGTCGAGAAAATCTCCTTATCACGGAATTTTGCCAGTGAGAAAAGATAGGCATGCCATTCAAGCAAAAGCCCAATCATCGTCACAACAAAACCACCAATAAGTCCAGTTTGCTTATGAAGCCACTTGAATCCGATAAAATATATAAGAACCGCAAACATCAGCACGTAAGCTAAACTACCTACTACAAATCGGACAATATTATAGACAGTTATCCCAAAAATTCCCAAGCGAGCAATTGCAAAGAAAAAAATAACTGCAGTAATAATCGCCATGATGAAGCGTTCCATTGCTTTTTGTCTTTTTATTTCTGCTTTTGTCGGGCGTCTCGTACGACGTCCTTTTTTTCTACTTTTTGTTTTTGCCATACGAACATTATACCATTTTTTAGACTTTTAAGTCATCAGCTTCGATTTGTGATAAAATGTAGTCATTAACAGTTTTTAAACGTTTTCTTTATAGGAGGAATCATGAAAAAAATTTGGAAATTTGCTCTAGCAGCACTATGTCTAGCAAGTTTATCTGGATGCGAAAGCATGACACGCGCTATCCGCGGAGACGAGTATGTGGATGCCAAAATTCAACAAAGTGCAAACGAATCTTCTTCAAAACAATACGCAAAAGATGTCCAAAAAGCACTAAAATCCGATAGCTCTGTCTTTCCTCAATTATCATCAGAAGTAGCTAATGATGAAGCTGAAGTGATTATGCACACTTCTAAAGGCGACATCACACTCAAGCTTTTTCCGAAATACGCTCCGCTAGCAGTGGAAAATTTCTTAACTCATGCCAAAAAAGGGTATTATGACAATCTTCTTTTCCACCGTGTTATCTCAGATTTCATGATTCAATCAGGTGACCCTAATGGAGACGGTACTGGGGGTGAATCTATCTGGAATGGTAAAAATGCAAAAATCGATTCTGGTAATGGCTTTGCAAATGAAATCTCGCCATATCTTTACAACATCCGCGGAGCACTCTCTATGGCAAATGCTGGCGCTGATACCAACGGTAGTCAATTTTTCATTAATCAAAACCCTACTGACCAATCTTCAAAACTCTCAAACGATAGCTATCCAAAAGCTATTATCGATGCTTATGCCAAAGGTGGAAATCCAAGTTTAGATGGCAATTATACTGTATTTGGTCAAGTTATTAATGGCATGGATGTCGTTGATAACATTGCTAGCGTTGAAACTGACAGCAACGACAAACCATCTACTGATATTACTATCACAAGTATTGAAATCGTCAAAGATTATCAATTCAAATAAATTCTGTAAAGCAAGTTAGAGGTTCCTGACTTGTTTTTTTCAAAAAATCCCTATCTAGCAAGCAATTGGCACCATATTCAAATGATTTTTTTGCTATAATAGAAAGACAGAAAGTGAGAGACTATGACACCTAATAAAGAAGATTATCTAAAATGTATTCACGAACTTGGAGAAACCAGAACCAAAATCACCAATAAGCGAATTGCTGCCTCAATGGAGGTTTCAGCACCAGCCGTTACTGAAATGGTTAAAAAAATGATTGCTGAAGAGCTCATCATCAAAGATAAAGAAGTAGGCTACTACCTCACTCGCAAAGGGTTATCACTCGTCTCAAAGCTCTACCGTAAACACCGCCTTATCGAGGTCTTCTTGGACAGCTATCTTAACTACAGCCCAGATGAAATTCACCAAGAAGCTGAGGTACTTGAACATACCGTTTCAACAACCTTCATCGACCGTCTAGAAGAAAAACTAGGTTTTCCTGAATTTTGCCCGCACGGTGGTACCATTCCTAAAAAAGGCGAACTCTTAATCGAGGTCCATAATGAAACCCTTAGCCAAATCGAAGAATTGGGAAGTTATCACATCAGTCGTACCCATGACGAAGCACGTCTACTTAATTACTTGGCAGAACATGGACTAAAAATCAACGATGTCGTTGAACTTGTTAAAGTTGACGATTTTGCTAAGACGCATACTCTCGCGTATGGTACGAATCAACTTGTCATCCCTGAAAGAATCGCTGAGCAGATTTACGTGCAAAAAATCAATAACTAATAAAAAAAGCCAAAGGTAATTAACCTTTGGTTATTTTTTATGCTAATTTTTCAAGGAAAGCCATCAAGATTTTAGCTGATTTTTTACCAGCTTCAATGATGAATTCATCAAATGTAATATTGGCATCATGAGCTGCTGTGTCAGACATGGCACGAACAACGATAAATGGTTTGTGCAAATTATGAGCTGCTTGCGCGATAGCTGCACCTTCCATCTCAACCGCTTGAACAGCTGGGAAAGCTGACTTAATAGCATCAATCTTATCTTGACCAGCAATAAATGAATCACCCGTAGCAATCAAACCGATTTTACTTGTCATATTTGCTTCACTCAACACTTGTTCAAAAGTCTTAACAAAAGTATCATCTGATTCAAAGTAAAGTGGTTGTCCAGCCATTTGACCGTATTCATAGCCAAATGCTCTGACGTCAACATCGTGGTAAACCAATTTGTCAGCAACAACGACATCACCAACGCTCAAGCCTTCTGCCACAGCACCTGCTGAACCTGTGTTGATAAGGGCATCAACACCAAAATGGTCAGAAAGAATAGCTACAGACATAGCTGACATAACTTTACCAATTCCTGATTGAACAAGGACAACTTGGTGTTTTCCTAGCTGACCTTCATAGTATGTATTTCCCAAAACATCATGTTCAACTTTGTTTTCCAAATGGCTAACAAGAAGTTCTAATTCTTGCTCCATTGCTGCGATAATTCCAATTTTCATAATAACAACCACAGGAAACTAACACCAAAAACGTGTCAGTAAACCTGTTTCTCCTTCTAATTTTTATAGGTTAAAGACTGCGAAAAATAGAGCCATCAACAATAAAATCACAATAAACATTATTAGATTTAGTTTTCGTTGAAATTTACTACGTTTCGCATTTTCAATTCGACGACTTTTATAAACGTGCTGGTTATCGCTTTTACGTTCTTTCAACTTATCCAAGAAACTTCTTGATTCTTCTTGTTCATAAGGCACATAAGTATCTAGCGTATCAAAGCGATCTGTAGAGATAATTTTCGTCTCTTCGTTATCTTCGTAATCATCGTAAAAAATTTCACCACGGTTAGCACGCTCAATGATTTCGTCTGTTAAAAGTGGTTTTCCCATTTTATCCTCCAAAATGCAGAGCATAATATTGAAGAGCTATGATTGTTTTAGCGTCTTCGATTGCTCCAGATTTGACCAAATCCATACATTCTTGGTAGGTTAATTCAAGAATTTCTAAAACTTCATCATCATCTTGTGGACGTGGATTTGGTACTTTTTGCAAATGAGTTGCTTGATAAAGCTTAATCTTCTCATTACAAAAACCAATGGCTGTATAAAACTCATGAATTTGTTTTAAATCGCCAGAATATCCTGTTTCCTCTTCTAATTCACGTGCAGCGGCTTCTTGTTCAGAACCATTTTCGCCGATTTCGAGTTTACCAGCAGGGATTTCATAAGAAACTTTTTCAATAGCCTTACGATATTGTTTAACCAAAATAATTTTATTCTCATCAGTTACAGCTAAAACAGCAACTGCTCCGCGGTGAAAAATCAATTCACGTTTGGCTTGTCCTAGATTATTTGGTAACTCAACATCATCGACAACAACTTTAATCACATGCCCATCAAAAATCTCAGTTCGTTTGAGCGTTTTTTCTTCAAAATCCATACTCAGTAATCTCCCTTAAAATATTTCCACATTAAATTTTACTACAAAGTCCCAAGAATTGCTATTCCAATACGCTTAAACTGCTGAAATATCCGTGAAATCTACTTAATTTTTCTAAAAAATAGAAAAAGAGGATGAGCTTGTCATCCTCTTTTCAAATGCCAAAAAGTTTAGCAAAAATGATTATTTTTTCTTGTTGTTTGGATGGTGTGGTTTGTTTAAAGCATAGCCAGCTTTGTTAACTTGACGACCACGTCCAATAGCAAGCGCATCTTTTTCAACATCTTGATAAATTGTTGAACCAGCTGCTGTGAGGGCATTATCACCCAATGTCACTGGAGAAATAATTGTTGAGTTACTTCCAACAAAGACATTGTTTCCGATAGTTGTGTTAAATTTATGTTGGCCATCGTAGTTAGCAATGATTGTACCAGCTCCGAAGTTAACATCGTGACCAGTCGTTGTATTTCCAATGTAAGTCAAGTGACCTGCTTTTGTACCTTTACCAACAGTTGATGATTTCACTTCAACGAAGTTACCAACGTGAACTTTTTCTTCAAGTGTTGAATCAGGACGTACGTGAGCAAATGGACCGATTGTCACACCATCTTTAACGACAGATTTTTCAATCATTGAATTTGTGATAACAACATTTTCACCGATTGTAGAATCAACAAGGTAAGTACCGTTTGTCAAAACAGAACCAGAACCAACTTTAGTATTTCCTTTAAGGGTTACATTTGCTTCAATCATAACGTCAGGTGCAATTTCAACATCAACATCGATGTAAGTTGCTGCTGGATTTTGGAAAGTAACACCATTAACCATATGTTTTTTGTTGATACGACGACGCATAATGTCTTCTGCTGTCGCAAGAGCTACACGGTCATTAACCCCAAGACTTTCATCGAAATCATGAAGAACATATGCTCCAACTTTTTCACCAGCGTTACGGAAAATTGAAATAACATCAGTCAAGTAGTACTCACCTTGAGCGTTGTTTGTGTTGATGTTTTTAAGAGCTTCAAACAAGCGTTTGTTATCAAAAACGTATGTTCCTGTATTGATTTCTTTGACTTGACGTTCATATTCAGAAGCATCTTTTTGTTCAACAATCTTAAGCACTTCACCATTTTCATTACGGATGATACGTCCATAACCGAATGGATTTTCAGCAGTCGCTGTTAAAATAGTTGCAACATTTTTGTGGCTAACGTGAAATTCAATCAATTCTTTCAAGCTTTCGCCAGTGATAAGTGGTGTATCACCTGCGATAACAAGTGTTTGACCATCAAGACCAGCCAATTCGTCTTCTGCCATCATGACAGCGTGACCAGTACCAAGTTGTTCTGTTTGCATGACAAATTCTGATTTGCCAGCTAAAACTTCACGAACCATTTCTGCTTTATGTCCAATAACAGTAACGTTTTTTTCTGGATTCAAAGCTGATACCGCACGGAAAACATGTTCCAACATTGTAATTCCTGAAACTTTATGAAGAACCTTAGGAAGGTCAGATTTCATACGAGTTCCCTTACCAGCTGCTAAAATAATTGCATAATTTGACATGATTTCATTCCTTAAAAAATAGAGTAGATTTGTAAGTTAACTAAAAATTTTCAATCAACTTACACAAGCTACTCCATTATATCACATTTACCGCCTCAAGGCTTAATTTTATAGCATCTGCACCTTAACTACATGCTCTTAACAGCTTCGTCCAAAACTTCCATGACTAGACGGCTGTGGTCAAGTGCTAATTTTGTTGCTGCCATATCTTTGTGTTCGATAATGGCTTGAAAGGCTACAAACTCATCATGCATACGATGATTTAAGGAATTTTCGTTAATCATTGTCATACTTTGACCGTTTAGGGCTAGAGACAATTCTGGCATACTATTAGTTGGTCCAAGTACAGCAATAGAGCCTTTATTTCCTTGAATAGTTGACTTAATGTCAGCACTACAATCTTTAGCACCAATACAAGCAGCCTTGAAATGTCCATAATCCATAATCAAAATTCCTGAAGTGTCCACATCGCGTTCAACATTTGCCAAGTACTGAACTTTTTCAGGTTTACCAAACAAACCAACCACCAAGTGAATGTTATAAATATTGAGATCACGTAGTGCTCCACCACCTTTTGCTGGGTCAAATGCTGGCGCAATTTCACCGCGTTTAAAGGCATCGTAACGAGATGAATATTGTGAGTAATTGCACTCGACAATCTTGATTTCACCAAGTTTTGAAAGATTAGCTTTGATAGAAGCAAAATTGCCAAGGTATTGGTTAGTAATAGCTTCAAGCAAAATTCGATTTTCTTGCTCAGCTATTTTAGCCAAATCTTCGAATTCAGCCAAAGTAAGTGTAAATGGCTTTTCACAAATGACGTGTTTGCCAGCTAGCAAAGCTTTTTTAGCGTAGTCATAATGCAAGTGATTTGGAAGGGCAACATAAACCGTATCCACATCTGGATTTGCCAAAACGCTATCGTAGTCGCTGCTAGCTTGACTAATCGCATAAAGCTCAGCTAGCTTTTCAGCCTTTTCAATGCTGCGCGGTGTTGATAAAATCGCTGATAATTCGATTCCATTAATTTCTTTTAAAACTGGTAAAACCTCTTCAACGATTTTTCCTGTTCCTAAAATAGCTAATTTCATGGATTTCCTCCTAATTAATGTCTAAGCACAGTTTAGCACATGTTCGTTTTTCAAACTGATACTATAACAAGTAATTGTCATACTAAAGTGTGGGATAGACCACTTCAAATTCTTCAAGAACAATTTGACTATCACTGTTAAATATCAGACCGTATTCATTGTAATAAGGTTTGAAAAAGTTCTCGTGGACATCACGCCAATAAGCTAATGTCCTATCACCTTCGCCTTCTTTGAAAGCGTGCTCTGCTGACACCTGATTAAATGGCACAACAGAAACTTTCTTGATTTGAATGATACAAACTGCTTGGTCTTGACTGTCGAGAACCACATCATAAGACCCAACCTCAGGTAGCGGGTCATTATCAACAGCGTATAAATCATAAGCCGACGCTGTCGCTGTTTTTGTTCCTTCAAGGACTAGCTGCGCTAACAAATCAGCTTCTACTCCAAATTGCCAAGCATCAATATCATCTCCGATTGAAGGATTTATTTTTTTGTATTTATTCCAAAGTTCTTGTGCGTTCATAAGCTTTCTCCTGTTCTTTTCTGTCTTACTTCAATTTACAAGTTCGACAGAGAGCAGCCTATGGTTTTCTCCTCTTCATTTCTGAAGTCTCCTTATCTCTATTATTTCAAACTCCAGCCACCATCGATTTTGATGATTTCACCTTGCATAGATGTGGCTTTTCCTGATGCTAAAAATTCTGTCAAGTCAGCAATTTCTTCAGGCTTGCTCCAACGTCCAATTGGTGTTTCTTGGGCGACCCAGTCAGCCAAGCCTCCTGGTTCAAAATCGCTAGCTGTCATGGCTGTCTTAACCGCACCTGGTGCAATACCAAACACTTGAATCTTGTCTTTAGCATAGTCAAGTGCAAGCTGGCGCGTGAAACCTGCAAGTGCATGCTTACTAGCTGTGTAAGCTGCTCCGCCCCCACCTGCAATAAATGAAGCAATCGAGCACATGTTAATGATGATACCTGATTTTCTCTCTACCATTTTGGCTAAATAGTGGCGTGTGATTTTGACTGTCGCAAAAAAATTTGTCTGAAACACACGCTCGAGTTCATCATCTGACACTTCAAGTAGTGGCTTATAAGCGTCGAGAATTCCAGCGGTGTTACACAAGATGTCCACGTCCTGAACAAAGTCGTAGAGCGCAGCTAAATCCGTCGTCAAATCTAACTGTAGGAAATGAAAGTTTTCATTTTGAATCTCAGGCGCTTGTGATTTATCAACGCCGTATACCGCACAGCCATTTTCTAAAAAAAGTCGTGCTTGCGCAAGTCCGATACCTGAACTCACACCTGTGATGAGTACTTTAGTCATGAACTTCAACCCAGTCAGTAGCTAGGACGTCACACGGAGTTGGTGACCACATTGAAAAACCTTCGCCCTCACCTGATACATTGATGAGGAAGTATGGTGTCACTGGAAGTGCCACACCATTTTGCTCGATGCTGTCAAAAAGCTGAACATAATTTTCTGCTCCGCCCCAGCCAGTACGCACATATTTTTTCTTAGCCTTCAAACCAGGCAAAATCTCTTCAAAAGTCATTTTTTCTCTCCTTGATAATTAATACCACTAGTATACCAAAAAACGAGCCCTAAGGCTCGTTTGCTTCTTAATTAAATATCTTTTTTCATCAATAGGTATGACTGACGATAAAAAGTGATAAGTCCAAGGAAAATAACGAACAATGGTAAAATGGTCACCACAAAGACATTAGTTAATTGAAAAGCATTCGCTGAAAATCTGATAATACCGCATAGAAAAAAGGCAATCAGAGGTGTAATAAATGTCCTTGTGACTTGGTCTCTTCTACAAAACATAATACCCAATCCGCAAAGAAGCGCAGCAAGAGCTAGGCTGATAATCGTAGGTAAAATTATTCTTGGACCTGTCACCCAGGCTTCAAGTTTAATTTTTAGAAAAATGAGGACAATAAACATTAGGATTAGAGCAAGAAGAGCTCCGTATTTTATTACTCTATTTTTCAAAAAAGTAAAGCAATAGACGCTTCTTTTAAAGATGTAAAAAATAAAGCAAACACCAAGTACGCCGAAGAGGATATCACTCAAATAACCAACTAAGTTCAAAGTAACCAGTCCATGCGAGGCAAAATCACTCCAAAAACGGAAATAGCACAAAATACCAACGATTATTCCTAAAGGTTTAGCAAGACTTAATTTAGTGGCTACATTAGATTCTTTAATCAGGTCATCCACCATTTGCTTCGGTTCATCCCCAAAATAATCCACAGCAGAAACGCCATCGGCTTCAGCTGCTTTCAGATCCAAAGCTAGTTGAAGAATAAGCTGGCGAATAGCAATTTCATCTCTAAAGAAACTTGAAACTATCATGTATTCTTGAATTTTTTCAAAAAAGTCTCTATTCTCGGGCTTTAAACTAACAACGATGTCTTCTGTTTGGTGATAGTAATTATTAAGAGTATTTTGCATTCGTTCTATCCTCCTCTAAATTTGAAACCTTATTTACTAATCCATGCCATTCATCCCAAAAATCTGCTAAATACATTTCTCCTTTTACCGTTATTTGAAAATATTTTCGTGGTGGACCATCTGGAGAAGGTTTCATACATGACATAATCATTTCCTTCTTCTCCAATTTTTGCAAAAGTGGATAGACCGTTCCTGCAACAATATTGGTAAAACCAGCCGCTTTCAATCGCTGAACCAATTCATAGCCATAAATATCCTCTTTGGCAATGATTTGAAGAACACAACCGTCTAACACCCCTTTTAGCAACTGTGTTTCGCGCATACCAACCTCCCTCTTTTTTTGACTAGTATGTATTACAAACTAGTTAATTTACTATCATTGTAATACATTTTTACTATTATGTAAAGCAAAATAGTAAAAATAAAAAAATCAACCCAAGATAGGTTGATTCTAGATATTGACAAAGCTACTTTTTACTAGAAATAAGTTACAAAAATTATTATTTCTAGTTAATTTCAGAATTATTTGTGAGTAAAGCGAACACAAAAGCGATACTTCCTGCCGTGGTGAAAATGGCTGAAATATTAATAAAATCAGCCATCCGTAAGTTTTGAGGGGGTGGTACAAAATCCCAATATTCATAGTTCGTTGTCCCCCCCCGCACAGTTGACTAGGTTGGTCGCAATTTTGCGAAGCAAAATGAGAACTGCCAGTCAACCACTGCGACTCTTAGGAATTCCTTGGATTCCTTCAACAGTCCACTGGACTGTCGAACCTGCCGACGGCTCAAACCATACAGTGGATGGTTTGAGGTCTGAGCCTAGAAATAAAAAAGCGAGGAACTTAAAGAAAGTATCAAAAAAAACTTTTTCTCCAGTCTAAACAAATCTAATATAGGTTGATTTCATAGGTTATCGTCCTAAGATTTTCTTTAAAAGCGTGATTGCTTTATGCAGCATTGGTCGTGGATAGTAGCGGAAAGTTCCCATTTTGCGGACAATGTAACCATTGAAGTTTTGTTTGAAACGAAGAACACCATCGCTGCCATCGAAAATTCCTTGAATACCAAGGAAAGTATAGAAATTAATGCCACGTTTCAGTGCTTCCGTCATAACATGTTCTTGAAGGGCAACAGGCGCATAAAATTTATTAAATTCGGTATATGAACCACTGAAAAGATAAACAGCTTCTTGTGGTGTATAAACGAAAAGACTTCCTGCCAAAACCACATCCTCTGAACCATGTTTTTGAATCAATTCTTTAGCTTCTTTAAGGCGAACATCAAAAGTTGCAATTTGCTTATCAAGTTGTGCTTTTTGTTTATTAACCTTGGCTGAGTTGACCCCTTCAGCAATCTTTTGATTCAAAACTGCCAAGTCAGCTGCAATTTTATCATGACCAGCCTGCACATTTTTGAGATAATCTTGAAAATTAATTGTCGCAATCATGAACTCACACTTATCACCAAAACTATCATAAAAAGCTTCATAATAATCTAACGGTTTATCTGTATATTCACGGCGTTCAGATGTTGATGCTGTGATTTCTTTAAAGATGTGAAGTTCATCACGGGTTAATTTGCGCACTTTAATTCCAAATGAATTTGTCTTGTTAACAAGTGGGCGACCTTTTTTACTAAATGATTTACGAAGCGTTTCAGGTGTTAATCCTGACAAATCCTTCACGTAATGCCAGTCAGGCTCACCTCCTGGATAGCCTGTCTGAAGACCGTCATAACTGTATCCCAAATCAGTCAAACAGCTAATCAATTCAGGCTTTTCATCATCGTTTGGCTTTCCATGACTGTCAAAACTTTGGTAGGTGTCATATGGCTTAACAATCAGTTCAAAGGCACCATTTTCCTTAGCATAAACTTTTAATTCCTTATAAAATTCAGAAAGGTAAGCTGTACTTGTCGAAGCTGGTCCAGAATTGATTTCCATGTGAAGTCCACCAGTCATCGGCATACTGTAAAGCACGCCAGCCACCTGAATAGCTCCATCTGCTTCCAATCCTAAAAATGTAATGTCAAAGCCACGTTTTTCGAGTAAATCTGCCATTTCAACAGTTTGCATAAAAGAACGTTCTTTAAATGTCGTATTTAATGTTTCATAATCTTCTCTCGATAAGATTTTCAATGTCATTTTACACGTTTCTCGATTCTAACAAATTCTGTTTCTTGCGCTACTAAAAATATCAAATGAATCTTAATTGAAAATTAATAAATCATTTTCAGAATTTCCACTATCTTTTCAATTTTCTTTACATTTGAGAGCAATATAAATACTCAGCTTTTGCGCTAAAAATGCACAAAAGCTGAGTATTCTGTTTATTAATTTTTAATGATTAACCGATTTGGCTACCGTTTGGTACACTTGGGTCAACTGTAAGAACAGTCAAGTTACCGTCATGTTCAGCTGATAAAATCATACCTTGGCTAAGAAGTCCCATCATTTTACGTGGTTTCAAGTTAGCTACGATTTGTAATTTTTTACCAACAAGTTCTTGTTCGTTTGGATAGAATTTCGCAATTCCTGAAAGGATTTGACGGTCTTCACCATCACCAGCATCAAGACGGAATTTAAGAAGTTTTTCTGAACCTTCAACTTTAGAAACTTCTTTAACTTCAGCGACACGGATTTCTACTTTGTCAAAGTCGTCAAATTTAATAGCTTTCTTTTCGTTTTTAAGTTCAACTTCTGCTGGATCCCATTCTTTTTCTTCAGCAACTACTGCACCTGCACCCATGTTCGCTTTGATGTAGTCAATTTCAGCTTCCATATCAAGACGTGGGAAGATTGGTGTTCCTTTAGCAACAACTTTCACACCTTCTGGGAATCCTGACAAAGCAAGATTTTCAAGGTCAAAGTTAGCTCCAAGACCAAGTTGTTCCATGATAGCATTTGATGTTGTCATCATGAATGGTTGGATAAGGTGGGCAACCACACGAAGGCTAGCTGCCAAGTGAGCCATTACTGCTGCTAATTCATCACGTTTAGCTTCATCTTTAGCAAGTACCCAAGGAGCTGTTTCATCAATGTATTTGTTTGTACGTGAGATGATACTCCATACGGCATCAAGTGCACGTGGGTAATCAACTGCATTCATTTGTTTGTGGTATTCAGTGATTTTTTCAGCGACAAGTGCTGCCAAGTCCGCATCAAATTCAGTCACGTTTTCAACATAAGCTGGCACTTCGCCACCGAAGTATTTATTAATCATGGCAACAGTACGGTTAAGAAGGTTACCAAGGTCATTTGCTAATTCATAGTTAATACGTCCAACGTAATCTTCTGGTGTAAATGTTCCGTCTGAACCTACTGGAAGTGAACGCATGAGGTAGTAACGAAGTGGGTCAAGACCGAAACGTTCGACAAGCATTTCTGGATAAACCACATTACCTTTAGATTTAGACATTTTACCGTCTTTCATGACAAACCAACCGTGGGCAATCAAGCGTTCAGGCAATTTCATGTCAAGCATCATAAGCATAATTGGCCAGTAAATTGAGTGGAAACGAAGGATATCTTTACCAACCATGTGGAAGACAGTTCCGTTCCAGAATTTATCAAAGTTTGCGTGGTCTTCTTGACCATAACCAAGTGCAGTTGCATAGTTAAGAAGGGCATCAATCCATACGTAAACAACGTGTTTAGGATTTGAAGGGACTTTAACACCCCATGTAAATGATGTACGGCTGACAGCCAAATCTTCAAGACCTGGTTCGATGAAGTTTTTAATGATTTCGTTCATACGACCATCAGGTTGGATGAAGTCTGGGTGTGCATGGAAGAATTCAACCAAGCGGTCAGCGTATTTCCCAAGACGTAGGAAGTAAGATTCTTCAGAAACCCATTCAACCTCGTGTCCAGAAGGAGCGATACCTCCGATGACTTTTCCGTTTTCATCACGGAAGACTTCTTCTAATTGGCTTTCTGTAAAGAATTCTTCATCTGAGACTGAGTACCAACCAGAATATTCACCTAGATAGATATCATCTTGTGCCAACAATTTTTCAAAAACTTCAGCAACAACTTTTTCATGATAATCATCAGTTGTACGGATAAATTTATCATATGAGATGTCAAGCATTTTCCAAAGTTTTTTAACATCAGCAGCCATGCCGTCAACGTATGCTTGTGGTGTGATGCCAGCTTCTTCAGCTTTTTGTTGAATTTTTTGACCGTGTTCATCAAGACCAGTCAAATAGAAAACATCATAGTTCATCATACGTTTGTAACGTGCTAAAACGTCACAAGCAATTGTTGTGTAAGCAGAACCGATGTGAAGCTTACCAGATGGGTAGTAAATCGGTGTTGTAATATAAAATGGTTGTTTACTAGTCATTTTCTTTCCTTTCAAATAGGAGCAAATGAAACTCCTTTATTGATAACACCTAATTATAACACAAATTTATGGCTGATTATAGGCTAAATGCTGGGGCATACGAAAAAATCGTATTAAAAAGACTGAGAATACCATCTCAGTCTTCATATATTATTTTTCAGTTGTGATTTCAAATTTTGTTAGGTAATTATCCTTTTGCAGTTCACCTTTGAATTGATCACCGACTGTAAGGAATGGAAGACTGTCTGTTGTGTCAGTCGTTGCCTTAACTTTGTAAATTTCTCCAGATGAAGAAATGTAATAAACTGTTGAACCTGAAATCATCTGACTAGCTAATTTATCAACAACTCCAGTGATTACCTTAACTTTTTCAGCAGATTTGCCAGAATTCGTTGTAACACCAGATAAAGCTGATGTGTCAGAATCTGTGAATTTTGCAATCAAAGTCTCGATATCATTGTCAACGGTAACTTGTTGATAATCTTCAGCATCAACAATCGCATAAGATTTGACCAAACCAGCAGCATCTTTAAGAGAAACAAGATAGTAAGCTTTGCCGTCTAATTTTACAAGTGTCGGAGCTGTTGCTTCATAATGTTTTTCTTGAACTTCACCTTCTGCTGATTCTTGCGCAGCAGTTTCAGTCGCTGATGCCAATTTATAATTTGTCACTTCACGCGTTCTCATGTTAACCAAGATAAATCCAAGGTTTGATGAGTCCGCAGTTGCTGATGTAATACCTGTATAAAGGTAAATATCTGAACCAATTGAAATGTAATTGTAGATATCAGTTGTCTTTTTAACGCCAGTTTGACTGAAAACTGTGTTCCAGAAACCTTTTTGATAAGTGTAATAATCATCAACACGACTAATAACGTTATTAGCTGAGAAGACACGGTCAACCCAATCGGGAATATCCTTGAGGTCATAACGTTTCGTTTCACCTGTCACCGCATTAAGTAAGATAGCACCTGTCGGGTCGCTAGAACTTAACATGAATTTAGGTTTGTAAGTCGTTGCAACATAGTAAGGATTGCCTTGATCATCAACTTCAAATGATGGATCCCCAAAAATTGCAGTTGGATATTTTAGGCGTAGATAGCGGAGCGTATCATTGAAGAAGTACTCAGAATCAGAGTATTTCATTCCTTTATCAAGTTTGACAAGTTCAGCTTTACCAGTCGTTTGGTTAACTTTGACATAGTAACCAATACCTTCTTTGTGGTTAGAGAACCATTTCCAGAAAGATTTGTATTCAAGAGGTGAGACACGGTAGGGCTGCTCACCAATTGTCACTTGACGATAATCATTTGAAATGCCAAATTGAGAAACTTTATCAATAGTTCCAAGATAAGTATCACCAATTTTCTTAGCTGATGAGCGGTCAAGCAAAGCTAAGTGTGAAATATCTGTTTCTGGGAAATCTGATGTGAAATCAGCATCTTTTACTTTAATAACGTTAGCGTAACTTTTTGCTCTGAACAATCGAGAGTTAAAGAAAGACGAAACGCTTAATAATAGAACAATCCCCACAATAACAGCACCGATAAGTGACAAGGTTTTACCATATTTTGGTGTTGGGGTAGAGACGACTTTGCGCACACGTGTCCCAGGCATTTGAACAGTAACCTGCTGAAATTTTCCTGTCAAAGACAACAAAAGCACAGCTCCAAAAGCTAGAGCTAAGCCTTCTAAGACAAATGCCCAAAAACCAGTACTAAGCGGGTTAAGTGGTGGCAAAAACATCCAATAACTAGCTAACATGACAATAAACCAGAGAGCTAGCAAACAATATGAAATTGTCTTTTTCATAAAATAAATCTCCTTTATTTTGTCCTATCATTATAACACAATTAAACAAAATTTTATCAAAAAAATAGCCTCTGAAGAATCAGAGACTATTTTTTCGACTAAGAATAAATGAGTACACTATGGGACCAACAATCATAACCGCAATTACTACTCCCATCACGTAAGGCAAAGCCACTTGAATAAAACTTTCAAGCAAGATAATCAAGCCACCAATCACCCACAATTTTCCTGCCATACGATGAGTTTTATACCAGTTTTTATCATCGGAAAGCGTCCAAGGAATACGAATACCAACTGTAGCATTTCGTTGTATCTTAGGAAGATAATTACCGATCACGATAAAAACAATCGCTAGAAAAGTTGTGACAAGTGTTGGACCACTCTTAATAAAACCAAGTGCGTTAGCATAGATTGATCCTTGAATAATCAAACTCAAAACTGGAATCAACCAAGTATAAAATCTTCTCATTTTTGCTGGAATATTGACTTTTACAGATTCTTTTTCAAATGATGCCAGACAAATAATTTGAAAAAGAAGAAACAATGCTGGAAAAGCAAAAAGCGTAAAAAGCTTGCTGCTATAACCATCTGCTTGACCATCAATTCCAAAATGAGTCGGGATTTTTTCAGGAAGTTGATTCCAGAAAATTGCTCCAATCACCATTGGCAATGCAATCACAAGTGCTGTCATCAAAAATTCTTTATTAATTTTTTTCATTTTTCGAAGACTCCTTTAAATCAGCTAACCAAGCCATAACATCCTCTAAAACCGAGGTAGACAATTCATAATAAATAAAATTCTTTTCTCGTTTTTCAACAACCAATCCAGCTTTTTTCAAAATGCTAAGATGATGCGAAATCGGTGCCCAAGCTACATCAAATTGCTCTGAAATCTCACCAGCCGTCAATGATTTTTTCTTTAATAAATTCAGAATTTCTCTTCGGATTGGATGCGACAAAGCTTTAAATGTTTCAGCAAATGCCATAATGTTCCTCCAAAGTTTAGGTATTTAGATTTTTTTCTAAATAGATTGTACCACTTTTTTCCAAAAATGATATAACCAAAAGCATTAGAATCGCAAGCATTCTCTTTTTTTGCTAAAATAGAAACTAACGATTAAACTTTTAGAAAGAAGAGACTTCTAAAAAGAAGTCTGGTAAGCTATTATGAAACTCATCTCATGGAATATTGATTCGCTCAACGCAGCACTCACAAGTGATTCTGCACGCGCCGTTCTCTCACGCGCTGTTATCGATACACTTGTGGCTGAAGATGCTGATATCATTGCCATTCAAGAAACAAAATTATCAGCCAAAGGACCTACCAAAAAACATTTGCAAATCCTTGAAGACTACTTTCCAGATTACCAAGTATCTTGGCGCTCATCAGTCGAACCAGCCAGAAAAGGCTACGCTGGAACAATGTTCCTTTACAAAAATCATCTGACACCAACCATTTCTTTCCCAGAAATCGGTGCCCCTGACATGATGGATTGCGAAGGACGTATCATCACTCTTGAATTTGATAATTTCTACGTCACGCAAGTTTACACTCCAAATGCTGGAGACGGTCTAAAACGCTTAGCTGAACGACAAATTTGGGATGAAAAATACGCTGATTACTTAGCAGAACTCGACCAAACAAAACCTGTCTTAGCAACTGGTGATTACAACGTTGCTCACAACGAGATTGACCTTGCCAATCCAAATTCAAACCGTCGCTCTGCTGGATTTACCGACGAAGAACGTGCAGGATTTACAAACTTACTAGCAAAAGGCTTCACAGATACTTTCCGTTACCTTCACGGTGACATTCCAAATGTCTATAGCTGGTGGGCACAACGCAGCAAAACAAGTAAAATTAACAACACTGGCTGGCGTATCGACTACTGGCTCACATCAAACCGCATCGCAGATAAAATCACAAAATCAGAAATGATTGACTCAGGCGCACGCCAAGACCACACACCAATCGTTTTAGAAATTGATTTATAAACACATAAAACCACCTAAGTTTAACACTTAGGTGGTTTGTTTATTCTCCCAACAACTCTTCGTATGATTTACGGTGACCGAGTTGAAGAACTTTTCCATCTTTGACCAAAACTGGTCGTTTAATTAGCATTCCATCTGAGGCAAGGATAGTCGCTGCCTCATCAGCTGTCAAAGAATCAACTTTATCTTTCAGGCCAAGTGCTCGGTATGCTTGACCGCTTGTGTTAAAAAAGTTTTTAATTGTAAAATCAGAATTCTCCATCCATGCCTTGATTTCTTCAGCCTTTGGTGTGTCAACTGTCAAATCAATCGCTTCAAATTCCACTTTCATTCCTTGTAGCTCAGCCTTAGCACGACGGCAAGTCGTACATTTTGGATATTCATAAAACGTCAGCATCATATACTCCTTCATAACAACTTAAAATTATCTTATTATACCAAATATCAGAAAAAAGAGCTGAGATTTAATCTCAACTCTTTCTTTTTATTTCTTTGCAATCAAGCGAACACGAACGATATTATCACTATTTTCAAAGTTTTCAACTAAGTGGTCAACCTTAGTTTTATCATTTTCATCAAGGTCAAGAAGCGTATAAGCATAGTCAACTTTTGAACGGTTAATGATGTTATCGATATTAATTCCCAACTCTGAAACAGCTGTTGAAATTTTTGCCACAATATTTGGCACGTTTTTATTAATCAATGTAATACGATATGGCGCAGTCAATGCTTGATGAACATTAGGGAAATTGACAGAATTCGTAATTTCACCTGTTTCCATAAATTGACGAATGGTTTTACCTGCCATAATAGCACAATTCAATTCAGCTTCAGCTGTTGAACCACCAACGTGTGGGAAAACTGTGATTTTATCTTTATTAAGCAGTTCTTCAGTACCGAAATCTGTGATGTAACGTTTCACAACACCAGCTTCAATCGCTTCAAAAAGTGCTGCATTGTCAACCAATTCACCACGCGCAAAGTTGATAACAACAGTGCCTTTTTGCATCAAGGCAAAAGCTTCGCTGTTAAATGTGTGACGTGTTTCATCTGTCAAAGGCACATGAACAGTAATATAATCACAATTAGCAAAGATTTCCTTAACGTCATCCACACGCTTAACATGGTGAGAAATGTTCCAAGCAGTCTCGATAGACACATATGGGTCATATCCTAGGACATTCATACCAAGGCGTTGTGCATAGTTAGCAATGCGACCACCGATAGCACCAAGTCCGATAACTCCAAGTGTTTTTCCAGAAATTTCACTACCAGCAAATTGCTTTTTACCAGCCTCAACTTGTTTTGGAACATCATCACCAGAAAGTGTATTTACCCATGCATTTGCAGCAATGTAATCACGTGCTGACATCAAAATTGAAGCAAGAACTGCTTCTTTAACCGCATTAGCATTAGCACCTGGTGTGTTAAAAACGACAATTCCAGCTGCTGTCGCATCAGCAATCGGAATATTATTTGTCCCAGCACCAGCACGCGCAATCGCTTTTAGATTTTCTGGAAAATCAATCCCATGAAGATTTTGACTACGCAAAATGAAAGCATCTGGATTTTCAGCCAAATCACCATCAATCTGGAACTGATTTCCAAGTTCTTTAAGCCCTACTTGATTAATATTATTAAATGTTTTAACACTGTATACCATAATTTACCCCTATACCAAAAGTCTGGGATAAAATCTCAGACTTAAATGGCTTATATCACTTCAAAAGAAACAACAGATATCTACGTCTGAAAAACTTATTTGTTTTCAGCTTCAAATTTTTTCATAAATTCGATTAAATCAAGAACACCTTGACGTGGAAATGCGTTATAAAGACTTGCACGCATACCACCTACAGAACGGTGACCTTTAATATTTTTGAAACCAAGCGGTGTCGCTTCAGCCACAAACTTCGCATCTAATTCCTTACTTGGCGTTACAAACGGAATATTGGCTACTGAACGTTCAGCTGGATTTTTAACAGGATTTGTATAAAAATCTGATTGGTCAATAAAATCATACAAAAGTCCTGATTTTTCACGGTTAGCTGCTTCCATCTTGTCTACACCACCAAAGGCTTTCACCCATTCGAAAACAAGTTTAGCAATGTAAATACTATAAGCTGGTGGAGTGTTATAAAGTGAACCCGCTTCAGCTTGAATACGATAGTCAAGCATTGCTGAAAGTGTTGGTTCATCATTCAAGAAATCTTCACGAACGATAACAACAGTCACTCCAGCTGGGCCAATATTTTTTTGCGCACCAGCATAAATCAATGCAAAATCTTCAACATTATAGCGGACAGCTAGAATATTTGAAGACATATCAGCAACGATAGGCACACCATTTGTGTCAGGAAGGTCATAAATAGAAGTTCCTTCAATAGTGTTATTAGTTGTGATATGAACATAAGCAGCTTCTGGGTCAATATCTTTTGGATCAAATGTAGGAATATGATCGTATACAGTGTCTTCAGACGAGGCTAGGAGCACGGGTTCAAAAGGAACGGATTTGGACAATTTAACAGCTTCTGCATAAGCTTTTTTACCCCATGATCCACCAACTAGATAATATGCCTTACGTCCCTTAGCTAGGTTTAAAGGAAGCATAGTAAACTGAGTAGATGCTCCTCCTTGAAGGAACATTACTTTATAATTATCGGGAATATTCATCAATTCACGCAATAATTTTTCAGCATCCTTAATAATATCATCAAACTCTTTGGAACGGTGGGACATTTCTAAAACACTCATGCCACTACCTTGGTAGTCAAGCATTTCACGTTGTGCTTGTTCAAGCACTGGTTTTGGTAACACTGCAGGTCCTGCAGAGAAATTGTAAATTGTCATAAAAATACCTCCGTATAATGGTATAAATTATATCACAATTTTCTGAATTTTGTAAAGATTTTTGCGAATTTTTATAAATAATTTTTATAAAAAAATCATGTTATAATAGTAACTACTAATTAATAAGGAGAAAAAATGATTATCAAAGAATTCTGCGCTGAAAATACAACACTTCTCAGCCAACTCGACTCATCTGTTAAACGTGTTGAGCTTTGCGATAATTTGGCAATTGGAGGAACAACACCTTCTTATGGTGTCATTAAAGAAGCTGCGCGCTATTTGCACGAAAAAGACATTTCACTAGCGACAATGATTCGACCTCGTGGCGGGAACTTCGTCTACAACGACAGTGAACTTCGCATCATGGAAGATGACATTATCCGTGCAGTAGAGCTCGAAAGCGATAGCTTGGTTCTCGGATTATTGACTGAAGATAATCACATTGATGAAGATGGTATCGAGCAACTTCTACCAGCGACTCAAGGTCTTCCACTAGTCTTTCACATGGCTTTTGACCAAATTCCAGAGGCAGATCAAAAAGCTGCTATCGACCAACTCGTTGAACTTGGCTTCACACGCATTTTGACACATGGTTCTTCAGAAGCAAATGATATTTTTGAAAATATCGACCACTTAAAAGAACTTGTTGAATATGCTAACGACCGTATTGAAATCATGATTGGTGGCGGTGTTACTGCTGATAATTACCAAGAATTAATTGAAAAAACTGGTGCCAAAGCTGCACACGGAACAAAGATTTGTTAATCGTTCATAACACCTTGTTATCAAGGTGTTTTTTTACACCCAAAAATCCGAATTCTTTCGAACTCGGATTTCCATCACATCACATTTTACGACTAAACTTTTTATTTTATGAGTTAAACGGCATCGCCTCCTCTTTCACCCGTACGAATACGGATGACTTCTTCAACAGGGAAAATAAAAATCTTGCCATCTCCAACTTCTCCTGTACGCACTGATTTGCTAATAACATCAACGATTTCATCAATTGCAGCATCATGTGTTACGATTTCAACTTTTACTTTGGCAAGCAAGGTTGGCACAATTTTTTGACCACGAACATACTCAGCAAAACCACGTTGATTGCCATATCCTAAGACTTGGCTAACCGTCATTCCTTTTGCAAATCCAGCTTTTGCTAGAGCATCTTTCAAATCTTCCAAACGATCTGGTCGAATAATTGCTTCAATTTTTTTCATAATATATCCTCTCTCTAAAAACTATTTTCTATTATGAATCTAAACCCATAAAAGTTGGGTAGGCTGTTTCTTCATGTTCACTATCATCAAGACCAATAGCTTCCGCACGATCTTCAACACGAATAGCAGTAAAGATTGAGATTACCTTGACGATGATAAATGTTGCTACCGCTGACCAAACAATTGTAAAAATAATCGCAGCAATTGTCACCAAGAAAAGATGAGCATCTCCATAAATCAAACCAATATTGTGTTTATCAAGGGCAAGTTCTGGAGTTGTGAAAAGTCCTGTTACCAATCCACCAAAAATACCACCAACACCATGACAACCAAAAGCATCTAAAGCATCATCATAGCCAAACTTACTCTTAAGAACTGAAATAGCAAAATAACAAATCGGACTAACCAAAAGACCAATTAAAAGTGAACTCCAAGTTGAAACAAAACCTGCACCAGGTGTGATAGCAACAAGCCCTGCAACCAAACCAGTTGAAGCACCAACAAGTGAGAATTTACCAGTCAGAAGTTTTTCAACCACTAACCATGAAAACATTGCTGCTGCTGCAGAAATATGAGTTGTTACAAAAGCATGTACGGCTAAGCCGTCAGCAGCTAAAGCAGAACCTGCGTTAAATCCAAACCATCCAAACCAAAGAAGACCTGCACCTAAGAAAACAAAGGGAACATTGTGAGGACGATATTCTAAACGGTAATAATCACGACGTTTACCAAGAAGCAAAGCTAAAACTAAACCAGACACTCCTGACGTAATGTGAACCACATCACCACCAGCAAAGTCGATTGTGCCCCATTTTGCAAGAAGCCCTTCATCCCAAACCATATGAGCAAATGGGAAATAAACCAAGAACAGCCACAAAACAACAAAAATGACTAACGGGGTAAATCTCATACGTCCTGCTGCCGCTCCTGTTAAAATGGCAACAGTGATAATTGGAAACATCATCTGAAAAGCTGCAAATAAAGCATCAGGAATCACTAAGCCGCGTGTACTTGCAGTTTCACTCACACCATTAAAGAAAAGATGCGAAAAATTACCAATAATATCTCCATCGCCACCAAATGATAGAGAATAACCACATACCATCCACAAGACTGAAGCAAGAGCCATCGGAATCGCACACATCATCATCGTATTGATAACATTTTTGCGTCTTCCAAGACCACCGTAGAAGAATGCTAGACCTGGCGTCATCAAGAAAACCAGACCAGCACAGATAATCATAAAAGCAATACTTCCTGCATCCATATCAAAAACTCCTTTTATTTCTAAGGTTTTAAAATCTAAAACCATTTTTATGTTAGATAATATAACACTATTTTTTGCCCTAGTAAAGAGTTTTTGTGCAATTTTTCTGAATTTTTTAATTTTATAACAAGAGATGTCAGCGGGAGAATCGCCCCATAAATCCCACTATTTCAGGGTTTTATCAACACTTTTCGATTTTGTAAAAAGACATGAATTGTCAGTTTTTTGTGAAATTTGCCTCTAACTTTATATGTTATATTTTCTAACATCGAAAGTTAAAAGAATACAAAAAAAGCTGGTAAATACCAGCTTTTTATCAATTTAGATACCGTGATACGCATTATAAACTTCTTGACGGTTAAGGCCATAAGTTTTTGCAATTTTTTTGATGGCTTGGTTTGGTTTTTCACCAGCTTCAACAAGATTTGCTACAAGTTCTGCTGGATTCAAGTCCTCTGCTGCTTCAGATAGCTCAGTTTCATCTTGACCAGATACAATCAACAGACATTCACCTTTTAGTGGATTTCCAGCAATGTAATCTAAGATTTCTGAGATTTGTCCGCGTTGGTACTCTTCATAAAGCTTAGTCAATTCACGAACCAAAACAACTTTTCTATCTCCGTAAACTGAGAGCATATTTTCTAAAGTATCTGCCACACGATATGGTGATTCATAGAAAATTTGTGTCTCAGGATAAGCTTTCTTGCTTTCAAAAAATTCTTTTTGTTGTCCTGATTTGCGTGGTAAAAAGCCATAGAAAATGTGAGGTTGCGGTGCTAACCCACTTGCAATCAAAGCTGTAATACCAGCCGAAGCACCTGGAAGTGCAACAACCATAATATCCTCAGCAATCGCTGCTTTTACCAAGTCATGCCCTGGGTCAGAAATCGATGGCATGCCTGCATCAGATACTTGAGCTAAATTTTTCCCATCTTTCAAAAGCTCGATTAGCTCAGGAATTTTTTCGTAAGCATTGTGCTCGTGAAAGCTGATTTGCTTAACAGAAATCTCAAAATGCTTCAACAAAAGTCCAGTGTTTCGTGTATCTTCAGCACAGATAAAATCTGCATTTTTTAGAGTATCAACTGCACGAAATGTCATATCTTGCAAATTTCCAATCGGAGTTGGCACAAGATAGAGCGTTCCGTAATCAGTTTGACCTTTAAAACTTTTTTGTACTTGTATCATTAAAGTTGACTACTCCCTGTCTAGAACTTCCATACAGAACATACATTCTTCATCATTTTCACGACGTTGTCCGTAATAGTCATTACAGATATGGAAACCATCGTGATAAATGCTTTCAATATATTTTTTACCTTGTTTAGAAGATTTAACAGGAGTTTCTTGTTCGAGTTGAGTAAGACGTGTGCGTAATTTATCATTCTCAAGTCGAAGAGCTGTGTTTTCTTCTAACAAAGACTGTACTTGTTTTTTCATGGCTTCAATTTCAGCCAAGGTAATCATTAAATTTTGTGAAAAGCCATCAAAGGCATCAAATAATTCTTTTTTATCCACGTACTTTGACCTCCTCTAAAGCATAAGTTAAAAGAGTGTGTCGTTCAGGTAATCGAACTTTGACAGTATCAGAAAAGACATCAATACCAGCGACCACTCCTAATCCGTCGACTGTTTCAATTTCTGTTCCCAAATCAGGGAATTTCTCCTTAGAGGTTTTGTAAAATTCATCTTCAAAACTCAAGCAACACATCAATCTACCGCAGATTCCAGCAGTCTTTCCAGTGCTAAGTGACATGCCTTGGTTTTTAACCATTTTGATTGATACTGGTGGAAATTCCCCCAAGAAGCTAGCGCAGCAAAGCGCACGACCACACGGACCTACGCCACCGTAAACTTTAGCTTCTTCACGGCTATTGATTTGGCGCAGTTCGATACGCGTTTTGAAGTGCGATGCTAAATCACGCAAAAGCTGACGAAAATCCACACGATCTTCTGCACAGAAAGTAATCAAGACATAACTTCTCTCCAAAGGAAAGACAATATCAATCACTTTCATTTTAAGATTGTTTGCTTCGATTAGCTCGTTGACTTTATCAAACGAATTCTTCGCTAACTCAAGATTTTCTTGATAAGCCTGCAAATCTTTTTCATTTGCCAAGCGTAAAACCTTATCCATCTCAGCAGGTAATTTTACCTCATCTATATCTTCATTGGTAGTTACTGCTTGAGCTAAGCGACTTCCTTTTTTATTTTTTATGACAAGGCAGTCACCCACTTGGTAGTTTTGATTTGGCAAAACATAGGTAACCTTGCCTGTTCCTTCGTATTTTATACTTAATACTTCTGTCATGAAATCACCATATATTCTAGCACATTTTGAAAGCTCACATTGCTCTTCCACATTTGCTGTGCTTTATAACTTTTCTCTAAATAACTCAGACTTTCTTTTTGATTAAATTGCTTTGCTAAAAACAAAGGCAAGAGTTGGAAAACAAGTTCTTGTTCAGACTTTTCAAGTGCAGCTTGCACGAGGTGCCCTGTTTCCAAGTAAGCCAAGGCTTTGTCTTTAAACAAAATCCCAATAAAACGTTCGCAAGCCTGTAACAAATCAAAAATCTTCTTATCAGCCATCAGCTCTTCTAAGTGAGCAGGTGTTTTAGCCAGTTCTGCAAGAATTTCAGCTTGTGTTTTTAAAATACCAGCTTGTTCAGCTTGTTGAATCAAGAGTTTTTTATTCTTTGGAAAACGAAAAACTTGTGTTCGACTCTTGATAGTTGGAAGGACCTTGCTTTCATCACTAGTTAACAAAATCATGTAAGACGAACTCTGTGGCTCTTCGATAAATTTCAAGAGGCTATTTGCCGCGTTAACATGCATTTTCTCACAATCTTGAATGATGAAAACTTGTGATTTCCCTTCGAAACCTGAGCGAGAGAAATCACGCATCATCTCACGAATCGTGTCTGTCTTGATGACTTGACCAGTTGGTCTGACAATCTTAACATCTGAAAAATCATTCGCGGCAATCAACTGACATTCACGGCATTTTCCACAGGGTCTGCCTTCTTGCAAATTCTCGCAAAAGCGACTTTTAGCAAGATAGAGTGCAAAATCAAAACTGGCAAAATCCCCTGAAAAAAGATAGGCGTGATTCATCCTATCTGATTTTAAAATCTGATTAAAGTCTTTAAAAAGTTGGGGTTGCAAGCACTCTAAATCCATTTTAATTCCTTTACTAGTTTTTAGCCAAACGTTCAAGAATGACTTGTGTTGCATCAGCTACAACTTGCTCTAATTCACGCGAAGCATCAATCGTTACAATACGATTTTCTGTTTGAGCCAAATCCAAGTATCCTTGTCTAACACGCTTGTGCATATCTAATTTTTCTAAATCAAGACGATTAACTTCTCGGTCAGCATTTTTTGCGATTCGAGCCAAACCGACTTCTGATTCAACATCGAAGTAGAGAGTTAAATCTGGTTCTCTACCATCTGTTGAAAAATCATTTAATTTTGCAATACTGTCTTTATCAAGTCCACGTCCAGCACCTTGATAAGCAATTGAGCTATCAATAAAACGGTCAATCAAGACCACCTTACCTGCCTCTAAAGCAGGTAGAACCTTCTCAACATAATGCTGACGACGTGCTGCCATATACAAAAGCAATTCTGTCTTGCTATCCATAGCAACGTGCTTAACATCCAAAATAACATCACGAATGCGTTCAGCGATTTCAACACCACCAGGTTCACGTGTCGTTACAATATCGTAGCCCTTTTCTTCAAGAACTGGAATAACTTTTTCTAAAACAGTTGTTTTTCCAGCGCCATCTGGACCTTCAAATGAAATGATTATACCGTTTTTCATGAAAATTCCTTAATACTTTTTCTCTACTCCTATTTTATCAAAAATCACACAAAAAAGCACTGCTAATATTAGCAATGCTTTGAAATCATTTAGTCAATTTCCTTTGCAGAGGTCAATTCAATGGCGTCAACTTGAATTCCTTGTGATACAAGTTTATCACGCAAATCAGCGACATTAGCCTTGCCATCAATTTGAATTTCAATGACAACTTTTCCAGACTTGCGTGCCGCAACCACCGTGCGCTTGATATTAAGATTGTCAGCAGAAATCGTATCAACAATCTTAGCTAAAGTTCCAACAGTATCATCAGCAGTAATAATGACACGAACACCCTCTTGCCCATAACCAGACACTTCAAGAAATGCTTTGAAAACATCTTTTTCCGTAATAACACCATGAACTCGACCATGCTCAACCACTGGTAAAATACCAACTCGATGTTTCATCATAGCATAAACAGCATCTTCAAGGCTGGCATATGGCGAAACTGTAATCACATCTCGAACCATAATATCACGAATCTTTGTCTTATTTAATAAATAATTCATTTCATAAATAGATAAAGACGTCGCTTTTGACGGACTCGCTTCTGCCATTGTTCTTTCTGTCACAATTCCAACCAGTTGGTCGTTTTCGATAACTGGCATTCGGCATATTCCTTCTTCTCGCATCATATCAGCTGCATGCGCAACCTTTGTATCAGGCGACACATAGACAACTTTTCTTGTCATAAAATCCTTAACTGCCATAATCATTCTCCAGTTTTTTCTTTTTCAATTATTATAACATTAATTAAAAACGTTTACACAAAACAACAAAAGGCGGAATTTACCACCCTTTATTGTGAAGCTGACTTTTATCCACCAAGATAAGCTTTACGCACTTCTTCTGATTCTAGTAGCTCTTTACCTGTTCCTGAAAGGACAACTTTTCCTGTTTCTAAAACATAGCCACGATCAGCAATTGCCAAAGCTTTATTGGCATTTTGCTCAATCAAAAGAACTGTTGTTCCTTGTTTTTGAATATCTTGAATGATATCAAAAATTTCTTGAATAAAGATTGGAGCAAGTCCCATTGACGGTTCATCAAGAAGAAGTAATTTGGGTTGGCTCATCAACGCACGACCCATGGCAAGCATTTGTTGTTCACCACCTGAAAGGGTCGCTGCATCTTGCATCTTACGTTCTTCAAGACGTGGAAAACGATCAAAAACTTTCTTCAAATTCTTTTGATTTTCTTCACGATCATTTCGTAAGAACGCACCAAGTTCTAGGTTTTCAAGAACAGTCAATCCTGGGAAAACGTGACGACCCTCAGGAACCTGAGACAAACCACCCGCGACGATTTTACGAGCTGGTTCTTTTTGAATTTCTTGCCCTAAAAACTCAATTTTACCAGCACTTGGGCGCACCAAACCAGAAATTGTTCGAAGAATTGAGGTTTTACCAGCACCATTTGCACCGATAAGTGTCACCACTTCTCCTTCATTAACTTCAAATGAAACGTCTTTTACAGCCTGGATAACGCCGTAATGAACTGATAAATTATCAACTTTTAACATTGCCATTATCCTTCACCTCCAAGATATGCTTCAATAACACGTTGATTAGTTTTAATTTCATCTGGTGTACCATGAGCGATTAAACGTCCGTATTCAAGAACATAAATACGCTCAGTTACCTCCATAACAAGACTCATGTCGTGCTCGATAAGCATGATTGTAATGTTAAATTCTTCCTTAATTTTTCGGATGAGCTGTGTTAACTCAGCAGTTTCTTGTGGGTTCATCCCAGCAGCTGGTTCATCCAAGAAAAGAATCTTAGGCTGAGTTGCTAACGCACGCACGATTTCCAAACGACGTTGTTGCCCGTAAGGAAGATTTTTAGCAAGTGTTTCAGCATCTCCATCCAAGTCAAAAATGGCTAACAATTCCATAGCTTTTTGTCGAAGCGCATCTTCGCTTTGATAGAATTTTGGCAAACGAAGAAAACTTGATAGAAGATATGGTTTATTTTGATTTGCCATACCAACAAGTACATTTTCTAAGACAGTCATATCCTTAAAGAGGCGAATATTTTGGAAAGTACGTGACAAACCAAGTGAAGCAATTTTGTAAGGCTTCTTGCCGTTAAGAAGTGTACCATCTAGAGTTACTGAACCTTCACTTGGTTCATAAACACCTGTTAAAAGGTTGAAAAGAGTTGTTTTACCTGCACCGTTTGGTCCAATTAATCCAACCAACTCGCCTTCGTTAAGATGCATGGTAACATCACCAACAGCCGTCAACCCACCAAAGTTTTTAGTTAGATTTTTTACATCTAAAAGTGCCATCAGTGCTTACCTCCTTTGCCTTTATTGAAAAATTGAGACAATGTAAATTCTTTTGTCCCCAAAAGTCCACCTGGACGGAAAATCATCACCAAAATCAAAGCAAGTGAATAGATAATCATACGGAGATTTGAAACATTTTGTAAAAACATGTTCAAAATTCCTAAAACAATAGCTGCTAGAATTGTTCCTGTAATTGAACCAAGACCACCTAAAACAGCGATGATTAAGTAATCAATTGACTTCATGATAGTAAAGTCTTTTGGTACAACCGTTCCGATGTAGCCAACGTAAAGTGAACCAGCGATAGCTGAGATAATTGCCCCCATCACAAAAATCATAACTTTCATTTTAGTGACATTGACACCCATAGCTTCTGCTGCAATCTCATCTTCACGCACCGCAATGACTTGACGACCTGTAGATGAACGTAAAAAGTTTAAAATCAAAACAGTAATTGCTGCCACGAAAATGAAGATGACATGCCATGATGTATATGGCAAAATCCCTGTTAAACCAGCAGCACCATTTGTCAATTCACCACCATTAACAATCACGATACGGATAATTTCAGCCATACCAAGAGTTGCAATGGCAAGATAGTCACCTTTTAAGCGAAGCGTTGGAATACCAAAGACAAGTGCCACCAAAATAGCAATCACAACACCAACTAACATTGAAAAATAGAAACCACCGTAAGTTGGATTTTGTTGTGTGATAATGGCTGTTGAATAAGCACCGATTGCCATGAAACCAGCTTGTCCAAGTGTGAATTGACCTGAAAAACCAAGCACCAAGTTAGTTCCAAGCCCCATCAAAATGCTAATACCAATCCCCATTAAAATTTGGAGATAGTAAAGATTTAAAATATTCGTTTTAGCTAACAGTTCTAGAATTCCAAATAAAACTACAATCAGTGCAAGCCAAGAAAGGTTAAGTTTTAGATTCTTTTTCATTTTCTACACCTTCTCTTTCACATTTTTACCAAGGATACCAGCCGGTCTTACCAATAAAATGATAATTAAAACACCGTAAACAATGGCATCTCGATAGCTTGAGAGGTTAAGCGAGATTGATAAAGTTTCCAAAATACCGATAACAAATCCACCAAGTGCAGCACCTGGAATGATACCAATACCACCAAGAACGGCCGCAACAAAAGCTTTAATACCAGGCGTCATCCCCATAAGTGGCTCAATTGAATTGTAGTAAAGTCCAATCAAAACACCAGCGGCACCAGCAAGAGCTGAACCAAGGGCAAAAGTGAAACTGATAGTTGAATTAACATTAATTCCCATCAATTCAGCCGCATCACTATCAACAGACACAGCACGCATGGCTTTACCCATTTTTGTCTTTTTAACAATCAATTGCAAAGCAACCATCAAGACAAGTGAAACAGCTAAAATCAACAGCTGAATATTTGTCACTGTCACAGGTCCAAGCTTATAGCTGACAATATCAATAGCCTGTGGGAATGAGCGCGTATTGGCACCAACCAAGAAAACCATACCGTATTCAAGGAAGAATGAAACACCAATCGCTGTAATCAAGGCTGCAATTCGTGTCGAGTGACGCAACGGACGATAAGCTAAAAATTCAATAACCATTCCGATAAATGCTGTCACAATCATTGTCACAATTAACGCAATCCAAAAATTCATGTGAAGAACGCTAATCGAATAATATCCGATAAATGCACCAAGCATATAAATATCGCCATGTGCAAAGTTAATTAACTTAATAATCCCATAAACCATGGTATATCCAAGAGCAAGTAAGGCATAAATACTTCCAAGGATAATACCATTAACCAGTTGTTGGGGAAGTTGTTCTAAAAACATAAAGCACCAAACTTTCTAGTCACGTGATATAAAAACTAATCAAAAATTAACTAATTCTATTTCTCAATTTCAACAGCATCCGCAGAAGCTTCAACACCATCTTTCATCGCAACCATCAAAGCTGTTTTGATTGGATTGTGTTTTTCATCGATAGTCATCGTACCAGTCACACCGTCGAAATCTTTTAATTTCGCTAGATTATTAGCAATATCAATTGATGTTTTGGCACCTTCAGATGCTTTTGCGACCATATAAACAGAATCATAAGCAAGCGCAGCGAACATATTTGGCTCTGAACCATATTTTGCTTTGTAAGCTTTGATGAAGTCAGTCGCTTTATCTGACAATGCTGTTTTAGTTGAATAACCAGACACATAATAAACACCGTTAGTATTTGCTTTACCTGCCAAGTCACCAAAACTTTCATCGTTAAAGCCATCAGGACCTAAGATTGGAACACTGATTCCCATATCACGCGCTTGTTTTGTGATAATACCAGTTTCTGTATAATACCCCGGCATAACAATAGCGTCATAATCCATGTTTTTAAATTTTGTCAAAGCAGATTGGAAATCCTTGTCGCCTGATGCAAAAGTCGCTGTCGAAACAATCTCACCTTGATATTTTTTCTTAAATTCTTCGGCAATTCCTTTAGCGTAGTCACTTGAATTATCATAGTAAAGAACAACTTTTTTGGCATTCAAGTTGCTAAAAGCATACTGAGCTAGAACTTGTCCTTGGAAACTATCTTGGAAAGTTGTACGGAAGACATACTTCTTAACACCATCGACTTTATCAAGAGTCAAATCATCTTGTGTTCCACTCGGCGTCAACAAAGGCACACCAGTCTTTTGAGCATTTAAACTTGCAGCTGCAACCGCACCTGATGTGGCAGGACCAACCATAGCATTTACTTGACTTTGAATAGCCAAATTTGTAGCTGCTGTCGATGCTTCTGCATTTTCTGACTTATTATCTTTTGTAACGAGATCGATTTTTTTACCATCTACACCGCCAGCTTTATTAATCTCTTGTACAGCAAGTTTAACCCCGTTATTTTCAGCATTACCATAGGCAGCAACTGTACCAGTTAATTCAAGGTTGACACCAAGTTTAATCGTGTCACCAATTTTTGTACCAGTAGCATTCGCTGTCACATCTGGGGACTTGCTACAAGCCATTAAGGCAATTGAGGCTAAAAAAGTTAGCGCTGCTAGCGCAATCTTTTTATGCATAAACTCTCTCCTCATCTTCTAATTTAAAATAAATTCAAAGAATACTGAATTGTCTGAAAATTTATAATATTCTTTGGTTTTCAAATTCATATTATATCAAAAATGTTCCAAATTGCCTACAAAATCTTGATTAATATTATCAAATTCTGATAAAGTAACTGCTTTCACAAATTTTAAAGCTGAAATTTCTTCGACAACAGCTTCTGCCTCTTCTTTATTGACGTACAAAACTTGATAATGTAATTTGCGAGAATGGTAAAGAACATCTCCATATTTGCTGAGCTTTCTAGCATCACGATTATAATATAGATAAACGATAATTCCCTGACGTTCTTGTTTTTTAAACATCCCTCTTTTCCTTTCCTCTACAATGATGGTGTGATTTGTGCGGTGCTAACGGCAAACCAGTATCTACAAAAATAGTCGGTGATATGGCAGATGACACTTTTTGCGATAATTCTGCTAAAATTTCTTGAACTTCTACTTCGCTCTGTCTTAAGCGACTAACTTTTTCATTCATATCAAGAATTCTTTTCTCTTTTATCAGCTGACGACGAAGCTCTCGAACTTCTGGTCTAAAAGCAAGATAATCTTTATTTTCCTCGTAAGATTGCTTCAATTCTTGAAAGTGTGCAATCTTTTCTTGCAAAGCTGAATCAGCTAAAAATTCTTGCTTAATTTCTAAATATGATTTTACAGAATCTAAAGTAAAAAAAGTTTGGGCAACATCATCTATTGCCTCATCAATTTCCAATAATTGTTCATCTATTGCCAACATACTTTGATTATATCATATTTGGTCATAAATGTATCCCTGTCCCGCTTAGGGTAAACATCAAAAAAAGCCCGCAAAATGCGAGCTTTCGACATTAATAAAATGTTATTAGTTCAATTCGTTGTTGACCATGATTTCATCGATGAAGCCATATTCAAGAGTTTCTTGAGCGCTCATCCAGTTATCACGTTCAGCATCTGCGTGAACTTTTTCCAATGTTTGACCTGAATTATCAGCCAAAATTTGTTCCAAGTTTTGACGTGTTTTCAAAAGGTGTTCAGCAGCGATTGCCATATCAGTTTGTTGAGTACCGCCACCAGTACCACCCATTGGTTGGTGAATCATGTATTCAGCATTTGGCAACATGAATCGTTTACCTTTTGTACCTGATGATGCAATGATTGTACCCATTGATGCAGCCATACCCATAACGATTGTTTGAACGTCAGATTTGATGAAGTTCATTGTATCAACGATAGCAAGACCAGCTGAAACTGATCCTCCAGGCGTATTAACATAAAGGTAGATATCTTTTGTATTATCTTGTGCATCAAGGAACAATAGTTGAGCAATAATAGAATTTGCCATATTATCTTCAACTGGTCCAGTCAGCATAATGATACGATCTTTCAAAAGACGTGAGTAAATATCATATGAGCGTTCGCCGCGGCTTGTTTGTTCAATAACTACAGGAATCATATCTTTTCTCCTTTGTTTTAAATCTTAACCTGAGACTATTATAATCAAATGGTCAAAAAAGGTCAAATGAAAAATTTTAATATTCGACTTTTTCCTGTAGCAAAACGACTTGGCTGTTCTTTTTCGGTTGATAGATTGACAAAAGAACACCGACAAAAATCAAAACTGTCCCTAAAAAAGCCAAACCGCTCAGCCATTCTCCAAAGAAAATAAAAGCAAAAATAGCTGTAAAAATCGGTTCTAATGAAAACATCACACTGGTAAACTCAGCACTGACATAAGATTGAACGATTGTCTGCATCACCCATCCATAAGCTGAACAAATCAGAGCTAGTCCCAAAACTGAAAACCAAACCAAACTAGAATGTGGAAGAACAGGTGTCTCAAAGCTAAATGTTCCTATTAAAGCGTACAAGCTAGCAAAACCTAATTGCCAAATTCCTAAACTCATCGCATCAACCTTCTCAACAAAATGCTTAGAAAGGATAATGTATACGGCATATAAAGTTGCAGATATTAAACACATCACAGCTCCAATATTGAATTGTGACAAATCAACTCCTGTTAATAGGTAAAGCCCCGATAAAACAATAAGAATAGCTCCAACTGTTTTTAAATCAGGCATTTTTCGTGTCAAAATAGCACGTAAAGTAGGAACAATCACTACGGTCGTAGAAGCCAAAAAACCAGCTGTTGAAGCTGAGGTATCAATGACACCTACAATAAGAAAATAAAAAACAGCAAATAATATTATTCCTGCAAATGCGCTATAAGCCAGCACTTTCCAAGAAAATGTTTCTTTTAAATAACGATAAAAAATGAATACTAAAGCCAAAAAAGCTAAGCCACAGCGCAGAGCAACTAATTCAATGGCGGGAATTTCAGAAGCACCAAGCGCCATAAACAGATAAGACATTCCCCACGCAAGAGGAACACTCACTGAAAAAAGTTTAGCATGTTTTTGAACCATGATTCTCACCTCTCACTTCCTAATATCTTGTTTTATTATAAGGTCATATTAGTCATAAGTAAAATTAAAGTATATAATAGAAGAATAAGTTTTACTTATTGAAAGGTGTTGTTATGATTTCAAAATATGCTATTTTCTGCTTGGTTATTGAATTGGGGTCATTCACCAAAGCAGCTCAGCAATTAAATTACTCACAAAGTGCTATCAGTCAGACAATCAAAAATCTTGAAAAAGAAATTGGGACTTGTCTGTTAACACGAGGTCATGAAGGCATCCATTTGACCAAAGATGGACAAGCCCTTTACCCTTACTTTCAGCAAATTGTCCAAAGTGAAAAACAACTGACTAAAAAAATCGAGGAACTCCAAGGACTCAATAAAGCTGAAATCCGCATTGGCATTTTTACCTCAGCTAGCCGAAATTTCATTTTGCCCTTCATTAAAGATTTTAAAGCCAAACATCCAACTGTGAATTTCGTTCTTAAGCAAGGAGACTATACCAGCATTCATCAATGGCTTGATACTGGACAAGTTGATTTAGGATTTACGCACATCGATTACGTTGGAAAATTACAATCACAAGTTCTTTACCAAGATTGTCTTTATGCAGTCTTACCAAGTAAGCATCCTTTAGCCAAGCAAGATGAAGTTTCCCTTGCTGACTTAGCCAAAACTGAATTAATTCTACTTGATGAAGGAGAAAATAGTTTAACACGCGCCGCATTTGAAACGGCTAATATCACTCCTACATTCGCCTACGAAATTTACGACGACTACACTATTTTAGAAATGATTCGACAAGATTTAGGAGTCAGTCTTCTTTATGAAAATTTTCTTGATGGTTTGACACTTCAGGATTTGACTATTCGTCACATTGCCGAAAAACCATTTAGAACTATTGTTCTAGCTTGGAAAAACTGGCAGACTCTTCCTCTGGCAGCTCAAGAATTTGCTAAAACTATTTCTAGCAAAATAAAAGACTAACATCACAAAAAAGGTTTGAGTTCAATGAACTCAAACCTTTTTATTAAGCATAACAACCTAATCTTATTTTGTACCGAACAAACGGTCACCAGCGTCACCAAGACCTGGTACAATGTATCCATTTTCGTTAAGTTTTTCATCAAGAGCTGCAGTGTAGATGTCGATATCTGGGTGAGCTTCTTGAAGTGCTTTAACACCTTCTGGAGCAGCAACAAGACAGATGAATTTGATGTTAGCTGCACCACGTTTTTTAAGAGAGTCAACCGCTAGAATTGCAGAACCACCTGTAGCAAGCATTGGGTCTACAACAAAGATTTGACGTTGGTCAATATCTTCTGGCAATTTCACAAGGTATTCAACTGGTTGTAAAGTTTCTTCGTCACGATACATACCGATGTGACCAACTTTTGCAGCTGGAATAAGACTTAAGAAACCATCAACCATACCGATACCAGCACGTAAAATAGGGACAATTGCAAGTTTTTTACCAGTCAATTGTTTTTGAGTTGTTTTTGTAATAGGTGTTTCAATTTCAACATCTTCTAGAGGAAGGTCGCGAGAAACTTCATAACCCATAAGCATTGCGATTTCATTAACCAATTCGCGGAAATCTTTAGTTGAAGTTGTTGTACGACGCAAAATTGACAATTTGTGTTGGATAAGCGGATGTGAGATAACTTGGAATTTTCCCATGATTGTACTCCTTTTTATACTGAATTTTGTTTAACCTTATCAATTATAGCAGAAAATAGCAAAATATGCTCACTTTTTATGACGAATGTCACATTTTTGTCACAAAAAAACAACTTTTCCACCTTAAACAATGAAAAAAGCAGGCAAATGCCTACTTCTCTCATTTTTTGCTAAAAACACTAGCAATACGTCTACTTGCTTCGACAATCGTTTCAAAAGGTGTTGCTGCATTTAAGCGTGCAAAATATTTTCCTTCATTTCCAAAATGCGCCCCATCATTTAAGACGACTTTTGCTTCTTTTTGTAACTTTTCATCCAATTGTGGCTGTTCAATGCCGTAAGCTGAAAAATCAAGCCAAACAAGGTAAGTCCCTTCAGGCTTCATTACCTTTATCTTGGTATTTTCTTCAAGATAATCTGATAGATAGTTGATATTTTTTTCAACTACTTTTTTCAACTCTTCTAGCCAAGCCTTGCCATGAGTAAAGGCAACTTCCGTAGTAATCATGCCAATCGTCGGCACCTCATGCTGGTTATTAGCAAGCTGCACTCGTTGAAATTTTTTCCTAAGTTTTGGATTTTGAATAATGGCAAAGCTATTTTTCGTACCAGCAATGTTAAACGTTTTAGTCGCTGAAGATAAAATGATTGCAAAATCTTTGAATCGATGGTCAACAGTATTGAATGAATGGTGTTTATTGCCAAAAAGAGCCAAATCTTGGTGAATCTCATCAGATACCAAAATCACACCATGTTTTTGGCAAAGTTCGCCAATTTTTTTCAATTCTGCTTCTGACCACACACGACCTCCAGGATTATGCGGGCTGCAAAAAATGTAAAGCTTAACGTGATTATCGACAATATCTTTTTCAAGTTGTTCAAAATCAATTTCAAAATGACCATTTTGGATGCTCAAAGAATTTTCCACCAACTTCCGGTCGTTAAGGCGGACTGTTCGAGCAAATGGATAATAAACTGGTGAGTTGATAAGAACAGCATCACCTTTTTGTGTAAAAGCTTGAATAGCAACTGAAATTGCAGGAACAACACCGTCGATAAATGAAATCTCTTCTTTTTTCACTTCGTAGCCATGCTCACTCTTCTCCCAATCAATCACGGCTTGATATAAAGAGTCTTTAAAGTAATTGTAGCCAAAAATGTGTTCTTGACCATAAGAAACGATAGCATCTTTAATTTCTGGAACTGGTAGGAAATCCATATCTGCCACCCACAGTTGCAATAAATCAGGATTATCTTCCGAGCTCTGCCATTTATAGGTAAATTGTTTCAATCGATTTGGTCTGGTTGTAAAATCGTATTGTCCCATACTAGTCCTCCAAAGCATTTTTTAAATCTTCAATTAGGTCGTCCACATCTTCAATACCAATCGAAAGACGTAGCAAGTCATTTGTCAAACCGTAAGAAAGACGAACATCTTCTGGAATATCAGCATGGGTCTGAGTTCTCGGATAAGTGATTAAACTTTCGACACCACCCAAACTTTCAGCAAAAGTAATGATTTCAAGGCTATTGATAATGTGAGGAATTTTTTCTTCGTCAACTACTTTAAAAGAAATCATGCCACCCTTTCCTGTATAAAGAACTTCTTTAACAGCTGAGGAATTTTTCAAAAACGCAACAATCTCTTGAGCATTCTCAGTTGCTTTTTCCATCCGAAGTTTTAAAGTCTTAAGCCCACGCATCAGCATGTAAGAATCAAACGGCGATAGAGTTGGTCCCGTAGTGTTGAGGTTATAAAAGAGCTTATCATAAATAGCTTTATCACTTGTAATCACGACACCTGCTAAAACATCATTGTGACCAGCTAAATATTTTGTCGCTGAGTGAACAACAATATCAGCCCCAAGCGTAATTGGATTTTGGTAAATTGGACTATAAAAAGTATTATCAACAATCAGCTTTGCACCATTTTTGTGAGCTACTTTGGCAACCTTTGAAATGTCAAATTCAATCATCAATGGATTTGTTGGTGTTTCAAGATAGACAAGGTCTGTTTCCTCTGAAATAGCAGTCAAAAGATCTGTTTCATTATTGACATATGTAAAGTTGAAACGGCCTTCTTTTTCTTTATCGTTAAACCATCTAAAAGAGCCACCATACAAATCACGCGCAGCCACCACCTTTGCTCCTACAGGAAAAATTTCCAACGCTAAAACAATGGCGCTCATTCCAGATGATGTCGCTAGAGCATAATCAGCATTTTCAATAGCTGCTAATGTTTTTTCAAGTGTCGCACGTGTTGGATTTTTTGTTCTTGTGTAATCAAAACCAGTTGATTGTCCAAACTCTGGGTGTTGATAAGTCGTCGAGAAATGAATTGGCGCAGCTAAAGCACCAGTTGCCTCATCAGATTTAATCCCAGCATGCGCTAAAATCGTAGCCAATCTACAGTCACTCTTCATAACAAACTCCTCTCTTCTCACATAACTTAGTTAACGTTCAAAAATTTTTATAGCATTTATTCTAACATTTATTTGTGAGAAAAAAGCTCTTTTTGGCTATTCTATTTCTTGATAGTTAGCTATAAGAAAAAGCTATAGCAAAAAACAATCCATTGAACTGTAATCGCTTCCCTATTTTCAGACTCATGAAAAAACAGTCCACTGGACCTTAATCGCTTCCCTATTTTCAGGCTCATGAAAAAACAGTCCACTGGACCTTAATCGCTTCCCTATTTTCAGGCTCATGAAAAAACAGTCCACTGGACCTTAATCGCTTCCCTATTTTCAGGCTCATGAAAAAACAGTCCACCGGACTGTTTTTTTATTCCATATGTAATTTTTGACGGAGTACTTTTGCTTTGCTGCCGATTAATTTATCTAGTAAATGAGTGGCGAGCGCAAGGAATCCATACACGAGAACGCCTAAGGCTCCCATCAAGACAAGGTATACGACACTACCAAAGCGTGTTGTGGGACTAATAACAAAATGAAGTCCAAATGTCCCTAATGCCACAACAACTCCCATAATAGCTGTTAAAATGGTTACCAAAAGGACACCACGTAACAAGGCTTTACGATTAAAATGTGTCACAGCATGAATCTGATTGAACATCAAGATTATCGGAATCAACAAACCAATAGCTGTTGATAGCAAAGGTCCGTATGCTTTAAAAAGATAGATAAATGGTACTTGTAAAACTACTTTAACAACCAAGCCGTAAGCGAAATAGTTAATAGCTTTGCGATTTTCAAACAAGGCTTGAAGCATCGGCGCAAGTAAACTATAAAGCGCTAAGAAAATAACCTGAACCAAAGCACCGACAAACAACCAAAGTGCTGCATCATTTGGTGCACCGTAGAAGAGCGTGTAAAGTGGCTGAGCTAAAATAATGGCTCCCATCATTGCAGGGAAAAGTACCATGCACAACATTTGTAAGCTATTGATTACTAAATGCGCAGCGGCTTTTTTATCTTTGTTGACAAAGTTTTCTGTTAAAAGCGGAATACCTGCTCCCCCAATCGCTGTCGCAAGGGAAATCAAAATCATTGTAACTTTATTTGGGTTACTTGATAAGTAAGCATAAAGAATTTGCAACTCTTTGAGGCTATGCGATGTGAACAATTTCATTGAATTGATGAAAGACCATTGGTCAACTAATTGGAAAAGTTGAATCGCTGCTCCAGTGATAATAAACGGAATAGCTTCTTTCACAGTTTCAATGATAATAGCTTTGGCATCAATATCGATATCGTCATTTTCTTTAGAGAGAATGGCTTGCAATTTTCCTTCTTTCCAAAGGAAGAAAATGAGCACTGCAATACTTGCAATCATACCGATAAAAGCAGCAAATGTCGATTGAACAACTGCTGAAACATAATCGCCTGAACCGATTTTCATAATCATGAAGGCTGTAAGCAACATCCAAATCACACGGATAACTTGCTCAGCAATCTGGCTCATGGCGTAAGGTTTTAGATTATTAAATCCTTGGAAAAAGCCACGAAGAACACTCATAGATGGGAAAAGGAGAACCGCCCATGCTAGACTCTGCATGACACGAATCAAATCTTCTCCACCGCCACTCCATGTGGCTTGAATTGGCGCACCGACGTACATAATCGCCGCAAAAATAAAACCAAGCACCAAGGTTAATTTTAAAATTTTTCGTAAGAGATAGTAACTAGTCTCTTCTTGCCCAAGCGTGTTATATTTGGAAACTTGCTTTGCAATAGCAACTGGAATCCCTGCTGTTGAAATCAGTAGAAAAACAGCGTAGATATTGTAGCCCATTCCAAAAAGAGCATTGGCTTGCTCGGCATGCGTTCCCATCCAAGCATACCACGGAATAACGTAGAAAGCCCCTAAAAAGCGACTGATGAAGTTTGAAGCTGTCAACCATGCAGCTCCGCGCACCATCTGCTGTTGCTGTGTCATATTTGTTTTGTTTTTAGACATAGTTTTCTTCCTAATTTAAAAATAAGCGTTACATTTTATTATAAACTTTTGCTTGTGACTTGTAAAACAAAGACATAAAGTCTAAAATAGAGTGTATGATTACACTTGAAAAAACCCTCGATATCCTGAAAAAAGATCATAATTTCCGCGAAATTATCTTCCACAATCACTACAGCCTTGATTGGGAAGAAAATCCTAGTTTTTCAAAAATTAGCTTTGATAGTCGCGATGTAGATAGTTCAACACTTTTCTTTGCAAAAGGGGCAACTTTTAAAAAAGAATATCTAGAACAAGCTGTCCAACTTGGTTTACCTTTTTACGTCAGCCAAGTTGACTATGAACTTGATATTCCTGCTATCATCGTAACTGATATCAAAAAAGCGATGAGCTTGATTGCCATGGAATTTTATGGTCATCCAGAAGAAAAATTAAAAATCATTGCTTTCACTGGTACAAAAGGGAAGACAACTGCTGCTTACTTTACTTATAATATCTTGAAGCAAAGCCACAAACCAGCAATGTTTTCAACAATGAATACAACACTTGATGGTAAAACATTCTTCAAGTCAAAATTGACAACACCTGAGAGTCTTGACCTCTTCAAAATGATGGCAACTGCTGTTGATAATGGCATGACTCATCTTATCATGGAAGTTTCAAGTCAAGCTTATCTAGTTGATCGCGTCTACGGATTGACATTTGATGTTGGTGCCTTTCTTAATATCAGCCCAGACCACATTGGACCAATCGAACATCCAACTTTTGAAGATTACTTCTACCACAAACGTCTATTAATGACAAATAGCAAAGCTGTTGTGGTTAACGCTGGCATGGATCATTTCAAAGTCGTTGCTCAACAAGTCGCTGACAAACCACACGATTTTTATGGCTGTGGTTCTGAAAATACAATTGAAAATGGCAGAGCTTTTGATTTCGACGTGACAGGCAAACTTGCTGGTCATTATGATATCCAACTCATCGGCTCATTCAACCAAGAGAATGCGGTAGCTGCTGGACTTGCTTGTCTTCGTTTAGGAACAAGCCTTGAAGACATCAAAAAAGGAATCTCAGAAACTAGCGTGCCAGGTCGTATGGAAGTTGTCACTCAAGCAAATGGAGCCAAAGTCTTTGTCGACTACGCTCACAACGGAGATAGTCTTGAAAAACTACTTTCTGTTGTTGAAGAACATCAAAAAGGGCAACTTTACTTAATTTTGGGTGCTACTGGAAATAAAGGTGAAAGTCGTCGTGCAGATTTTGCGCGTGTTATCAATGCTCATCAAAATCTCAATGTCATCTTAACAGCTGACGACCCAAACTACGAAGACCCACAAGCTATTGCTGAAGAAATCGCAAGTCAAGTAACGCGCTCATTAGACATTCAAGTTGACCGCGAAAAAGCAATTGCCAAAGCTATGCTACTCACGAAAAATGAAAATGATGCAGTAATTATTGCGGGTAAAGGTGCAGACGCTTACCAAATCGTTAACGGTGAACGCACAGCCTATGCAGGCGACCTAAATATTGCTAAAAAATACCTTAACTAGAATGGTTATTGTTGATATTTAGAACGATTCTAATTAATTAAAATTCTATTATATTTTTGTAAAGATATTTTCAAAAAAGGCTTACAAAGGCCTTTTTTCTATGCTAAAATAAAAAGGCAATTCTTCGTTTGAAAGAATTGCTTTTTACTATTTTCCGATGAAAGGAGGTCTTTTATGTCAGAAATCAAAGCTGAAAACATTTCAGTAGCTTATGATGACAAAATGATTATTGAGAACTTATCTACTAAAATCGCTCATCAAAAAATTACGACAATCATTGGCGCTAACGGTTGTGGAAAATCAACACTTCTAAAATCTTTAACACGCATCCAAGCTGTCAAAGAAGGAAAAATCTTAATTGACGGTCAAGCCATCGCTACTTTGCCAACTAAGGAAGTGGCTAAAAAGATTGCTTTACTACCACAGGTCTTAGAAGCTACTGAAGGCATTTCAGTTTATGAACTTGTTTCGTATGGTCGCTTCCCGCATCAACATTATCTAGGAAGGCTAAACGAAGAAGACAAAAAGAAAATTGACTGGGCAATGCAAATGACTAAAGTCTACGAATTTGCCGATAAAAAAGTTGATTCTCTTTCTGGTGGTCAACGTCAACGTGTCTGGATTGCTATGGCTTTAGCACAAGATACAGATACTATCTTTTTAGATGAGCCCACAACTTATCTCGATATGAACCACCAACTGGAAATCTTGGAATTACTTAAAAAACTCAACCAAGATACCAAAAAAACAATTATTATGGTCTTACATGATTTGAACTTGTCAGCTCGATTTTCAGATGAATTGATTGCCATGAAAAATGGGCAAATTAAATACCACGACAATGTTCAAGGCATCATGACAGCAGATATTTTGCGTGACATTTTTAGCATTGATGCCAAAATCGTTCAAGACCCTATCCATAACTGTCCAATTTTGCTGACTTATCAGCTCGTATAGATTTATTAGCAGGAGACGCTTAACATGAAAAAATTTTTCATCACTCTAACAACTTTCCTTGCAACACTTATGTTAGTTGCTTGTCAAAATACATCATCAACATCAAATAAGACTGAACTCTCTAGCATGCCAAAAATCACTGGCTTTTCTTATGAAGGCGACATTCCAAAAAATCCTAAAAAAGTCGTTAACTTTGCTTACTCATACACAGGTTACCTTCTAGAACTTGGTGTTGATGTTTCAAGTTATTCTCTTGATTTAGAAAAAAATAGCCCAGCTTTTGGCGATAAACTAGCAGACGCTGTTCAATTGACTTCTGATGACACAGAAGCCATCGCTGCGCAAGAACCAGATCTTATCATCGCTTTTTCAACAGATGAACACCTCAAAGAGTTAAAAGACATTGCACCTGTTTTGGTTATTGAATTTGGTAAGAGTGATTACCTTGAAATGATGACAAACCTTGGTAAAGTCTTCGGAAAAGAAGATAAAGCTCAAAAATGGCTTGATAACTGGAAAGAAAAAACTGCCAAGGCTAAAGAAGAACTTGGTCAATACATCGATCCGTCAACTACCTTTACCGTTATGGACTTTTACGACAAAGATATTTATCTTTATGGCGATAACTGGGGACGTTCTGGTGAGTTGATTTATGATTCACTTGGCTTTTCTGCACCTCAAAAAGTGCAAGATGATGTCTTTACGGCTGGTTGGTTCGGCGTTTCACAAGAAGTCCTTGGAGATTACGCAGGTGATTACCTTGTCGTAAACGTTAGCGATGATACTAAAAATGCTGCCGCTTCATTAAAAGAAAGTGATGTTTGGAAAAATATCCCAGCCGTTAAAAACAATCATGTCCTTGAAGTCGATGAAAATCTCTTCTACTTCTCAGACCCAATGTCACTTGATAAACAGCTAGATGCTTTTGTCAACACCATCAAAAAAGCAAATAGCTAATTTTTGAGAACTTCTGAAAAGGAAATACAATGAAACAATCGTACCTTCTTCAGAAAAATAAGCCAGCTCAAGCTTGGCTTGTTTTTTTCGGCATTAGTATTTTATTCTTTCTTGGCTGGTATTTTGGGCTTCGATTTGGGGCTGTTTCTTATTCAAATCAAGAATTACTAAGTGTTGTTAAAGCACCATTGACTGACTCTAATTTGCAGGACGTGATTTTCGACCTACGTTTGCCAAGAACGATTGCTGCTATTTTAGTTGGAGCTGCCATGGCTCAAGCTGGTAGTATTATTCAAGGTGTCACGCGCAATCCTATCGCCGACCCTGGTCTTCTTGGAATCAATGCTGGTGCAGGACTTGCTTTAATTGTTGGCTACGCTGTTTTTGGCAGTATGCACTACAGCTTAACCCTTCTTGTCTGTTTAATTGGTGCTGTTATTGCGGCATGCTTGATTTTTGGCATAGCTTATCATCCTAAAAAAGGCTATCAACAGATTCGTATTATTCTGGCGGGTGCCATGATTTCGACTCTCTTTTCATCTTTAGGTCAAGCTGTCACTTTGTATTTTGATTTGTCGAAAGCAGTTATCGGCTGGCAAGCTGGTGGTTTAGCACAAGTCAATTGGAAAATGCTTGGCATTATTTCACCGGTTATTATTATTGGTTTGATTTTAGCACAATTGTTAGCTCATCAGTTGACTATTTTAAGTCTTGATGAAACTGTGGCAAAATCTCTAGGACAGAAAACTTTTCTGATAACGATTAGTTTACTGGGCATTGTGGTTGCTTTGTCAGCTGCAGCTGTGGCGCTAGTTGGTAGCCTAGCTTTTGTGGGCTTGATTATTCCGCATTGCATTAAAATGTGTGTTGGAAAGGACTATCGTGTCCTTCTTCCTTTAACAGCATTTGCTGGTAGCACCTTTATGCTTTGGGTCGACTTGATTTCTCGTATTATTAATCCACCAGCTGAGACTCCGCTGAGTGCAATTATTAGCATCGTTGGTCTCCCATGCTTCTTGTGGTTAATGCGAAAGGGGGAAAATTTATGAGGCAAAAATTTCATTTTACAAAACGCTTCTTTCCTCTCTTACTTCTATTATTAGTCATCTTTCTAGCATCACTAGCCATCGGATACGCCAATTCATCAATCAGCCAAGTGTTCAAAGTCTTTCTTGGAAAATCAAATGCGACCATGTCTTTAATCGTCCTAAAAATCAGGCTTCCTCGCATCTTAGCTTGCATGATTGGCGGAGCTGCCTTAGCAGTATCAGGCGTTTTACTACAAACTCTCACAAAAAATCCGTTAGCTGACTCAGGCATTTTAGGGATAAATGCTGGCGCTGGTTTTGTCATTGCCATAATGATTGGACTGCTAGATATTTCAAATCCAAAAATTCTAGCATTTATGCCATTTTTAGCCATGATAGGTAGTATCATCACAATCTGTACAGTTTACGCTATCTCGCATCAAAAGAATCAGCCTATCTCTCCTTCACGACTAATCATCTCTGGTGTCGGCGTTTCAAGCCTACTCTCTGGCATGATGATTTCCATTATTGATAATCTTGATATTGGAAAAACAGATTATATCGTCTCATGGCTGAGCGGAAAGGTGACTGGTGGTAACTGGCAGACTCTCATGACGCTTACACCTCTATTTCTTCTAGCCTTAGGACTAACTTATTGGCGCAGCTATATTTTAAACATGATGATGTTCAGTGAGGAGACGACAATTGCGCTTGGTGTTAATATCAAAAAAGAACGACTCGTGCTTCTTATTTTGTCGACAGCTCTAGCGTCACTGAGTGTCATTCTAGTTGGAAATATTACTTTCATTGGTCTGCTGTCAGGTCATATCACAAAACAGCTATTTGGCAACGACCACCGCATAACCTTACCAGCTAGCATGATTGTGGGCATGATTTTAATGCTCGTTGCCGATACCGTTGGACGAAGTCTTTTAGTTGGTACTGGTATTCCGACAGGCATTATCATCTCAGTTATCGGTGCCCCATATTTTCTTTATCTCATGATTAAAGCAAATTAAAAAGCTGAGACAAAAGTACTCAGCATCTTGTTTATATAGTTATTATTTACAAGGCGTAGTAGTTGAGTGGGTTCTAATGCGCTGATAAATCAGCTTTTATAACCCTACTCAACTTTGCGGGGGTGAGACAACGAAATCGAATTTCTTCGAAATTACCGATTTCTGTCTCACTCCCTTTTATGCTTTGCTTGCAAAAACTAGTAATTCTTTATCAAAATCCATCTTCAATTCATATTTGCCATTATCATTCTTCTTGATGTAGCCTAGCAAGTCCAAGGCTTCTACAAAAATATCAGGTCGTTTTTGAGCGACTTCGTCTTTATCAGCAAATTTCAATAGAAAAGTTGTCATGTATCTCAAAGCGTAAGCCTGATTAACATCTCCTAGCAAATCGTACAACGGTTGTTGCATTTTAGACATCGGCAAGTTTTCAGAGAGTTTGAAAAAATAATTTGCAAGTGTCAATTCATCACGAGCAATACTTGTCTTTTCAGCGAGCACCAAATCATTAGTCTCATTTTCCAAACGTGTCTCGAAAGTGATTGCCATCAAGTCAGTGTAAACCGGACTCCCATCATCCACAAAAATCTGACTATCTAAGTCAATATTTTCTAGAGATTCAAGCAAGTCAAATCCAATCGTATAGCGCTTATTGTCACGGATAATGTATCCTGCTTGGACATATTCTTCAATCAAACGGTCAATCTTTGAGACGTCTTGAAACTGTGCTTTGATTTGACGCAAAGTCACATCATCAGTTTGATAAAGAAAATTAACCAAATCCTTGAAAAATTCTTGTCGTGTTAATTTATCTGGATTAAAAATTTTAATCATGTAATTCTCCTAAATATTGTAAAAACGCTGAATTGGCTAGCTGACTGGGATTGGTGCCTGGTTGGTTCAAAGGCACAGCAAGACCAAGTTTGTCATAGTAGTCCTGCCAAAACTCAGAAATTTCCTGCTCATCATCGCCAAATTTCATAGGAACAGTTTCAAAAATCGGTAAGATTTCTGCAATATACTCTGAACAATAATAACAATCATTGTCAGGATAAAAACTGTCATTATAAGGTCTACCGAGAAGATTCTTTGCAGCTGCCAGAACTTGGTCTGGATTTATTTTTGGATAACGGTAAACCGAAACAAGCTGCTCATGTGTATCCAAAAATTCTCTCAAACTTTGTCTAACGACGCCTTGATTTCTCGTTGCATGATAAATCATCTGCTCAAAAAAGATACCAACGTGACTATACTGACCCGTCGAGTCCTTTATGGCTTGTGATATTTCTGAGGCATCATACATAAAAAGTAAGTCTCCAGCCTGCAATTCGCATAGTTTCATATGTTAATTGTAACAAAAAACATAAGCGACTGCTAGAAGAAGACAATCTTAAAATGCTAATCAATTGTAGCTAAGTTTTATCGTATGCTATAATGCCAGTATGAAACTATTAATCCCTAACGCCAAAGAATTAAATACCAATCAAGATGCCTTTTCTTATCAGGAACTTTCTCAAAAGCCCCAAGCGATACTTGATATTTTGACGAATTTTTCTGTTAAAGATTTGACAAACTTTTATAAAATCAATTCTAGCAAAGCTGACCAAGAGTGGTTGCGCTGGCACCGCTTATCAGACAAAGAAGCAAAAAGCTACCCTGCTTGGCTCTTATATGATGGGCTGATGTATCGCTATATGAATCGTCAGCAAGTCAGCCAAGCTGAACAAGACTACCTCGATGAGCACCTTCGTATCGCAACAGCATTTTATGGACTTATCAAACCAACTGAGCTAATTGCGCCGCACCGCCTTGATTTTCAAGGAAACCTAAAAATCGGAAAAACTTCTTTGAAGCAATTCTGGCGAGAAGACTACGATAAAGTCGTTCAAGATGATGACCTTATCATTTCGCTACTTTCCTCAGAATTCGAGCAAGTCTTTTCACCAGATATCCGTAAACGCATGATTAAAATCATCTTTATGGAAAATCGAGCTGGTGAACTTAAAATCCATTCAACTATTTCTAAAAAAGGACGTGGTCGCCTCGTTTCACTCATGGCTGAAAAACAAATTGAAACACTTGAGGACATAAAGACATTAACTTTCGATGGATTCTCATTTTCATTAGAGCATTCAGATGACAAGACAATCACCTTTATCCGAGATGGAGAATAAAAAAGCAAACAAGAAAACTTGTTTGCTTTTTGTTTTTGCTATTTTCTATAATAATATGCTTCTGCAGGAAAATCGACAAATTGCTGACCTGCTACTAATCTTGGTTTAGAAATGTCTGAATAATCTCCTTTGGGATTTTTGACACCAGTAGGGTAAACTTCAATAGCAAATCCACCGGGTGCACCGTTAGCTGCACCACATGCTAAGGTAACTGTTCCATAAGAACTTACTCGTGGCGAACTAATATTCATTCCTTCAAGCATTCCTTCATCACTAAATTCAAAAGTTTGCCCTCTACCATTCACCCATGTTCCTGCTAATGATTCGTAATTTCCACTAAGTATCTGATTAACATCTAAATCATCAGAATTTGCTTGTTCAGATACTAATGGTTGCCAATCAAGCACACTAAAATCAAACGTCTCTTTATTTTTTACATCAAAGTAATCCGTTAATTCTACATCTTTACCAATCGGTACAGTAGCACTTTTTATAGTATCAATACCACTATTATCTGCTCTCAATTGATACTGGATATCTTCCATTTCTGTTCCTGTTGACATCCACTTAGCAGTAATAATCGTTCCATCTGTGTAAATATTTGCAGCTTCTCTATAACCACCAGCTGTCGCGACATAACTTTGCGCTAGATAATCCGCTACACCATTATTATTATAATAGAGAGCGGCGAATTCAACTGTTCCCGTAGACTCCCAGTACCGTCCAGAAAATAGTTCATCCTGACCATTCCCATCGATATCATAATAAGCGTAATGCGTCGCTGGAGTATCACTTGTATCATTTCTAAGTTTTTCTAACACAACATCATAAATGCTATTATCACTAGCTTCTTTTTTATCAGATGCCGAAGTAGATGAAGATGAGCCAGTATACCAATTTCCTGATACTTTCTGATTACTATTTTTCTTAGAACATGCACCTAAAACTAATAAAGTAATAACAATTAATAGAATTCTCTTTTTCATTTACAATTTCCTTCCATGTTATTGACGATAATAATAGTAATCATTAGATAAATGATAAACACCATTCTGTGTTGGTACAATTCGTGCTTTAGAAATATCAGACTTATCTCCCGATGGGTTTTCAAACCCAACTTTAAATAACGCCAATAAACCACCAGTGAAACCATTCCCCATTCCTATATAAGGAATGCCATCATTTTCATATCTAAAAGCACCTTGCAAACTTTCTTCACCTGTGTTCCCACTTACTGTACTAGTAACAGATCCATCAGCTCGAATAACAAGAGTATCACCTTTTCCGTTACGCCATGTTCCGGCAAGCGATTCGTAGTTTTCATCCTTTATCTCTTCCAAATTAATATCATTAGCTGATTCTAGCTCAGCATCATAAGCTAATTGTGTTTTAAGAGCACCAGACCAAGCATAACATTTCTGACCATCAATATTAACTTCCCACCAAGTTGAGTTATTATCAACTGATTCTCCACTAACATAATCTAATACTTGAAGAATATCACCCTTTTGTTTTTTAGTAACAACATCAGCTGATAAGCTAGGTTTTAAACGTAAATTCAATACATCTACACTAACAACATAGTTAGCTTTTTCAGGTTTAGCATGAAAATAAACTTGTAATGCTGATTTTACCTCTTCATCTGTTGTTAATACTTTATTACCATCATCATTAGTATAACCATAAAGCACTACCTTGGTTTCATCTTTTACAGAATTAACGTTGCCATTAACACGTTGAAGTTCTTGCTCAGGAATATCTATCGTGATTTTAACACTTGGAACAAGTTCTACTCGACTAGGTTCTTCTCCATTTACAGTCATATTACCTGATGTAACATAAGTTTGTACAGTATTAGAATCCTCATAATCTTCAATTGTGTACTGTCCTTTTAAAGGATTCCCAGCATTGAATGCCATCAATTCTGCGCCAGCTCTACATAAAGTTGCAGTACCATCATTATTCAAGACTATCCCGCATGTCATCAAAGTTGAAGTATTTGATGCAACATAATAATATCGATAATTTAAAAACCAATCAGAGTAATCTTTTTTCTCTCTTGTTACATTCTTAGACTTGATAGCTTCTCTTGAGCCATGGCTTGTTTTTACTTTACTACCATTTGATTGCTGATGACATCCAACTAAAATAAAACAACAAAATAAAAAGATAATTTTTTTCATATCAATATCTTTAATTTTTTATCTCCTCAATATACAAAGCATACAAAAAGGCGACTTGCATCGCCCTTTTGTTATCCTATCACTTTTGATTAAGCGTTGAAGCTTTCTGTCAATTGTGGAACAACTTGTTTTTTACGTGAAACAGCACCTGCAAGGAATGCGTGGTTGTTTTCAAGTTTGAAGTTGAATGCTGCCTCAACTTTATCCATGTTAGCACCAAGTGCCAAGATTTCAGAGTTTGAGTTAAGGATATCAGTAATCATAAGAACAAAATCAGAGTATCCGTTAGCTTGGATAGCAGCTGTCATTGCAGCTTCGATTTCTGCTTGACGTTCAAGAACTTCGTTGATATCAACTGTGTTAACTTGTGCAACACGAACTTGGTTTCCGTTAAGTTCGAATGATTTTGCATCGATGTCAATCAATTCTTCAGCAGATTTTGTTGCCAAGTTTGTACCAGCTTTAAGCAATGCCAAACCGTATTCTTCAAGGTTAACACCTGCGATTTCTGCCAATTCAGCAGCTACAGCTGGGTCAGTTGCGTGAGTTGTTGGTGATTTAAGAAGAAGAGTATCTGAAATCAAACCAGACAATAGCAAACCAGCCATTTCTTTAGGAAGAGCTACACCATTTTCTTTGTAAAGACGGTAAACGATTGATGAAGCTGAACCAACTGGTTCCAAACGCATGTAAAGTGGGTTAGCAGTTTCAAAGTTAGAAACACGGTGGTGGTCAATTACTTCGATAACTTCAACGTCACGAATATCAGAGATTGATTGTTGGAATTCGTTGTGGTCTGTCAAAATAACTTGGTCAGCACCTTCTGCTTTTGCTGATTCAACAACACGTGGTGCTTCGACACCAAAATAGTTCAATGCAAAAGTTGTTTCTTCATTTGGAGTTCCAAGAGCAACAGCTTCAGCATCCATACCAAGTTCACGTTTCAAGTGTGCGTATGCAATTGATGAACCAAGTGCATCAGAGTCTGGATTTTGGTGACCAAAAACTAAAATTTTAGACATGTTTTTTACCTCATAATAATTATTTACTTCTTATTTTAGCAAAATTTAAGATAGATAGCAAAGCTGGCAGCTGGTTTTAAGGTAATATCAAACAAAAAAGCATCTTCACTAGCCAATCGACTTACTCGCCAGTGAAAATGCTTTTGATATTTTTTAATCTTGTTCAGAATGGTTGTCATCAGAGATTGTTTTTTCTACCTCTGATTCATTTGTAGAAACTTCTTTATGCGTAGCTTTTTCATGTTCTAATGCAAGACGCAAAAGACGCTCTTCTTCCTCACGATTTTCCTGATTGCGGATAGCTTCTTGCTGCTTACGATAAGCCATAAATTTTCGGCTGTTATCCACAATGTGCAAACGTTTAATACCTTTTACAAGCAAACGCCAAACAAAAGTAATCAGTGATTCTAACAAGAGCAAAAGCTCAATAACAACTACACCAAGCAAACTCCACGCCATAAATAGCGTCACAAGCAATTGCGAAAATATCTTCTTAAGATTGCCTAAGTCATTATTATGGATGGACAGTGTTTCCAAGAAAAGGTTAAGAATGCCTTGTAAAAGCCCTGACTTAACAGATTTATCGCTTGAAAAATCTACTTCGCCTTGGCTTGGCATCACTAAAACAATATCACCATCTTGAATATAATCAACCTTATCACCCAGTGTAATGTCAAAATCAAATAACTCACGCGCTAATTTCTTGATTTTTCCATCCTGTGTTAAGTACACAAATTTATCATCAAATTTTAAAATTTTGTAACTGTTCATAGTGTCCACCTTGTGATAGAGCTTATCAAAGATTCAAGTCAATGTCAATAGTCACAAGGACTAATGATGAATACGTTTCATGTACTCTGTGTAAGACTCTGTGTGCATAAGCTCTTTAGCATTTTGAACACGTTCTTTCGTCGGTGGTTTAACTCCTTCAAGGCTGTAAGGAATTCCTAATTCATGCCATTTAAATTCGCCCAAAGTGTGGTAAGGAAGAATTTCAAACTTATCAACATTTTCAAGTGTCTCTACAAATTTTCCAAGCTCAATCAAATCCTCATCAAAATCAGTTAAACCAGGAACCAAAACATGACGAATCCAAACTGGAATTTTCTTATCAGACAAATAGCGAGCAAAAGCTAGAATATTTGTGTTTGGTTGACGTGTAACAACAATGTGTTGTTTTGGATTGATTTCTTTCAAATCCAAAAGCACCAAATCTGTAACAGCTAATAACTTGTCAACAATCTCGTGATATTCTGGTGTATCACGGAAAGTAAACCCACAAGTATCTAGCGTACAGTGAATGCCTAACTCCTTAGCTTTGGTAAAGAGAGCAGTCACAAAATCAATTTGTAACATGGCTTCACCACCTGAGACAGTGATACCACCATTTTCACCCCAGAAATGTTTGTAGCGAAGTGCTTCTGCTAAAACATCATCAACTGTTCTTACTCGTGATTTATTGCTTTCTAATGCCCAAGTATCAGGGTTGTGGCAGTATTGGCAACGCATTTTGCAGCCTTGCATAAAAATGACAAAGCGAACGCCTGGACCATCAACAGAACCAAAACTTTCTGTTGAATGAACTATTCCAGTCACTTTTCCGTAATCAATTTCAGCCATTTTCTATCATCCTTTGTAACCGTTTTTCTAATTTTCATTATACCATTTTCCAAAGAAAAAAGACTAAGTCAAACTTAGTCTTCTTCATTATTCTGTTCTATATCAGAAAAAACGACTTTTAGTTTTGTCACACGACCATCTTTGACTTTGTCATTCGTCAAAGCGATGTGCTTATCTTTTGACTCAACTTCAAACGTTTCACGACTATCTTGGCTCGGAATATTTCCGACACCTGTCAAATAAAATCCAGCGATTGTATCAACATCGTCACTGTCCAAATCAAGGTCAAAGTAATCATTGAAATCATTCAAAGTCATCGTACCTAAAACGATGTAAGTGTGTTCACCAATCTCTCGAACAAATTGTTCTGTTTTATCTGTTTCATCATCAATCTCACCGACAATTTCTTCAAGAAGGTCTTCAAGAGTTACAATCCCTGCAACGCCTCCGTATTCGTCTAGCAAAATTGCCATCTGATTTTGAGTATTTCGCAACTGACGCAACAAATCATCCACAAAAATTGTTTCAGGAACAAACAAAGGTTCTTGTAAAATTTTGCGCAAGACAATATTGTCAAAGCCATCACGAAAACCAGCAGCAAGCAGACGTTTTGTGTGAAGAACACCGATGATTTTATCTTTGTCATCATCATAGACTGGAATACGTGAGAAATGATTTTTCAAAATATCTTGAATATTTTCTTGCGTATCATCGTTAATGTCAATCATGAAGGCATCTGTACGAGGAACCATGACCTCACGCGCCATTAATTCATCCAGTGAGAAGACACCTTGTAGCATTTCAATTTCTTCTGCATCAAGCGTTTCTTCACTATTTGACAACATGTATTCAATTTCATCACGCGTCATTTTTTCATCAGCATCATCAAATGTCATCGGCGTAATGCGTGATAAAAAGTTCGTTGAAGCTGAAAGCAACCATACAAATGGACTAACAATTTTTCCAATAAAAATAATAATCGGAGCAGAAATGACGGCAAGATTTTCTTTGAGGTTCATCGCGATACGTTTTGGATAAAGCTCACCAAGAACAATCGAAATATAAGTCAAAAAGACAAGAGAAATGATGCTTCCCGCAGTCTGTGCCCAAGCAAAATTACCAAACCATGAAGCAATAACACTGCCTAATGAAGCTGACAAACTAGCCCCTTGCAATAGACTGATAAATGTAATCCCAACTTGGATGGTTGATAAAAAGTTATTAGGTTTTTCTAAAACAGAAAGAAGTCGAATAAACTTCTTGTCACCTTCTTCTGCTTTTTGTTCAACACGTGAACGATTTAAAGAAACAAGTGCCATCTCAGATGCTGAGAAAAAGGCATTAAGCAAAGTCAAAATTAACAATAATACAAATTGAAAAACTAAATTCTGACTCGGGTCTTCCATATAAATCTTACTCCTCTTCTATAAAAAATAGGCAAAAAACCTACATACAATTCTTAATACAGTGACTTCATTATAGCACATTTTCTAATTAAAGTACTAAACAAATACAATCACTTTCTACTATTAAAAAAGCCCAGTTTAAAACTGAGCTTTGTTTTGAAACAATTTATTCTTAATGCAAAGTAAGCACATTGTCACCTGCTTTAACAGTTTCTCCAGCTTTTGCTTGCATATTAAATGCTTCAAAAGCATGAGTGTTTGTAACGGTAATAATAACAGTATCATCAAGACCAGCTTTTTGAATAACTGGGTCCCAGAATTCAATTAATTTATCACCTTTTTTAACACGTTCTCCTTCGACCACATATGATACAAAGCCTGTACCTTTTAATTTGACAGTACCAAGACCAATGTGAATCAATAGAACAATACCATCTTCAGAAACCAAACCAACAGCGTGACGTGTCGTAAAGACTTGACGAACCATAGCATCAAACGGTGCGTAAACACAACCATCGCTTGGCTTAATGGCAAATCCTTTACCAAGACCTTCACTAGCAAATACTGGATCAGCTACTTGTGACAAGTCAAGAAGTTCACCGGCAATCGGTGCAGAAATAGTCAAGCCACCATCTGTTTCAACTTCATCATCAACATATTCGTGACCCCAAGTGCGTTCAAGTTCTTCGACGATTTCAGCGTGCTTTTCTTCAGTTAATTTAACACGGAAGAAAAAGACAACACTACTTAGAATAATCAAAGCAAATGGTAAAGCAAATACGTGAAGTTTGAATGACATGGCACCTGCTTTTGTGATTGAATCAGCTGTCGCACCTGTTGTCATACCAGCAGCAACCGCTGCAGCACCAATAACAAGGTTTGAAATAGCACCACCAAATTTATCAAGCAAAGGACGAACTGACAATGTCAAAGCTTCGTCACGGTGACCAAGTTTCCATTGACCGTATTCAACACAGTCTGTGATAATCATCAAAACAACTAGGAAGACAAGTGGTTGTGGAATAAAGAACAATTCAGCAGCGACCAAGACAAGAGCAAGTGAAGTTCCAGCTACTGAGAACAAACCAATACCACAAAGCATAACAGCGATACATGCAAAGAATAGATTACGTCGGTTCAATTTTCCAGCTAATTTAGGGAAAAGTGATACTGACAACAAACCAACAACCGTGTTAATTGTACCAAGGATTGAGAATTGGGCAGCATGTCCCAAGATATAAGTGAAATAATACAATTCAGAAGCATTTAAAATGCTGACACCTGTAGTGTACAAGACATATGACAATGAAATTGCCATCAATTGATCGTTTTTAGTCAAAACTTTAAGAACGTCTTTAAAACCAGTCTTTTCAGTATTTTTACGAAGATCTGACTCAATTTCGTGTGTTCCAAATGCAACGGCTAGAACAGTCAAAACACCGAGCAAAGCTACGATGAAAGCAAACCAGAACCAACCACGATTATCACCAGCACCACCATTACGATTTAGTGAGAAGAAAAGTACAATCGGCATGATGACAACACCGACAATGTTACCACCAATAGTTGATCCGATACGAGCAAAGGTTGCTGTTTTTTCACGTTCTTCTGAACTAAATGACAAAGCAGGAACCATTGACCAAAAACCAATATCTTTAAACGAATAGAAAATATCCATTGTAATGTAGATAAATGCAAAGATAATCAAGTAAAGAACTGGATTTGTCTTGTTAAGACCTCCCATGTCTGTAAACAAAATCAACAAAGCAATTGAACTGATTGTACCACCAGCAACTACCCAAGGTTTAAATTTACCCCAACGAGTTTTGGTATTATCAATCATATTTCCGATAAATGGGTCGATAACCAATTCGACAATACGCAAACCTGCAATAATCTGAGTGATGTATAAAACCATGCGATTATTTTGTGCCGCATCACCTGTGTTAAATAAATGTGAGGTAATAAAGGTGATGAAATATGTTGACAAGGTTGCATAGAAAATATCATGACCAAATGCCCCAAAAGCATATGAGATTCGTGATGTTGCAGCCTGTTTCTTTGAAACTGCATTTGATTTAGTATCCATAAAAATCTCCTTCTAAAAGTAACTTGTTTTTCATTACAGTTTTATAGTAAACGTTTTCATAAAATAAGTCAATAAGTTTTAGTAAAGTTTTACTAACTTTTAGTTTAATGATTCAAATCTTTTTAACGGATATTTGTCTGAATTTTCTAAAAATGATATAATAACTATCAAACACATCTCGGAGGTCACTTATGGCTCAAATTACATTGGAAAATGTTACGCTATCACGACAAAATAAAACCCTTCTCAAGGACATTACTTGGAAGGTCAACAAAGGGGAACATTGGGCAATCTTAGGGCTCAACGGGTCTGGTAAAACATCACTTCTAAAACTTATCACAGCAGAATACTGGACAAGTCAAGGCAGTGTTGAGGTGCTGGGAAATAAATTTGGTGGGACTGATATTAGCAACATGCGTACCAAAATCGGTATTGTCGGTTCATTTATCGCAGAACGTCTCTCTCCACACATGCTTGCTGAAAAAATTGTCCTGACTGGAAAATATAAATCAAGCATTTTATACACTGAGTATGGCGAAAAAGAGCTAAACGAGGCAAGACAAATGCTCATCTCAATTGGCGGTGAACATCTTCTTGGTCGTATTTATGCCAGTCTTTCACAAGGTGAAAAGCAACTACTTCTCATTGCTCGCAGCCTTATGGAAGAACCTGAGATTTTAATTCTCGATGAAGCAACCAGCGGTCTTGATTTATTTGCTCGTGAAAAATTACTCCGCCAAATCGAGCAAATCACAACTCTTCCAAAGGCACCAACCATCCTCTACGTCACTCACCACGCAGAAGAAATCACACGTTCTTTTACCCACGTTCTTCTCCTCAAAAAAGGGCAAATCATTGCCGAAGGTCCTAAAAATGAAGTTCTTACTGAAACTATTTTATCTGATTTTTATGACCAAAAAGTCTCAATCGTGCCGCTCGGTGATGACCGCATTTACATCAAACCTGAATTTTAATAACGAAAAACCTCTATGACCTTAATCATAGAGGTTTTATTATTAACGTAATTTTTCAATCATAACCAAGAAAGGTGGTTGGTGAATTTGGTTAAGAGGTTTGTAAAGCATGGTTGCAAACTCTTTTTGGTCAAGAGCTGATACGTAATCAAGCACAGCATCTTTTTCCATGTCTCCACCTTCGTGACCATAATAAATCATGATAGCTAGACGACCACCGATTTCAAGACGTTCTAAGATTTTTTCAATAGCCACTAAAGTGGTATCAGGTTTTGTAATGACTGTCTTATCAGCACTTGGCAAATAGCCAAGGTTGAAAATAGCTGCGCGAATTGGCTCACTGACGTATTTATCAAGATTTTGATGCCCATCTAAAATCAACTGCGCATTTGAAATTGCCTGTTTTTCTAAGCGTTCTTGTGTGCTTTTTAGTGCTTGTTCTTGCACATCAAAAGCGTAAACTTTTTTAGCATGCTGAGCGAGAAAAGCTGTGTCATTGCCATTTCCCATGGTTGCATCAACAGCTACTGCACCATCATCTAGTACCTCAGCCAAAAAATCATGTGATAAGTGTAAGGGACGTTTTATCACGATTCAACCTCCTCTAATTTACATCCTTGATAAGAACCACGACATTCCATTTCTTTGTCAATGGCGTTTAAAACTTCCCATTTCTTGAGGCTCCACATTGGTCCAATCAACATGTCACGTGGAGCATCTCCAGTAATACGGTGAATAACAATATTTTTAGGAATAATTTCCAATTGGTCGCAGATAATATTGACATATTCATCCATACTGAGCAATTTTAAACGGCCTTCATGGTAGTCGCGTTGCATTTTGGTACTTGTCATCAAATGCAACAAATGAAGTTTAATACCGTCAATCTCATTATCCGTTACACAACGTCTAACATTTTCAACCATCATTTCATGAGTTTCACCAGGAAGACCGTTAATCAAGTGAGAAACGATTTCTACTTTTGGGGCTAGCTCGCGAAGACGTTTAACAGTTTTAACGTACAAATCATAGTTATGACCACGGTTGATGATTTCAGAAGTTTCATCATAAGTTGTCTGCAAACCAAGCTCAACCGTCACGTGCATGCGCTCAGACAATTCAGCGATATAAGCAATGGTCTCATCAGGCAAACAGTCTGGTCGTGTCCCAATGTTAATGCCGACTACACCAGGTTCATTAATGGCTTGCTCATAACGTTCACGAATGACATCTACTGTATCATGTGTGTTGGTAAAATTTTGGAAATACACCAAATATTTTTTGACCTCTGGCCATTTACGGTGCATGAAATCTATTTCTTTATAAAATTGATCACGAATTGGCGCATCTGGAGCTACGATAGCATCACCAGAGCCTGATACCGTACAGAAAGTGCAGCCGCCATGTGCTACCGTTCCATCACGGTTTGGACAATCAAAGCCAGCATCAATAGGAACTTTGAAAATCTTTTCTCCAAAAAGCTCGCGATAATAATCATTTAGAGTATTGTAACGTTTTTTCATAGATTATATTATAACACTTTCTACTTCTCAGACAAAATCTAGTCACCTTAAAAAAGACGACCTCTTGGTCGCCTTTTGATGATTAATCTTGTTTTCCTTGGAAACGCCATTCAAAACGTTTTTGGTCATAAATAGGGTAAACTGCAGCAACGATAGCAACTGCTAACAACCAACCGCCCAAAATATCTGTTGGGTAGTGCACACCAAGATAAATACGTGAAATAGCTGTTGTAATGGCAATAACTAAAAGAAGAACTTGTAAACAACGTTTCACAAAAGTTTTGCTAAGATGTTGCTCAATAATAATAATCAAGCTAAGCGCTACAAGCATGCTTGACGCTGAGTGCCAACTTGGAAAAGATGGACCCATTGGCTTCTTAACCAAATACTCTAAAAGTGGTCTTGGGCGAGCATAAAGGTACTTGAAGATAGTTGAGAAAACACCCATCAAAAGCAAATTTCCTGATAAGAAAATAGCTTCCGTTTTCCAGTTTTTCCAGAAATAAAACACCGCAGCAATCACAAATGTATAAACAAAAACTAAAAATTCATGGCCAAAATTCGTTATCAGCTTAAAGAAAGTTGTCAAGTGTTTAGGTAGTTCACCACGCACACTTGTCTGAATCGCTGAATCAATACCTGAAACAGCATCAGGGTAAAATTTTACAACGTAGCCCAACATCATAAAAATCACAAGAATAGTTGAGGCAATTGTAAAATAAGTTTGTTTATGTTTCATGTTAATCCCTTTCAAAAAATTATCCACACCTTATTATACCTTAGTTAAATTTTTTATCCCAGCCATATCCTTCAAAATCTGTGGCAATTCTGTGGCAGCAAAAAAAGCTAGGAAAATTCCTAACTTTTCTATCTATTTTTTAAAATTGGTTTTAAGCAGCTCCACAAAATGAAGAAAGCAACTGAAAAAATAATGCCTTCAATCAAGTTAAATGGGACAACCATTGCAAATAAATAATTTCCCAAACCTAAAATGGTTGAAATGTCAAAATTAGCAAATTTTGCATAAAGCGGCACAGCGTAAACATAGTTCAAAACTAACATTGCAAGCGTCAATCCGACTGTCCCGACAACCGAAGCCAAAACGTAATTTTTTAAACTTGGTTTACGTTTCCAGATAAAAGCAATCGCTAGTAGGAAAACACCTAAGGCTACCACATTCATCGGCATGCCAATTAAAGTCGTTACGCCACCGTTATTTAACATAAGTTTTAATAATGTACGCAAAATCAAAATACCAAGTGCGCTCTGCAAATCAATCATGACAAGCCCAATCAGAACTGGCAAGATTGAAAAATCAAATTGCAAGAAGCTAGCTGATGGAATCAATGGAAATTGCAAATACATCAGCAAAAACGAAAGCGTCGACAAGATAGCAATGTGAGCTATTTTGCGCGTATTAGTCATAGTTTCAGGCATAAAAAAGTTCCTCCAATTTTCTCAAATTGAAAGAAGGCGTTCGAGTATATGAGTTCACTAAAAGTAATCACAACTCTTGGTCTTCTCCCATCCAGACTATACTGTCGGTTCTGGAATCTCACCAGATCAACTGCAAAGCAGCTCGCGGACTTTTAAATTGCTCTCGTTCTCTTACCAAACTAAGCTTTTTTGTAAGAGGACGAGAGGCAACACCGCCGGTCGGGAATCTCACCCTGCCCTGAAGACATTCTTAGAATATCAAAAAAAGTTTAGCACTGCAACGATTTCATCTCAAAAAGCTTGATTTTATGCCAATTCTCCCCTCATTTTGGGCTTTTATACGCCAAAAGCAGTCCCTTGGACTGCTTTATTTTAGTTTATCGTGTTCGTAAGTATGGCTTAGTTCCAAATTTGGGAATGCTTGCTGACGAAGCGCTTCGTAAACAATCATACAAACGGTATTTGATAAGTTTAAACTACGAACGTGTTCATCATTCATCGGAATGCGAAGGGCTTTTTCTGGATTTTCACGCATGAATGCTTCAGGTAGTCCTTTATCCTCACGTCCAAAAAGGAAATAATGGTGTTTACCATCGTTGTAATTTTCATCTGAGTAAACTTTTTCTGCAAACTTACTAATCAAGTGAACTTGACCGTCACATTTTTCCATAAACTCTTCAATGCTATCATAAAACGTCACGTCAAGTTTATCCCAATAATCTAGACCTGCACGCTTCATTTTGCGGTCATCGATTGGAAATCCCATCGGACGAATAATGTGTAACGGTGTATTTGTCGCTGCACAAGTTCTAGCAATATTTCCTGTATTTTGTGGAATTTGTGGTTGAAAAAGAACAACATGATTGACAGCTTTTGTAGCTTCTTCTTGGTAATCGAGTTCTTCGATATTCATAACTCTTCCCTTTCCATTTTTTGACATAAAAATAAACCACACTGCCCGGAGTCAAGCTCAGCAAACAGCGTGGTTGGCGGCGATTCATTAACTTAAATCATAACAGGCTTGATTTAAACTAACGAATTCTTATTGATTATTATAACACTTTAACATGCAAAGTCAACGTATTTGACGTGAATTTGTCAGGTTTTTTAAGGCTTTTTTCAAGTTTTTTTGAAACAATTTCTTTGTAAGCCTTTTCTTTTACAACATTCAAAAAAGCCCTGAAAATCAAGGCTTTAAAAATCTATTATTTTTTCAAATGGTAAGAGTAAGTTGCAATAATAATATCTTCGTTCCAACGTAGACGTGCGCGAAGGCGTAAGCTCATTTGATTGTGAAGAGCATTTTGCCAACTGTGTTTAGGAATGAATTTCGGAATAATAACCGTCATAGTGTGATTATTTTTCTTAGCTTCATGATTCATCTTTTGCACGAACATCATAGTTGGTTTGACGATGTCACGATAGTTTGACTCGACATTCACAAAAGTAACATCTGGGAAATAATGTTTGAACTCTCGCTCAACTTCCAAATCTTTCTCACGTGTTTCTAGTGTTGAAACGTGCATAGCAACAACTGTTTGACCAATGCTCTTAGCGTAATTGATAGCACGAATACTTGCTTGAGTCAAATTACCAACCAAAATCAAAACCGTATTACCATCGTAATGAATATTTTTAACATCATCTGTCAAACGAAGCTGCATGGCAACGTTGTTATAATGATTTTTGATTGAGTGGAAAAGAAACATTAAAACAAGGATAATTGGGAAGAATGGCCAAATTTCACCGATTCTAAAGACTAACAAAATCAAAATAATAAGATAACAAATAATAGCTCCTAAAATGTTAGCAATAGAATGTTTGAGGTAACCTTGTCCAAATTGACGTTTCCAGTGAATAACCATCCCTGTCTGTGATAGCGCAAATGGAATGAACACACCAATCGTATAAAGCGGGATAAGGCGTTCTGTTGACCCATTGAAAATGCAAAGCAAAGCAATGGCACCAACAGCTAATGTGATAATACCATTTGAATAACCTAGTCGTGCTCCTTTTTCCATGAAAAGGTGTGGCATGTATTTATTTTTAGCCATGTTAAAGGACAACATTGGAAAGGCTGAAAAACCTGTATTGGCAGCAACTGCCAAGATTAAAGCTGTTGATAGTTGGAAAATGTAGAAAAGTGTGTTTCCAATTGGTGAATTGCCAAAAATACGTTGTGCGATTTGAGCAAGAACTGTTACGTGTTCAGACGGCAAAATACCTAACCAGTAGTTCAAGAAAGTGATACCCGCAAACATTATTCCCAAAATAAGTGACATAATGGCAAGTGTACCAGCTGCATTCTTTTCTTTAGGTTTCTTGAAAAATGGCACCGCATTTGAAATAGCTTCAACCCCAGTCAATGACGCTGAACCACTTGTAAATGCTCGCAGCAAAAGAATCAATGAAACTCCTGGCACAACTTTACCAACATGTGCAGTCGCTGTGTAAGCTAGGTGCCCTGTCAAAATCTGAAAAGCACCATAAGCAATCAAGAACAGGATACTTACAATGAACAGATAAACTGGAATCATCAAGGACTTAGCTGATTCACGCAAACCACGCAAATTCATAAACATCAAAATCAAAACCAGCACAATTGAAATCTCTAAATTAAAGTGTTTAATTGCTGGAAAAGCTGATGTAATAGCATCCGCACCAGATGATACTGAAACTGCTACCGTCAACATGTAATCAACCAACAAGCTACCACCGGCAATTAATCCCATACTTGGCGATAAATTTTCAGTAGAAACCATGTAGGCACCGCCACCTTTAGGGTAAGCGTGAATAACTTGTTGATAAGAAATTGTCAAACTTGCTAACAGTACCAAAACTAAAAGTCCGATAGGAAGTGACCACCAAATCGCTGCTGCTGAAATAGTTGTCAAAACCAGAATAACTTGCTCTGGACCGTAAGCAATTGAGGAAAGGGCATCGCTGGATAGCATAGCAAGAGCCTGAGATTTAGATAACAAATGATCCTCATTTGCCTCGCCAGCTGATTCCAGGGGATTTCCAATAAAAACATTTCGTAACTTTTCAAGCATTGAAATTTCTCCCTAAAATTAGATAACGACTCATTATAGTTCTCTCATTTGCATTTCGCAAGCATTTTCCTAATTTGTAACCTAATTTTAACAATCAATGTCAGCTTTGATATAATAGGCAAAATCCTTTATTATCAGTTGATACGGCTAGTATTTTTAAGAAAAATAGAGTAATATATATACGTTACATTTTGGAGGTTAAAATGAAAATAATTGTTGTCGGCGGAGGTAAGGTTGGTACCGCACTTTGTCGCTCACTTGTTGAAGAAAAACATGACGTTATCTTAATCGAAGAAAAAGAAGCTGTTTTAAAAAATATTACTAAACGCCATGATATCATGGGGATTGTCGGTAATGGAGCTAATTTCAAAATTCTTGAGCAAGCAGATGTTGCTAATTGTGATATCTTTATTGCACTGACTGACAAAGACGAAGTCAATATGATTTCAGCCGTTCTAGCTAAACAAATGGGAGCTAAAGAAACGGTCGTTCGTGTTCGTAACCCAGAATACTCTAACTCTTATTTTAAGGACAAAAATTTCCTTGGATTTTCTTTGGTTGTCAACCCAGAGTTGCTTACAGCGCGTTATATCGCCAACTCAGTTGATTTTCCAAACGCTCTTTCTGTTGAACACTTTGTCAATGGTCGCGTGATGCTGATGGAATTTATGATTTCTGACGGCAGTAAGCTTTGCCACATGAGTCTTAGCCAATTCCGTAAAAAATTTGGAAATCTTGTTATCTGTGCGATTGAACGCCGTGGCAAACTAATCATTCCAGATGGCGATGCCACTTTGCAAACAGGCGATAAAATCTTTGTCACAGGAAATCGAATCGATATGATTCTCTTCCACAATTCTATGAAACCAAAATACATCAAAAATATGATGATTATTGGTGCTGGACGTATCGCTTACTATCTGCTCAATATTCTTAAAAATACCAAAATTAATCTTAAGATTATTGAAAATAATCCAGAACAAGCAGAAATGTTCAGTCAAGAATTTCCTAATGTCCACGTGGTACAAGGAGATGGTACAGCTAAGAGTGTACTTTTGGAAGAATGTGTTGAAAACTTTGATGCAGTAGCTACTTTGACTGGTGTGGATGAAGAAAACATCATCACATCAATGTTCCTTGAAACGCTTGGTGTTCCCAAAAATATCACTAAAGTTAACCGCACAAGTTTGCTTGAAATTATCGACCCAAGTCAATTCTCAAGTATCATCACACCAAAAAGTATTGCCGTTGATAGCATGATGCACTTCATTCGTGGTCGTGTAAATGCCCAAGACTCAAACCTTGATGCCATGCACCACGTCGCAAATGGTCGTATCGAAACGCTGCAATTTGAAATTCGTGAAAATAACAAAATGGCAGGTAAGAGCTTATCTTCTCTTAAATTTAAAGAAAATATTCTTATCGCTGCCATCATCCGTAACGGTAGAACCATTTATCCAACTGGTGAGGATGTCTTTGAAGTCGGTGATAAGATTGTCGTTGTGACTTTCTTAAAAAACATCACGCGCATCTACGATTTGTTAGCGAGGTAAGTTATGAATAAAAGTATGGTTCGTTACCTCCTTTCAAAACTACTCTTGATTGAAGCATCGTTGATGTTGGTTCCTGTGATTGTCGCTTTTATCTACAAAGAAGATTTTCACGTCATTATCAGTCTCGGAGCAACAATCGGTATTCTTGTTATTTTAGGACTTCTTGGCGCTGCCTTCAAACCTAAAAATTATCATGTCTACACAAAAGAAGGTCTCTTAATTGTTGCACTCTGTTGGATACTCTGGTCATTCTTTGGTGCTTTGCCATTTGTTTTATCTGGACAAATTCCAAGTATCATCGACGCTTTCTTTGAAATGGTATCTGGATTTACTACAACTGGGGCAACGATTCTGCCTGATGTTGCTGTGCTTTCACACTCACTTCTTTTCTGGCGAAGTTTTGCCCACCTTATCGGTGGTATGGGAGTATTGGTCTTTGCGCTAGCCATCATGGAAAACAGTAAAAACAGCCACTTAGAGGTTATGCGAGCTGAAGTTCCTGGACCAGTTTTTGGTAAGGTGGTTTCAAAATTAAAAGAAACTGCTCAGATTCTCTATATTATCTATCTAAGCATGTTTGCCATTCTTATGGTCATCTTGATGCTAGCTGGCATGCCTGCATTTGATAGTGTCATTACAGCAATGGGTTGTGCTGGTACAGGTGGTTTTGGTGTTTATAATGACTCAATTGCTCACTACAACAGCTCGCTCATTACAAACATCGTCTCAATTGCAGTTCTTCTGTTTGGGATTAACTTTAACTTGTACTACTTCTTGCTCCTTCGTAAATTTAAAGCATTCTTTAAAGATGAAGAATTAAGAACTTACATCGGAATTGTCATTGCGGCAACTGCTTTGATTTGGCTAAATGTCAGTGGACTTTATCCAAGTGCTGGAAAAGCATTTGAAAATACATTATTTGAAGTAGCAAACGTCATCACTACAACAGGATTTGGTGTGACAGACTTAACTGTCTGGCCACTATTTTCTCAAGTGATTCTGCTATTTCTCATGTTTATCGGGGGATCAGCAGGTTCAACCGCAGGTGGTATCAAGGTAATGCGTGCGCTTATCCTAGCAAAGATTTCAAAAAATCAAATTCTTTCAACGCTTTACCCAAATCGTATTATGACCATTCATATTAACGAACAACCACTTGATAAAGAAACTCAGCACGGGGTTCTTAAGTATCTAGCAATCTATGTTTTCTTACTTTTAGGATTGACTTTGTTGCTATCACTTGATAATAATAACTTCTTAGTTGCCATCAGTGCAGCTTCTTCTACCTTTAACAACATAGGACCAATGCTTGGAACTGGCGATACCTTTGCCATCTTCAGTCCATTTTCAAAAGTTCTCATGTCATTTGCCATGATTGCTGGACGCTTGGAAATTTATCCAATGTTATTGCTATTCATTCCAAAAACTTGGTCAAAATATTAACATACAAAAAGAGGAAAGCTTTAGCTCTCCTCTTTTTTCTTACGAAAATCTTTATTGCGTCGAAGTGTAAAATAATCAGGCACCGGATCATCACCACCTTCAACCAAAGGATGACAGCGTAAAATCCTTGCTATCCCCATAAGAACACCTTTTATACCGTGCTTTTCAATAGCCTCAATCATGTAATTTGAACACGTTGGATGATAACGACACGACGGTGGCGTCATTGGTGAAATACGTTTTTGATACCATCTTACAAGCGCAATAAGAATTTTCTTCATCATTTTTGTTTGTTCACAGCCAAGTTATGCAATTGGCTGATTTCTTTTTTACTCAGACGACGTGATTCACCTGGACGTAGTCCTGATAAGTCTAATGTTCCGAAGTTTGTACGAGACAATTTGTCAACCAAAAGTCCAACTGACTCAAACATTTTCTTAACTTGGTGATTGCGTCCTTCATGGATAGTTAACTCAACAACTGAACGATTCTTTTCAGGGTCAACTTTGATAATGTTGTAACGTGCAGGTTTTGTCTTCTTGCCGTCAATTACAACACCACGTGTTAATGGACGAAGATTTTCTTTTGTTGCAATTCCTTTAACACGAGCTAGATAGACTTTGTCGATTTCATTACGTGGGTGAATCATTTCATCTGTGAAATCACCGTCGTTTGTCAAAATCAAAAGTCCTGTTGTATCCCAGTCCAAACGTCCTACAGGATAAATACGTTCAGTAACATTTGGCAGTAAGTCAACAACTGTCTTACGTCCTTTATCATCTGACACACTTGAAATCACCCCACGAGGTTTATTAAGAAGGTAATAAACTTTTTCTTCGTTATAAATCGGTGTTCCCTCAACTTCAACAATATCACCAGATTTAACAGTTGTAGCAAGTTCTGTAACTACCTTACCGTTGATAGTGACTAAGCCTTTTTTAATCAACTCTTCTGCTTTTCGGCGACTGGCAATCCCTGCATGGGCAATGTATTTATTAATTCTCATTTTCTTTCCTTTAACTGCTTTTTAGCTATTTTACACCATTTCGTCATTTTTAGCGAGTTCTGTTGCTTCTTCAGAAAAATCAGCTTGATCAAAAAGTGTCATTTCTTCATCAACCAATTCAATATTTGAAACATCAATAAGCTCACTCAAATCATTAATTCCCATGAAATCAAGGAAATAATCTGTCGTAGCATAAAGATTTGGTCGACCAATAACCTCTTTTTTACCAGCTTCACGAATCAATCCCAAAGCCATCAACTTACTGATAGCGCTACTTGAATTAACCCCACGGATATCATCAACTTCAATACGCGTGATAGGTTGTTTGTAAGCAATGATTGATAACACTTCTAAACTCGCACGTGACAAGCTTTGATTGACAGGAGCCTTGGCAAAATCGCGCAACAAATCCGCAAAAATCTCTTTGGTCACAATTTTGTAGCAACCCGCTGTCTCAATCAGACAAAGACTTGATGTTTCATCTGATTCGTATTTTTTAGCTAGCTTTTCTAATTGTTGCTGGAGTGCTGTCGGCGTTAAATTAACCATACTAGCCAAATGTCTTAAGCTCAAGCCTTCCTCACCTGCAACAAAAAGAAGTGCTTCAATCTGAGCTAAATAGTTCATATAAGTTCCTTTCCTAAATGTCATTAGCTAAGCGCTGCAAGTGATTCTCTAGCTAACACTTCGCAAAACAATATCCCCAAAATTCTCTTCTTGTTCAACCTCAACTTCATGTACCTTAATCAATTCCAAAGTTGCTAAGAACATGGTAATCATCTCTGGAAGTGATTGACATTCTTTAAATACACGGTTCAAAACAAGCTTTTTAGACTGAGATAAACGCTCTGTAATGACCGTCATCATATCTTCAATGCGATAATCATCACGTTCAACAACCGTATGACTATTTTTTAGTTCTCTTTGTTTTTCAGCCATGACGTGTGAAAACGATAAGAACAAGTCCATGATTGTTTTATCATGAGCAAGCACCGCATCTTCAAAGATTAATTCTTGTTTTGGTTTTGAATAAAACTTAGCACGCTCATCGTGTTGAGCTGACATTTCTTCACTAATTGCCTTAAATCGACGATATTCTTCGATTTGAGTCAATAATTCTTGTTCAGGGTCATTTTCTTCAGGCTCTGCTTCAACAATCTTTGGCAACAACTTACGACTTTTTATCAACATGAGCTGACTTGCCATAACCATATATTCACCAGCTACTTCAAGTTTCATAGCCTGCAAAGTTGAAATATAAGCCAAATACTGCTCAATGACTTCCACAATCGGAACATCGTAAATATCCATTTGATATTTAGACACCAAGTGTAAAAGCAGATCCAGAGGCCCTTCAAAATCTTTTAATTTAATATCCATTAGTTATAAAATTTCTCTAAAGTCACTGGACTTTTAAGTCCTAAATTGCGACTAACTTCTAATAATGATTTTCCTGCTGCCTTTTGATGCAAGACATATTGATGGCGCATATCCTGCGCAGACAATTTTTCCAAACCTAATGAAGCCAAAAATGCTTTTAGCTGATTGAAAAACCACTGTCTTGAATAAGGTTTACCTTGCTTATCAAAAAGATAAATCTGATTTTCTGAAATCATAGCAGCAATGTACTCTAACAAGTTCTTAGGAATTTCAAGTACTCTGACCAAACCAGCCTTTTGCACACGTAAAACTGCAAATGTCATATCAACATCTGCAACCTTTAACTGTTGAATATCATTTGACGATAGACCAAGTTCAATCATCAAAAGAGCAATTAACTGCCCTGTTGTATAAGGACTTTCTTGATAAAAAACAGAGTAGTCAAGCAAGTCTTCCTCAACAGGTTTTACAGACAATTTCTCTTTATTGCGTAATTTGTAAAAATGATCCAAACGTTCAGTCTCGTACAAATAATATAAAAACTGATTTACCGCTGAAATTTTTCGTTTCTTAGCAGAAGTTTTTAAGACCTCCAGCGATTGTTCATAAAGCGCTAGCTTTTCCTTGCTAACCTTGCCATCAACTGTTTCAACAAATTGCTGCAAATCATAAAAATAAGCGTTTTTGGAATTCTCAGAAAGAGACTTACTATCAATAAATTCTTGGATAAAATCAATCATCTTTTGGAGTAATCGTATAAAAATCAGTGAAATCGTGTAAAAGACTATTAACAGCTTTTAAAATCGATTTTCGAGTAATAATGCCTAAGAAATGACCATCTTTATCTAAAACTGGTAAAAATGGGTAATCAACCAAAAGGTGCATAACATCTGTGAGACTTGAAGTGTCACTAATTGTTGCCAATTTAGTATTGACCATTTTACCGATATCAGTTTGTGCCAATTCCCAATCTGTTAATTGATTCTCAGATTGATAAGACATGATATCAGCGATGCTAATAGTTCCCACGTACTTTTTATCTTTAGTGATAACAGGTACACGTGAGTAACCGTTGTTAACTAGCAACAACATCGCATGATTTGGACTATGCGTATCAATAAAAATCGCTAACTCTTCTGCTGGAATCAAAAAATTATCCAAATGGCTAAGAAGAAAAGCTTCAAATTCTTTTGCTATCATCTATCAAATTCCTTTGAGAGTGCTGGGTAGAGTTTATGAGCTCGCGTATAAAAGTCAACCTTGATACTGTCATCTGTGATAGTCACTTTAGCATAAAGTTTTTCATTTACTTCGCCACGTGGTTGAAGAACACTACCAGGATTAATAAAAACAGTTTTACCATTTCGCCAAGCTGCTGCTCGGTGTAAGTGACCATAAAGACAGATATCTGCATCCTGCTCCTGAGCAAATAAATCTAATCTATCCCATGTAAAATTAATATTATAAAGATGTCCGTGTGTTTGAGCAATGACAACATCATCAAGATAAGTTGTCAATCGATCAGGATACCCACTATCGTAATCACAATTGCCACGCACAACTTTGATACCATCCCAAATCGGATCTGAACTAGGTAACTCAGAATCACCATTGTGAAAAATAGCATCAACGTCACCTTGATAACGTTGCTTGATATCATTAATAATCTCACGATCTCCGTGAGAATCACTCATTACAATTATTGTTCTGCTTTCCATACTGGGAATGCCTCCATTAATTTCTTAACAGCCAACCCGCGATGTGAGATTTCATTTTTTTCATCTGCTGTCAATTCAGCAGCGTGACGACCTGTTTCACCAACTAAAAATAGTGGGTCATAACCAAAACCATTGTCACCTTTTGCTTCCATAGCAATGTAACCTGGCCAGTCAGCTTCGACAACCAAACTTTCTTTATCTGGCGCAGCCACTACAAGAGTTGTGTGGAATTGAGCTGAACGATCTTTCATATCAAATACCATTGCCAACTCATGAAGTAACTTAGCATTGTTTGATTCGTCTGTTGCATCTGGACCTGAAAAACGTGCAGACCAAACACCTGGAAGACCACCGAGAACATCAACTTTCAAGCCAGAATCATCAGCTAAAACCATTTTACCTGTTAATTTTGAAATAGTTTCAGCTTTCAAACGAGCATTTTCTTCAAATGTCATACCAGTTTCTTCAACTTCTGGCAATTCTGGGTGATTATTCAAATTTTCAACTTTAATACCAAGTTGGTCAAACATTTTGCGGAATTCTTTTGTTTTTCCTTCGTTACGTGTAGCAATTAAAATCGTATCACCAAAGGCATTGTCAGATGATTTTCCGAAAAATGCTGTCGCATTAACGCCATCTTCTGGCAAATGTACAAAAAGCAACTGCTCACCTTCAGTAACCACAACTGCGCCTGCACGTTGTTGCACTTCAAGTTTACGGTCAGTCTCTTCGTTAATCATGCCAACAACAAAACGAATTAACTGAAAATCAGACGATTTTTTAACAACCGTAACATTGTAGCCGTTAAAATCATCTTTATGGCAGTCACCATGGCAATTGCCACAGCATTTTTTGGCAACCAATTTTGCAACTTTTTGACTCAATTCAAAAAGCGCATCGTCACTAACATTTCCAAGTCCTGAAATGGCATTGAAGCCACCCCACTCGCCAAGGAACCAATTTTCTTTATCTTTATACTCGTAAATTTTACCAGTCATTTATTACCATCTCATTTCTATTTGCTCAAGTTTTCCAAATCAACATGTTGCACATCAATGTCAGTTTTTAGCCAATTAACAGCAATTTCTTTAAAACTTTGACTGCTTGCTGTGGTGTAAAAATGATGATTTGTCACATCTTCTGTACGATTGTGATTAATTTCAAAGTAATTTAACAACACTGATACATCGCGAATACATTCGGCACCACTATCGATTAATTTGACATCTGGTCCCATCACATTTTGAATGATTGGTCGAAGCAATGGATAGTGCGTACAACCAAGTACCAATGTATCGACTTTACCAACAAGCGGTGCTAAACTTTCGTAAACAACTTTTTTTGCAACACTTGAAGTCATTTCGTTTGATTCAACAATTGGAACGAACTTAGGACAAGCTAGTCCACTAACTTCCATTTTCGGTGACAAAGATTTAATCTTTTCAGGATAAACTTCTGAATTGATTGTCATTGGTGTTCCAATGACACCAATCTTGCCATTACGTGTTGATTTTATGGCAGCACTAGAACCTGGTAGAATTACACCGAGAACTGGAATATCAAGCTTTTCTTTGACTTCTTTCCAGGCAACTGCTGTCGCTGTATTACAAGCAAAGACAATCATCTTAACATTTTTTGTCAACAAGAAATTAACAAGTTCCCAAGTGTATTCTCTGATTTGTTCAGCAGGTCTAGGACCATACGGAGCTCGTGCAGAGTCTCCAATATATACAATTTCTTCGTGTGGCAGCTGACGCATCAATTCACGTACAACTGTTAACCCACCAACTCCAGAATCTAAAAAACCAATCGGTCTATTATCCAAATTTTATATCTTCTTTCTAAACAAGGACTTATAACAAACAAAAACTCAGTTGGTGAGCCAACTGAGTCATTCATTTCTGAGCTCTGTGCTCGAAAAAAATAGTTAAAGACTGACTTTTTTCTAACTTCAAAAAATCTTACCATATAAAAGTCACAAGCCTTTAGCGCTTTTCAAACCAAAGCAAAAAGATTATTTTTTAGCTTTTGCTGCAGCTGCTTTAGATTGTTTGATGATGTTACGGTAAGTTTGTTGAATTTTAGCTTCACTAGGTTTTTGACCCATTTGGCTCATCATTTCACGGATCGCATCAGGCGTCAAACGTGGGTGTTCACCGATTTCCTTTTCAAACTGTTTACGCGCAATAAAAACGCCACCAACAAGGCCACCAAATAAAGCAACCAAAACTAACAAAATCCAAAGAAATGTTGTCATGAATATATATCTCCTAAGTTTTTTACACCATTCATTATAGCAGAAATGGTATGAGTTTACAAATTCTTGAAAGCTTTTTCTTAAGCATAAAAACAATAAAATTGGGAGACCATTTCAATTATTTGTATTTCCTTTTTTAAAATTATTCTCAGACAACCACTTTTTATACAGCTCAGCAAATCTCATTTCTTCATCGTCACTGTAGCCGTTAAAAACAACTCGGTCGATATCTTCCTGATTAAAATAAAAAATTTGTTCAGGATTTAATCCCATTGGATAAATCGCTGATGAATAATCAAATAGAACATCTTCTCCATTTTGCTTAATTGTTACACCACGATTTAAAATCATCAATTTCTGACTACCATCTTTTAAATACACAATACTCCCAATTGGTAATATATTTAACATAAAACTCCCCCATTTATTAAATTTCTTCGATTTTTTCAAAATCAAGATGATTTAAATTGTAATTTACCCCAATTGGCAAAATTCGATACGAAAAAGTAAATATAGCAAATGAAAACAAACCACTTAGAATTAGAAGTGTTATTTCATCATAAAAAAGATAAAATCCCAAGCAAAAGAGCGTAAACATTACAAATATCGGGCCTAAGCCATAAACACGTTGATTATCTGTTTTTAGCACCAATTTCATGCATTTCCTGTTTACTAATTTCTTTTTCACTCTTTTGTCCTCATACTTAAAAACACCTAGGTAAATGAAATATCCAATAGTTAATGATAAAATGAACAACAATACTTTTTGAAAGAGATTATCTACAATTCCAGTTGCCTTCAAATTATTTTCTAAAAAGTTATACAATATTTTTAAAAATGGCTGTACCATCAAAACAACCGCCGTTGTTCCCAATTGTGATTTTTTAAGATTAAACAAATTGTCTTTATCATCACTTTCAAATAAAATTGCTTCAACATTCTGTGCTTTATGTCCCCAAAAATATAATTTTGAACTCATACTCACATTATCTAAAATATATTTTTTTCCATTTGCTCTCACAACATGGTAACTTCCTGAAACTTGTGTTATTTTAAACTCCATTAACTAAATTTCCTTCAACAATCGAACTTTGTATTCAGCTCCTTCGTTAAATGATCCAAATGCTAAAAGTAAAACAATAAATATTATAATTCCTGATCCTATCATAAAGAAATAATTTCCATATTTCAATTCAATCCAAACTGAAACGGCAGCTATAAAATAAAACATTAAGTATAAAAACATTAATTTTGTAATTTTCTTGTATCCATCAAGTCTAATCTTTACTTTTTGTTTTTCCATAAAAATCTGTGGGTAATTTTCACTCACTTTGTTAAATTCCCTTTTGCTCCATAAATTAATCAGCAAAATATCTGCAAGGACAATAAATAATAATATTAATAAATTAATACTAAACCCAAAATCTACCTCCAATAGATAGATAATTTTTTTAAAAATTGAACTAAGAAAAATAATTAAAGAGGTAATAAAAGTTATGCTGATAGTTTCGCTCTTATTTTCTTGATTTAGTGTCCTCAAATTCTGATAAGTTTCTTTAGAAATTTCGTAACAATTCTGTGTAAAAATCCAACTCATGGGCAAAAAAATAAAGCAAAGTAAATTAACAGGATATCTATCGAATAAAAAGAACTTATCTTTATAATTAAAAACTAAATAACGAAAGTTTACTTGACTAAACTTTACTCTCACAATGTACTCCTATATTATTTTAAATCAGCAAGAGAACCTTGAAAACAATTTCCAACATTATCAATTGTATTTCCAAATTGATCAACTTTATTTTTTACATTTTTATTATTTTCATAAAGATACTCAAAACCTACACTAGCAATAGTTCCAACCGCAATTCCAGCAGCTGCAACCCCAACGGCTGCCCAACCAACTGGATTTGAAACTAAAAATGTTGTAAGCGCCGCAGTAGTTACCGAACCAGCCCCCCAACCAATCCCCGTTGAAATAGCATTGTGAGAGATAGCTTGTCCAACCGAGCTACCATCATTTTCAATGTCATCGTACATTCCTAAAACAAATCCTGCCCCCATAAAAGCTTTACCTATATAGTTCCCTGTACTCGCAATTTTCTTACCATGGGAAACCATTGAAACTCCAGCACCATTCAAATTCACTAACACAAACGAGTTATTTTTAGCAGGACCTTTGATACCTTCAGACACCGTAACAATTCCACCAATTCTTTGGTATCCCAATCCAAGTTGCTCTACAGAAGTTGAAAAAATATCGTTACTTAAATCATTAACTATGCTATCTCTGTTATTATTAACAAAGTTAGTCAAATCAATTGAATCACTGTAAGATATATTTTTCATCACAACATTTTCCATCATATACCCACTATACTTGGAATCATACAAATTTTTAGCGAGTTCATTTTTGAGATGGTCTTTCCTAGCTTTGCCGTTAACGACTGATTTAACTTCTTTAACTTCCGTTTTGAAGTCTGTCTTCTTGTAAAAATCTTTAGCTTTTTTGCTTGTATATGAGCTACTGCCTAGGTCTGACAAACTACTGATTTGCGTGTTCTGTTCGTCTAAAACATCGCCTACTTCGCTTGTAAAGACAGTATTATTAAAAATCCCCATGTCCTTGATGGTGTTGGTTAGGACTTTTTTAGCACCTTTGAATTCTGAGACGGCATCGTCTGTTGTCACTTTAGTCAGCGTGACAATGTCTGCGACTTCATCAATTGCCTTGTTAATCGCGTCGGAGCCTGTCTTTAATTGCTCTAGCGGCGAGTCGAACTTGTCTACCATTTGTTGTAAGACATCCGTATCAATAATGGCAGAGTCGCTATTTTCACTCACAATACTCTTAAAAGTGCTGATAAGGTTATCATAACCTTGTGAGATGACATCCAAACTGTTCACATAGTTAGTTAACAAAGGCACTTGGTAATTATTAATTTTATTATCAATCGCATCTTTAACATCACCTTTTAGCGCCTCTGAATTGGCTGCGCTTTTTAGTTTTTTCTTGGCACTTGATAGTTGACTCTTTGTTTAGCTGATAGAGCTTTTGAGGCTATCACGCTGCTCTATGACCTCGCTCATCTTAATCTTCATAAATCTCTCCCAAGTAATCGTTTTTCTAAGTATTATAGCATAAAATAAGTAGACTTTCAGATATTCTCAGATATAAAACTTTAACTAAAAAACACCCGCTTTATGTCAATCTATATTTTGATTGCACAAGCGAGTGCTTTATGATGTTATTTAGTTATCAAAATCAAATCCTTTAATGGTTGCAAAATAATCCTCTGGTGTCTCTGCACGACGAATTAATCTTGCACTGCCATCTTCTTGGTAAAGAATCTCAGCTGAACGAAGACGACCATTGTACTGATAGCCCATTGAAAAACCGTGAGCACCTGTATCATGAATGACAAGCGTATCACCCACACGCGCCTGTGGTAGTTCACGCTGCTTAGCAAATTTATCGTTGTTTTCACAAAGCGAGCCAACAACATCAACCACTTCGAGTTCACCATTAGGATTTGTCATGTTAGTAATGTGATGATAAGCGTCATACATCGCTGGACGCATCAAATTCACTGCTGATGCATCTACTCCAATATAAGTGCGATAAGTTTCTTTACGATGACGAACTTTTGTCACAAGAAGACCATGCGGAGCCAACATAAAGCGACCAAGTTCGGTAAAGATTTTGACATTGCCTAAACCAGCTGGCACCAGAACCTCATCAAAAACACGATGAACACCTTCGCCAATCACGGCAATATCATTTGCTTTTTGCTCAGGACGATAATTCACCCCAACACCACCAGAAAGGTTAATAAAGCTAACTGACACACCCGTTTTTTCTTTGACTTCTACTGCCAATTCAAATAACTGACGAGCAAGTTCAGGATAATAATCATTTGTTACGGTATTTGACGCAAGAAATGAATGGATTCCAAAGTATTTCACACCTTCTGCTTTCAAATCTTTAAATCCTTGAATCAATTGAGCCTTTGTCATCCCAAATTTTGACTCTTCAGGATTATCCATAATATCAGTTCCAAGTGAGAAAACACCACCTGGATTATAACGAAGAGAAACGGTCTCAGGAAGACCCGCAACCTCTTTTAAGAAAGCAATGTGCTCATAAGCATCAAGATTAATCGTCGCACCGATTTTTTTTGCATACTGGAACTCACGCGCAGGCGTATCATTTGATGAAAACATGATATCAGTAAAACCAAGTTTGTGACTCATCAACAGCTCTACTTCTGTCGCACAATCCACACCACAGTTTTCCTCTTGAAGAATCTTCAAAATTGCAGGAGTCGGCGTAGCCTTAACAGCAAAATATTCCTTGAACCCCTTGTTCCAAGAAAATGCCTTATTTAAGGCGCGAGCTTTTCCACGAATACCTTTTTCATCATAAAGATGAAAAGGCGTTGGAAATTCAGTCGTAATTTTTTCGAGCTCTTTGGCTGAAATAAATGGTGTCTTCATAGCTAACTCCTTGAATTTTCAAAATATTAGGATTATTATAACACAAAGATAATATTTCACCAATATGCTTTTGCAAAAAGTACAAAAAACTAGCATAGCAATCGCTACGCTAGTCTTTTAGTCATCACTTCCAAATAAACGAAGTAAATTCAAGAATAAGTTGATAAAGTCAAGGTATAAACTCAAAGCCATTGAGATTGTCCAGCCATCACCAACATTTCCACCTGTATGTTGATAAACATGCTTAATCATCTGGTTATCATAAGCAATCAAACCAGAAAAGATTAAAACAGATATAATGCTAATCACAAAGCTCATCATGCCCGAACCAATAAACATGTTAACAAAACTTGCAATAATAATACCAATCAAAGCAGCTATAGCCGCTTTTGCAAAACCAGACAAGTCTTTTTTAATAACAAACCCAAGCACTGACATGACTCCAAAAACTAGAGCTGATGAAACAAAAGCTTGTAAAACTGTCGTTTGTGTATATGCCACAATGACAAAACTAAGCGTAAAGCCATTCAGAGCTGAGTAAAATAAAAACAAAGGCAAAGCTGATGGCGTGTTTTTACGAGCTGCATTGCTAGCTAAGAAAACTAAAGCAAGCTCTAAGAAAATAGCTCCATAATAAACAAATGGTTGATTAGTAATGATGTTAATCATGTTGTCAGTAAACACATAAAGCATCAAAAATGATACAAAGGCTGACAAGCCAATTCCCATACCAACTAAACCATAGATTTTTGCAAAAAATCGATTAAGACCACTATCGGTCTGCGTATAAATCACATCATTTTGATTCACAAAAAAATCCTCCTACATAACAATTCTATTAACGATGGTTACTTGGTAAAACCTTACGACTATAACGTCTTTTCTTACCAAAACGTTGACGAAGTGGTGTCATAGCTTCTTTAATAGCCCAATATTTATCCACCATCGTCACAATGTAACCTTCTTTATAACGTGGAGGGGCAATCGTTGCTCCCCACATATGTTTTAAAATAATGTCTTCTTCTCGTTTATTCAAGTTTGTTAATTTTCTAGCATTACGAACGGCAATTCTTGGATGAACCCAAGCATGTCCCTTGTTAAACTTGGTTTCACGCCAATCGTAATAGAAAAAATCGTGCAAAAGACCACCACGCGCTGTAGATTTTTCATCCCAGCCCAATTTTTTGGCAATCTTATAACTCGTATAAGCAACGTTAATCGAATGCTCCATACGGGTCGAGTAGTGATGCTGCGTTATATTATCTAACTTTTGAAAACGGGGGTGTTCAATCAAATGACCAACAAGTTCCATAAACTCTTTGTCTTTTTTATATGCTCCCATATACAGATCACCTTCTTTCATTTCACCCTAATTATAGCATAAGAGCTTAAATTAGACTGAAAAATTGAACTGGAAAATATCAAAAAAGAAAGCGCTAAACATTAAATTAAACTGAACAAAACAATTCCTGTCGCAACAGCAACATTAAGGCTCTCAGCCTGCCCTGGCATAATAATGTGGGCAAGCACATCCGCTTGATTTGTCATTTTATCAGAAATGCCATTTCCTTCATTTCCCATAACGAGTGCAAAATTGCCATCATGTTTTACAGTTTTATAATCAACAGAGTCTTTTGAAAGAGTCGTTGCAATGAGCGGCACGCCAAGATTTTGCAAAGACTCACAAGCTTCATAGACATTTGTTCGCCAAACTGGCAAATGGAAATGACTGCCTTGCATAGAGCGAAGTGTTTTTTGATTATAAATATCAGCTGACTTATCTGAAATCAAGACACCATCCAAGCCCGCCGCATCGGCTGTACGAATCATCGTTCCAACATTTCCAGGATCTTGAACATCTTCTAAAACCAAGTAACGTCCAGCTTTTAAATTTGCTAACGGCAAAATCGGCATCGCTACTTCAGCGATAATACCTTGAGGCGTTTTAGAATCTGTTAACTCTTTTAAAACTTCTGGTGTCACAAAAGTCACATTTGACATGTGTTCAACACGGTCAGCAAAGTCTTCGAGAACAAAAATATTCAAAAATTCTGCATTAGCTTTTTCAGCTTCTTCAAAAAGATGCCAGCCTTCAATCAAATATGATTGCTCGCGATACTTTTTTTTCAACAATTTTTTAGTCTTTTTAATGAGATTATTTGATTTTGAGGTTATAATAGTCATAAGAAGATTATAGCACATAACACATAATAGGAGGAAATTGAGATGAAAAAAGTTCGTCTAATTGTCTCAGGCCGTGTTCAAGGCGTCGGTTTTCGGTACTCAACTTACGCACTCGCCCTTGAATTAGGGGATATATACGGTCGTGTTTGGAATAATGATGATGGCACCGTTGAAATCCTCGCCCAATCTGATGACTCTGCTAAATTAGCTAAATTTATCCAAGAAATCCGAAAAGGTCCTTCAAAATGGGCAAAAGTGACCTATGTCGACGTCAACATGGCAAACTTCGAAGATTATAAAGACTTCAGAATGGCCAATTAAAAATAAGACTGTAGACGTATTGAGAAAATACTGAAAAAACAGTAAAATAATAGGGTATTATAATAAAAGGAAAAAATCAATTGAAAAAGAAATTAAATCGCGTCCTCTTGTCAGGACTTAGCTTATCTTTATTGCTCTTACTAAGTGGTTGTGTTAGCCGAGATTCAAGCGGTAACCCAACAGGTACTATCTGGCATGTGCTTGGGGAACCAATGGCAAAACTCATCCAATACTTTGCTAACAACGTTGACCTTGGTTTTGGTCTAGCAATCATCTTGGTAACAATCATTGTTCGTTGTATTATTCTTCCGCTTGGTCTTTACCAATCTTGGAAAGCAAGCTACCAATCAGAAAAGATGGCTTACCTTAAACCAATCTTTGCACCAATCAACGAACGCATGCGAAATGCAAAAACTCAAGAAGAAAAATTAGCTGCTCAAACAGAATTGATGGCAGCACAAAAAGAAAATGGCATTAATATGCTTGGTGGTATGGGATGTCTTCCACTTCTTGTTCAAATGCCATTCTTCTCAGCTATGTACTTCGCAGCTCAATACACAAACGGTGTTGCTGAAAGTACATTCTTAGGTATTGACCTTGGGACTCGTAGCATGCTACTTACAGCTGTTATCGCAATCCTTTACTTCTTCCAATCATGGTTGTCAATGCAAGCTGTTGCTGAAGAACAACGTGCTGCCATGAAAGGCACAATGTATGTCATGCCACTTATGATGGTCTTCTTCGGTATGAGCATGCCAGCTAGTGTTCTTCTTTACTGGCTAGTCGGTGGTTTCTTCTCAATCATTCAACAATTGATTACAATGTTTATCATCAAACCAAAACTTCGTAAACAAATCGCTGAAGAGTTTGAAAAGAACCCTCCAAAAACTTACAAATCATCACAACGTAAAGACGTTACACCAGCTGCAAATACTGCTCAACTTAACAAACCTAAGAAGAGTAACCGCAACGCAGGAAAACAACGTCATCGTAAATAATTAATAAAAAACCTCCAGAAAATTTCTGGAGGTTTTTTATTGGTCCTATTTTAAAAAGTAAACAAAAAAGGCTTAATAGCCTTTTTTATCATTAAGCAGTTTTTTCAACGCTGATGATTTCAACATCGTAGTTTCCAGCAGGTGATTCAATTGTTACGATGTCACCTGTTTTCTTACCAATCAAAGCTTGAGCGATTGGGCTTTCGTTAGAAATACGTCCAGCAAAGATATCAGCACCAGCAGCACCAACGATGTGGTATACATCTTTATCAGTTGTACCAACTTCTTGAACAGTAACAGTTTTACCGATAGCTACTTCATCTTTAGCTACAGCATCGCTATCGATGATTTCAGCGTAACGGATTTTAGTTTCAATGATTTGGATTTGACCTTCAACGAATGCTTGTTCGTCTTTTGCTGCATCGTACTCAGAGTTTTCTGAAAGGTCACCGTATGAACGTGCAATTTTAATACGTTCAACAACTTCTGGACGACGAACTAATTTTAGTTCTTCTAATTCTTGTTCAAGTTGTTCTTTTTCAGCAAGGGTCATTGGATAAGTTTTTTCTGCCATTTTCAATCTCTTTTCTAAAAATTTATTTTTTGGATAATCTACAAATACAAACATGGTGTATTTGACACCATGTTTGTAACAAATTATTCATTTATTTGACTATTAACATATTTTTCAACATTAGCTTGATGGTCGTCAAAGTTTTCAGAGTAGTAAACTTTCCCTGTCTTCACATCAGCAACAAAATAATAATAATCTGTTGAAGCAGGGTTAACAGTTGCCTCGATAGCTGCTAAACTTGGGCTATCTACCGGACCAGGCATCAAACCAGTGTTAGTATAAACATTATACGGTGAATCAATCGATGTGTCAATACTTGCATCAGCTGCTAAGCTTGTCTCTTCACCAAGTTTACCCATCGCATATAAGATAGCAATGTTACTTTGCAAAGGCATGTTGTTATTCATGCGATTGTAGAAGACACTTGCAATATTACGACGGTCATCATCAGTTGAACCTTCTTTTTCAACCAATGAAGCAAGGGTTAAAACATCATTAACTGATTTTCCACTTGCAGCAATCGTATCATAATATTGTGACATGTAAGAATCCATTGTTGAAATCATTTCTTCAACGATATCTTCCATGCTTGTCTCTTTATAGTAGCTGTAAGTTGCTGGGAAGAGATAACCTTCTAAGCGATAGGTTACTTGATCAGCACTTGGCAAGCTTGATAACAATTTAGGATATTTCGCAGCCATTTTTGAAATGAAGGCTTCATCTTGAACAACTTTCAAGAAATCTTCAGAGCTATATGGCGTTGAAGCATTTTTCTTAGCAGAGTTTTTTGTTACTGCTTCAGAGATTTGTTTGATCGTGTAACCTTCTGTTACCAGAATCTTACCTAAAGAAGGTTTCTCAGGTTGAGGTGTTCCACCTTCTTTTAGGAGCTTACAAATCTCATCTAAATCCATGCTGGCTTGTAAATTATAGTATCCACTTTGAAAATTACTATAGTTTTTAAATTTTGTATAGTAATTAAAAACAGTCGCACTCTTAATCACACCAGCTTTTTCAAGGATTTGTCCAATATACTTGTTACCAGAACCTTCTGGAATATCTACAGTAATATACTCTGTTGATGAGCTATCAAGTGGTTTGATAGAACTATCGACATAGCGATAGGCAAAGAAACCCGTTGCTAGCAAAGCAATAATAATCGCCGTAATTAAACACAAAGCAATTTTTCCTGCTAGACTATTTGTCTTCTGACGTTTTTTTCTACGTTTTCCCACTTTATTCTCCAAGTCTGTCTCAGCTGCATCTGAGTGTCCAGATTCATGCTCCAAATGAAGGTCATCTTTTGATTCAGACTCGCCTGAAGTCTTAGGTTTATCAGAAATATCTGGATTTCCATCGGCCCCAACGCCATCAGTTGCTCTCACAAGATAGCTTTCAGATTTTCCTTCTGTCGCATCTGATTTCGTTCCATTAGGGTTAAAGGTCTGATCGATATTTCTCAATACATCCTTAATTTTTTGATTATCAACGGTTGGCTCAATCTGATTGTGAGCTAATGCCTCTTTAGCTTTTTCTTCAAGACGGCGTTTTTCTTCACGAATTCTAGCTTCCTCTCGCTCTCTGCGATCCTCAGCTTCGTACTCAGCCATTAACTGGGCTGTGCGACGTGCGAACTCTTCTGCCTCTTTTTCTTTTTGACGAAGCTCAATCTCATGTTGCTTACGCAAACGATTTGCCTCTTCAAGTTCAGCTAAGATTTGCTCCTTGAAACTTTTTTCTTTCTGAGTTTTTGGCTTATCGTCGTTTAATTCGGTCAAAGCTTATCCTCCTACTCTTAATCAATCGCCATTATATCTTAAAATATAGTGAAAATCAACTCGTAGCAGCCTTTGTTATCTATTCTTAATAATAACTTTTTAAGCACTAACCTATCATCGACGCTTCCCAAACCATGTTATACCAAACCGTCCCGCCATGTTGTGATTCAGACTCACCTTCATCTAAAAATCCGTTCATTTCATAATATGAAATGAGATTTTCTCGGCAAGTAAGACTGATTCCCAATCGCTTATGAGCAATTGTCAAATCTTTCATGGTTGCAAGCAAAGCTGTTCCTACTCCTTGGCCTTGAAAACGCGGAGATACAGAAAGACTTGTAACTGCAATAAAACCACCACTTACGGGATTTTTTTCAACCTGATGAAATAAATCATCTGTCAAATAACGCTGAGGCACAACAGGGCCTTCTATATAGCCAGCAACCGCTCCATCTATCTCAGCAACTAAAAAAGTATCAGGAATGGTTAAAATACGCTCTTTCATCGTCTCTAAACTTGCAGCCATATCTGAAAAATTTTCTTGTTCAATCTCCACAATAGCTTGCAAATCATCAAGACGTGCATTTCTTATCATCATGGGCTATCCCTCTTAAAAGAAAAAGAGCTTGCGCTCTCTTTCTGAAGATATCATTATTGTGTGTTGTTAGCAAGGCTTGCTAGCAGCTCTTCAAATGAACGTTCATACATTTGAATATCACCTGCTCCCATGAAGACGTAAACACCGTTGTCATGGTCAAGAAGTGGTGATACATTATCAAGGCTAATCACTTTAGCTGATTTTTTAATTTTAGCAGCTAAGTCTTCAACTTTAACATCACCATGGTCAACTTCACGTGCTGAACCATAAATTGGTGCAAGGTAAGCAGCATCTGCTTGGTTCAAAGCTTGTGCGAATTCATCCAAAAGCGCAATAGTACGTGTAAATGTGTGTGGTTGGAAGACTGCTACAATTTCTTTGCTTGGGTATTTTTGACGAGCTGCATCAAGTGTTGCAATAATTTCAGTTGGGTGGTGAGCAAAGTCGTCAATGATTGTTGTATTGTTGATTACTTTTTCAGTGAAACGACGTTTAACACCAGCAAATGTCTTCATGTGTTCTGCTACCAATTCCATATCGATACCAGCTACATAAAGGTTAGCAATGACAGCTGTCGCATTCAAAATATTGTGACGCCCAAATGCTGGAAGGTGGAATGTTCCAAGTTCTTCATCACCATGTTTTACTTTGAAAGCAGAGCCATTTGTTGTACGAACAACGTCATACGCGATGAAATCATCTGTATCGTTAAATCCATAGTAGTAAATAGCCGCATCAGAAGTAATTTTACGAAGATATGGATCATCACCGAACAAGAACAAAGCTTTTTGAACTTGTTTTGCATAGTCGTTGAATGCATCAAAGACATCATCAATGCTCTTGAAGTAGTCAGGGTGATCAAAATCAATATTTGTAATGATTGAGTATTCTGGGTGGTATGGCATGAAGTGACGTTGATATTCGTCAGATTCAAATACAAAGTAATTGCTGTTAGCTGAACCACGTCCAGTACCATCACCAATCAAATATGAAGTATCTGTAATATTTTTAAGAACATGTGCCATCAAACCTGTAGTTGATGTTTTTCCGTGCGCACCAGCTACACCAAAACTTGTGAATTGGCGCATGAAATCACCAAGGAATTCATGATAACGTTTGAATTTGAAACCATTTTTTACAGCATAGGCAATTTCAACATTGTTATCTTCACGGAAAGCATTACCGGCAATTAATTCAACATCTGATGTGATATTGTCTTCAGAAAATGGAAGGATTTCAATCCCTGCTTGTTCTAAACCACGTTGTGTGAAATAGTATTTACTAACGTCACTTCCTTGAACCTTGTGTCCCATTTGGTGTAACATCAAGGCAAGAGCACTCATACCAGATCCTTTAATTCCGATAAAATGATAGGTTTTAGACATTTTTTCTCCTCTATATATGAACTGCAACGTGCAGTTTATTTTACATCATCAAAGCGAGTCAAATTCAATTCTTGAGCAACCTTATGATCTCTTTGACTTTGCAATGCTTCCTTATTATAAATTTGACTACGTTTTAGGAAGTCATAATTGTTTTTCGTAGGTTTTTCAGTTGATGAATTATCTGGCTTTTTATAGGTTACGGGAATCTCTGCCAAGATATAATCATCTTGATGCATCTTTTCAGCAAAATGAGTCAAGTCATTTTTGGGTTTCACAGCTCGCTTAGGCAATGGCGTTTTGAGCTGTTGTTGCATAGCTGCTTTAGAAGGTTTTTTCACTTCTTTTGACAGATATGCTTGACGTTTCTTACGAATATCACGTCTAGCTTCTTCACGCGCCAACTCTGCATAAGTTTTACCTTGATTTGCTGAAGCATCATTTTTATCTTTGTCACCAAAATTGTAATCTTTAGTCACATCATCATAGTTTTTATCTCGATAATCCCCATGGATGTTGGTAATCAAATCTTCATTTTCATATAAAGCCATTACTTTAGGTGGATTGCTTATTGGTTCTCCATCTGCAACAAGCGGAAAACGTCTTTGATTTCTAATCACAAAATCACATCCTTTCTTAAAGGGTTCTATTCATCACTCACTAAGAAATATGGGGATTTTACCTTTGACAATCCCAAGTCCTAGCAACTAAATAGCATTGTCATATTGTCTAGGCTTAAACGCCTAAATCTTTTGACTTTGCTCCAACTTTGTAACATTTTTATTATAAACTAAATCAGGCTATTTTTCAAAGTTTTATAAAATAAAAGCCAGTTATCTCAAAAGGAGAAACTAGCCTTTATTTTATTGTTTCAAACCTAAGATTTCTTTGATTTCATCTATTGTCATGCTTGCACGTGTTTCATTACCGTCAAGAACCGTCGTTACAAGGTTTTTCTTACTTTCTTGCATCTCAAGAATCTTCTCTTCAATCGTACCACGAGTAATCAAACGATATACTTCGACGTTTTCTTTTTGACCAATACGGTGTGCACGGCTGATTGCCTGCATTTCGACGGCTGGATTCCACCAAAGGTCAATCAAAATAACTGTATCGGCACCAGTCAGATTGAGTCCGACTCCACCAGCTTTTAGAGAAATCAAGAAAGTATCTTTTGAGCCATTATTAAATGCTCGAGTCATTTCTTGACGCGCATCAGCTGGGGTAGACCCAGTAATCTTGTACGATGTCAAACCAAGGTCTTCGATTTCTTTTTCAGCAATATCGAGCATGCCACGAAATTGTGAAAAGATAAGAGCTCTGTGACCATTTTCTTTGATTTGAGTTAAGAGGTCACGAAGACTATCAAGTTTACCACTTTCACCGTCATAATCCATGAACAAAGCTGGTGTATCACAGATTTGGCGCAATCGAGTGATTCCTGATAAGATTTCAATCTTACGACGATTAATATCCGCATCAGACGCACTAACAATTGTTTCTTGCATTTGACGAAGCTGGGCTAGGTAAATCGCTTTTTGCTTGTGGTCTAGTTCATTTGGATAATTGATTTCAATCAAATCTGGCAATTCTGGTAACACTTCTTCTTTACGACGGCGCATGATAAATGGTTTGATAAATCGTGCCACTTGCTTAGCATCCATTTTCAAGAAATGTTTTTTATCTGGCAATAATCCTGGCAACACAATTTGGAAGATTGACCAGATTTCCAACAATTTATTTTCAATCGGTGTTCCAGAAAGAGCAAAGCAATTTTTTACTTCAAACTGACGCAAATAATGTGCAATCTTAGTCTGTGTATTTTTCATCACTTGCGCTTCATCAAGAATCAAATAATCAAAATTAAGCTTATTATATTCAGCGAAATCTTGGCGGAAAGATGAGTAACTTGTGATGACGACTTGGTGGTCTTCTGCGATAATTTCATCACGTACAGCTTTAAGTCCGTACGATACCGCAACATCAATATCAGGTGCAAAACGCGTAAACTCGTCTTTCCAGTTGTAAATCAGACTTGATGGGGACAAAACCAAAATACGAGTTTCCTGATCCAAGTGTGACGCAAGAAAAGCAATGGTTTGGAGCGTTTTTCCAAGTCCCATATCATCGGCTAAAATACCACCAAAACCATAGTGATTTAGCATTGACATCCAACGAACACCAGTCATTTGATAATCACGAAGTTGGGTTTGTAAAGGTGCCAAAGTAACTTGGAAATCTTCTGGATGTGTCAAATCATGAGCCAACTGTTCAAATTCTTTTGAGAAAGAAATACGGTCATTGCCCTTAAATAAATCAGAGATTTGGAATGCCGAAATAGCATCTAGTTGCAGATGACCATTGTCTAATTGCTTAGCACGTAAATTTTGTAAAGCGCTGCTGACACGTTGTGTCTCTTCATCAAAGACAACTAATTTACCAGCGTTATTAACAAAATACGGCTGATTTCTAAATAAAGCATCAAGCGCATCATCAATATCATTTTCAAAAACAGTTGAAAAATCAAATGAAATATCGAGTAATCCACCAGTCGTATGAATAGAGACCTGAGGTTCTTCAAATTGGCGCATATCATCTAATTCATCAGCCAAAGTCACTTGACCCAAGCGCGATAATTGCCCCAGAGTTCGTGTGAAGAAATCATATAAATCCTTATCTGCTAGCGGTGCATGATAAGACACAAATGCTGCTGAAAAACCGTTAGCCTCAAGCGTTCTAAACACTCTCTCCTCATGCTTGAAATGACTAGCAAATGGTAATTCATCAAGCTCACGTTTACTCTTGACAACAACATCAACATCACCATAATCAAAGGTAACGTGTAAAGCAACTTCGCGATATTCGTTTAATTCTAAATAAAAGGATGGTGTAAAATCACGAATGTCAAAACTTTTCGGTGCTTCAACTTTTCCAAGTTCCTTAAAATCAAGCAAGCTAGCAGCTAATTTTGCTTGGTCATCCAAGTCAAAGAACAAGTGTTTGGCTAAATCTGCTTCGATTGGCAAACTTCGAATCGCCGTTAAAATCTTTTGTTGTTTTAGATTTAAGCTGTAAATAAATCCATTTGTAAATAAATAAGCATTATTAAAGAGTGGTTGATAATCTTTTTCCGTAATAATCAACTCAATTGACTGACGATGAACGACCACTTTAAAAGAAATTAAATCTTCTAAACCATCAAGAGGTTTAAAAATCAACTGCCCATAACTTTGATGATTATGTTCAAATGAAAAATCATAAAGTTCGTTAAAGAGATTAACACCTTCTTCAAACATTCCACTCGTTAAGGATAAATTACGAGCGTGATTCGGCAAAATATAATCAATATCCAAGTGATCGCCATCTGGCAACACGCGCCACAAAAAACGAATCAATTCTTGACTTGCTTCATCAAATTGGATTAGTGATAAAGGTTCAAAATAATTTTTTCCAATCTGATAATAACCTTCATTTCTGACAACCGTTAGGAAAGCTTTGATGTCTCGGACAACATAAGCACGCTCATCTGGCAAACGATTGATTTTTAGTGTCCACCAGTAATCTGATGAATATGGACTCTGGCTCCCATAAGCTGCCAAACGGTATTTTGTTGTGTCATCATCATTAATCACTAAACCATCAAGAAAAACACTACCAAAAGACGTATTCTTTTTGGTTTCTTGCTGATTTTCCTGATGTGAGCTTAGCTCATCTGATAACTCTTTTCCTTCAGTATTATTTTTTAGATAGTATTCTACTGCCGCTAGATGTTCACAGTATTTTTTCTTAGCAAAAAAATCACAATCGCATCGAACTTGTTCATCTTCTAAAGAGTATTGAAGATGATGTTTATCCACTTTTGCCTGAATTAAATCTTCTCTTGTACTGATAATGTCAACCAAACCTTGTTCGTAAAGTTCTATACCTTGATTGCGAATTCGACCTGGAATCATTCTACCCAATCTAAGCCACCACCTTTTTCCTTATCATTTAATTATATCAAATTCAGCCCTCTTTAGCTTAGAAAAATGGTTATTCGATTTTATTTTTTTAAAGGCACCAAAAAAAGCACCCTAATGGGTGCTTTCTTCTTATTTACGTTTGCGGGCAATCAAGTTGATTGGTGTTCCTTCGAAACCGAAAGCAGCACGGATTTGATTTTCCAAGAAACGCATGTATGAGAAGTGCATAAGCTCTTCTTCGTTAACAAAGATAACAAACGTTGGTGGTTTAACGGCAACTTGTGTTCCGTAGAAGATTTTCAAACGTTTACCTTTGTCAGTTGGTGTTGGGTTGATAGCAATAGCATCCATGATAACATCGTTAAGAACAGCTGATGGAATACGTTTATTTTGGCTTTCGCTGATTTTCTTAATCATTTCAGGCAATTTGTTCAAACGTTGTTTTGTAGCAGCTGATACAAAGATGATTGGAGCGTATGACAAGAATTGGAATTGATCACGAATGTCTTCTTCCCATTTTGCAACAGTGTGATTATTTTTCTCGATAGTATCCCATTTATTAACAACAATGATGATACCTTTACCAGCTTCATGAGCAAATCCTGCAATACGTTTATCGTATTCACGGATTCCTTCTTCGGCATTGATAACCATAAGAACGATATCTGAACGGTCGATGGCACGCATTGAACGCATCACTGAGTATTTTTCAGTATTTTCGTAAACTTTACCAGATTTACGCATACCAGCCGTGTCAATCATTGTGTACTCTTGACCTTCGCTGTCAGTAAAGTTTGTATCGATGGCATCACGTGTTGTACCAGCGATTGGGCTTGCGATAACACGTTCTTCACCAAGAATAGCGTTAATCAAGCTTGATTTACCAACGTTTGGACGTCCAATCAAACTAAACTTGATGATATCTGGATTTTCGTCTTCTTCTTCGACTGGAAGATTTTCAACAATAGCATCCAAAACATCCCCTGTACCAATCCCGTGAACCGATGATACTGGATATGGATCACCAAGACCAAGAGAATAGAAATCGTAAATATCACTACGCATTTCAGGGTTATCAACTTTGTTGACAACTAAAATGACTGGTTTGTTTGTACGATACAAAATTTTTGAAACATATTCATCTGCGTCTGTCACACCTTCTTTACCAGAAACAACAAACACGATAACATCTGCTTCTGTCATAGCGATATCAGCTTGATGTTTGATTTGTTCCATAAATGGAGCATCAACATCATCAATACCACCAGTATCAATCAATGAAAACTTACGGTTAAGCCATTCACCTGTTGTATAGATACGGTCACGAGTAACCCCCTCGACATCTTCAACAATTGAAATACGCTCACCTGCGATACGGTTAAATAAAGTCGATTTGCCGACGTTTGGACGTCCGACAATAGCAACTGTAGGTAAAGCCATAATTCTTAATACCTATTCGTTAAAATAGCTAGACTATTTTAAGTGGTTTGTCACCACACGAAAACACCATTAGATGCTTCGCCGATTCCTTTCACATTCTTTTATCTATTTATCACTTTTAATGATTACAATAATTAACGTCGATTTTCACCTTGTAGATGAATTTCTCGAGCCAAATAACGGATACGTTCCATCACACGCTTAGCCTGCCAAGTTTCATCGCCTGAACGTGAGATAGCAAAATGTTCTTCCAAGCCTTTAAAGTCAAGGTTTGACGTAAAGAAGGTCAACAAATTTTCTTGCATACGATATTGCAAAATTACCTGAAGCACATCATCGCGAATCCATGAACTTTGTTGTTCAGCGCCGATATCATCCAAAACCAAGATTTCAGATTGCTTGATTTGGTCAATCTGCTCTTTCACCGTTCCTGTATTGATTGCATTTTTAATATCAACACAGAAAGTTGGAAAATGCAGCAAAGTTGTTGATTTGCCATACTTAGCTGACAAGCGATTTGCCAAATAAGCCATCAAGTACGATTTACCGACACCAAAAGTTCCAAAAACGTAGAGCCCTTTTTGCGGTTTATTCTCAAGATTTTTAATATAATCATTCAAATAATTATAAATCTCAATACGATTAGGGTCCCCAAGGTCGATATCGTCAGTCGAAATATGCTTAAGACTTGTTGGCAAGCCAATCAAAGTCACACGATTTTTGATATCTTGACGTTTTTTAGCCTCAACCAATTCACGAGTTTCCAAATAAATGACATCAGCATAACCTTCGTTCATGCTAAGAGCTGGTTTATAACCTTTTGCCACGTAAGATGCATCTTGATTTTGAAACTTCTCACGTTCAACCATGAACTGATTGAATTTTGGAAGGCTTCGGTTAATTTGCTCTTGAGTCAAGCCATTTGACGTGATAAAATCAGCAATTTCCTTATCCGCTAAAATAGCTTGAGTCAATTTATTAAGATCCGTACGACTTTGGCGAAGCTGTTTAGCCAAGGTTTGTCCGATTTTTTCCATCACTCACTCCTTAATCTTCTAACATGCTACGCTTAAGCTCTTCAAGTTTTGCTTTTTCTTCAGCTGTCGCAACATGTTTGTATTCTTTAGCTGTCCACTCTGGAACATTAGTCTTAGCTACTTTTGGTTTAGCTTTGCGCTCTTTGTTACGCTGTGCAAAACTACGCATTTTTAGAACAGCAGCTTCAGCTGTCGCAACCTTCTGATATGCAAAATCATTTGCCACTTTCATGATGTAAGGCTTATTGATGTTAGCTGATTGCGTCTTATTTAACGTGTATAGCACCATCACATTAATAACTTCATCTAAGAAATTCATGTTAGCCAATTCTTCCAGCAATTTTCGTTCGCTTTCAGTAACCACCGCACGTTTTGGTGCTTTGATTTTTTCAAGAAACTCTCTAGCAGAAGTTTTCTTAGCTTCACGAATGATGACCTGTTCTTTGGCATCAAATTGTTCGTTGGTTTGATTAGAGCCAGTTTTTTTCTGCTCAAGCTGTACAGTCATACGTTTAGGTGAAATTACCCCATTAATCGCTGTACTTTTGGCTAAGTTGTAAGTATCAAACCAATTCATTGTGTATTTATCAGCTAAGCTATAAATCATCACAACGTCATTTTTCTCGTCTTTAAAGCGTAAGCCATCACGTAGCATCAAACGCTCAAAGCTGTCTAAATCAAAATGATTTTTTGAAACCTGCTTAGGCACACTTGGATTTTCATCCACTGAAAAAATATCAGAGAATTTTTTAGACAAGTCACGCGCCCCATCAGGCAAAACAATATCTAGTTCAGCAACCGCAACCTCACCAATTTTTTGCTCTAGCAAACGACGATAAATCGGATTTGCCAGAAAAATTTCGCGAGTCAAGGCAGGTTGAAGTTTCAAAACATAAGCATCACGTGTTTGATATAAAACCAACAAATCGACGGCTGTCAAAATAGCAAAAGCTTCTTCAACTTCTTGCATGTTAAGCTGTAAGTGGTTAAGAATTTCACTAAACTTGTGACGTTTAACCCCATCATCGAAGAAAGCTAAAAGATAATCATACAACAAAACCGCATGATTACCAATCACTGGATGATAAAGCTGAGTCAGACTATCAGAATCCAGCAAAATCTTATTATTTTTTACATAAGAAAATTCATCAATCGGTCTCATTTAGCTTACTTCTTTTCTTCTTGCTGCGAACACGACTAGTAATCTGCTGAAGAAGTTCTTCGATTTCATCAACGTCTTTAAATGATTTATAGACTGAAGCAAAACGAACATAAGTAATTTCGTCAAGTTCAGCTAACTCATCCATAACAAGATTACCAATCACAGTACTTGGAACTTCACTTTCGTATTCACTACGAATTTTTTGCTCAATACGTGCCACAACTTGTTCAATATCATCACTTGATACTGGACGTTTTTGCGCACTTTGAAAAATACCATTTAGAATTTTTTCTCGAGAAAATTGTTCACGCGTTCCATCTTTTTTTATCACTAACAAGGGTAGTTCTTCAACGCGTTCAAAGGTTGTGAATCGCGCATGACAATTTTCGCATTCTCGACGTCGTCTGATAGTATTTCCGTCTTCAGCTTGACGGCTATCAATAACGCTCGATTTATTATAATTACATTTTGGACAACGCATGCAAACACCCCATTCTACCAATTATTCTAATACTTTATTTTACCATAATATCAATCATTATGAAAGTCATACCAGCCTAAGCTGGCTAGCTGTTGTCATCCCTTTTCTAACAAAATATTTCTCATACTTCATTAGAAAAACGAACAGACCGAGAAAGCTCAGTCTGTCTTTTTAATTTTTTCTGTCGTAACAAGTGGAATGATTAAAGTAAACTCAGTTCCCTCATCAACAACACTGCTGACGCTAACTTTGAGTTCATAAGCATCCACAATTTGCTTAAGAATGGCTAAACCAATCCCAAGCCCACCTTGTGTCGAAACACGGTTACGTGACTTATCAGTGCGATAGAATCGTTCAAAGATATGATTAAGGTCATCTTGTGAAATTCCCTCACCTTCATCACGAACTTTTACAATCGCATTATCTCCTAAAACATCCAAAGTCACATGAATATTTCTACTACCTGAAGAATATTTTACGCCATTATCAATCAAGATTAAAATAGCCTGTTCAAAATGATGCTTGTAAATCTCTGCATAAATACAATCTTCAACCGTTGAAACGAGTGAAAAACGGAAATCAGGATACAGAATGCGGAAATTTCCTAAAACAAGGTCAATGGATTGTTTTAAATCTGTAACCTCTCCCTTATGAAGATCAAAACTTCCTTGAACACGAATCATATCTAGCATGTCATTTACCATAATTGACATGCGATCCGCCTCATGATAAGCGGCATCAAGACTCTCGCATAAAACTTCTGGGTCATCTTTTCCCCAGCGCTGCAACAAGCCTAAATGCCCCTTGATGACAGCAATCGGTGTGCGCAATTCATGGCTAACATCACTAACAAAGCGTGTTTGCCGCTTAGCAAATCCCTCAATTTGCTCTAAAACGCTATCAAAAGTTTGTGACAAATCTTCAATTTCATCACCAGATTGAATATCCGAACGTAAATCTAATTCACTTGGACTTTCAGCGAGTTTATCAACAAATGTTTGAAAGTCACGAAGTGGCCTCAACGTCCTATGCGATACCGCAAGAACTAAATAAAAAATCACACAAGCTTCGACAAGTTCACATAGCAAAGCAATCACTACAAAAGTATGACGCGCCATAAAATACGAAGCAATACTTTGGTAGACGGTTACGTAACCAATAACTTTTCGACTATCTTTAGAATAAATTTTTTCACTCTGGTAAAAACCAGTAAAAGCTGGCGAACGGTACATCACCGTTTCACCAACTTTTCCAATTTTCATTGTCGATAGTACTTTATCGGTTGTCAAAACTAATTGTTTATCTTTATTAAAGACAGAAACTTCTTGATTATCAAAAATCAATTCATCAATGCCGCCTTGCCTATCAAGAATATACTTCTTATCGTCATTTTCGATAAGCGAGCCTGAAGCACCATATTGATTCAACAAATCTAATAACTTCTCTTGCGAAAGAGAAGTTTCTTTAGATAAAAATTCACGAACAACTTCTGTGGATTGCTCGGTGTTATAACGATCTTTTGAAAGAAAAATTCGTGTCACACCAAAATAAATAACTAAGTTAAAAGCTGATAAAATCAACAAAACCCACAGAAAAGTTTTTACTGAAATTTTTTTAGATAATGACTTTTTAAAGCACTTTATCATTATTTTTCTCGAATAATATAACCCATTCCACGAACAGTTTGGATATATGATTCTTTACCAGGAATATCAATTTTTCCACGAAGATAACGGATGTAAACATCCACTACGTTTGTTTCGATATCAGTATCATAACGCCAAACACTTGCAAGTAATTCTTCACGTGTCATCACTCGGTTAACGTTTGAAAGAAGAACACTTAACAAATCATATTCGCGTTTTGTTAATGAAATTTCATCGTCTCCACGAACTGCAGAACGATTTTGTGGATTGAGCCGAAGACCAAGCAACCCCTCTTTAGCTTGACCTTCTTTATCATGTTTTGAATTAGCTTCTTGACGACGGAACACTGCACGCACACGCGCTAATAGTTCTTCAATAGCAAATGGTTTTACGATGTAATCATCTGCGCCACGATCAAGACCAGCAACGATATCCATGATTGAATCACGAGCTGTCATCATGATAATTGAAGTTTCTTTTTCCAAACGAAGACGACGTGTAATTTCGAATCCATCCATATCAGGCAACATCAAGTCCAACAGGATCAAATCAAAATCATCATCTAAAGCCGTTTGTAAACCTAAACGTCCATTTGTCTCAACAACTACTGAATACCCTTCGTGTTGTAACTCCAAAGACACGAAGCGTGCAAGATTTTTTTCATCCTCAATAATTAAAATCTTTTTACTCATTGTCACCAACCTTTTATTTAATGTAAAGATTATAAAATCTAATTATTTGCCTAGTACACAACCCTAATTATCGCTTTAATTTTCATTCCAATCATGAGAAAAATCCATCCATCACTCTATCCCTTTTTAATCTCTTTCTCAGAAATGACTCTTCAGCCAAGTATACTATAGTGCCCTAAAAGTATATCAAAGTGTAGGCGATAATTCAAGAAAATTTTATCTATTTAATGTAAATTATATTAATCTTCAAATAGGCCATTTAAAGCTGAAAATGGGTTGTTTTCTTTTTTCTTTTCATTTTGCAATGCTTCGTACTGATCTTCTGTCATGACAGACCAATTTTGCCCTGAAGGCATGTCTTCTGATTGACGTTCTTCATCACTTAATACTTGCATTGGAATTGTCAAAAGAATGTTGTCAACCGCACTTTCTTCCAAATCGATAAAATCATTTTCTAATACTAAAGCAAGATTTTCTTTGACTAAGTCTTCTTTAGCATGAAGGTCCGCAGACTCAACAAAAACTTCCGTTACATCCTCAATTTGATGCACATCGACAGGTTTCATTGAACGGCTAGATGGTAGTGTAATAGTATAATCCAAACGATAGTTTAACAAGTACAATCCGTCATCATATGTCACAAGACCATTAACAAGTACTTCTTTGACGTCTAGAACTTCACTTGAACGTTGCATTAATGTTTCTTTAATATTCAAAGATTCATTAAAAGCAATTCCTTCAGCATTTTTCTTTATTTCTGAAATAGCAATCATTAATAATTTACCTCTTTTAAAATTTCCTTACCATTATACCAACTTTTCTAGTTCTTGTCTTTATGATATTGATGTCAAATCTATTACAAGAAAATTCTTTTTTGATTATCATAAAAAAAGCTCACATCAAATGTGAACTTTTAATTTTTTACATATGGCGAAGTCGGTCAATACGATCTGAAATTGAAGGATGAGTATTAAACAAAGAACTAAATCGCTCACCCTTTTTCAAAGGATCATTAATGTATAGCGCGGCACTCGCTTGATCTACTGGGTGATGCATTGGGGAAGACTGTTCAAGTTTTTGCAAAGCTTTAATCATACCTTCAGGATTGCGTGTCAATTCTACTGAGCTTGCGTCAGCTAAAAATTCACGTTGTCTTGAAATTGCCAACTGAACCAATGTCGCAGCAAGCGGTGCTAGAATAAGAGAAATTAATGATAAAATCAAAATGATAATACCAAGTGCACCTTCATCACGGTCATCAGAACGGCGGCGACTACCACCACCAAACCACATCATACGACTACCAAAACTTGCAATCATTGTAATAGCACTAGCAAGTGCAACAGCAATCGTTGAGATGCGAATATCATAGTTTCGAATGTGGCTAACCTCATGCCCAATAACGCCCTCTAACTCTTCACGGTTCATAAGTTTTAGTAAACCTGTAGTTGCCGCTACTGCTGCGTTTTCTGGGCTTGAACCTGTCGCAAAAGCATTAAGCGAATCGTCTTCAACAATGAAAACTCGTGGCATAGGAATTTGAGCAACCATAGCCATATCCTCAACAATGTGATAGAGTTGTGGCGCTTCTGCTTCACTGACTTCACGAGCATTGTTCATTGACATGACAACATTTGTTGATTGGAAAATCATACTTCCTGCATAAATGCCACCAATAATCAGGGCAATGACAACTCCAAATCCTAGACTGTCCAACCATAGATATCCTACCGCTGCTCCAATAGCAGCTAACAACATAAAGAATACAAATAGCAAAACAACCGTCTTACGTTTATTGCTAGCAATTTGATCATATAACATCATTTTCTATATAAACGAAAGAGTCTCTTCTAGTTAATTGACGACCTAAAGAGACTCCTTATTTTCCTTTCTTTTTAAGATGACTGTCTTAAAAATTTTTCTAAAACTCGAATTGATTAAAAATCAAATGACACTTTTGGTACTTCTTTTTCTTCTTCTGGAGTTTCCAAGAATTGACTTGGTTTAAATCCAAAAAGACCTGCAACAATATTTGTTGGGAATGTTTCTAGTTTCACATTGTAGTTTGCTGTAGTTGTGTTGAACAATTGACGTGAATAAGAAATTTTATTTTCAGTATTTGTCAATTCATCTTGTAATTTAACAAAGCTATTATTTGCTTTAAGTTCAGGATAATTTTCAGCAACTGCAATCAAGCTTGACAATTGTTTTGTAAGAGCATTTGAAGCATGCATTGCTTCCGCTGGTGTTTGAGCTTGTGCAACTTGGCTACGCAATTCAGTGATTTTAGCAAATGTTTTTTCTTCATAAGCTGCGTATCCTTTAACAGTTTCAATCAAGTTTGGGATAAGGTCATTACGACGTTTCAATTGAACATCGATTTGACTCCAAGATTCTTTGGTTTGCATACGACTTTTAACAAGTCCATTGTAAGCAGCAACTACCCAAAGTACTAAAACAGCAACAATTGCAATAATAACGAAAATCATAAATTCCTCCTTGGGTATCTGATACCCTTCCTAAAAAATCCAGCTTTCTAACTCCAATACTCTTGGCAAAAAGCTTCTTGCGAAAACAATCGATATTTTCTTGCTTTCATTATATCAATTTTCAAGTAATTCTAAAAGAAAATACCATAAATAAAGACAAAAACTCCCTTTTATCGAACAGTCAATGAATGTCACTCCTAGTTTTTTTATGGTAAAATAAGATGATATATATTGGATTGAAAGGATCATTAGAGAAAGTGATTTTAACATAATCAGTTTCTTTAACTTAATAATATGACACCTGAAGAATTTTATGACAGACTTGCTAAGCAAGGATTTGACTTATCGGACACTCAAAAAAAACAATTTGAGCGCTATTTTGAACTGTTAGTCGAATGGAATCAAAAAATCAACTTGACTGCCATCACTGATAAAGAAGGCGTCTACCTTAAACATTTCTACGATTCTATCGCACCAGTTCTTCAAGGCAAAATTACAAATCAAGAGCTTCGTCTCTTAGATATCGGAGCTGGAGCTGGTTTTCCAAGTATTCCGATTAAAATCTTGTGCCCTGATATCGATGTAACTATCATTGATTCGCTTAACAAACGTATCAACTTCCTTAACTTGTTGGCGGAAGAACTTGGTCTTGATGGCGTTCATTTTTACCATGGACGTGCTGAAGATTATGGACAAGACAAAGCTTTCCGCGCTAGCTATGACATCGTCACTGCACGCGCCGTTGCCCGCTTACAAGTTCTTACAGAATTGACAATTCCATTCTTAAAAGTCGGCGGACAATTGATTGCTCTTAAAGCTTCTGCTGCTGAAGAAGAATTGGCTGACGCAAAAAATGCCATGTCTGTACTCTTTTCAAAACTTGTTGAAAACTATCATTACGAGTTACCAAACGGTGACAGTCGTCAAATTACAATTCTTGAAAAGAAAAAAGAAACACCAAATAAATACCCACGTAAAGCTGGCATGCCAAATAAAAAACCTCTTTAATGGGCTAATAGTGACAATAAGTGGCTCTAGCAGCCACTTAATTGCTATAAGAAAGGGATGTTCATTTGACTAGATTTTTAAAACGGCTATCTGGTACCCAACGTTTAACCGTTAGCTTTCTAATTGTAATCTTCATAGGAAGTATCTTACTATCACTTCCAATAACGCATTATCAAAATGCACCAGCAACAAACTATCTTGACCACTTATTTACCGTGGTATCAATGGTCTGTGTGACTGGGCTTTCTGTCTTTCCTGTTGCTGAGGTCTACAACGGTCTTGGACAAGTGATTTCTGTTATCTTAATGCAAATCGGTGGTCTTGGACTTGTCACCTTGATTGCGGTTAGTACATATTTACTCAGACGACGCATGAATCTATCGAGCCAAAATATCTTGCAATCAGCTCTAAGTTATGACAACAGCGGTCACTTAAAACGCTATCTATTCAACGTTTATAAAATAACGTTCATCATTGAATCTTTGATTGCGATTTTATTTCTTATTGACTTTATTCCAAGATTTGGCGTGAGTCATGGTATTTTCAATGCTATCTTTTTAGCAGTTTCTGCTTTTTGTAATGCCGGTTTTGATAACCTTGGTGGAGATAGTCTAAAACCATTTGTCTTAAATCCGCTACTCAATCTCCTCTTTATGATTTTGATTGTCTCTGGAGGAATCGGGTTTGCAGTCTGGGTTGATATCAAACGCGCCATTAAGGCATTCCTAGCAGATAGACCTTACCGTCTAAAAACATTCACTCGCAAATTAAGCAACCAAACACGCTTAGTACTTGACACAACAGCGGTGATTTTAATACTAGGAACGGCTATAACTTGGCTTTTGGAAGCTAACAATCCTAAAACAATTGGATTGTACAATCCTTTCCAACAATTTATGGTCAGCTTATTTCAAACAGTCACAATGAGAACAGCTGGTTTTGCAACAATTTCATATCTTGATACACATACAGCAACCAACATTCTCTACATGATTCAGATGATTATCGGTGGAGCTCCTGGTGGTACCGCTGGTGGGGTAAAAGTTACAACAGTTGCAATTACTTTCTTACTCTTTAAATCAGAACTTGCTGGTCAGAGCGAGGTTACCTATCACCACCGCATCATTGCAAATAAAGTTATCAAACAAACGTTAACAGTGCTTATCTTCTTCTTTTCAATTTTAATTGTTGGCTATATCCTTCTTCTTCAATTTGAACCGCACCACGACCCAATTGCGCTGCTTTTTGAAGCCGTATCTGCCATTGCTACCGTCGGTGTTTCCATGGATTTAACGCCTCAATTATCAACTTCAGGAAGACTCGTCATCATGGCATTGATGTTCATTGGACGTGTCGGACCATTGACAGTTCTTCTTAGCCTTCTTCAAAAGAAAGAAAAAGAAATTCAATACGCACAAACAAATATCACAGTAGGTTAGAGGAATTAAAATGAGAAAAAAAATAATTGGTGTTCTTGGACTTGGTATCTTTGGACGAAATGTTGCCAAAGAGCTCAGCAAATTTGACCAAGATGTCATTGCTATCGACATTAACGAAAATCTTGTTCAAAATGTATCCGACGTTGTTAAAAAAGCTGCTGTCGGTGACATCACAGATATTGACTTTTTAAAAGCACTTGGCATCGGTCAATGTGATACTGTCGTTGTCGCAACAGGTAACAATCTAGAATCTTCTGTTCTTGCCGTTATGCACTGTAAAAAACTCGGCGTTAAAAATATTATCGCCAAAGCTAAAACAAAAACTTACGAAGAAGTGCTTTATGGCATCGGTGCAAGCAAAGTTATCATGCCAGAACGCGATTCTGGTAAACGCGTTGCTTCTAACATGCTTCGCCACCACATCGATAACATCGTTCACTTAGAAGAAAAATTAGCTATGGTTGAATTTTCAATTCCAGATTCTTGGGTTGGGAAAAATCTTATCCAACTCGATGTCCGAAATAAATTCGAAATCAACATTATCGGTATCCGCAAGAAAAATCCTTCAGTTATCGATACGCACATTGATCCAAACAAACCTTTCGAAGCTGATATCGAAATCATTGCCATCGCAAGTGATGACACCTTTGAAAAATTCGATTACCTTGGCTATTTGAAATAAAAAAAGGCTCTTTATAAAGAGCCTTTTTTTATTGCCATGGATTGTAAAAACGTCCATGATTCCATTCAAATAGTAAAACTGTGATAAGAACAAGTATAACAGATACAGTGATTGTCAAAATATCTGCCACTGTGAAATTTTTATAAGTGTACCAAGTACGCTTTTTATTTTTCCCAAAACGTCGTAATTCCATCGCCGTTGAGACCGTATCAATTCGCTCTAAAGAACTAAAAATCAACGGAATGATAATCTGAAGATTACCTTTGACACGCTTCATCAACTTTTCTTTTTGGGACAATTCAAGACCACGCGCTTCTTGTGACATTCGAATCATGTAAAATTCTTCCTGAACATCTGGAATATAGCGCAATGTCAAACTTACCGCATAAGCAACCTTGTAAGGCACACCAATTTGATTAAGACTTGAAGCAAATTGACTAGGGTGCGTCGTCATGAGAAATAGCACAGCTAAAGGTACTGTACAAAAATATTTCAAAGCTAGATTAAACAAATAAAATAATTCTTGGCTTGTCAGATAAAAACGACCGTAACCTTGCCACAAAACCGTTTTAGCACCGTAAATGTGCTCACCATAACTTGGTTCAAACACATAAACCATCAAAACATTTAAAAGTGCAAAAAAGCCAATAAACTTGATAACAAACGAAATTTGTTTCCAACGAATATCTGCCATTTTGAACAAGATAAGCGATGACAAACCAACAACAGCAATCAATCGTGTATCATAGGTCGTCATACAAGCCACTGAAACCAAAATAAAGAAGATTAATTTGCTGGCGCCAGATAATTGATACAAGAACCCTCGCCCACTTTGATAACCAATAAAATGATTAGCCACGGCATCCTCCTTGTTGCTTAATGTAGTAATGTGTCAAATCAATTGGATTGATTCCTAATTTCTCCGCCAAATCAAATAGACTTGTCTTTTTCAGATTAGCTCTATCCAAAATATCAACCTGACTAAATAAATCAACCGGTGTGCAGTCTGCGATAATCTCGCCGTCACTAATCACAATACTGCGATCAGAATACTCGAGCATCAGCTGCATATCATGTGTAATCATAATAATCGTGTGGCCTGCTTTGTTTAACTGATTGAGGAAAGTCATGATTTCTGTATAGTGCTTCTTATCTTGCCCTGCTGTTGGCTCATCAAGTAAGATGATTTCAGGATTCATAACTAAAACTGAAGCAATCGTAACACGTTTCTTCTGACCAAAAGAAAGAGCTGAAATTGGCCAATTACGGAATTCGTACAAACCACACACTTTCAAAGTCTCTAAAACACGTTGTTCAATTTCTTGCTCACTGATACCTCGCAAACGAAGACCAAGCGCAACTTCATCAAAAATCATCGTCTGACTAATCATTTGATTTGGATTTTGAAGAACGTAGCCAATCTTCTCAGCACGTTCTTTAATTGAGTCACTCATGATAGAATTCCCTTGGTAGAGAATCTCACCGTCTGGTCTGATGAATTGGCACAAGGCTTTCGCTAGGGTTGATTTTCCTGCACCATTTTTTCCAACAATGGCAATGCGTTCACCCTTATGAACAGCAAAACTAATATCGTTTAAAATCTTCTTGCCGTCATCATATGAAAATTCAAGATGATTAGCCTCTAAAATATTTTCCTTTTGAACAACGTCACTAGATTGACTCAAGCCTTTTATTGTAATATCTGACAAATCTAGTTGATTAATGTCTGATAAATGCTCCGCATTTGTCACATCAACGTTTAAATTTTTTAAAGCTGTGATATAAAGTGGTTCACGGATGCCATTTTCAACTAGCAGCTCACTCTTTAACAACTCATCTGGCTGACCGTCAAATACAATACGACCATCATTGACTAAAACAACTTTATCCACATGACGATAAAGCACATCTTCCAAGCGGTGCTCGATAATAATCGTCGTTGTCTTGCCTTCTTGGTGGATGCGATCAATCAATTCAATCGTTTCTTGTCCTGATTTTGGATCAAGATTAGCGAGTGGCTCATCAAAAAGTAAGATTGGACTTTCGTCAATCAAAACACCTGCCAAACTCACTCGCTGCTTTTGACCACCTGATAAATCCTGCGGACGGTTATTTAAGAATGTCTTCAAATCAAGCTTATCAGCCCAATAATCAACTTTTTCTCGCATTTTCTTCAGAGGAAGGCAGTCATTTTCAAGTGCAAATGCCAAATCTTCAGCTACAGTTAACCCGATAAACTGTCCATCTGGATCCTGCAAAACTGTAGAAACCAAATGTGATTTATCATAAATGGACAAATCAAAAGCATCCTTACCTGCGATGGTAAATTGCCCAGTTTTTTCACCATGATGAATATTTGGAATAATACCGTTGAGACATTGCCCGATAGTTGACTTTCCAGAGCCTGATGGACCGACAATTAAGACTTTTTGTCCTCTCTCAATGGTTAAATTAAGATACTTTAGCGTCGGCTCTGCTTGAGCATCATATTTAAAAGTGAAATCCTTAAATTCAATAAGGGGTTTCATAACGTTTCTCCTAAAAAATGATTAAGAGTAGGACAAACTTGTCATCCTACTCCTTAAAAAACAGCTCGAAAACGAGCTGAAATAATACTAGAATGTAAATTATCGCAGTTAAGATTAACCCTTAATCTTTTGTCAAACTGCCTGATTGTGTGCGTGTTTTTGTATAAACCGCTAAAAGCAAAGAACCACCTATGACAATCGTCAAACTATTAATCACAGCTGACAAAATTCCTTGTGTGAATACCTTGCTAGCTGGTTCACTGTAAACTAAAATATCGCCATATGGTGCAATAACAGCCCATCCAATAATGTTAGCCAAGATTTGAGCACCGTTAAACCAAGCGTAATCTTTTCCAGTCAATTGACCTTTTTCAATATTAATCTTTTTAGATACCAATCCGATAGCTAGTCCAATAAGTCCACTCACAAAAACCCAAGTCCACCATGGTGAACCATATTGAAGTGCATCCTTCAAAGCATGACCGATAAATCCTGAAAAGAAACCAACCGTTGGACCATAAACCACAGCAAACAAAGCTAAAACAGCATACTGCAGTTGCAGATTTGTATTTGGAATAGGGGTTGGAATGTTAACCAATGTCCCAATAATGATAAACAGCGCAGCTCCGATACCTGTTGCTACGACAGTCTTGATAGAATTATTCTTCACAACTTGTTCTCCTTTAATAACTTTCTTATCTATTTTCTAAGTAAAATACTTTAAAATTCTTACCTTTATGCCGTCTTATTTTACCATAAATGAGACATATTTTAAAGATGATTATTCTTTGAACCAGCCATAAAAACGTTTTATGCAAGTCTAAGTTTTAAAGTAATGAAAAATAGCCGAGCACTGCTCAGCTATTTTTTTAATTTTTAACTTTTTTCTTTTTACTCCAAACAGATTTTTCAGCAACCGCTGTAAAGAGAACATCTGTTGAAGAGTTAAGTGCTGTTTCACATGAATCTTGAACAACACCGACGATAAATCCAACGCCGACAACTTGCATTGCTAGGTCATTTGAAATACCAAACAAGCTACATGCCACAGGAACTAAAAGAAGTGACCCTCCAGTAACCCCTGAAGCTCCGCAGGCTGACACAGCTGATAAGACACTTAGCAAGAATGCTGTTGGAAAATCAACATGAATACCAAGTGTATTAACCGCAGCAAGCGTCAAGACGTTGATTGTGATGGCAGCACCACCCATATTGATAGTTGCTCCAAGTGGAATTGATACTTTATAAGTATCTTCATCCAAACCTAAGTCTTCACAAAGTTTCATGTTAACTGGAATGTTAGCAGCTGAACTTCGTGTAAAGAAAGCTGTCAAACCAGAATCTTTCAAGCAACGGAAAACCAATGGGTATGGATTTTTACGCATGAAGATAAACGCAATAAATGGATTAACGACCAAGGCTACAAAAAACATTGTCCCAACAAGAGCTAAAATCAAGAAACCGTAGTTTGCTAAAATCTTAACCCCATTGTCTGAGATTGTTTTAAAGACAAGACCTAAGATACCAAATGGCGCTAAATTAATAATCCAACGAACCACTTGTGAAGTAACTTCTGCCATTGTTTGTAACATGTCTTTAGTTGTTTTATTAGAATTTCTAAAAGCAAGTCCAAAGATAACTGCCCAAGTTAAGACACCGATATAGTTAGCTGAACCCAAAGCATTAATTGGGTTATCAACCATTTTTAATAAAAGACTGTGGAAAACTTGCCCAACTCCTTCAGGAGATGACAATTTTGGTTGCGTGGCAGTATCCAAGGTGAGAGTAATTGGGAAAAGGTAGTTAACCACAACTGCAACTAAGGCAGCTGCTAAGGTCCCAACAAGATAAAGTCCAATAATCGTTGACATATTGGTCTTTTGTCCCTTTTCATTTTGTGACAATGCACTAGCAACCAAAACAAAGACAAGTAATGGCGCTACCGCTTTAAGCCCACCAACAAATAAATCACCTAAAATACCAATTCCTGATAATTTAGGAACTGTCATTCCTAAAATAAATCCAAGAATAACACCAATGATGATTCGTTTGATTAGGCTAGTTCTATTCCAAACACTAATAAATCGTTTCATGGTAGCTCCTCAAAAAAATAATTAACGATTTTAATCATAATATAAAAGAAGCACTTCGTCAAACCAACGAAGGCGTTTTTCGACTTTTGGTAGCGCTTAAAGCACGGAATTTCTCAATTTTTTGAAAATTTTGTGATTTTTTCTAACATCGCTAAGCCCCGCCATATCAGGCTTAAGCAACTTTTTCAAAAAAATTCAGTATTTTTCTTCTATTGACGAGTGTTTTGGAGTTCGATATAATATTTTTCATGGAATTTTGTAAAATGAGAAAAATCGTCTCAGCAAAATATTATATCGTATGTTTATTAGGAGGACATTAATGAAACCCGTAAAAAACATTTATATTATCATAGGTTTCATGCTATTTGCTCTATTCTTTGGAGCTGGTAATCTCATCTATCCAGCATTTTTAGGAATTTACTCTGGAAGTAACTTGGCTCTTGCCATTCTTGGTTTCTGTTTAACTGGTGTTACACTTCCTCTGTTAGGGGTTGTAGCTGTTGCTTATTCAGGAGCTAGTGATATTGAAGATTTCGCACGTCCAGTCTCACGTCAATATGCTTTACTATTTTCAATCGCACTTTACTTGTCAATTGGTCCATTCTTTGCCATCCCAAGAACTGGTGCGACATCATTTTCAATCGGTATTCAACCTATCTTTGGTGACAATATTATTGCAAAAGTCATTTACGGTTTAATTTTCTTTGGAATTTCTTATATCTTGGCTATCAAGCCAAATAAAATCGCTGACCGTATTGGTAAATATTTAACACCATCTCTTTTGATTATCATTGCTATTTTAGTTATCGCATCATTTGTTAAACCTGCTGGTGACATCGGACCAGCTTACAACGCTGCTAGCGATATCAGCAACGCATTCAAAGACGTTCCGTTTGTTGCTGGACTTATTCAAGGTTATGGTACGATGGATGCTCTTGCTTCACTTGCCTTCGCCATTATCGTTATCGATGCCAGCAAATCGCATGGTGCAAAAGAACAATCTGAAATCGCTGCTTTAACATTCAAATCTGGATTAATTGCCACTGCACTTCTTGCTCTTATCTACATCTTCGTTGGTCGTATCGGAGCATCTTCACAAAATCTATTTGATTTCACTAACGGACACTTCATGTTCAAGGGTGACCCAATCGATGGTGGTAATATTCTCGGACAAGCTGCTCACTTCTATCTTGGAAGCATCGGACAAATTATTCTAGCTGCAGCTATTTTCCTTGCATGTCTAACAACATCAACTGGATTAATCACTGCTTGTGCTGAATACTTCCACAAATTACAACCAAAAGTTTCTCACGTTACTTGGGCAACTGTCTTTACTTTGATTGCTCTATTCTTCTACTTCGGTGGTCTAACTGACCTCATCAAATGGTCACTTCCAGTACTTTACTTGTTATACCCACTGACAGTCGTTATTATCCTACTTTCTTTACTAGCGAAATTCTTTGAAAAAGATCGTATCGTTTATCAACTGACAATTGCTTTCACAGCTATCCCAGCACTTTACGATGCCATCTCAACGCTTGCTAAACAAACTGGACTTTTCCACTTGCCAGCAGGTTTTGTAAACTTCTTTAGCAACATCGTTCCACTTGGTCAATTCTCAATGGAATGGATTAGCTTTGCAGTTGTAGGATTTATCGTGGGATTCATCTTACATAAAGTTAAAAAAGCTTAAACAACACTAAAAAAAGTCAAACTCACTAGAGCTTGACTTTTTTTATACTATTTACCAAGTAAACTAATTCGTTCCTGAATGTGTTTCGCATTTTCGATTTCATCAACAAGACCAATGGCGTAATCTGCGTAGCTGATGACACTTTCACCTTTATCATTTGTAGTAAATTCCTCACCAGCAAGAATGTACTCACCTGTACGTTTTCCATCAGCTCGAAAATCTGCCGCCGGGCTGACAAATGTCCATCTCACATCGTTACGCTCACGAATTTCAGCTAGTGATTGGCGTTGCGCATTAGCCAAGGGTTTGAAAACATCAGGAAATTCTGGTGTGTCAACCAATTGTACGGTATGCTCAGGATTAACATAAAGACTCCCTGCACCACCAACAATCATCAAGCGTGCATCTGTTTCTGATAGCAAATCTGCTAAATGTTTTTGTGAATCACTGTGAAGATGAAGTTGATCTTCTGTCCAAGCGCCAAAAGCGTCCACGACCACATCAAAGCCAGCCAAATCTTCTTTAGTTAAGTCAAATAAGTCTTTTTCGATAACTTTTTGAGCTTTTGATTTATTAGAACTACGAACAACTGCTGTGACATCATGTCCACGATTAAGTGCTTCTTCGACGATTAATTGACCCGCTTTACCATTTGCGGCAACTACTGCAATTTTCATAATAATTCCTCCAAAAAATAATCCTCGCGTTGTAACTGTTTTTATTACAACCACATCTATAGTATAGCCTCCTTCGGATGTAATGTCAACAGTTACAACTCAAAAAGCTGTAATTTTTTTTATTACAACAAAAATATGCTATAATGAACTTGATTAAACTGCCACAAGGAGAAACGATGCCTTACTCTACACGATTAGCAACTTCTGTTCATATTCTATTAGCTATTTATCATTTTGAAAATAAAGAAAAAGTAACCTCTAACTTTCTAGCCAACAGCATCCAGACTAATCCTGTTATCGTTCGAAATTTATTAGGAAAATTACAGAAAGCTGAACTAGTAAAGGTAGAAGCTGGTGTTGGTGGAGCACACCTGACAAAAACACCTCAAGAAATAACTTTTTGGGATATTTTCCAAGCAGTCGAGGATAAAAATAAACCTATTTTCAAGGCAAATGACGATACAAATCCAAATTGCCCTGTTGGTCGAGTGGTCAATTCTGTCTTACAACCACGCATCAACAAAATTCAAGAAGACTTTCAATTATCACTCAAAGCTACTACTCTTGCAAGTCTTATTACTGATATGGATGATAAAATATCAAAAAATGAACAAAAAGCCTGAGGCTAATCTCAGGCTTTTAGTAATTTATATAATACTTTTATTTATGGCTCAATTTCTTAGTCAAGAAGTCTCCGATAAATTGGATGACAAAAACCAAAATCAAGATGCATAATGTTGCAACGATTGTGACATCAGTTGCTGAGCGGTTATAACCATAATAAATAGCGATGTAACCAAGACCTCCGGCACCGATTGCACCAGCCATAGCTGTTTCACCGATAAGTGAAATCAGTGTCACAGTTGATACGCGGATAAGCTCAGGCAATCCTTCACTTAGGTAAATCTTGATAATATCCCAAAGAGTCGCTCCAGAAGCCTGTGCTGCTTCAATGACACCCTTGTCCATCTCAGAAAAGACAACTTGAACTTGACGAGCATAGAAGGCAAATGTCGCTGCTGACAAAGGAATCAAAGCAGCTGTTTTACCAAGGTTAGTCCCTACAATCGCGTAAGTGAATCCTTTTAAAATCGCAAGCAAGATGATAAATGGAATGGCACGAACAATTGAAGTAAAGATGTCAAGAACTTTGAAACCAAATCGATTGCTTAGGACACCATTTGGACCAGTTAATACCAAGAACAAGCCCATAACAAGACCTAAAATCCCACCAATCACAAATGACCATCCTGTCATATAAATCGTTGCTGAAAAGGCATCTGACCAAGAATTTGTCCCTTCCCAGCCGATACGGTAAACATCAGGCAAATTTGTAGAAATCCATTCAATCATTTAGGCACCTCGTTTCAATACTGTTAATTCGATTCCAGCAGCAAGAATTGCTTCTTGTGCTCCAGCAAGTGCATCAGCCTCACCAGATAAGACAACAATCATTTCACCAACAGGCGTGTCATCCAAAATTTCGATATTACCGTAAAGAATATTCGCTGTGACTTCGAATTGTTTGTAAATTTGGTTCAAAATTGGTTCATCTGTTGATGTTCCAGCGTATTTCAATTGGACAAGCAAGTCATCTTTTGGAAGATTTTGCACGATTGCTTGTTTTTCGATTTTAACCAAAGCATCTTCAATTCCTGTTGCTGTTTTGATGAATTCTTGCGTTAAAGGTTCTTTTGGATTTGAGAAAATGTCTAAAACAGAACCTTCTTCAATCAAATGACCATTTTGCATAACAGCCACACGATGACAAATATCTTTAACGATTTGCATTTCGTGGGTAATCATAACCACTGTCAAACCAAGTTTTTGGTTTAATTCTTGCAACAAAGCCAAAATTTGCTTAGTTGTTTTAGGGTCAAGGGCTGATGTTGATTCATCAGAAATCAAAATTTCTGGGTCATTGGCAAGAGCACGCGCAATCGCCACACGTTGTTTTTGACCCCCTGACAGTTGTGATGGGTAGTTTTCAGCTCGGTCAGCCAAGCCTACCAATTCCAACAAATCAGCAACTTTCTTGTCTTTTTCTTCTTTACTCAATTTTGAATGGCGAAGAGCAAAGGCAACATTTTGACGTGCTGTTCTTTGTGCCATCAAGTTAAAGTGTTGGAAAATCATTCCAATTTTTTGACGTTTTTGACGAAGGGCAGCACCTTTCAATTGCACTTTTCCATCCGCAAACGTCACATCTTCACCAATCGTGATTTTTCCTGCTGTTGGGGCTTGAAGCAAGTTAATCGTACGTACTAACGTTGATTTACCAGCACCAGAATACCCAACAATACCATAAATATCACCTTTATTAATCGCAATCGAAACGTCCTTTACAGCTTCGATGACGCGTTTTTTCTGGTGAAAAGTAATATCGATATGCTCTAAATTAATAATCGGTTTTGTCATAACTCTTACTCAACTCCTCAATCATTACAATCTAATCTTTTTCCTAACGAACTATTCTCTCTAAGTTAAAAGATTTTTCAAAACTTTCCAACTTAATATTCTACCATATTGTGATAAAATTTAAAGCACTTTCATAATCCCTATAATAGAAAATTGGCGTGCCTTGACACGCCAGATTCTCCTAATTAGTCTTTATCGCTTGATGAAACTTTTGCGCCATCCCAAGCTGGAATATCAACACCATCAGTTGCATCTTGGATAACTTTTCCGACTTCATCAGTTTGGTAAACTGAAATCAAAGTCTTGATTGCTTTAGCTTTTTTAGATTTTTTCCAATCTTTTTGAGCTGCAATAACGTTGACCCATTGGTCTGAGTTATCATCAACAGCTTCTTTGTAAAGAGTTGTGTCATAATCAACATCTGCTGATTGAGCATATGAGTTATTAACAACTGCAGCATCTACTGATGACAATGTTGAAGCGGTTTGAGCTGCATCAACTTCTTTGATGTCCAAATCTTTAGGATTTGATGAAATGTTTTTAATTGTTGCCAATTCATCACCAGAAACATCAAGTTTAATCAAACCAGCTGATTGAAGAAGGTAAAGCGCACGACTTTCGTTTGAAGCATCATTTGGAATTGAAATTGTCGCTTTATCTGGTAGATCTTTGACATCTTTGTACTTAGCGTCATCCCCTGTTGTGCCTGAGAATAGGCGGATTGGACTAAGAAGTGTGTCAGCTGCTTCTACCAAAGTTCCTTTATTTTCTGAATTCCAGTTGTTCAAGAAATATTTGTGTTGGAAAGCATTGACGTCAACTTCACCATTTTGAAGAGCTTCGTTTGGTTGGTTGTAATCAGTGAATTCAACCAACTCGATGTCAACACCCTTGTCTTTAGCCAATTCTTTAACCTTATCCCAAAGTGGTTCAGTTGCATCATCCAAAGTCATGATACCAACTTTTAGTGTTGAATCATCAGAAGTTGATTTTGAACCGCCACATGCTGCCAACAAGACAGTCGATGCAATCGCTACACTAGCTACTCCAAGTAATTTTTTCAATTTCATATCTATGTTCCTCTTTTCATTTAACTCGTGATTTAATTCTATCCTATTTGGTTATAGGTTTCAAATTGTTAAAAACAGGGTTTAGTTATAGTTTTAAACTATAACAGACTTATTTTTCCGATGGAATTTTCAAATCAGTCGCCGCTGGTGTATAATCTCCACCAAGATATTTTTGAGCTAAATCTGACAAAGTGCCATCTTTTTGCAAAGCTTTCAAACGTTTATTGACGTAGGTTTGCAAGTCTTTTTGGTCTTGTCCCAAAATGAAGTAAATGAATGGCTGTTCATCTGATTTTAATTCAATTGTCTTCAAATTATCCAAATTTTGATTCTTGATAATGGTATTAACCGTTGGGGCATCAAAAATCTTGAAATCAAATTTACCTTCGTTCAAGTTTGTCAAAACTTGAGTGATATTTTCATTAGTGTAGTTGAGTTCAACTTGCTTGCTACTGTTTTCAGTATTATATTTTTCCAACTGAGCAGCCGTTGTTGTTCCTTGGACAACCTGCGTAGAATGTCCTGCAATGTCATCATAAGATGTGATATCAGAGTCCTTTGAGACCACTAAAACAGACGGTGTTGAGCCAATCGGATAAGAATAAAGGTATTTAGCTGAACGTTCTTTTGTGTAGCTAATGTTATTTCCGCCAAGCTGATATTTTCCAGAATCAAGGCCTGTGAAAATAGATGACCACTCTGTCTTCTTGAAAGTCACTTTGTACTTGTCTGAATCTTTGAAAACAGCTTTTGCCACCTCGATATCATATCCTGTTAATTTTCCATCATCTTCGTATGAAAATGGAGCTGTCGTTCCAACCGTCGCAAACGTAACCTCTTCCTTACCTGAAGATGATTTTGCAGAATTGCTCGACGAGCAAGCCGCAAGAAGGGCTGTTGAGGCGATAGCCAGTCCTGTTATACCTAGCAATTTCTTTAATGCTGTCATGTCATTTCCTACCTTCTTTAAGAGTTGTTAACATCTTAACATCAGATAGTCTTCTGGACAAATACTTAAATTCTATCACCGCGATAAAGAAATCTTATCACCCAGCTAGTCTTTATCCTTCGCAAAATAATCAAGCAAGTAAATGGCATTTTCAACAAAATATTGCACAGCTGTTTCGAGTGCTTCGTCTTTGACCGTAAAAGTATCTTGGTGAAGCCCTGCCGCATTTTCATCGCCATTACTTCCAATCAAAGCAAAAACACCTGGAATCTTCTCTTGATAAGCCGCAAAGTCCTCACCAATGGTCAGAGGTTCAACTTCTAAAACCTTGGCAAATCGCTCAGAATTTTTAGCAATTAAAGGGGTTAACTCTTCATCATTAAAAGTTAATGTCGGCGTTTTGCCCCATTCAATCGATACTTGAGCCGCAAATTGGTCTGCTGTATTTTCGATAATTTTAGTGAATGACTCACGCAAATGCTGACGTGTCTCCGCAGAAAATGAGCGCATTGTCCCTTCAAAATAACCTGATTCTGGCATGACATTCCACGCGCTGCCCACATCAATGTGTGTCACTGACAAGACTGCAGGCTCAAAAGGCGATACCGTACGGCTGACAATCGCCTGAAGATTATTGACAATAGTTGTAATGGCTAAGACCGTATCTGTCCCAAAATCTGGACGCGCAGCATGCCCGCTCACACCACTAACAGTGACTTTAAACTTATCGACCGCTGCCATGATAGCTTTTGAGCGAAGCCCGATTTCTCCAGGTTTCAAATGAGGATAATTGTGGTAGCCAATAATAGCTGAAACATCCTTAAGACCGCCATTTTCAATCACTTGATAGGCACCAACTGACACTTCTTCTGCTGGCTGAAAAATCAAGCGGACAGTTCCTTTTAGCTGCTCTTCTTTTGCTTTTAAAATCTCAGCAGCGCCTAAAAGACTAGTCTGGTGAAAATCATGCCCACAAGCGTGCATAGCACCATTCTTGCTTGCATAATCAAAAGTATTTCGCTCCACAATTGGAAGAGCATCAATATCTGCTCGCAAAGCTACAACGGGCTTACCTTGACCAATCTCTGCGATAAAACCTGTCGGCAAATCCGTCTCAAGAATCCGAATACCAAGTTTTGAAATATAGTCTTTCAAAAAAGCTGTTGTCTCGAATTCTTTTTCAGAAATTTCTGGGTGTGCGTGAATCTGGTGACGAACTTTTGCTAATTTTTCATAAAAATCTCTTGTCATTTTGCTTCCTCTATCGCTTGCTTATCTGGTAAGTAACTACCACCTAAATATTTTTGACTTAACGTCTCTAAGACACCCTTATCATAAAGTTTTTTCACTGCTTTATCAAATTTTAACTTCAACTTCTTGCTGTCACTTGAGAAAATAATATAATTATTTGGATTGTCATCTGTTTTTAAATCAATAACAGTCAAGTCGAGTTTCTTTTGCTTGATAATCGTCTCAACGGAAATTTTGTCAAAAATTAAATAATCAAATTCGCCGCTGTCCAAATCGAGCAATCGTTTTGTGACGTCTTCGCCAGAATATTCAATTTTTGATGGTGAATCGCTGTGCTTCTTATTCCAATCATCGACAAATTTTGCTGTTGATGTTCCCGTATCATCTTGGGTGACCTTACCAGCAATATCATCAAGTGACTTAATGTCAGAACCATCCTTAGTGACTAGCACCAGCGGATTTTTGGCAATTGGTACAGAATAAAGATATTTGCTTGCACGTTCTTTCGTGTAAGACAGATTATTGGCAGCCACTTGATAAATATCACTATCTAAGCCAACAAAAATAGAATCCCAAGCTGTCTTTTTAAAAGTAAACTCATAACCGTCAATGTATTTACTGGCTTGATTGATAACTTCGATGTCATATCCTGTTAAATTACCTTTTTTATCTTGATAAGAAAAAGGCTTAATATCTCCTGCTGTCGCTACAACAGCTTTATGCTCAGCTGCTTCAACATTAACTGCCAGACCTGTACTCAATAGTAGTGCTAATCCTAATAAACTTTTCTTCATCATACTTCTAATCTCCTATACTCACTAAAGCTGCTCAACTAAATAGCTAAAAATCCTACGACTCTCTGCTTTTTCTAAAAGCAATTCTGGGTGCCATTGAAAGCCTAAAATCGGTGCGCCATCTTTGCTCTCATAGGCTTCGATTGTCCCATCACGCGGGTCACGCGCTGTCGCAATCAAACTAGGCGCCAACTCTTTCACACTTTGCTGGTGGAATGAATTGACCCAAGAACCTGTCGAAAGGAGCTTGCTGACGCGGCTGTCAGGCAAAATTTCCACCTTTTGAGACGTCCCAGAAAATTCCTCTTGCCAGTGATGCTCAACATTTTGATTCAAAGTACCACCCAAAGCGACATTTAGCAGCTGCATGCCACGGCAGACTGCAAAAATCGGTTTATTTTGCTTAAGAGCCTCATTTATCAAAGCAAGCTCGAACTCATCACGCTCCAAACTGTAATTATCACTATCAATGGTTTTACTTTCACCATAAAATTTTGGAGTAACATTTTGACCGCCTGATAAGATTAACTTATCAATCATGCTAATGTAATCTTTAGCCAAATCTGGGCTCCCCACTGGAATGATAATTGGAAGACCGCCAGCTTCTTTGACGCCATCAGACAAACGCCGTGAAACCACATCATAGGGCAAACCAGACCGTGCAGGAAGTTCTTTGATATTTCCCGAAATGCCAACAACAACTTTCTCCATAGGAAGACCTCACTTTCAGTATAATTAAGCTATATTGTAAAACAAATGCGACTTGATTGCCAATAGTTATTTTTTATCAAGGAGATAGGTTGAAACTATAACAAAAAGCACCCAGCCTTTCGGCTGAGCACTTCTCTCACTATAATATCAGATTAGAAATCAGATACGTTGTGGTAAACTTTTTGAACGTCTTCGTCATCTTCAAGAGCGTCAACAAGTTTTTCAAATGTTTCAAGGTCTTCACCTTCAAGAGTTACTTCTGATTGAGGAATCATTTCAAGTTCAGTAACTTTGAATTCTTCGATGCCGTTAGCACGCAAAGCTTCGATACCTTTGTGAAGGTCAGTTGGAGCTGTGTAGACAGTTACTACTCCATCTTCTGCTTCAACATCTTCAACATCAACATCAGCTTCTAGCAATTGTTCAAAAATGCTGTCTGCATCGTCACCATCAAAGACAATAACACCTTTTTTGTCGAACATGTAAGAAACTGAACCAGATGCTCCCATGTTACCACCGTTTTTACCAAATGCAGTACGCAAGTTAGCAGCAGTACGGTTAACGTTACTTGTCAAAGTATCAACGATAATCATTGAACCGTTTGGTCCAAATCCTTCGTAACGACCTTCAACGAAAGTTTCGTCTGTATTACCTTTTGCTTTATCGATAGCGCGGTCGATAACGTGTTTTGGTACTTGCGCTTGTTTTGCACGTTCAAGTACAAATTTCAAAGCTGAGTTTGATTCTGGATCTGGTTCACCTTTTTTAGCAGCAACATAGATTTCAACACCAAATTTAGCGTAAACTTTTGAGTTAGCACCATCTTTGGCAGTTTTTTTGGCAACAATATTGGCCCACTTACGTCCCATGGGTATTCTCCTTTGTAAAGATTATTATTTGTTTTAGCATAATTAATGATTGGCTACAAAATAGCCAAATATCAAACTACTGAACTAGCAAAAGCTAAATTCGTAATCCTTCTTATTATAGCACTTTGACAAGGCTGTGTAAAATGAGGAGACGGGAATAATAGCAAAACTATTTAAACTAACCATTAAGAAACCATCGCATCATAAATTCTATTTCCAATCACTTCAGCTCTTTCCCTTATATTTTCTCCGCTAAAACTAGCACCGTATTTTTCTAAGAATTGTTTTACAGAATAATAATCAGATTCATTATAATTATTGCACTTATCACTTACTGTTTTTGAATCAGCTTCCCTGTTAATTTCTTCTTCCAATATTAATAAATTGCCAATATTATTTTTTGCTATATCGTTGCTGCTTTCAGGTATAATATGTTCTATTGATCCTCCAATTTTATTATACTTACCTGTTTTGTGCAGAATTTCCTCATATTTTCTTATACTATATCTAGAAATAAGATTATTTAAAGTTTCTTTGTGTGTTTTCGGCTTCTTAACATAAGACAATTTTATAAATGCGTCAATAAATGTATCTTTAGGAGGCAACATTTCTCTAAAATCTTCAATAAACTCTTCTAGAGTTGTATTAATCTGTTTTCTGCCATTACCTTTTCTCAATTCTCTAGCATATTTTCCATATTTATTTTCTAGCTTATTGTTTCTTTCTTTGCAAACACCATTATGAATATAATGGAATTCTTCAATGAATTGTATAGACTTCTTCAATTGTTTAAATTTCATATTACCTAGCATATACTGTTCATATAAAGCAAGTAAAAATATTCTAGCCTGTGTTATATTAAATACTTTATTTATATTATTCAAGAAATCCTTAATTTCTTCAAAATCCCCCATAGAAATTGAATGTCCATCAAACATCTCGAACTGTGGTTCAATTAAAAACATATAATTTTTAGAACTATCTCTCAATTTTTTTAAGAAATTAAAATATTCATTTTGGTCTATAGTTGTTAAAAATTTTTTATACAAATCATCCTTTTTACTTTGACTATAATTAGAAATCCAAAAATGTCTGTAAAAAACATCGATACCAATGCTTCCTTTGTTTACGTTATTTTTAATTTGTCCCCACAACTCTTTAGCTTGATCCAGAGGAACTTGTTTATCCTCAACTGAAAAAATTTGATTTTTTATCAAATCTAATGCAAATAGCTTTTGCCCTTTTGAATTAATATTTTCAAAGATTACATTAACGTCTTCCTCTGTGGGAGAACTTATATAAATCATTTCGCTGCTAATTAACTGATCTCTTAAGAGTTTAATAACCTCAATTTTTTCAATAGCTGCCTCACTTGATGCTCTAGATATAACATTAGCAAGCTCTTGCATAAAAAATTCGTAGGCTTTTAATATTCTATACTCTTCACTTCCATCATACAAATCTTCTGATACAATTCCAAATTGTTTCCTACTTTGGATTTTTTCATCAAAATAAGGTGAAGCAGTTAAGTTCTCTAATACTTTATATTCATCACCATTATCATCTTCACCTATAACATACCTCCAAATATTATTGGAGATTTTATCATATTCTTTTGCTAAATCAGATAAAACTGACAAAAAGATAGTAAATGTTGTAAGGCGTTGCTGACCATCAACTATTTGCAAAGGAAATTTATGATGAACCATATCTCCTACCAATATTACTGTACCAAAAAAATAGTTCGATGTTTTTCTTTCTACAAAATTAATATTGTTAACTATGTCATTGAGAAAATCTTTTAGCTGTGACTGCTCCCATGAATATTCCCGCTGATATCTAGGAATTGTATATTTTCTTCCTACTGATAATAAATCTTTAATTGTAATTTTTTCTGCACTAAATTTCATAAAGCATAAAAACCTCCTAAATATTAAATTCATTATATCACAACAATAAAAATAAATTTTTAAAATCTTATACTTTAAACAATAGCTATTAATATATTGTAAAAGTCCACCTTATCTGATGACTTTTATGTCGTATTGTAACCGCTTACTTCTTTGTTATCACTGGAACTTTTCCCCAGTTTTGCTCTTGAATCTGTGGATTTCCAAGCTGATAGACTTGGTCAGCTTGTTGCGTCACCGCATCCCACGGTTTTGCACCGATTCGAGCGACAATATCCACAGACTTTTTCACCGTTTTAAGGTGTTTTTGCCCTTTTTCGGTAAATCCAAGCACATGTACCGCTTCTGGCAATGGTTTTTCCACAGCTCCGACCAAGATGTAAGTCAAAATGCGACGGATTCGAGCCTTCGTGTAGCGCTTCGTGGCAACTTTATCCACTAACTCGTCCACAGTCGCTACGCTCCTAATAGCAGAGCGAATACGGCTAGCTAGTTCTTCATTAACTTGGAAAATCCCCGTCAAATCAGCATTTGTCAGGATTTGATATTTAAGCAAAGGGAGATAATCATCCCAAGTCACCTGAGAGGCGTTGAGGAAAAGATCCGCATTTGGCATGAATTTATCCACAAAATCTTTGTCTTGTCTGTGGATACGCAGATTTGTCGCGGAAGCAAAAGCCACATCGGTGTCTAGTGAGTGATAACCAGCTCCCTGACGCATGATTGGGCTAAGCTTGATTGATTTTCCTGCGCAAGCTTTGGCATACGAAAGCCCTAAAATATGATTTGGCGTATTTCCAGTAAAGTTCACACCAGCAAAAGTCTCCCACATTTTCTGCGTTTTCTGTGGATAAGACAGATTATCTGGCAAACTTTGCAAGTAATCCACCATTTTCTGTTGATTATCCGCATAAATCTGTGAAAAGTGTTGATAATCCAGATTTTCTTCCGTGCCAAAAGCCAAGTTATCCACACCAAGACGTTCTAAAATGTCCACCGCACCTTGAGCAAAGTAGTCAGCTGACTGAACCGCCACCAAAAATGGTAGCTCAACCACCAAATCAGCCCCGCATTTCAGAGCCATTTCCGCGCGCGTCCATTTGTCCACAACCGCAGGCTCACCACGTTGGACAAAATTGCCCGACATAGCAACGATTTTGACACCGTCAGCCTGCGACAACAAATACTCATGCCCATTGTGAAAAGGATTAAACTCAGCAACGATACCAGTGATAGTCATGTTGTGCTCCTTAGAGAAATTTCTCCCCTACTTCTGGCACACAAAGAACCAGCGTTCTGATTTTTTGCGTGGTTTTTTGTCTTCGAAATCAGCGTAGAGTTTGAATGATTTGAAGCCTGCTTGTTCCAAGAGAATGTCGTAAGTCAAGACTTCGTAAGTGCGTTCTTCGTGGACTTCATCGTAGCGTGTGAAGCGTCCGTCTTCGTCTTGCAAAAAGAAAGTCAATTCGTGGACAACTGAGTGCGGTGCGTCATCAGCGTACGTGTCCCAGACCATGGCAAATTCTTCTGCATTTTCGTGGTAAGAATAGCCAGGAAAGACAGTATCAGTTTTGTAAGTTGAGTGCACGTCAAAGATGAAGACACCACCGTCATTTAAGCTATCGTAGACTTGTTTGAAAACATCACCGACTTCGACTTCATCAGCCATGTAGCAAATAGAATCTGAATAGCATGTCACCAAATCGTATTTACCAGCTTGCGACAAATCAAGCATGTTACCTTGTTTGAATTCGATAGCTTCACCTGCTGCTTCTGAGCGTTTTCTCGCGATTTCAAGCATGTCTTCACTCAAATCTAGCCCAGTCACGTCAAAGCCAGCTTTAGCAAAACGTACTGACTGAATCCCAGTTCCACAGGCTAATTCCAAGAGTTTTTTCTTATCTTTTGGAAAATGGCGGAGCGAAAAGTCTGTCCATTTGTCATAAAGGCTGTCGTCCATGATAGCATCATAAACCGCTGCAAATTTCTCGTAGTTTTTGTTCATTTTCGTTTCTCTTCAAGTTTCAAAAACCTTGCCAAATGGCAAGGTAAGATTATCCTTAAGCAAGGTATTCTGACACGTCAACCATAGGTGCTTCGTGCCACAATTTTTCGATGTTGTAGTGTTCGCGTTCGTCTTCTGAGAAGATGTGAACAACAACGTCGTTAAGGTCAAGTAGTACCCAACCAGTACGGCTATCACCTTCAGCGTGACTAGCATCTCCACCTGCTTCTTTTACCTTTTCACGGATATTTTCAGCAATAGCGTCCAGTTGACGTGTGTTCATAGCGCTCACGACTACAAAATAATCAGTCACACTAGTCAATCCGTAAAGGTCCAAAACGACCATATCTTCTGCACGTTTCTCATCAGCTGCTTTCACAACAACAGCTAAAAGTTCTTCTTTAGTCAATATAAATCCTCTTTCAATATTTCTTCTATCGTCTTTACCTTGGCAAATCGATTATGCCAAATAGCTTCGTAATGTTTTTGTAGTTGCTTTGCTGTCAGGAAATCACTATCAAAAGTAGTCGTTCCATTCTTAGGAATAGTCACTTGATACCCTAGTTCAAATGCTACCTTAACAGTCGTATCAATACAGTAATCAGTTGCCATTCCGATAATCACTAAATGATTAAATGCTTGGCTAGCCAGATATTCTTGTAGTGAGGTTTCTTTAAAAGCACTATTATATTGCTTATCAAAGATTTTTTCTCCCGCTTTCGGAGCAACACCGTCGTAGATTTCCCAGCCATGACTACCAAAAACTAATTCTTCGTCATGATGTCGAACATAGATGACTTCAACACCTTTTTCACGACAACTTGTTATTAATTGCTGCCAAATAGACAGGCACTCCTGCATTTGATAAGGTACATTTTCAATCAAATCATTTTGAATATCTACGACTAACAAAGCAGTTTTCATTTATCAGACCTCATATACCCCACATACGCATTATAAGTTTCAATGGTTTGTGGGAAGATTGGAAAGGCTTGGTGTGCAAGGTGCTCAACGGTATGAACCGTTTCATAAGCCACTGCCTTATCAAGCGATTCTTTAGCAATCACACGCGCTTCTTCCACCAATGGGAAACGGCGACCTGGCTCGATGTAATCAGCTACATAGATAATTTTATCAAGCAGTGACATGTCACCTGAACCAACGGTATGTGTTTCAATACTACGCAAGATTTCCTTATCAGTGACACCCAAATCTTCTTGAATCTTATAAATGCCGACCATGCCATGCCAGACATTATTTCCCCATTTTTTGAGTTCTGGATTGAGCTGATGCTTATCAATCAAATCCAAAAATTCTTGATCAGAAAGTTCTTTAGCGTAATCATGAATTAAGCCAGCAAGTCCAGCTTTTTCAGTATCACAACCATAACGCTCAGCTAGTTCAATAGCAGCTTTTTCCACACCAAGAACATGTTTGAAACGCTTCTCGCTCATAACAGCTGATACTTTATCTAAAAGCTCAGCACGTTCAATTCCCGCGGTGTATGTCTCATAGGTCACGGTAAAGTCCTTCTTTCTCAATGTAGTCGATAACAGCTGGTGGCGTCAAGAAGTTTGGACGACAACCAATTTCAAAATGATGACGAACTAAACTTGATGAGATGTCCATCATTGGCACATCTACCCAGATGACAGGATATGATGTTCCAGCCTTATATTTAGGACGTTGAACACCAACGAATTGAACCATTTTAATCAATTCATCAATCTTATACCATTTTGGAAGGTAATCAACCATATCAGCACCGATAATGAAATAATAATCCACATCTGGATTTTTTTCGATTAAAAGTTTCATGGTATCGTAAGTGTAGCTGATACCTTTACGCTCTAATTCGATTGTTTCAATATCCAGACCTTCAACACCCTCAATTGCTAACTCAAGCATTTTCAAGCGGTGTTTTTCATCAATCGTTTCTTTTTTATCAAGATGTGGTGGCTCATATTCGGGCATAAGAAGAACTTTGTCCAAACACAATTGTTGGCGAACTTGATCAGCAACCACGAGATGAGCATTGTGGACAGGGTTAAAATTGCCGCCCAAAATACCAATTTGCTTACGATTTTTATCTTTTTCTTTTTTCTCCAGTTCCACTTTGGTAAATGGAGTAACTAATTCTAATGCCATACGACTACCTCCGAGCTAGGTATTACCTACCAAGCTCATTCAACTACATTGCCCGTTAAAAACAGACTATTTATTCAATTCTTTTACTTTTGGTGAGATTTTACGGTTTTGTTTTTTAGATGATTCTTTGTAAAGAATGATGATACGTCCGATTTTAAGGACAGTATCGCAACCAATCTCATCTTCCAAGATTTCAGCCACTTCATGGATGTCTTCATCAGTATTTTGAAGAAGAGTGACTTTAATTAATTCACGCGCATCCAATGCATTGCGGACGCTTGTTTTAATTTGGTCGTTAAGACCATTTTTACCAATTTGAACAATTGGTTTCATTGAGTGTGCTTGTGATTTCAAAAAAGCACGTTGTTTTGATGTTAACATATCTATAACTCTGAGGGCATTCTCAAAAGCAGATGTCACTAGATAGTCATCTGATTGCTAGCCCAGGCTCAAATCAAGTAAAATTGACTTGAACTTCCTTTCTTTTTATTTTCCTTAAATCAACGCTTTACGAAGAATAACAGCCACACCTTCTGGCGCCCAAGCTGCAATCTTCACAGGTTTATCTTGTGAGGCTTTAATACGAATCCAACCAAGTCCTGAATAAACTACATCCATTTTATCTTTGATGGTAAATTCATGACGGACCAATTTTGGAAACTCAGCCAATTCTTTATCACTTGGTGGTGTCAAAAGACTACCAACGTGTTTGTCGTAAAACGCATCAGCGCCAGCTAATTTAGTACGGTGTAATTTCAAATTATTATCAAAATAAGCTGTGAAACCTTGTTTGTCACCTGAGATAAAATCAAAACGTCCCAAACCAGCTAAGAACAAAGTTTGTTCTGGATTAAGTTGGTAAGTTTTTGGTTTGATTTCTTTTTTCGGGCTGATGTATTTTAGATTCTTATCGCCAAGGTAGTGCGCCATTTGGTGACGGTGAATGATACCTGGTGTGTCAAAAATGTAAGAACCATCATCCAGAGGAATTTCAATCTTATCAAGCGTTGTTCCAGGGAAACGTGATGTTGTGATAATGTCTTTTTCACCTGTGATTTCTTTGATAATCGCATTGATAAGTGTTGATTTACCAACGTTTGTAACACCAACGACGTAGACATCACGACCTTTGCGCAATTTTTCAATCTTTTCAATCAAGTCTTTGATGGCTTGATGGTTTTGGGCACTTGTCAAGATAACATCAACAGGACGAAGTCCTTCTTCATGTGCACGTTCAGTCAACCATTGAGTGACTTTACCAGTTTTGACTGATTTGGGTAAAATGTCTTTTTTATTTCCGACAAGTAGGACGTCGTTACCAGAGACAAAACGTGACAATCCAGGGATAACTGAACCGTTGAAATCAAAGATATCCACAACATTAACCACAAGGGCATCACTGTCACCAACTTCGTGAAGAAGTTTCAAGAATTCATCATCAGTGATATGCACATCAGTGATTTCGTTATAGTGACGTAGTCTAAAACATCTTTGACAATACAATTCACCAGTTTCAAGCCCTTTTTCAAGTGCTGCTTTTGGTGTGTATCCTGCTTGTTCTTTATCTTCAGTTTGAATTTTGGCACCACAGCCAATACATAATAATTCTTCCATTAAATTCCTTTTTGATATTGAATTTTTCCGTATTTTTCTTCAAGTTTGGCCCAAACACGGCGTTCACGCCAGCGATTAATTCTAGTATTCCAAGCATCAGATTTAACCAAAGGTTTTACCAAAACAGACTGAATATCAGCACGGTGAGCCGCACGGATATCTGTCATCAATTGGTCACCAACCATGATAACTTCATCTCGATCAAATCCATAACGCTTGATTGCCATATTAATTCCTCGTGTGAAAGGTTTCATGGCGCGACTGACAAAGTCGACACCAAATCGTGACACGGCACGATCCACACGTGAATGGCTGTTATTTGATACGACAACCACCGAAATATCCGCCATAGTCATTTCATCCAACCACGCGCGAACTTCTGGTGTGCCATCTGGGTTATTCCATGCAATCAAAGTATTATCCAAATCTACTAAAACGGCATGAATCCCATGTCGCAACAAATCATCTGCTCTTAAATCATAAACTGCCTCAACCACGAAGGTCGGCCTATAATCGTCTATACTCAAATTACTCTCCAAAAAAATATATTTTACTATTTATTTTAACATATTTGCCAAAATATGGCGAATTGAAAAAAGCTCTTACTATGAAATAGCAGAGCTCATTTGTAATTAATCATAAACAAATTCAAGTGTGCAATCCGGATATGCTGATTGGAATAAATTATTATAGTAATTTTCAGCAGATTCTTGAATTGTTTCTTTATATTGTTTTAAATATTTTTTCTGTTGTTTATTAGATAATCCTTTAGTAGCTGCCTCCGCAGTATCTACATCTTTTGTAGAGTAGCTAAGAATGCCATTATCTTTACTGTAAAGTGTATATGGCTCTTTAGAATCCAATTCTACTCCTATAACTTCGAATTTTGGTATATGAATTGTGAAACTATTCTCACCATTTTCTTGAATTGAAACAGGTTGCTTAATTCCCAATTTTGCTGAATAGTTTAAAATAATGATTGCCTTTTTTTCAGAATATGGAATTTCCCAACCAAACTTTTTTTGAACATTTGAGATAGTATCCACCTTTTGAATTCCTACATTCAAGAATACAACCTGATTCACCTTTTCAATGTATTTTACCATTGAATATGATTCTGTGGTTTGATTTCCTTTAGAATTACTATTTGAAACTCCAAGGAAGTAAGCTCCAATAAAAACAAGAATAGCAATTGCTATCGCCCATACATAAACGGTGAATTTAAAACCAAATATCTTTTTCAAAATCTTCATCTTATTCTCCTATTTCTTCAAATACCAAATAAGCAACGCCACAACAAGTATTGCTAAATAAGGATTTAGGAATAATAATGCTATAGCGACAATAACAGCCAAAGAAGTTACTAATTTTTTCATATCCTACCTACTTTTACTATTGTAATATAGAATGTAATTTTATCTTAAAATAGTATATATTCAAGTCTTTTGCTTGTCAATCGCTTCTGTACATTTTTTGAAAATCCATCAAAAAAGAGTGACAAAGCACTCTAAAAAATTAATTTTCTTTACCATCAACAACTCTAAATAAGATAATCAATTCAATAACAGCTAAGACAAGCAAAATGATAAAGGCATTTCGTGACCCTCTAGCCGTTGCTTCTGAATAGCTGATACTTGTGTTTGATTGACTGAGCGCAACAACCAAGGATGCAACGGTCGTTCCAACTGCGCCAGCAAATTGTTGCAAAGTATTAAAGATAGCATTGGCATCTGCTCGTTTGTCTGAAGTTACTTGTTTTTGACCATTTGTCATAATATTACCAAAGGCAATTCCGGTACCTGCCATTGATAGAATATAGATAACAGTCAACCAAGCATTCGGTAAATGCAAGGCCAAAATACTAAAGAGACAAAGAGCAAAGGCAAGTAAACTAACCCCAAAAATAATTGGCTTTTTAGCACCTAAACGGTCTAAAATTCTGCCGCTAAATGGTGCAAAGCAGGCACCGATAATTGCTCCTGGAAAGACTAAAAGACCTGCGACAGTTGAACTTGAATGATTTACTAGCTGAATGTAATTCGGGATAATAAAGGACATTCCTAGATTGACAATTTGAAACAGGAAGAAAGCAATGACATGTCCAGCAAATTTACCATTTTTAAGAATAGATAAGTTAACAATTGGCTGTTCTAGATGTGAAGAACGTTTTACCAAGACAAGAAGACCAGCAATTCCAACTACCAATCCTCCTAAAACAGGCACACTAAAGAAATCATATTCAGCCAAATTATTAATTCCTAAAATCAGCCCGACAAATAGGCAAAGAATAGCTATAACGCTAATTAAATCCAAACTTTCACGCGCCACTTTATTTTTTTGTTCAATAGATGTTACCCCTAAAATTAAAGAGATTAACAAAAGCGGGGTAAGCAAGACAAAGATAAAACGCCATCCAAAATGTGATGAAACAAATCCGCCAAATGTTGGACCAATCGCTGGTGCGACCGCTGTAATCAACGTTCCCACTCCCATCATCGTACCGATTTTACTCATTGGAACTTGGTCCAAAATAATATTAAACATCAAAGGAAGCGCAATTCCGACTCCAATCCCTTGAATGACACGCCCGACCAAAAGCAAAGCAAAACTTGGAGCAACGCCATCAATCAAGACACCCAATATAAACAGCAGGTTAGCTGCTAAAAAGACTGATTTTGTCTTAAATGAACGTTTTAAGTAAGCTGACAAAGGCACAACTGACGCAACAACCAAAAGATAAATCGTTGTCATCCATTGAACCGTTGATGTGTTAATATTAAATTCTTTCATCAAAGTCGGGAAAGTGATATTCATGGCAGTCTCAACTACGACACCGCAAAATGACAACATTCCTGCACCGACAATAGCCCTAATAACTTTTGCTGAAATTTTTTCTTCCGACATATTTCCCCCTTATTTTTCTTTGATGTAATAACGCAATATCTTTTCAAAAATAGCGATTTCTTCTTCTGTAAACTGATTTTCTAGCTCAGCATTTTTACTCACAAAATAATCTTGGCAAGCATCAACTAAAGCCAATGCTTTTTCAGTTAAATGTACCGACTTTTTCCTAGCATCTTTTTTGGAAGATTGGCGATAAATTAACCCCTTTTTCTCCATTCGTTGCAAAAGTACTGTCGTTGTTGAACGCTGAATATTAAACTCTTTTTCAATATCTTGTTGAAAATATTCTTCTTTCCAATCATGGCTCAAAAAATCAATAATCGACATTTGTGTTCCCGTTAAGTCATAAGGCTTAGCAAACTTATCAAACTCACGACTCAACTGATTGCTTGCTATTTTGACCATGCGTCCAATATTTTTTTCCATCGCAATCCTCCTTAGTTTTTTGTTAGCCATCTAACAGTTAGCGAGCTAGCAATATATATTATAAAAACATCACTAATCATTGTCAAGATTGAAAACAAAAAAAAACACAGCAAATAACTATCGCCATGTTTTTAAGTATTATCGTAAGCGTCTGCGTAATGCTATTAAATCTCTTAGTGAGATGAGAAGCACAGCAACGATAATCAGTAGCATTCCAAGAAAATCCATTGGATAAAAGACATCATGCATCAGAATAACTGTGAACACAACAGATGAAATCGGCTCAACTGCCGCCATCAAACTTCCTTTGACAGAACCAATAATTGCTGTTCCCATAAAGAATAAACTGTAGTTAAGAATTGTCCCGATACCAATGATACCAAAAAGTCCAATCAAATTTCCTTGATTTAAAACAAGTGGGTATTGCCAAGCTTGCGTTGTAAAAAATGAAATTGTCCCACCCATGAGCATCCCAAGTCCAATGACTGGGAAACTACCATATTCACGGACATATTTTGCTGGCAAAACAACACAAAAAGCTGCTGTGACAGCAGAAAGTAGACCAAAGACAAGTCCTTTAGGAGTAATCGCTAAACCATCTAGACGACCGTGTGTCACAATGATAAAAGTTCCTAGCACAGCAAAGAAAATCGCTAAAAACTCATTGATTTCTGGAATTCGTCTTTCTTTTAATGCGACAAAAAATAAAACAACAATCGGTGACATGTATTGTAAAACCGTCGCTGTCCCTGCATTGGTATAATCAATTGCCACTAAGTAAGAATACTGGTTCATCAAGAACCCAAGTATGGCAAAAAGCAAAATTCCTAAAAGCGCTCCTTTTGAACGCAAGACTTTCACCAAATTCTCTCTATATTTTGTAGCAGCAATGGCTGTCAACACAGTTCCAGATATCAGCAAACGCATGCTAATCAGCTGACTAACATTCATTCCACGAGACATCAAAAATTGCCCGCAGACCCCAGAAAGTCCCCAAGCAATCCCTGCGATGAATACCATGATGCTTCCTTTAAGATTTTTATTCATGTTATTAATCACTTTCTCCAATAATGTGCGAGTACCAGTATAACACATTTACTAAAAAGACGTCATGACTCTGACACCATGTTTTCATAAAATAATCTTTCTAAAAATTCTTTATTACACGAATACTAAAAAAGTTATGACTGCACCTAAGCAACCATAACTTTTAAATCATTATTGATGTAATTGTTTATTCACTACAACCAAATCACGTAGCGAAATCAAAATAACTGCTGCAATGATGAAAATCATTCCAAGAAAATCCATCGGGTAAAAAATTTCATGCATGACCGTTACTGAGAAAAAGACAGAAGATACTGGCTCGATAGCTGCAAGTAGACTTCCCTTGACTGGACCGATAATACAAGTTCCCATCAAGAACAAGCTATACGCAAAAACCGTACCAACGATGATAATCCCAAACAGACCTAGCAAATTTCCAGGATTTAGCACCAGCTTATATTGCCATGGGTTTACCAAAATTGGAAAGGCAACGCCACCCATAAGCATTCCAAGACCAATCACCGTGAAACTTCCAAACTCACGAATCAATTTTGCTGGCAAAATAATATAAAACGAATAGGTTACCGCAGAAAATAATCCCCATGCAAAACCTTTTGGAGTGATTGCTAGCCCATCAAGATGACCGTGTGTTGCAATGACAAAAGTCCCCAAAATCGCTAAGATAATCGCTAAAATTTCGCTTCCTCTTGGTAGCTGTTTTTTTCTCACAGACACATACGCCAACACAAGAATCGGCGCCATGTACTGGATAACCGTTGCTGTACCTGCGTTTGTACTTTCAATCGCTCTTAGATAGGCATATTGATTCATCACAAGACCAATCAAAGAAAAAATAGCAATACCGCCAAGTGTCTTTAAGGACGTTACAGCCTTAATAAAAGTCTCTCGCTGATTTAGCGCTGCAATTGCCGTCATTATCACCCCAGAGATAATCAAGCGCACACAAGATAATAAATCAACATTCATGCCATGAGCCATTAAATATTGCCCAGAAACACCAGAAATTCCCCATGCAGTGCCTGCAATAAGCACCATCAAACTTCCTTTTACATTTTTACTCATTCTTACATTGTTCACCTTACCAATAAAAAATCCAGAACCAAGTATAACACATTTAAAATCGATAAAAAACACTATCACAGCAACTTTTTACAAAGTAATCTTTCTAAAAATTCTATTAATTTTTGACAACAAAAAAATCACCCCGAAGGATGATTTTTAATGACTTATTCTACTTAGTCTTCTTTCAATTTTGCCAACTCTTGTGCCAACAATTTAAGGGCAACTTGTGGGTTAGCTTTACCTTTTGTAGCTTTCATCAAGAATCCAGTAAAGGCTTTGTCAGCGTTACGTTTACCAGACTTGAAGTCAGCAACAGCAGCTTCATTATCTTCAAAGACTTGGTGGATGATTGGGATAAGCACAGCAGGGTCAGAAATTTGAACCAAACCAGCTTCTTCAACGTATTCACGCGCTGAACCACCATTTTTAGCCAAGTGAACAAATACTTTCTTGGCGATTTTTGATGAAATTGTACCATCAGCGATGATAGCAAGCATTTCAACAAGATTTTCTGGTGTCAATGAGATTTCTGAAAGTGTTTTGTTTGAGCTGTTAAGGAATTGAGCTACTTCACCTTGCAACCAGTTAGAAACGTGTTTAGCATCTCCACCAAGAGCAACGGCACTTTCAAAGAAGTCAGATGTTTCTTTTGTTGCTGTCAATTGTGCAGCGTCATAAGCTGTCAAACCAAATTCATTAATGTATTTAGCACGACGTTCTTTTGGAAACTCTGGAAGAGTTTGACGCATTTCTTCAATCCATTCGTCAGACACTTCATAAAGTGGTAGGTCTGGTTCTGGGAAGTAACGGTAATCTGATGCACCTTCTTTAACACGCATCAAGATTGTTTCACCAGTTGATTCATCGTAACGACGAGTTTCTTGTTGAATTTGACCACCTGAACGAAGCACTTGTGCTTGACGTTTTTGCTCGTAGATAAGACCTTTACGAACGTTGTTAAATGAGTTCAAGTTTTTCAATTCAGCTTTTGTACCAAATTCTTCTTGACCGTAAGGACGAAGAGAAATGTTGGCATCCACACGCATAGAACCTTCTTCCATCTTAACGTCAGAAATACCAGTGTATTGGATGACTTCTTTAAGAGCAGTTAGGTAAGCGTAAGCTTCTTCTGGTGAACGCATATCAGCTTCAGATACGATTTCAATAAGTGGCACACCTTGACGGTTAAGGTCAACATATGAGTAACCATCAGTACCGTGAGTGTTTTTACCAGCATCTTCTTCCAAGTGAGCACGTTCGATACGAATTTTCTTAGTTGAACCATCTTCAAGTTCAATTTCAATCCAACCGTTGTATCCAATTGGTTCATCAAATTGTGAAATTTGGTAAGCTTTTGGATTATCAGGATAGAAATAGTTTTTGCGGTCAAAGTGCATGTTTTGGTGAATGTCCATGTTAAGGGCTAGCGCTGCTTTAATACCAGCATCGATAACACCTTTGTTCATAACAGGAAGAACACCTGGGAATGACCAGTCGATAACGTTTGTGTTTGTATTTTGGTCGTTACCAAAATGTGTTGATGTCGGTGAAAAAATCTTTGAATTAGTATTCAACTCAACGTGGACTTCAAGCCCGATGACTGTTTCAAAGTTCATTATTTGTCACCTCCAAAAATAACGGGTTGTTGTTTGTGATAATCAGTTGTTGCTTCAAATGCAGCTGCAGCTTGATAGATTGTTTCTTCACTGTATTTTGGACCAATCAATTGCATACCAACTGGAAGACCTTGAGCAAATCCAGCAGGAATTGAAATACCTGGAAGACCAGCCAAGTTTACAGGAATTGTCAAAATATCAGCCAAATACATAGAAACAGGGTCGTGATTAAGTGTATCTAAGCCAAATGCTACGCTTGGAGCTGTAGGACCTAAGATAAGGTCATAGTCAGCAAAGATTTTTTCAAAATCACGGATAATCAATGTACGAACTTGACCTGCTTTTTTGAAGTAAGCATCGTAGTAACCTGATGACAAGCTAAATGTACCAAGCATGATACGACGTTTAACTTCATCACCAAATCCTTCGCTACGTGTGTTAACGTAGATATCTTCAAGGTTGCTATAGTTTTCTGTACGATAACCATAACGGATACCATCAAAACGTTGCAAGTTTGAAGATGCTTCTGATGATGCAATGATATAGTAAACAGCTACACCATATTTACTGTGTGGAAGACTAACTTCTTCAACAGTTGCACCAAGTTTTTCAAAGTGTTTAGCAGCTTTAAGAATTGTTTCTTTAACTTCTGGGTCGATACCTTCACCAAGATATTCTTTTGGAAGAGCAATCTTCATACCTTTAATATCTTGACCGATTTTACCAGTGAAATCAGGAACTTCACGGTCAGATGAAGTAGCATCTTTAGCATCATGACCAGCAATGACGTTCAACAATTGTGCATTTTCTTTAACTGTTTGGGCAAATGGACCAATTTGGTCAAGTGAGCTACCAAATGCAATCAAACCAAAACGTGAAACACGTCCGTAAGTTGGTTTCAAACCAACAACACCATTGAAGGCTGCAGGTTGGCGAATAGAACCACCAGTATCAGAACCAAGTGACAAACGAACTTGACCAGAAGCTACTGCAGTTGCAGAACCACCAGATGATCCACCAGGAACTTTAGTTTGGTCCCAAGCGTTTTTAGTTTTCTTGAAGTATGATGTTTCAGTAGAACCACCCATGGCAAATTCGTCCATGTTTGTTTTACCGATAACAACCATATCTTTACCGTAAAGTTTTTCAACAGCTGTCGCATCAAAAATTGGTTCGTAGTTATAAAGCATTTTAGATGCTGCAGTTGTCAAAATACCACGAGTTGAAATGTTATCTTTAACTGCCAAAGGAATACCTGACATCACATTATCAGCATCAATTCCTTTTTCATCGATTGCAGCTGCTTGTGCAAGCGCAGCTTCTTCAGAAACAGTGATGAAAGAATCAACAGCTGCTTCACGTTCTTTAATATCTTCAAGTGTTGCTTTTGTCAATTCAACTGCTGAGATTTCTTTATTGACAAGAAGATTGTGCAACTCATCAATTGATTTTGTATTAAATGACATTATGCATCTCCTCCGTCTTCTAAGATAGCAGGCACTTTAATATAGTAATTTTCAGATTGAGGCACGTTTTTAAAGAGCTCATCACGATCATCACCAGCTACTGCAACGTCTTCACGCATAACAGTCTTACGATCTGCCATTGTCGTTGTTACAGGGACTCCCTCTGTATCAACTTCATTCAAGAGTTCTACCATATCTACAATCTTAGACAAAGTTGTCGCAAATTCTGTTGTTTCTTCATCAGAAAATGACAATTTTGACAGATTTGCCACATGACGAACTTCTTCTTCAGAAATTTTCATCTCTATCTCTCCTTGATTAATTTAAATCGTAAACCAAATTTACAATATAGTCCCTAAAATTATACCACATTTTACTTTTCTTTAACACGTAAAAGAAAGTGAGAAAGCTCTTCCATGGAAAATTTCACACTTTTTTAAAAACAAAAAAGAAGCTAGGTCAACCTGCTTCTTTTTCTTAACAATCTTTACACTTAAAACCATCTCATGACTTAAGCGTAAACTGATTTTTTCTACTGTACCATAATCTCAGTAGTTATCCCCTAGCACTAGTGCTTAGGATAATAATTAATTGTATTCTTTAAGTTTGTCGAAGATACCTTCATTGATAACTTTAAGGTAAGTACCTTTCATACCCAATGAACGGCTTTCGATGATACCAGCTGATTCCAATTTACGTAGGGCATTAACGATAACAGAACGTGTAATACCAATACGGTCAGCGATAACAGATGCAGTCAAACGACCTTCTGTACCATCAAGTTCACCCAAAATAGCAGATACTGCTTTCATTTCTGAGTAAGATAGTGTGTTAATCGCCATGTTAACAGCTGTTTGTTTACGAATTGTTTCTTCAAGGTTTTCAGTTTGAAGGTTAAGTAATTGGATACCAACTACTGTAGATGCGATTTCGACAAGGATCAAATCATCTTCTGAAAATTCTTTATCATTACGCCAAATGATAAGAGAACCAAGACGCATACCGCCACCGTAGATTGGAGCGATAGTTGTTAATCCATCAGGGTAAATATCTTTTGATTCAACTGGGAAGATTGTCAAATCATTATCTACAGACAAGTTAGCTTCAGTATCGTAAACACGACTAGCCGCTTTTACGTATTCTTCAGGGAATTGTTTCGCTTGAAAGAATTCTTCAACACGGTCAGTATTTGTTTTATACTTCATTGCATAACCAAGAAGGTTTCCTCCTCCGTTGATAATGCAAGAGTTACAGTCAATGATGTCAGCAAGTTGAGCAGCCATTGTGTTATATGGTAATTCGGTATCAAGGCTATCAACTGAGCGTTGCAAAATTGACGTAATCTTTCTAGTTTTTTCTAATAAATTCGGCATTTTCTACTTCCTTTGCGTTATTTGCGTTACAATTATATCAAAGGAACCCTTATTTTGCAAACAATTATCTGAAAATTTCTTTATCTTCTGATAATTTTGTAAGCGCATACTTTTTAAACTGAATTTAATCAAAAAAAATCATTAGAACGTTCGTATTTAAAGCCTTATCAAAGCAAAATACGATACCGTTCTAACGACTAGGTCTTAACGTTTATATTGACTAAGAACACGTGTTAATTTCTCTTGAACTTCTGCCAATTCTTCAACACGTGGCAAATATACAATTCGGAAGTGGTCAGGTTCAGTCCAGTTAAAGCCTTTACCTGGAACCAACATGACTTTTTCTTGTTTTAACAATTCCAAACAGAACTGTTCATCATCATCAATCTGATACATGTCTCGATCAATTTTAGGGAAGATGTAAAGTCCTGCTTCTGGTTTTACAGCAGATAAACCAGGTACTTCATTAACAGCTTTATAAATGAAGTTACGTTGTTCGTAGATACGTCCTCCAGGAATCAACAGTTCATCAACTGATTGATAACCCCCAAGAGACGTTTGAACAACATTTTGTCCTAATACGTTTGCGCAAAGACGCATGTTAGCTAACATGTTAAGCCCTTCAATATAACCCTTCACATTATGTTTAGGGCCCGATAGAACCATCCAACCAACACGGAAACCACAGATTCGGTGTGATTTTGATAAACCATTCATAGACACACAGAAAACATCTGGCGCTAAGCTTGCAATAGCAGTGTGTTTCTTACCATCCATTACTAATCGGTCATAGATTTCATCCGCAAAGATAATCAAGTCATTTTGACGGGCGATTTCTACAATCTCTTTTAGCAAATCATCTGGATACAAAGCTCCTGTTGGGTTGTTTGGATTGATAATAACAATAGCTTTGGTATTTGAGGTGATTTTTGATTTGATATCATCGATATCTGGATACCAGTTTGCCTTTTCATCACAAAGGTAATGAACTGCATTACCACCTGCAAGACTCACACAAGCTGTCCACAATGGATAGTCAGGCATTGGCACTAAAACTTCATCACCATCATCAAGAAGAGCTTGAAGTGACATTGAGATAAGCTCAGAAACACCATTTCCTAGATAAATATCATCGATATCCACATGTGGAAAACCTTTTAGCTGACAATATTGCATGATAGCTTTACGAGCAGAAAAAATCCCTTTACTATCAGAATAGCCTTCACTGTTACGAGCATGCGCAATCAAATCGCGGATAACCTCGTCTGGAGCTTGAAAACCAAAGGCAGCTGGATTTCCTGTGTTAAGGCGAAGAATTTTTTCGCCGTTGGCAATCATACGATTAGCTTCATCAAGAATCGGCCCACGAATATCGTACGCCACATGTTCTAGCTTTGAAGATTTATCAAATATTTTCATAGATTATACCTCGTTTCAAATATTATAAACTTTCCTTTATAAATTTTCAATCCAAGAAAGATTCATAATTTGCAAAAAATAATCAAGATAACTGACATCCGATGTAAGGTCTTTTTGAGCCTTTCTAACTGAACTTGTGTAGTCCGTAATAACACCATCAGCACTAGTCTTCAGGTACCTTTCAATGTCATCTTTTGAATTGACCGTCCAGACAAAAATTTTCTTACCATTTTGATGAACTTTGTGCGCTAAATATTCGTTATATGAGAAGTCTTCAATCGCATAAAAATCCATTTTAGGACTCAAAGAATCACCAACTTGAAATGAAATAGTGTGCCCGACTGCCATGTCTGGAGCAATCTTTTTCACTTTTTCTGCAGCCTGTAAATCAGATGACATGACCAGAGAAGACTTGTCAATTTTTAGTGATTTCATTTTATCAACGAAAAGTTGGGCATAGTTAGCTGGCTCATTGCCAGTTGTTTTTAACTCAACCAAAAGTTTTATTCCTAATTGATTAGCTTTAGCAACATAGTCATCAAAAGATGCAATTTGTGAATTGTGGCTTCCCTGCTTAGTTTTTAAACCAATGACTTCTTTAGCCTTAGAGTTTGAAATAGTGATATCTTTACCAGTCAGACGTTTGAGGTTATCATCGTGGCTGACAATAAACTGACCGTCTTTTGACAAGACGATATCCAACTCTGAATAATCTGCTCCAGCTCTTGCTGCCGCTTCAAGAGATTCAATAGAATTTTCAACACCTTTTGGTGACATCCCGCGATGACCAACAACAGTCACGTCGTGTGCTTGTTTTCCCGTAGCTTTTAAGGCATTATAGGCAAAACCAAGACCAAAAACGAGTAAACACAACCCTGCTAAAGCTAACATGCTATGTCCGTTTTGAGAATTTGTCACACAGTCATCGTTTTCTATTGTTTTCACCAAATAAGACATAGAAAATAGTTTAAACAGTAATCGGCCTGCAAAAAATATCAGCCAAATAACTGTCAAAAATAGTGCTGTTCCCCAAAAACTTCTAGCACCGCCATCAATTAAGCTAGCAAAAACAACTACCATGCCACTAAGAAGTCCCATACCAAGTAGGATAGCTAAGCCTATAAAAACAATCCCAAAAGCTCTAAAAATCTTCTTGCCACGCGTCAAGCTCAATGATTCTTTCATGCACCAACCAAAATGTTGGCTTTCATTTTTGACCGCAAGCGGAATGGTATAAATAAAACGGAGATTAAGGTAACTAAAGACAAGATAGAAAGCACAAACTGATAATTTAACAAAATCAGGTGCTTTGGATACCCATGTCATAAAGCTTGGAATGTAAAGATTTTCCAAAAAAGACGCTGCCACTAAAAAGCGCAAAAACGGAACCAGTAAAGCTAAATAGCTTAGAAACGCCAAAAAATGCTTACCAGAAATTGTTTTTGAAAACTTTTTACTTTTTTCTTTTAAAGAAGACCTTAAAAATTGCCATTTCAATTCTTTATGACAAATGACTTCAACTAGCATTGACAGTTCAAGATAAGTTAAGAATGCTAACAAGAAAAGATGAACCAAAAGTGCAACTAGTAAAAGCGGATTAGTCAAGAAAGAGTTAACATAATCGATATTTATCGCTGGAACTCGAGAATGAATCACAAGCATCTTAAAAAACAAAGGAAGCATGTAAGCTCCGATGGTTGTGAAAACTAATTGAAACAAACCTGCTCTCAAAAGATAGGATTCTTTATTTTTTCTAAAATCTTTTAAAACTTTCCTCATACCTCTAAGCATTTTTCTCCTCGCTTTTTCTATTATAGCAAAAATATTCAGAAAAATTCCTTAAACGCTTTCATTTTTAAAACAAATAGGTTATAATACTTTTAGGGATATTTCTTTAGATAAATGTAAGCGTTTAACGCTACCTTATCTTATCCCGTCTAGCTTATTAAAATTATTGATATGGGCAGGAAGTTTGGAATGCGAAATGTTGTTACGTTTTAACAACAGACGGATAACTAACCTTAGTTCTCGATAAACCAAGATTTCTTACCAGTCCTATGTTTTCGCTTGATTTTACGCTCTTGCTAGCATAATTAAGGAGGCAGCTTATGTCACATCATTATGAAAAAATCCTAGTTGCTATTGATGGTTCTTACGAATCAGAATTGGCTTTTGAAAAAGGGGTAAACGTTGCACTACGTAACGACGCAGAGTTACTACTTACACACGTCATTGATACACGCGCACTTCAAAGTGTTGCAACTTTTGACACTTATGTTTATGAAAAACTTGAACAAGAAGCAAAAGAAGTGTTGGATGACTATGAAAAACAAGCTCGCGACAAAGGTTTAACTAAAGTCAAACAAGTCATTGAATTTGGTAATCCTAAGACTCTCTTAGCACGTGATATTCCTGACAAAGAAGGAGCTGATTTAATTATGGTTGGGGCTACTGGTCTTAACACATTTGAACGACTTCTCATCGGTTCTTCATCAGAATACATCATGCGCCATGCAAAAGTCGATTTGCTAGTTGTTCGCGATAGCGAAAAAACATTCTAAGTCTTGATTAATATCAATTCTCTTTAATAATAATTTTTAATCAACTATTCTATAACTAAACTACGAAAAAAACCAAGTTGGTCTAATGACTAGCTTGGTTTCTTTTTTTACGATTAAGTGATTTTTGAATTTGGCGATCAAGCTCACGCTTAATAGCAGGTTCTGGAGCGAATTTTTCTTCCCAGTCATCTGGTTTTAAAATTTTATGTGTGACTGGATCAAAATGCGCTTGACCATCAGGGAATAGTTTTCCCATATTAGATTCGTGAACAATTTCAAAGAATGGTTTTGGATCGACTCCCATTAAAACAAATGAACCATAAGTAAGGTATAAAAGATCTGTCAAAGCATCCACTTGACCGACAAGTGGTGTTTCTGGGTGTTCTTTACTTTCAACTTTTTGAACAGCCTTATCAACAGCTTCGTGCAAATTAGAAATTGATTGTTTGAAAGCTTGTGGATTTCCCTTGCTTGTTGCATATAAGAATTCAACAATTTCTTCCACTTTAAAATCAGAACGATGATCTGCTTCTTCAAGTCCATATAACCTTGGTACTTCGCAAGTCTCTCCATCCATTTGATGGTGGAAATCTTTGACCTTGTTAAAGTTGTCATCTTGACTATCAAATCTTTCTCCGACTTTAACATGAATCAAACCATAATGCGCTAATGCTTTTGAAATACCGTTGTTATTATTAGAGTCAGTCGTGTAAGTAGCAGCTTCTTTAACAGCTTCTTCTGCATTCCCCATGGCAACACCGATACCAACTCCAGACAACATCTCCATGTCGTTGTCAGAATCACCAAACGCCATGACCTCATCTAAAGTAAAGCCAAATATATCACCAAGTCGTTCAACACCTTTAATTTTTGATTGCCCTTTTGAAATTAAATCTGCTGAATAAGGGCTACTACGTGTCACCTTGATATAAGGAAAGGCATTTTGAATATCAGCCGTTTCACTCTCAGTTGCTACAAGAACAACTTGATAAACAGGCTGACGCATGATTGCCAATAACGCATTTAAATTTTGCGGTTTAAATCGTCGGATAAAATGCTTAAAACTTCTCTCTACTGCTTTTGCCCAACGCTTTGGCACAATTGTACTCACAATTTGTCCAAAATGACTTGTCCCAATACCAATGATACGTGATCCAACTAAGCCAGACGCGGTACCCAAAGAAATTTCGCGACGATGGTCATTTGCATAACGAATCAAACGATAAACCGTTGAGACCGGCATCTGTTTATGATAAAGCACCTGATCTCGAGTAAAAATGTATTGTCCGTTATAGGTAATGGCAAAGTCTAAACCAAGATTTTCAAGATAGGGTTGGACAAAACCAGGACCACGTCCCGTTGCCACTCCAACAAAAATCCCTTGGCTTTTCAGACTTTTAATGGCTTTTTGCGTTGATAGCTGGACATTTTTACGGTCGTTTAAAAGTGTTCCGTCGATATCAAAAAAAACTGCTTTTATTGACAAAGCATTTCTCGCCTTCCTTCTTTATGTTAAAATAGATTATATCACAATTTTAAAAGGAAGTTTGATTGTCATGAAAAAAATCCTTGTTCTACATACTGGTGGAACTATTTCAATGCAGGCTGACGAAGCTGGTCATGTTCGTCCTGAAAATGATAATCCGATGAATCATGTCGGTGTCAATCTTGATAGCATTCAAGTGACTGCACTTGATTTTTTTAACGTGCCTAGCCCGCACATTACCCCAAAACATATGCTAAAACTTTACCAAAAAATTAAAGAAGAAGCTGATAATTTTGATGGTGTTGTTATCACTCACGGTACTGATACGCTTGAAGAAACAGCTTATTTCCTTGATACAATGGAAGTTCCAAATATTCCAATCGTCCTCACAGGTGCCATGCGTTCCTCAAATGAACTAGGAAGTGACGGGGTTTATAACTACCTCAGTGCTCTTCGTGTTGCAAGCCATGATAAAGCCGTTGGAAAAGGTGTTTTAGTGGTTATGAACGATGAAATTCACGCGGCAAAATACGTAACAAAAACACACACAACTAATGTTTCAACCTTTAAAACACCAATTCATGGACCACTAGGAATCATCATGAAACACGATATTCTATTTTTCAGAACTGCTGAGCCGCGTGTTCGTTTTGATTTACAAGATATTTCTGGTACTGTTCCAATCATCAGAGCATATGCCGGTATGGGGGGCGACGGTATCATCAGTTTCTTAAACCCAAGCAATGTTCAAGGTGTTGTTATCGAAGCGCTCGGTGCTGGAAATATGCCACCACGCGCTGCTGAAGAAATCTATGACCTCATCAAGCAAGGCGTTCCAGTTGTCCTCGTCTCACGCTGCTTTAACGGTATTGCAGAGCCTGTTTATGCATACGACGGCGGTGGTGTTCAACTTGCAAACGCTGGTGTTATGTTTGTCAAAGAACTTAACGCCCAAAAAGCCCGCTTAAAACTCCTTATCGCCTTAAACGCAGGCTTAAAAGGGCAAGAACTAAAAGAATATATCGAAGGATAAAAAATCCACACAAAAAAGCTGAAATCCGAATCTGGACTTCAGCTTTTTTATTTTTTAATATATTCTTAAACTGTAAATTCATTTTCTTCAGCTATAATATTAGCTTCTTTTAAAATCATCGAAAAGACCCAAACAATAAACGCTGCTACTAGATAAGCCCAATTCACAAAAGATAAAACGCCTGAGCCTGAGCAAAGGCTTTGAAACCAACTATCTAAAAATGCAAGAGAAATAAAATTATACACAACATAACGAGCTAGCCTAACATTTTCAGGGGTAAAAATATTGTTATCAATAATATTTTTAAAGAACATTTTTACAAAAATAAGAAGCGCAATCCAAAGAATTGAATTCATAGCAAACAAACTAAGAAATGAGGTTGAATGCAACAATTTTTCTGGAATATTAACATCAAGTACAAGACCATTCCCAGATTGATTAGTCAAATCCATATGAGGATGAGTTAGCGAAAGAATGATTCCAACCATTGTCGATAGCGCAATAAGAGCAATTGCAATACTGATGATTACATTAGCAACTTTCAAAACTTGATAGTTTGTTTTTTTCATGATTCTCTCCTCAAAATACCTTTTTATTATGCCATACGTCGCTTGCGAAGCCATTTACTAATCACAACAGTTAAGGCTAAAACACCACAAACTGAAAAGTCAATTGTCATATTACTTGTATTGCTTTCATTTGTCAAGGTGTTTTGGAAATTAGTTTCATTCTTACAAAAAAGTTGAAATCCAAATCTGGACTTCAGCTTTTTTATTCTTCATCAGGAATATATTCTAAAATATCACCAGGTTGACAACCTAATTCACGGCAAATAGCGTCCAAGGTCGTTAAGCGAACTGCTTTTGCCTTTCCTGTTTTAAGAATTGATAGATTGGCATTGGTAATACCAACACGCTCTGCCAACTCTCCTGATTTCATTTTACGTTTTGCTAGTTCAACATCAAGATTAATTTGAATCATATGACTACCTCCTAGTCATCATTTTTTATTATTGTTTTAGAAAATGGTGTGTGATGTGTTTGAATAAACTCTTCCAACGATTGCTTCTCTACTTTATCATTTTCATCATCAATATTAACATATCCACATGTGACAAACTCACTATTATTTACAATTGTAGAAGCTACTGTGACAAGAGCAAATACTGCAACAAGTACCATAACTGCTTTTTTCAATTTTTTACCCATCTCAAATCTCCTTCAACTAAATCGTAAATTCATTTTCTTCAGCGATAACAACAGCTTTTTCAAGAAGTTTTGCAAACACCCAAATAAGAAGTGCAGCAAAGATAAATGTTAAATTGATGAAACCAGATCCATTAACAGCAAACACTGCTTCAGAACCACCATCAAATGAAGCCAAAAGCAAGAAGAGACTTGCACGTTTAGCTAGTGTGACATTTTCTGTAATAAAAATTTCATCTGCAATTAAGTTCTTCAAAAATTTACGGATTGTTCCTAGAAGTAAGAACATCATAACAGTACTATACAACATTGTCAGTAAAGATACATAATCAAATGTTCCACTCATTAGCGTAAAACTCCAACCGTTGCTAAATTCATGTTGGCCGACAAATGAACTGTTACTTAAAAATAGTGAAAGAATCCCACCTGCTACAAGTGCAACTATTCCAAAAATATTTACGCCGTATAAGAAAGTTACAAAGTTTAAAATGTATTTAAATTTTTTAGTATCGTTTTTCATCATTTTTCTCCTCTGGGTTTTAATTGATAATTGGTAAGATGATAATGATTTTAGGGCTAAGCCATGTGACGTGAGCGTAGGTATTTAACAAGTAGAAAAGCAAGGACAAAGTAACTGCAAATTGAAAAGTCAACAATAACATGAGCTTGGTGCATTGATGTTGATAAAGTATTTTGAAGAAATGAGACAACAAATGTAAAAATGCTAGCTTGTTTCAAGAAAAGGTATGTTTTATCAGCTAAAATATCTTTTACTGTAAAGTTTGCGATAAAGTGTTTTAGTTTTGTTAGCCCGTAAATCATTGCTGAATTTGTCAAAATTGTCAAAGCTGTGACTAACCAAGTATTTGTATCTTTGCCAATCGCCCACTCAATCGCACCGTAATGACCTGCATTTACAGTATCGTAACCATAGATATGTGAAATCAAGTCAGCAAGAATTGTTAATACTAAAACAACATTTGTGACGTTAATAGCAACTTTAGCAACAGTTTTTACAGCAGTTTCGATAGTTTTTGTGTTCATGATAAATCTCCTTATAGCTTGTGTCATACTGGATATTTCGAGCTCAATGATAATCCGTTTTGCAATATAAAATTATTCTTTTTCGAAAATCTTTTATCGTTTTTCGATATATTTAGTATACCACAAGTTTTTCGTTTTGCAACACTTTTTTATCGAAAATCGATATTTTTTTATTTTTTTGCGTTATTTTTAACAAAAATAGACTTTTTCTATGCTTTTCAGACAAAAAAACTCAGCCATATCAGGCTGAGTTAAATTCTTTCCATGGTCTTACGTCTCTTATTGCGGGTAATTCTACTGCCATAGCGAAATATCAAAAAAGAGTACTCCTTCTAGCTTACTTACCGTAAGCTGGTTTCACGTGGATTGTTTTGGCAAAATACTTCTTGTAGGTTACTTTAACTGTCATAAGCTTTACCTCTCATTTATTTAGTAAAGTCATTATAAAAAGGAAAGCTTAAGCTTTCCTTGCAAAAAACTTTCAATAACCTTAATCGAAATTTCCTTTATCTTTGAGATTTTGGCTAATGACTTGCCACTGTGGATTGCTTTTCCAATCTTTTTCTGAAACAATCTGACTTGCAACGCGCCTTGCCTCTTCAAGAATATTATAATCTTCAACGATATCAGCCACTTGGAATTCTGGAATTCCTGATTGGCGTGTTCCGAAGATTTCACCTGAACCACGCATTTTAAGGTCAGCTTCTGCCAAGACAAAACCATCTGTGGTTTCTGTCATGATTTTCATGCGTTCCTTACCTGTCTGAGTCTTAGGATTTGCGACTAAAATAGCATACGATTGTTTTTGCCCACGTCCGACACGCCCGCGCAGCTGATGTAGCTGACTAAGCCCAAAACGATCAGCATCCATGATAATCATGATAGTTGCATTTGGCACATTGACACCAACTTCAATAACTGTCGTTGATACCAGAACCTGACTTTTTTGCGCCTTAAAATCTTGCATGATGGCTTCTTTCTCATCATTTTTCATGCGACCATGCATCAAAGCAACTTCAGCTGTTCCATCAAAATAAGCAGAAAGTTCTTCATGCAAAGCAATAGCATTCTTCAAGTCAAGTGATTCTGATTCTTCAATCAAGGGTGAAATCACATAAGCCTGAGCACCTTTTTGGAGCTCTTTTTTCACCCAATCAAGTACAACCTCCAATTGTTCATGCTTCACCCAACGTGTAATAATTGGTTTTCGACCTGCTGGCAATTCGTCAATGATTGAAACATCCATCTCACCAAAGGTAGTAATGGCGAGCGTACGAGGGATAGGTGTCGCAGTCATCATGAGCACATCAGGATTTTCCCCTTTTTCACGGAAAATACGACGCTGATTAACTCCAAAGCGATGCTGCTCATCCGTAATGACAAGTCCCAGACGATGGTAGCTCACCGCATCTTGGATAAGCGCATGCGTTCCTACAATCATGTCCACAGAACCGTCAGCAATCGCCGTAAGAGCTGCTTTCTTAGCCGCTGCTTTCATTCCCGATGTCAAAATAGCAATGGATAAATCAGGAAAGAGCTGCGTCAGACTCTCAAAATGCTGCTCTGCTAGAATTTCTGTTGGCACCATCAAAGCAGACTGAAAACCAGCCGTATACGCAGCATACATGGCAAGACTAGCAACAACAGTTTTACCCGAACCAACATCCCCTTGCAAAAGACGATTCATGTGCCCGCCAGAGCGCATATCAGACAAAATGTCACTTAGACTTCGTTTCTGACCACCCGTTAGAGTAAATGGCAGAGCTGCAATCTTTTCAGCCACTTTCTTCTCGTCAAAAGCAATCGCAAGACCATTTGCTTCAGATTTGTTATCAGCCTTCAAGACTTGCAGATTCATTTGGAAATAAAAGAGTTCTTCAAACTTGATACGTCGAAGAGCTTGCTTGTATTCGGCTAAATCTTTTGGAAAATGCATGGCAGCTGTTGCTTTCGCTCGACTCAGCAAACGGTATTTCTCCAAAAGCACCTGCGGTAAATTCTCAGGCAACCAGTTTTGAGCACCAATTTCAAAAGCTGACTTAATAGCTTTTACCAGCGCCGTCTGTGAGATGCCTTGCGCTACTCGGTAAACAGGCTGCATATCGTCTTCCACCTGCGCTAAAATCTTCATTCCTGTCACTGCAGATTTTAGGGCATCCCATTTTCCGAAAATCGCCACATCACTGCCAAGCTCTATCTTGTCAGAAAGATAAGGTTGGTTGAAAAATGATACCGCAATAACAGCCTCGCCTTGTCGAATTTTAAAGGACAGACGGTTACGCTTATAACCATAATATTGTACATTAGCTGGTGTGACGACTGTACCAGTGATAACAGCCTTTTCACCATCAACTAAATCTAAAACACTTTTACTCTTAAAATCTTCATATCGAAAAGGATAGTAAAGCAGCAAATCTTCAATCGTATAAATATCTAACTTATGAAACTTCTCTGCTGACTTCGGTCCTATTCCTTTTAATTCCACAATTGATGATTGTAAATTCATAAAACCTCACTTTTCTATTATTATAACAAAAATAGATTCTAAATCGCTGTAAGACTTCTCACAACGATTGTAGAATCTGCTTTTTATCTTTTATTTTGAATAGAAACGTGGAATTCGGTCACTCAATAGACATAGAACTTCATAATTGATTGTGCCACGTTTTTTAGCCAAATCAGTCGCTGAAATGACTTTGTCACCTTCTTGACCAATCAAAGTTACTTTTGTACCGATTGGGAATTTTTCAGGCAAGCGAATCGTAATTTGGTCCATTGACACGCGCCCAACGATTTCACAAAATTGACCATTCACAAGAACTGAGAAGCCTTGCAAATCACGTGTCCAACCATCGGCGTAACCAATTGGCACTGTCGCAATATATTCTTCTTTTTGAGCTGTGTAAGTAGCACCGTAACCAACCGTTGCGCCAGCTGGAATTGTCTTCACGTGAACAAGTGATGATTCCAAGCTAAGAGCTGGTTTAATCGGATAAGGGAGCTCAATATCAGTTCCACTTGGATTCAAGCCGTACATGACAATACCAAGACGAACAATGTTAAAAATAGTTTCACTGTGCCAAATACTTGTTGCTGAGTTACTAGCATGAACAAGTGCTGGTTTATCACTCAAATTGTTAACAATATTTGTGAAGAATTCAAGTTGTTCATTAAATTTAGTATCATCAGCTTCATCAGCAGTCGCAAAGTGAGTAAAGATTCCTTCGACACTTGCGCCAGCTTTTTTCAAATTAGCAATCAAGTTTTCAGCTTCGTCAAGACTACGCACACCGATACGTCCCATACCAGAGTCAACTTTCAAGTGAACCTTAACACCTTTAAGACTAATATCTTGCTCAATCGCCAAATCAAGCCATTCTTGGCTGGCAACTGTAAGCGTGATATCATAATCACGCGCCAAAGCAACTTCATTAGGCATAATAACACCTAAAATCAAGATAGTTTCTTCAATGCCTGCTTCACGAAGTTCAAGAGCTTCATCAACGTTAGAAACACAGAAACCATCCACCAAGTGATGCACAGCTTGTGCGACTTTTTTGGCACCATGTCCGTAAGCATTAGCCTTTACAACTGCAAAAGCTTTTTTTCCTTCTGGAATATTAGCTTTAACCGCCTCAATATTTTGACAAATAGCCCCCAAATCAATTAAGGCTCTTGTTGGTCGGTGTAAACTTGAAATCATTTTTTCTCCTCCAAAGCTAGTAAAAATTTATCGACTCATCCAACTTTTCATTTTTCAAACATTCAACAAACAATTATTTCTCTAAAATAACACTTGCTTGTACAAGGTTACCAGTGTGAGAAAGTGACACAAAGCAATTTCCCTCAAAAGGTGACTTGGTAATCACTGGCGCCCCAAGATCGTTACTGAGAATCTCAATATCCTTAAAACCAACTGCACCAATACCAGTACCCAGTGCTTTTGAAAATGCTTCTTTTGCTGCCCAGCGGCCTGCTAAAAATTCCATCTGACGCTTCTCAGCTTTAAACGCTGAAAAAATCTGAAATTCTTTGTCAGTCAAAATCCGCCTAGCAAATCTTTCATTTTTTTCATAAGCTCGCTTGATTGCATCTATTTCCTGCAAATCAATGCCATGACCAATAATCATACGTCTCCTTTGTGAAAAATGATTTAAACCAATTCAAAATCCTTATTAGCTTAATTCTTAACGATTTCCAAAACTAAGGAGCTGAGAAAATTCCCCAGCCCCATATGTTATTCAATTATTAGAATAGCAATTCTTCATAAGAATCATGACTTAAGGTTGCATGGATTTCACGAATCAATTTTTCAGTTTTATCCCATCCTAGACATGGGTCTGTGATCGATTTTCCAAATACCTCTGGTGTATCTTGGCGACCATCTTCCAAGTAAGATTCAATCATGAATCCACGTACATACTTGTTAATTTTATCACTCCAGTCGCGATTAATCAATGTTTGACGTACAATACGGATTTGTTCAAGATATTTTTTACCAGAATTGTCATGATTTGTATCCACAACGATGAATGGATTTTTAAGTCCCATTTCTTCGTAACGGTCAATTGCTTTCAACAAGTCATCATAATAGTAATTTGGCACATTTTCACCGTGTTCATTATTTGAACCACGAAGAATGGCGTGTGCCAATGGATTACCATCTGTTTCAACCTCTGCACTACGGTAAATAAAGTTTTGTTTATTTTGTGCGGCGTAGATACCGTTAAACATAACGTTTAAATTACCAGATGTTGGGTTTTTCATACCTGCCGGCGCATCAATTCCTGAAGCAACAAAACGATGTTCTTGGTCTTCTACAGAACGAGCACCAACCGCATGATATGATACCAAATCATCTACCAATGGCAGATTATCAGGATAAAGCATCTCATCAGCTGTTGTCAAACCAGTCTCTGTAATGACACGGTAATGCAAATGACGAACAGCAGCAATACCATTAATCAAGTCAGGCAATTTTGATGTGTCTGGCTGATGCATCAATCCTTTATACCCATCACCATTTGTACGAGGTTTTGCTGTATAGACACGCATCACGATAAAAATCTTGTCTTTTACTTCTTCTTGAAGTTTTGCTAGACGATGAGCGTACTCTAACACAGCATCTTCATTATCAGATGAGCAAGGACCGATAACCAAAAGAATACGGTCATCCTCACCCTTGATGATTTTCGCTAATTCAACATCACGTGCTTTTTTCTTAGCAAGAAAATCACCTTCTAATTTTGAAAGTCCTTTAACTTGTGCAATATCGATTCTTGCACTTTTTTGATGTATTCCCATAATTATTTACCTAGAGTTTCGTAGATTTCGTGTACAAGTTTCTCAGTATTATCCCAACCAAGACATGGGTCTGTGATTGATTTACCAAATACCTCAGGTTTATCTTGACGACCATCTTCTAAGTAAGATTCAATCATAAAGCCACGAACGTATTTGTTAATTTTTTCATTCCAATCACGGTTAATCAATGTTTGGCGGACAATACGTACTTGCTCTAAATATTGTTTTCCTGAATTATCATGGTTCGTATCGATAACGATGAATGGATTTTCAAGACCCATTTTTTCATACTGATCAATCGTATCAATAACATTATCATAATAATAATTTGGAATATTTTTCCCATATTCATTAAGCGCACCACGCAAAATAACGTGTGCCAATGGGTTACCAGATGTTTTTACTTCTTCACCATTAAACAAGAATGATTGTTTATTTTGTGCGGCATAAATACCGTTAAACATGACATTCAAGTTTCCAGAAGTAGGGTTCTTCATACCAGTTGGAACACTGATACCTGAAGCAACAAAGCGGTGCTGTTGGTCCTCAACTGAACGCGCACCGACAGCGATGTAAGATACCAAATCATCTACCAAAGGTAAGTTCTCTGGATAAAGCATCTCATCAGCCGTTGTCAAACCAGTCTCTGAAATCACACGATAGTGAAGGTGACGAACAGCCTTGATACCGTTAATCAAGCTTGGTGCCTCAGATGTATTTGGTTGGTGCACCAAACCTTTATAACCATCACCATTCGTACGAGGTTTTGCTGTATAGACACGCATCACCATAAAGACACGATCTTTAACTTCTTCTTGAAGTTTTGCTAGACGATGAGCGTACTCTAACACAGCATCTTCATTATCAGATGAACAAGGACCAATGACTAAAAGGACTCGGTTGTCTTCACCCTTAATGATAGCTTCTAATTCGCGATCACGTGCCTCTTTTTTAGCTAAAACATCACCAGTTAATTTTGATTCCTCTTTGAGAGCATCGAAATTAATCTTCTTACTTGTTGCTGTAAATGACATATATTTCCTCTCCTGAATTAGTTAAGATTTCATCTATTATACCATTTTCAAGAGCTTTTTCAATAAATTGTCAGAATTTTCTGTTGTTTTTTTAAAAATGTCTGCGACCGTGGCAATTTTTGAATTTTTTACCAGATCCACAAGGGCACAAGTCATTACGTTTAACGTTAGAATAATCAATGTCAGATTGTACTTGTACATCTTGAGCAGCGATATTCTTTTCAGCCATTGTCGTAGCACGTTCAGTAGTACGTTCGCGTTCTTGTTGGTGAATTTGTGCTTTCATCATTGTACGAGTCACATCAAATTCAATCGCACCAATCATAGCTTGGAACATACGGAAACCTTCTGACTGGTATTCAACAACTGGGTTGTTTTGTGCATAACCACGCAAACCAACTGATTGACGTAGTTGATCAAGAGCATCAATGTGATCTGTCCACTTGTTATCCACAACCATCAAAATCAATACTTTTTGGAATTCTTTAACAGCATCTTCATTTTGAAGTTTAGCGATTTGAGCATCGTAAACTTTCAATGCACGGTTGTAAAGATCTTCTTTGATTTCTTCGAAGTCTAATCCTTCAAGGTCAGATAGTTTAATAGAATCTTCAGCAACCAAGTTTGATTTAGCAAAGTTCAAGATAGCTTTGATACCTTCTTCGCGGTCTGCGCGGCTGTGGGCATCAACAGCACGATTAATCGTACGTTTAATCATTGCTTTGATTTCAGGAGCCAAATCACGGTCTGCAGTGATAACATCATGACGTTCAGCATAGATGATTTCGCGTTGTTCACGCATAACATCATCATATTGAAGGACTTGTTTACGAGTATCGTAGTTGTTACCTTCAACGCGTTTTTGAGCCGATTCTACTTGACGTGTCAACATTTTAGATTTGATGACTGCTTCTTCTTCATCAAGATTCATGCGATCAAGGAATGCTTTGATACGGTCTGAACCGAAACGACGCATTAAATCATCTTCAAGTGAAAGATAAAATTGTGATTCACCTGGGTCACCTTGACGACCAGCACGACCACGAAGCTGATTATCAATACGACGGCTTTCGTGACGTTCTGTACCGATGACACAAAGTCCACCAAGTTCACGTACACCTTCACCAAGTTTGATATCTGTACCACGACCAGCCATGTTAGTTGCGATTGTAACAGCACCGCGTTGACCAGCGTTCATAATAATTTGCGCTTCTTTAAAGTGGTTTTTCGCATTCAAGACTTCGTGCGGAATACCAGCTTCAACCAATTTCTTAGAAATAAGGTCTGATGTTTCAACGGCAACAGTACCAACCAAAACTGGTTGACCTTTAGCATGACGACGTTTAACATCTTCAACAACCGCTCTAAATTTAGAAGCAAGTGTTGGGTACAACAAATCTGGGTGGTCAATACGTGCTACAGGTTTGTTAGTTGGAATCGGAATGATGCGCATATTGTAAACTTCGCGGAATTCCTCTTCTTCAGTTTTGGCTGTACCAGTCATACCTGCCAATTTTTTGTACATGCGGAACATGTTTTGGTAAGTAATTGATGCACTTGTCTTAGATTCTTCTTGGATACGTACACCTTCTTTAGCTTCGATAGCTTGGTGCAAACCATCAGAGAAACGACGACCTTCCATTGTACGACCAGTAAATTGGTCAACAATCAAGATTTCACCATTTTCACTAACCACATAATCAATATCCAAAATCATAATGTAGTTAGCACGAAGAGCGTTATCGATATAGTGTGTTAATGCAACATTTTCCAAATCATAAAGATTTTCCAAGTGGAAATATTCTTCAGCTTTATCGATACCACTATCAGTTAGACCGATTGTTTTTGTTGGTACATCAATGACATAATCAACACTTTCAAGTGTTTTAACGAATTTATCTGCACGAATGTAAAGTTGACTTGTTTCTGAAGTAACTTGACCAGAGACAATCAAAGGCGTTCTTGCTTCATCAATCAAGACAGAGTCAACTTCATCGACCAAGGCAAAGTTCAATGGACGTTGAACCATATCTTCTTGGCGAACAACCATGTTATCACGAAGGTAGTCAAAACCGATTTCTGAGTTTGTTGAATAAGTGATATCACAATTATAAGCTTCACGTTTTTCGTATGGTGATTTAGCAGAAAGGTTGATACCTACTGAAAGACCTAACCAGCTATAAACTTCACCCATTTCAGTCGCGTCACGTGTTGCAAGGTATTCATTAACAGTGATAACGTGAACACCTTCACCTGCAAGTGCGTTAAGGTAAACTGGCATAGTCGCAGTCAATGTTTTACCTTCACCAGTACGCATTTCTGGCACGTCACCATTGTGCATAACAATACCACCCATGATTTGAACACGGTATGGATAGAGTCCAAGAACACGTTTTGCAGCTTCACGAACAACCGCAAAAGCTTCTGGCAATAACTGATCTAGCGTTTCACCATTTTGATAACGTTGTTTGAATTCTGGTGTTTTTGCTTTTAATTCTTCATCAGACAAAGCAGCCATCGCATCAGCGTATGACTCAACTTTCTTTGCAATTTTTTCTAATTTTCTTAGTTCGCCTTTATCGTTTTCGATAACAGTTCGTAGAATATTTGCCATCCCAATTCCTTTCGATAAACTTATCATCACATTTTATCATAAAAAGCGCTCCTATACAAGAATACGCTATCATGACAACTAAGCCATAGACTAGATAAAACGGTTTGATTTTTTAGTATTTATTAATAACATTCTAAGTATTTTCTGAGCATTCACCTGTTTCGATTATACTCTTTTTTCACCTTAACAACAAGAAAGCACTGTATTTCACAGGAATTATCAGTGTAAAAAAAGATTGAAGAGCAGCCCTGCAGGACTTTTCCTCAATCTCACTTACATCTTGTTAATCAAAATAAATTAACGTTCTGAAACTTTCTTAGCTAAGGCAAAGTTTCCAAGTGTTGCAGAACCATTTTCAGCAACTCCTGGTGTTACGATATATTCAGTAACATCTGGAACTGGTACATAATCATTTAACAAAGCTTTAAATTTATCGCGAACACGTTTTAACATGTGTTCTTGTGCCATAACACCACCACCAAATACGATGACTTCTGGACGGTAAAGAAGTGTTGCTTGAATAGCTGCTTGAGCGATGTAGTAAGCTTGAACATCCCACACGTCTGAGTTAAGTTCAATCAATTCACCACGAATACCTGTACGCGCTTCAAGTGATGGACCAGCTGCCATGCCTTCAAGACATCCTTTGTGGAATGGGCAAACGCCGTTAAAGTTATTAGCAACATCATGTGGATGTGGAGCAACATAAACGTGACCTGCTTCTGTGTGACCAAGACCGCCGATGAATTGACCGTTTTGAATAGCGCCAGCACCGATACCAGTACCGATTGTGTAGTAAACAAGGCTCTTAACACCTTTACGGACAATTGTTTCACCGTAAGCTGAGCTATTAACGTCAGTTGTGAAATAGAATGGGACTTTGAAGTGTTTTGAAATCAAGCCAACCAAATCAACATTAGCCCAATGTGGTTTTGGAGTTGATGTGATATAACCATAAGTTTCTGAATTTTTGTCGATATCAATCGGACCAAAAGAACCAATGGCAATACCAGCCAAATCTTCTTCAAAACGTTTAAAGAAAGCTACTGTTTTATCAATTGTTTCGTAAGGTGTTGTTGTTGGAAATTGAACTTTTTCAACAACTTGGAAATTTTCGTCACCAACAGCACAAACAAATTTTGTTCCACCTGCTTCGACACTACCGTATAATTTAGTCATGTTATCTCCCTTTTAAATGCTATTTTATACACAATATTATACAAAATTTCAAAAGATATATCAAGCATAAAAACGCTTAGATTGCTTTATTTCCAAGGTTTTGACTCCATTTAAAAAGAGGTGCCAAAGCACCTCTTAAAATATACATATATACTTATTTAAGTTCAAGTAACGCAGCACCTTCAGAAACTTTTCCTTGAGCAACTGGAGTTACTTCAGAGTAATCTGCAGTATTTGTAACAATAATCATTGTGGTATCATCAAGACCTGCTTGTGCGATAGCTGAGCTATCAAATGTTCCAAGAACATCACCTTTTTTAACTTTTTGATTAGCAACAACTTTTTGTTCGAAACCTTTACCTGCCATTGATACAGTATCAATACCGATGTGGATAAGGATTTCTGCACCGTTGTCAGATTTCAAACCATAAGCATGACCAGTTTCAAATGCAAGTTGAACAGTACCATCAACTGGTGAGTAAACTGTGTTACCTTCAGGCTTTACAGCGATACCTTTACCCATAGCTCCTGATGAGAAAACTGGGTCATTTACTGATGAAAGTTCTACAACTTGACCAGCAAGTGGGCTTACAACTGTTTCTTCAGAAACACCTGCTTGTGAAAGAGCTGATACTTCTTTAGCAACTTCTTTGCCATCTTTAACAGCGTGTTCGTCTGATTCGACTTGAGCTTTAGCAGCGTCTGCTGCTTCAGCCGCAAAGACACCTGCTGCTTTTGTTTTTCCGTAGAAGTATGTAAGTGCAAATGCAACAGCGAAGCTGATTAATTCACATACAACGTAGAATGGGATTGAAGAAGCGTTGATTGAAAGGAATCCAAGGAAACCTGCTGAACCAAGTGAAACAGCAACTACTTTAACCAAACCTGCAACTGCTGCTGCAACTCCTGAACCAATCAAAGCACAGAAGAATGGGAAACGATATTTCAAGTTAACACCGAACAAAGCTGGTTCTGTAATACCAAGAAGTGCTGATACACCTGCTGAAGATGTAAGACTCTTAGTTTTAGAGCTTTTAGTCAAGAACCAAATTGCAAATGTTGCTGCACCTTGTGCAACGTTAGCCATTGAAGCAACTACGAAGATGAAGTCACCATAACCAACACCTTTTGTCCATGCTGACAACAATTGTGTTTCAATAGCTGGGAATGATTGGTGAAGACCAGTCATAACGATTAGTGAATAAGTACCACCAAAGATACCCATTCCGATAAAGCCTGTTGTGTTATACAACCAAACAATAATATCAGTAATAGCGTTAGAAACGACCATCATTACTGGACCAATGACTGTAAATGTCAAGAATCCTGTAATCATTACTGACAACAATGGTGTGAATGTAAAGTCAACTGATGATGGAAGTTTTTTGTGGAAGAATTTTTCCAATACAGATAGCAACCAAACAGCAGCCAATACTGGGATAACTTGGTAAGCGTAGTTTGTTTGTGCAACATGGTAACCAAAGATATTCCAGAATTCAGAAGCACCACCAAGATCTGGTGTTGTCATGATCATACCAATAGCAGCACCCAAGAATTGGTTAGCGCCGAAACGTTTAGCAGCTGAGATACCTACTAAAATTGGCAAGAACATGAATGGCGCAGCTGACATCAATTGAATCATTGCAGAAATACCATCAATAGCTGGGTACATTTCTTCAATTGATTTAGGACCGAATAATCCTTCAGCTGTCAAGAAGTTACGTAATGCCATCAAAAGACCACCTGCAACAAGCGCAGGAATAATTGGTACAAAGATATCTGATAGCAATTTAATCAACGCCATGATTGGGTTGAATTTTTTACCACTACTTGCAATTTGTTTCAAGTCATCAGTGGAAACTTCTGAAAGCCCAGTTTCTTTGATTAATTCATCATAAACAAAGTTAACATCACCTGCACCGATGATTACTTGATATTGACCATCAATTTTAAAAGTACCTTTTACATCTGGATTGTTATCCAAAGCTGCTTGGTCAACTTTTGTATCATCCTTAAGTACGAGACGAAGACGTGTCGCACAGTGTGCAGCTGCAACAAGATTGTCTTTTCCGACTGCCTTAACGACGTCAGATGCTACCTTACCATAATCCATTACAGTAACTCCTTTATATAAAAAATTTGTGAACTATTTTTGTAAGCGTTTCACTTAACTACATTTACATTTTATCATAAAAACGTTTTATGTCAAGCGTTTATCATATTTTTTTATTTTTGGACGAAAATAATTGATTTTTAGGGCGAAAACGTTTACTATATTACTATAGATAGTATTTACAAAGGAGAAAAAATATGGATTTACCAAAAGAAGTGCGTTACCGTCCTTATGAGGATTGGAGCACCGAAGAATTGGCAAAAATTAACAACAATGTCAAAAAATCTCCTTGGCATGTTAGTTACCACATCGAACCAAAATCAGGGCTTTTAAATGACCCTAACGGTTTTTCATTCTTTAATGGAAAATACACATTGTTCTACCAAAATTGGCCATTTGCTGCTGCTCATGGGCTTAAACAATGGGTTCACACTGAATCTGAAGACTTAGTTCACTTCCATGAAACAAACGTAGAACTTCGTCCAGATACTAAAAACGATAGCCATGGTGCTTACTCTGGTTCAGCCTACGAAATCGACGGCAAACTCTTCCTATTCTATACAGGAAATGTCCGCGATGAAAATTGGGTACGTGACCCGCTTCAAATTGGCGCATGGATGGACAAAGACCGCAACATCACTAAGATTGAGAACGTTCTCATCCACCAACCCAAAGACGTTACAGAACACTTCCGTGACCCACAAATCTTCAACTATAAAGGTCAATTCTACGCAATCGTAGGCGCTCAAAACCTTAACGAATCAGGCTTCGTGAAACTTTACAAAGCTGTTGACAACAACGTCGAAAATTGGGAAGAAGTTGGAAATCTTGACTTTGATAACAGTGGTTCAGAGTACATGATTGAGTGTCCAAACCTTGTTTTTGTTGATGATAAACCAGTTCTTATCTACTGCCCACAAGGACTTGATAAAGCTGAACTTGATTATCGCAACATTTACCCAAATACCTACAAAGTATGTCAATCGTTTGACACAGAAAATGCAAAACTAGTCGGAGCTTCTAACATTCAAAATCTTGATTACGGTTTTGAAGCCTATGCGACTCAAGCATTCAACGCTCCGGACGGTCGTGCGCTTGCTGTTAGCTGGATTGGACTTCCTGACATCGACTATCCAACTGACCAATACGATTACCAAGGTGCTCTTAGTCTTGTTAAAGAACTTTCTATTAAAGATGGTAAACTTTATCAATACCCAGTAGAAGCAATCACTTCTCTTCGTGATTCTTCTGAAACTTTCGCTGACAAAGCACAAACAAACAATACTTATGAGTTAGAGTTAACATTCCCTGCAAATCAAAAATCAGAACTTCTGCTTTTTGCTGATGACAAAGGAAATGGACTCAGCTTGACTGTAGATACTAAAGACGGTAAAATTATCCTTGACCGCAGTAAAGCCGGTGTTCAATACGCTACAAAATTTGGTACTACTCGAGAATGTACAATCGATACGAAAGAAACAACAGCCAATATTTTTGTAGATAATTCGATCATTGAAATCTTTATCAATAAAGGAGAAAAAGTATTTACTAGCCGTATCTTCCCAGAAGCTGGTCAAAATGGAATTACACTTAAATCTGGAGACGTCACTGGTACATACTTTGATTTGAAATACTAATATGGTAGCAAAATTAACTGACGTTGCTGAACTTGCTGGGGTAAGCCCAACAACCGTTTCACGCGTTATCAACAACAAAGGTTATTTGTCAGAGAAGACAAAACAAAAAGTCCAAGAGGCCATGAGAACTTTGGGATATAAACCAAACAACCTCGCCCGTGGACTCCAAGGAAAATCAGCCCAACTTATCGGCTTAATCTTCCCTAATATTAGCAATATCTTTTATTCTGAGTTAATTGAATATCTTGAAATCGAGTTATTCAAACATGGTTATAAAACGATTATCTGCAACAGCGAAAATGACCCAGCCAAAGAACGTGAATACATTGAAATGCTTGAAGCTAACCAAGTTGACGGCATCATTTCATCTAGTCACAACCTTGGCATCGATGATTACGAGCGCGTCAGTGCACCAATTATTGCTTTCGATAGGAACCTAGCTCCAAACGTCCCTATCGTTGCTTCAGACAACTTTGAAGGTGGAAAACTGGCTGCTCGCACGCTTCAAAAAAATGGTTGCGAAAACATCATCATGATTACAGGGCACGATAATACTGACTCACCAACCGAATTACGTGCACTTGGATTTTCATTCCAAATTCCTCACGGAGAAGTCTTTAAAGTTCCTAACAACTTATCCACAATTCGACGTGAAATGGAAATTAAATCAATCATCGCAAGCAATCGTCCAGACGGGATATTTGTTTCAGATGATTTGACAGCCATTTTGACAATGAAAATCGCTAAACAGCTAGATATGAACATCCCTGATGATTTAAAAATCATTGGTTATGATGGCACATCATTCATTGAAAGTTACTTCCCACAGTTGACTACTATCCGTCAACCAATCGATGAAATCGCAAGTCTACTTGTCGATATTCTCCTAAAACGCATCAAAGGTGAAAAGACAAACAAAGACTACATTTTACCTATCTCATTGATTCCTGGGGGAAGCATTTAAAAAGAACAGGCTAAGCCTGTTCTTTTATATTACACTTTTTACTTATCCACACAACAAAAAAGAGATGTGTATAACATCTCTTTTTATTATTCAGTAACAAACTGACTCAATAAACCATTGACGAATTTTGCTGATGTTTCGTCTGAATATTTCTTAGCGATTTCAATGATTTCATTGACCGCAACACGACCTGGTGTTTCTTCGAAATATTTTACTTCGTAAAGACCTAAACGAAGTAAAGCTTTATCAGTCAACGTTAAACGTTCTAGTGACCAGCCTGCTTTTAAGTGAGCTTCAATTTGTTGGTCAAGCTCTGCTTGCATGTCGCAAACACCCTTAACAAGATTAAGAAGAAAGACTGGAACTTGAACATCTTCATCTTCTTCGATTGTCTTATCGTAAGTATATGCAAATTCAGCAGCCGCTAAATATTCTCCACCAAATTCTAGGCTAAAGAGCGCTTGGAATGCACGCTCACGGAGGTCACGTCTTGAATTTGTAAAATTATTAGTCATCCAAGAAATCCTCGTCAAACAATGCTTTCAAATCAGGTTTTGGTGTTTTCTCAGGAACGATTCCTTCAACGTGGATATTTACAGATGAAATAGTCACTTCTGCCATATCGTAAACCGCAGTTTTAACAGCTTGTTGAATTGCGATTGAAACAGCAGGAACGTTGACACCGTATTGAAGATAAACATAGATATCAGCGTTAACTGTTCCGTCTTCTTCAGTGTGAAGATATACACCTTTACCTAAAACTGTTTTGCTGAAGCTGTCTGCCATGGCTTTGTTACGAAGTGAATGAACGCCATCGACTTTCGCTGCAGCGATACCTGTGATAACTTCTAGTACTCGTGGTGAAATAACAATATCACCGATATTTTCAGTTGTCATAAGCATTTCCTTTCTAATTAATTTTAAGGATTAAAAGTAAAGAGAGCGGTGCCCTCTCTACCCGCTCTACTGGCAAGCTTAGGCACGTGATACGTAAGTACCTTCTTGCGTATTGATTACCAATTTTTGACCGATTTCGATGAAGTCTGGTACGTTAACAACAAGACCTGTTTCAAGAGTTGCAGGTTTACCAGAACCAGTAACTGTAGCACCTTTGATTGATGGTTGAGTGTCAGTAACTGTCAATTCAACTGTTGTTGGAACAGTAACACCGATAACTTCAGTTCCGTAGAATTGGATTTTAACTTCTGAGTTTTCAAGGATGTAAAGCAATTCTTGTTCTACGTTAGCAACTGGGATTTCGTATTGTTCGTAGCTTTCAGTATCCATGAAGTATGCTGTGTCATCCATTTTGTAAAGGTATTGTGCAGCACGTGTTTCGATGATAGCTTGTTCGAATTTTTCTTCTGGACGGTAAGTTGTATCAAAAGTTGAACCAGAACGTACGTCACGGAGTTTCATACGCATAACTGTGTTACCTTTACCTGGTTTGTGGTGGCTTGCTTCGAGAACTTTGATGAGTTTTCCATCAGCTGTTACGAAAGTCATACCTGCTCTAAGCTTACTTGCTTCAATCATTTATTCATTACCTCTTATAAATTATTTATCACTTCATTTTACCATAAAATACGCTATGGCTCAAATCTTTTTGGGTTTCAAAAGAATAACCCCCTCCTACTATTTTAGACTTCATTGTTAAAAAAATCCAATTTTGATACAATAAAACTCTAGAAATTTATTAAAAAGGGAGATTTACTGAATATGAAAGTGAAACTTGAGAGTCCAGAGGGAGAGATTAAAGAAGTTAAAGTTGGTTTCAGCTGGACAACGTTATTCTTTTATTGCTTTGTGCCACTTTTTCGTAAAGATTGGAAATAGCTTGGCATTATGCTTGGAGCAATGATTTTAGGGGGAATGCTTTCACTAAGTCTTAATGTTGATACTGGCATCGGCCTTGGCTTAAACATTGCTTTTGCTATTTTATACAACAACTTTTACATCAATGATTTGTTAAAAAAAGGTTGGACGCCAGCTTCCGAAATTGACGAAAAAATTCTAAAAGATAAATTGAACTAAAAAGACTAAAAGAGCACTTCTTTTGAGTGCTCTTTTTATTAGTCATCAAAATCATCCATGCCAAGTCTCACTTCTGGGACATCGTGTTGAACGCATTCGACACCTTTTTGTTTCATCAATTCGATAGCAAATGGATGCATGCGGTAAGCTGTTTTGTAAGTAATCTTCTTAATCCCTGCCTGAAGAAGCGCTTTGGTACAGTTGATACATGGAAAATGTGTCACATAAATCTCTGTTCCTTTGGTTGAAATGCCTTCTTTAGCACACTGGATGAGTGCATTCATCTCAGCATGAACAGTGCGGATACAATGCCCGTCTTCCATTTTATGTCCTGCTTCGCTACAGTTATCAGTTTCAGAAACACCACCATTGTAACCAGTCGCAATGATACGATTATCTTTGACCAAAACGGCGCCAACAAAGGCACGATCACAAGTTGAACGTTTTGAAATCAACTCCGCATTTGCCATAAAATAATCTTCCCAAGAAAGTCTATCAGTCATTGTTGTCCTCCTTTTTTAAATGCTAAACTATTACAAAACAATCAATTCTTTGGGTGCTAAGGTTAAGACTTCACAACCATTTTCAGTGACGACAAGGTCGTCTTCAATACGAACACCGTATTTGTTATCAAGGTAAATTCCTGGTTCATCCGTAATAGTCATGCCAACTTCAACCAACTCATCTGAATTACCAAAGAATGGAATTTCATGAATATCAAGCCCAATGCCATGACCAATTCCGTGTGTGAAGTGCTCACCATAACCAGCTTTTTCAATGACATCACGCGCCAACTTATCGTAATCACGGCGAGTCATTCCAGCCTTAACCGAATCAATAACCGCTTGATTAGCACGCAAGACCACATCATAAATCTCACGCTCCTCATCAGTCGTATCACCAATGTGAATCGTACGCGTCATATCGCTGACGTAGTGATTGTAATAACATCCAAAATCAAGCGTCAAGGTTTCACCAGATTGGATGACTTTCTCACTGGCTACGCCGTGAGGCATGGCAGAGCGGTAACCTGATGCTGCAATAGTCTCAAAAGATACCCCAGATGCACCGTATTCACGCATACGAAAATCAAGAAAATTTGCCACTTGCAATTCTGTTGTTTGACCCGGTTTGATGAAATCAAGCATGTCAGTAAAAGCGCGGTCGGAAATCGAGCAAGCCTTACGAATCGTTGCAATCTCAGAAGCATCCTTAATCATGCGCAATTCTTCCATGAAGTTCGTCATAGGTGCCAAGTCATACCCTGCAAATACACCTTGCAGCATTTGATAATAAGCAAAAGATACTTGGCTGTCAAAACCGATTTTATCCAAATTATCAGATGCAATCACCTTAGCAATCTCAGAAAGAGCATCTCTACTTTCGATGATATCAAATCCTTGAACCGTTTGCTTAGCAATCAAGGTATAACGAGCATCTGTCACAAACAAACGGCGTGTTTTCGAAATAAAAACAGTCGCTGATGTTCCCCAAAATCCTGTCAAATAATAAACATTATTTTGACCAGTCACCAAAAACGCATCTAATCCTTTTTCATCTAACTTTGCATCAAATCTTTTAAGTCTTGCAAGCATGTCCCTCTCCCTCTCACATTTTTAAGATAATTATACCAGAAAATCCTTGATATAATCGCTTTTTTCACGTATTTTCATAAAATATTTAACTGGTAAACCAATTTTATCGCAAAAAAAGAACCATCAGGTTCTTTTAAGTTATTGAATTTGCTTTTTTGATAAATAAAATACTCAAAATGACAAGACTTAAGCCGTAAACAAAGTAAAGGCTTTGGTAAGTTTGAAAACCTAAACCTTGAATCACCAATAAAATAGCAATGCTCATGATATTAACTAGAGCTGTTAAACTGACCACCCATTTTTCAGCATGGCTGCTTTGTAAAAGCATTTTTGAACTTTCGTAAAGTGGTGTGGCTGCCATGACTAGCATAGTAAATGCTGTAAGTGCAAGGATATTTGTATTGATTTGACTTGATAAGAATTCAGCAAAGATATTAGCACAAAGCGTCACTATCACAGCAAATCCGAAACTCATTAGATAACTATTTCGATAAATGGCGCGCATAAATGACTTATCTTCATGCTTTTGACTAGCCTGCGGCAAAAAGACAGAAACCGCACCAGCATACATATAAGCAGGCAAGCGAACTATTGAAAATAGCTGACTAATCACTGCATAGATAGAGAGAATTTCTAACCCCTGTCTTCCCATCAAAGCATCAAATGCCATGATAAAAAGAACACTCTCAAAAATTTCCTGAATGGTTAAAGGAATCCCAAAAAGAATTAACTCTTTTTTACAAGTTGACTGAGATTTCAAAGCCTCAAAAATCACATCATGAACTAAATAAAAATAAGCCAAAACCACTAAAAACAAAGAAGTTATAGCAGAAATCGCTGCGCCCTTCACCCCTAAAATCGGAACTAGATAATAATTCATTACCACATCAAGAAGCGAGCTAACAAGCCCAATCCAAAAAATCGGCTTGGTTTTCTTTTCAACTTTTAAAACATTTGTCAACAAAAATGTTAACAAGGTCAGAAGAATATACGGTGACATAATAACGAGATAAAGTGTTGATAAGTCAAGCAATTCTCCTGAAAATCCATAAAATAAACGTAAAAAAGATTTTCCAAAAACTACACAGAGGACTAAAAAACCAGCACCTATCACCACATCAAGTAAGAAAGAGGACTTAAACAAATCTTTAAAACGCTTTTTGTCATTTTCCGCAAAAGCTTGCGCCCCTTTGATATTAAAGGATAAGCTAAAAGCGCCTAAAATCCCACCAAAGGCAAATAAGAAATTTTGAATCACAGATATTCCAGAAAGTGCCACACTTGAATCATTAACCGCAAAATGCAGTGACAATTGATTAATCAAAAGCTGTGCAATATTGGTTGCAATCAATGGAAAAACATACCGATTAACTTCTTTTGAATAAGACATAAATCCTCCAATAAATCTCGATAGCAGCAAAACAGCGCCGCTCCCCATAAATTGGCTCCATTATAACACAAAAGCCAGGCAAGATAACTTACCTGGGCTTTTTTTACTTCAATTTATCTTTCAAATATTGTCCTGTGAAGGATTCTTTGACTTTGGCGACTTCTTCTGGTGTGCCTGTGGCAACGATTTGTCCGCCACCGACACCGCCTTCTGGTCCAAGGTCGATAATATAGTCAGCCGTCTTAATCACATCAAGGTTGTGTTCAATAACAAGCACGGTATTACCGTCATCCACAAAACGTTGAAGGACTTTAAGTAGACGAGCAATGTCATCTGTGTGAAGACCTGTCGTTGGTTCATCAAGGATATAAAGGCTCTTACCAGTTGAACGTTTGTGAAGTTCACTCGCCAATTTCATACGTTGTGCTTCACCACCAGAAAGGGTTGTTGCAGGTTGTCCAAGTGTGACATAACCAAGTCCAACGTCTTTGATAGTTTGCAATTTGCGTGCGATTTTAGGAATTGGCGCAAAGAATTCAACGGCATCGTTGACTGTCATATCAAGGATTTCAGCGATATTTTTGTCTTTGTAATGAACTTCAAGCGTTTCACTGTTATAACGTGTACCGTGGCAAACTTCACATGGTACGTAAACATCTGGCAAGAAGTGCATTTCAATCTTGATAATACCATCACCAGAACAAGCCTCACAACGTCCACCTTTGACGTTAAATGAGAAGCGCCCTTTCTTGTAACCACGAATTTTAGCTTCATTGGTCTTAGCAAAAAGATCACGAATATCATCAAAGACACCTGTATAAGTTGCAGGATTTGAACGCGGTGTACGACCGATTGGGCTTTGGTCAATGTCAATCAAGCGTTCGATGTTTTCCACACCTTCAAGTGCTTTGTGTTTACCAGGTTTGGCAGAATTTCGGTTTAATTTTTGAGCGACAGCTTTTTTCAAAATACTATTGACCAAGGTTGATTTTCCAGAACCTGAAACACCTGTGACTGCAATGAATTTACCAAGTGGGAAAGTCACGTCGATATTTTGCAGGTTATTTTCTGAAGCTCCTAGTACGCGAAGAAAACGTCCGTTACCTTTACGACGTTCAAGCGGAACTGGAATTTCTTTAGCACCAGACAAATATTGTCCAGTGATTGATTTTTTGTTTTTAGCCACTTCTTCTGGTGTCCCAGAGGCAACGATTTGCCCACCAAATTCACCTGCACCTGGTCCAACATCAATCAACCAGTCAGCTTGACGCATGGTGTCTTCATCGTGTTCAACAACAATCAAGGTATTACCAAGATCACGCATTTTCTTCAAACTATCAATCAAACGGTCATTATCACGTTGGTGAAGTCCGATTGACGGTTCATCAAGAATATAAAGCACACCAGACAAGTTTGAACCAATTTGCGTTGCCAAACGAATACGCTGACTTTCACCACCTGACAAAGTCCCCGCAGAACGTGACAAAGTCAAATAATTCAAGCCGACATTATTTAAGAAAGTCAAGCGATCTTTGATTTCTTTGACAATCGGTGTAGCAATTGTTTTTTCATTTTCAGAGAGTTCTAGGTGATTTAGAAGTTCCAAATGGTCAGCCACTGACAAATCAGAAACTTGTCCAATGTTCATGCCATTTTCACCGCCCACGCGCACACAAAGCGCTTGATTATTCAAACGATAACCGTGACATGTTGGACATGGCAACTCATTCATGTAACCGCGCATGACGTTACGAGTAAAGTCGCTGTTTGTCTCGTGGTAACGACGATTGATATTGTTGACAACACCTTCAAATGGTAGGTCAATGTTGCGTTCACCACCAAAATCATTGACATAATGGAAGTGGAATTCACGCTCACCTGAACCGTAAAGCACAAGATTTTGTTCTTCTTCGCTCAAGTCTTCAAAAGGTGTATCCATATCAACACCAAAAGCTTCCATAGCTTGCTCAAGCATAGCAGGATAATAGTTTGATGAGATTGGATTCCATGGTGCTAGCGCCCCTTCACGAAGAGTCTTACTACGGTCAGGAATCACCAAATCCAAGTCAACTTCTAGTTTATTTCCTAAACCATCACAAGTTGGACATGAACCAAACGGCGCATTAAATGAAAACAAACGCGGTTCTAATTCAGGAACAGTAAAGCCACAGACTGGGCATGAATAGTGTTCTGAGAAAAGCAATTCATTGCCGTCCATAGTGTCAATAATGACATAACCATCAGCCAAACGAAGCGCAGCTTCCACAGAATCAAAGAGACGTGAACGAATGCCGTCTTTATTAATTAAACGGTCAACAACGATTTCGATATTGTGCATTTTACTCTTAGAAAGCTCTGGCACCTCTGAAATATCATAAATCTCACCATCCACGCGCACACGCACATAACCGTCTTTTTGAATGCGGTCAAAAATCGTCTTGTGTTGTCCTTTTTTACGACGAACTACAGGCGCTAAAATCTGCATACGGGTACGTTCTGGCAATTCCAAAACTTGGTCAACAATCTGTTCAACAGATGATGCCGTAATAGCACCGTGCCCATTAATACAGTAAGGCGTCCCCACACGAGCATACAAAAGGCGCAGATAATCATTGATTTCTGTCGTTGTTCCTACAGTAGAGCGCGGGTTTTTACTGGTTGTTTTTTGGTCAATGGAAATCGCTGGGCTAAGCCCCTCAATCGAATCCACATCAGGTTTTTCCATATTTCCAAGAAACATGCGGGCATAAGCTGACAAGCTTTCAACATAGCGACGTTGCCCTTCTGCGTAAATCGTATCAAATGCCAAACTTGATTTTCCTGAACCAGACAAACCAGTCACAACGACCAACTTATCCCGAGGAATTTCAACATTGACATTTTTCAAATTGTGGGCTCGAGCCCCACGAATAATTAATTTATCTTGCATTTTTATGTCACGAACTTAGCTGCTAGTTGCCAAAAACTAAGTTCTATTCCTTTCTTAACATGTACAAAGTTCTACTTATTTTATTATAGCAAATTTTTCTACTTTTCCCTGTCCCCAAAAACTGCTAATTGTAGTATAATAGAGTAGTATGTAAAATTTTGTCGAACTTTCATTTTACTTACTAAAAAAATTGAACAAGAACTAGATACGGCACTATCGCTGGTGAACCTAACTATTCATAGTTTTATAGTTCTTGTATCTCATCGAAAAAGGAGGGGTTGTTTTTATGGAACAAATGTTTCTATCAACAGCGTTAGAGTTTAAAGAAATCAATACATTCGAGCCAGGAGCTTGGATTAATTTGGTCAACCCCTCCCAGGAAGAATCAGTCCAGCTAGCTGAGCAATTTGATATTGATATTACCGACCTTCGTGCACCACTCGACCTTGAAGAAACATCTCGTATCTCTGTCGAAGATGATTATACATTGATTATCGTGGACGTGCCAACTTACGAAGAACGTAATAACAAAAGCTACTATGTGACTATTCCGCTAGGTATTATCGTTACGGAAAATGCCGTTATCACAACGTGTTTACAAGAGTTGACATTGTTTGATAACTTTTTCAACCGTCGCGTTAAAAACTTCTACACATTTATGAAGACACGTTTTGTCTTCCAATTACTTTATCGCAACGCTGAGCTATTCCTAACAGCCCTTCGTTCTATCGACCGTCAAAGCGACCGAATCGAAGCTGAATTGGAAAATGCAACTCGTAACGAACAACTCATCGACATGATGGAGCTTGAAAAATCTATCGTCTACTTGAAAGCCTCATTGAAATTCAACGAACGTATCGTTAAAAAACTTTCGAGTAGCACCAGCTCTTTGAAAAAATATATCGAAGACGAAGATTTGCTTGAAGATACTTTGATTGAAACACAACAAGCGATTGAGATGGCTGGCATTTATGAAAATGTCTTGAATGCCATGACCGAAACAACTGCTTCAATCATCAACAACAACCAGAATACAATCATGAAAACCTTGGCACTCATGACCATGGCACTTGATATTCCAACCGTTGTCTTCTCAGCTTACGGGATGAACTTCCAAAATAACTGGTTGCCATTAAATGGTCTACCACATGCCTTTTGGTACATCGTCTTTATCGCAGCCGCTATGAGCTTATCAGTCGTTATTTACTTCTTCAGGAAGAAATGGTTTTAACAGAGTACGTTTTAAGGTAGCTAAAGCTACTCTTAAAACGACGGGAAGTCTTATATGACTTCCCTAACTCTCTTACTAGTTCGAAAAGTGATTAATATCGAATCACTTTTCTCTCGTCGTAACTTTGCGGAGACAACCTAAACCACTTACTAATTCGAGAGTTAATTGTTTTCGAATTAACTTTCTAAGGTTGTTTCTTCAACGCAGGCAACATAAACTAGAAACTTTTTATATTATTGAAATTTATAGGCATTTACTAGTTAGAAAAAGCAAGTGGGCTTGTTTTCTCTAACTAATAACTGGCTTTTATAGGAGAATATATTATGGATTTGACAAATCTTACTAAAAAGAACCAAGAATTTATCCACATCGCTACTAATCAATTGATTAAAGATGGTAAAACTGATGCAGAAGTCCAAGCGATTTTAGATGAAGTTATGCCAACAATCCTTGAAAATCAGAAAAAAGGTGTAACAGCTCGTACACTTCTTGGCGCACCAACTGTTTGGGCTGCCTCTTTCACTGAAAAAGCATCTGACAAAAAATCAGATCAAGAAAAGAAAAATGATAACCCTTGGTTAATGTGGCTTGATACTTCGCTTCTTTTTGTCGGAGTCGTTGCCATCCTTAACGCTGTAATGGGATTCTTTAATTCTACAACAACAAGTTCTGGACTTATTTCACTTATCGCTCTTGGTTTTGGTGGTGGTGCTGCAATGTACGCTACTTACTACTTCATCTACCGTCACATCGGAAAACAAAAAAGCGAACGTCCTGGTTGGGGCAAAACTATTTTAGTACTTGGTTTAGCAATGCTTGGATGGGTTCTCCTTTACACAGCTACAGCATTCTTACCAGCTGCTCTCAACCCACAATTGCCAGCTATCGTTATGCTTATCATCGGTGTCGCATCACTTGTTGGACGTCACTTCTTAGAGAAAAAATACAACATCCTAAACACAATGACACCACAACAATAAAACATAAAAATACCGCTAAGAAAAACTTAGCGGTATTTTTTATTTTGAGCGCAAAACAACAACTACATCATCAGACCAAGCTGACTCAATTTTGAATTTATCAATGTTTTTCACACTCATTTTATGAACTGAAAAATAAGTTTTCTTATGATAGCGAACATTAAAATCATCACAACTATTTTCATCAATAGTTTTCATCTTGGTATCATTTAAATAAAAGTCAGCTTCTAAAGCTTTAGCTAAATTTTTCTTTGAAAACATGACATAAAGTGTTCCTGAAAATTCATCAGGTAAATTAATTTCTTCGCCAATCTCAACTGGCATAGTTGCTTCTATGTCCATTTTATTTACTTCGCTTTGATAAGTTTTATTTGTCTCAGTTTTAATATCGTAAAACGTTTCTGAAACAGCACTACATCCAGATAATGTCCCAATCAATAAAACAAAAAGCAAAAACTTAATCTTTTTCATCATAATCTCTCCTATATTCTAAAATATCCCCTGGCTGACAATTCAACTCTCTACAAATACTCATAAGCGTGTTAAACCTGACACCTTTAGCCTTACCAGTTTTTAAAATTGATAAATTAGCTTCAGTAATACCTATTTTTTCAGCCAATTCTTTTGATGTCATATTTCTAGACTTGATGATTTTGTCTAAATGAACTTTTATTTCTTCCATATCAAATAATCTCGTCGTATTCTTTTTGTACTTGGTAACCTCGTTTTAAAACCAGAAGCCCAGCAGCATTAATTACTATAAAGGCAAAGTTTACCAAATAATCTTTAACTGACAAATCAAATAACCCACTTGTATTTTCAATACTAAAGAAATTAAAAATAATATTGATAAATAGTTCAATACCTGTGGATAAAAGTAAATATCGAAAAGTTTTGGAAAGAAATTTTATGTTTTCAGGAATAAAATAAATGTCATTTTGGAAATTTATCAACAGCATATCCAAAACAAGCATCATTTTCGAAACGAAATACAGAACAACTCCCGCTGATACAAGAACCATTATCGGAAAAAAGATAGGAACCTGAAGACTATATGTTCCATAATCCAAACTAAAGTTCATTCCGTGACGTTGCCCAGCAAAAAATACACCAAAAATTCCTAGTACAATAAAAATAATTCCTAAAATCGATACATAACGAACAAATTTGAGAACCTTTCTCCCAATTTCTAAAATAATATTCTCCATATGTTACCTAAATTATTGTTTTACAATAATCTCCTTTCAAAAATTATTATAAAACAATAATTTTATCTTGTAAACCATAATAAGAAGTTTTCCACAAACAAAAAAACGACTTCAAATGAAGTCGTTTTTTCTGTTCACCGCAACGAATTAGTCTTCGTTTACGAATGGCATAAGAGCCATAACGCGAGCGCGTTTGATAGCTGTTGTTACTTTACGTTGGTTTTTAGCTGAAGTTCCAGTTACGCGACGTGGAAGAATTTTACCACGTTCTGAAACGAAACGGCTAAGAAGCTCAGTATCTTTGTAATCAACATATTCAATTTTGTTAGCTGCGATGTAATCAACTTTTTTACGGCGTTTGAATCCGCCACGACGTTGTTGAGCCATGTTTTATTCTCCTTTATATTATTGTTGTTTCAAGTTTGTACTTGAGTTGTCCATATCCATTAGAATGGAAGATCGTCATCTGAAATGTCCATTGGGTTTGAATTACCAAATGGGCTTTCGTCACGACCGAAATTAGGTGTTTGTTGTGAAGGTTGTGATGAGAAACCACCGTTTGAAGATCCACCAAATGATGAATTGTTATTGAATCCACCATTGTAAGAACCACCAGATTGTCCTTCACGTGTAGCACGGCTTTCCAAGATTTGGAAGCTATCTGCAACAATCTCAGTTACGTAAACGCGCTGACCTTGTTGATTTTCATAGTTACGAGTCTGAATACGACCAGTAACACCAATCAATGTACCTTTTTTAGCCCAGTTAGCTAAGTTTTCAGCTTGCTGACGCCAAATCACACAGTTAATAAAATCAGCTTCACGTTCACCATTTTGGTTCTTGAAGTTACGGTTTACAGCAAGTGTAAATGTCGCAACTGCTTGATTAGATGGTGTGTAACGGAGTTCTGCATCGCGGGTCATACGACCAACAAGTACTACATTATTAATCATAAGACACCTTCTTACGCGTCGATTTTAACGATCATGTGACGAAGAATGTCACCGTTGATTTTTGAAAGACGGTCGAACTCGTTAAGAGCTACAGCATCTTCTGCTTCAACGTTAACAACGTGGTAAAGTCCTTCACGGAAATCTTGGATTTCGTATGCAAGACGACGTTTTTCCCAGTCTTTTGATTCAACAACAGTTGCACCGTTGTCAGTCAAGATAGAGTCAAAGCGTGCTACCAAAGCGTTTTTAGCTTCTTCTTCAATGTTTGGACGAATAATGTAAAGAATTTCGTATTTAGCCATTGATATTTTTCCTCCTTTTGGTCTAATGACTCGCGAACCTGATCACGAGTAAGTGAGGTATACTCACAATAAACTATTATACTATACCTTAAATCGATGTGCAAGAGATATGCGGTAAAGAAAGTGTTTTTATTATAAAAATAGCATAAAAATCTAGTTATCCGCATAAAAACTGGACTTATCACACTTTATCAAGGTCAAAACCACTCAATTTACTACTAATTTACTACTTATGAATGAGCTTTGATACGACGATTTATCCTTGAAAAGTGAAGATATAAAGATACTTCCAATAAAATTTGAATATTTAATAGGTAGACACTTCAAAAAATGAGGTGTCTATTTTTTTACCCGATTTTGAAAGGAAGTGAACTTATGAAAACAAAAAATCAAGAATCAAAAGGTCGTTCCCCACTCTTTAAGACCATCAAACATTCATTCAGCCAATAAAAAAGAAAGGATAGGTAAAAATATGGAACTTAAATTTGTGATTCCCAACATGGAAAAAACATTCGGCAATTTAGAATTTGCTGGCGAGGATAAAGTCGTTCAGCGAAGAATCAACGGACGGCTAACTGTCTTATCAAGAAGCTATAATCTCTATTCTGATGTTCAAAGAGCAGATGATATTGTGGTGGTGCTTCCTGCTGAAGCTGGCGAAAAACATTTCGGCTTTGAGGAACGTGTGAAGTTAGTCAATCCACGTATTACCGCAGAGGGCTACAAAATCGGCACTCGTGGTTTTACAAATTACCTTTTACATGCTGACGACATGATAAAAGAATAAAGAAAGAGAGGAAAAATGATGAGATTAGCAAATGGCATTGTATTAGATAAAGACACGACTTTTGGAGAATTGAAATTCTCTGCTCTACGTCGTGAAGTGAGAATCCAAAATGAAGACGGGTCGGTTTCAGATGAAATCAAGGAACGTACCTATGACTTAAAATCCAAAGGACAAGGACGCATGATTCAAGTAAGTATTCCTGCCAGCGTGCCTTTGAAAGAGTTTGATTATAACGCACGGGTGGAACTTATCAATCCCATTGCGGACACCGTTGCTACTGCCACCTATCAAGGAGCAGATGTTGACTGGTATATCAAGGCAGACGATATTGTGCTGACAAAGGATTCTAGTTCATTCAAAGCTCAACCACAAGCAAAGAAAGAACCGACACAAGACAAATAGTCGCTAGGTAGAAAGGAGACTTTTTCGCATGAAACAGCGTGGTAAAAGGATTCGCCCATCTGGTAAAGATTTAGTCTTTCATTTTACGATAGCGTCACTCCTGCCTGTTTTCCTGCTGGTTGTCGGACTGTTTCATGTGAAGACAATCCAGCAGATCAACTGGCAGGATTTTAACCTATCACAAGCAGATAAGATTGACATTCCCTATTTAATTATCAGTTTCAGTGTCGCAATTCTTATCTGCTTGCTGGTAGCGTTTGTATTCAAACGGGTTCGCTATGATACGGTTAAACAACTTTACCACCGTCAAAAACTGGCAAAGATGATACTTGAAAACAAGTGGTATGAATCTGAACAGGTCAAAACAGAGGGTTTCTTTAAAGATAGTGCTGGTCGTACAAAGGAAAAGATAACCTACTTCCCTAAAATGTATTATCGACTTAAAAATGGCTTGATACAGATACGGGTGGAAATCACGCTGGGAAAATATCAAGACCAACTCTTACACTTGGAAAAGAAATTAGAGAGTGGCTTGTACTGTGAGCTGACGGATAAAGAGTTAAAGGATTCCTATGTGGAATATACTTTGCTCTATGACACCATAGCCAGTCGTATTTCTATTGATGAAGTAGAAGCTAAAGATGGTAAACTTCGCTTAATGAAAAACGTATGGTGGGAATATGATAAGCTCCCTCATATGTTGATTGCTGGTGGTACAGGTGGCGGTAAAACTTACTTTATACTGACACTGATTGAAGCCTTGCTTCATACAGATTCAAAACTGTATATTCTTGACCCGAAAAATGCTGATCTTGCGGACTTAGGTTCTGTGATGGCAAATGTCTACTATAGAAAAGAAGACTTGCTTTCTTGCATTGAAACATTCTATGAAGAAATGATGAAACGTAGTGAGGAAATGAAGCAGATGAAGAACTATAAGACTGGCAAAAATTATGCTTACTTAGGTCTCCCGGCACACTTCTTAATCTTTGATGAATACGTCGCTTTCATGGAAATGCTGGGAACAAAAGAAAACACCGCAGTTATGAATAAGCTGAAACAGATTGTCATGTTAGGTCGTCAAGCTGGCTTCTTTCTAATACTGGCTTGTCAACGTCCAGACGCAAAATATTTAGGCGACGGAATCCGTGATCAGTTTAATTTCAGAGTGGCTTTAGGTCGTATGTCTGAAATGGGCTATGGCATGATGTTTGGCAGTGACGTACAAAAGGATTTCTTCTTAAAGCGAATCAAAGGTCGTGGCTATGTTGATGTAGGAACAAGTGTCATATCAGAGTTTTATACTCCCCTTGTACCAAAAGGATATGATTTCTTGGAGGAAATTAAAAAGTTATCCAACAGCAGACAGTCCACGCAGGCGACGTGCGAAGCGGAAGTCGCAGGTGTGGACTGATCTTGCTGGCTGGTGTGGCAATAGCCACGCCAGCACTTAACCCCCCGTATCTAACAGGGGGGTACAAATCGACAGGAAACAGTCAAAAAAACATTAGAAAATCCTTTGGTTACAAGGGATTTACAAAATTTCAGCGTATGTCAAATGGGCTTTAAAAGTTGACATACGCCTTTTTGATTGGAGGGATTTTTACTGAATGAACAAACTTGGTTACAGCATTTAAAAGAAAAACGCTTGGCTTATGGACTATCTCAAAACCGTTTAGCTGTTGCGACTGGTATTACAAGGCAGTATCTAAGCGATATTGAAACAGGAAAAGTCAAGCCATCAGAGGATTTACAGCAGTCCCTTTGGGAAGCTCTGGAACGCTTCAATCCCGACGCTCCCCTTGAAATGCTGTTTGATTATGTAAGAATTCGCTTTCCGACAACAGACGTACAGCAGGTGGTCGAAAACATCTTACAACTGAAACTGTCCTATTTTCTTCATGAGGACTATGGTTTCTATTCTTATTCAGAGCATTATGCTTTAGGCGACATATTCGTCCTTTGCTCCCATGAACTGGACAAAGGAGTTCTGGTGGAATTGAAAGGTCGTGGGTGCAGACAATTTGAAAGCTATCTTCTGGCACAACAAAGAAGCTGGTATGAGTTCTTTATGGACGTTTTGGTGGCTGGCGGTGTGATGAAACGCCTTGACCTTGCCATTAACGATAAGACAGGGATTTTAAATATCCCTGTACTCACTGAAAAGTGCCAACAGGAAGAATGTATCTCCGTCTTCCGCAGTTTTAAAAGCTATCGCAGTGGCGAACTGGTACGCAAAGAGGAAAAGGAATGTATGGGAAACACCCTCTATATCGGTTCATTACAAAGTGAAGTTTATTTCTGTATCTATGAAAAGGACTACGAGCAGTACAAGAAAAATGATATTCCCATTGAAGACGCAGAAGTAAAAAACCGTTTTGAGATTCGATTGAAAAATGAGCGTGCCTATTATGCAGTCCGTGATTTACTCGTCTATGACAATCCAGAGCATACCGCCTTTAAAATTATCAATCGGTATATCCGTTTTGTAGATAAAGACGATTCCAAACCTCGTTCTGATTGGAAACTGAATGAAGAATGGGCTTGGTTTATTGGGAACAATCGTGAACGATTAAAACTAACCACAAAACCAGAGCCTTACTCCTTCCAAAGGACGCTGAACTGGCTATCTCATCAAGTTGCCCCGACCTTAAAGGTTGCGATTAAACTTGATGAAATCAACCAGACGCAGGTTGTAAAAGACATTCTCGACCATGCGAAACTGACAGACCGACACAAGCAGATTTTGAAGCAACAGTCAGTAAAAGAACAGGACGTGATAACAACAAAAAAATAACTCAAATACAAATTCATTGAATATAGAGAGGAGAACATTTTTATGAATTTTGGACAAAACCTTTATAACTGGTTTCTATCAAACGCTCAATCACTGGTGCTTTTAGCAATCGTTGTGATTGGCTTGTATCTTGGCTTCAAGCGTGAGTTTAGCAAACTGATTGGCTTTTTAATTATTGCGATTATTGCGGTTGGCTTAGTCTTCAACGCTGCTGGAGTAAAAGACATTTTACTAGAGCTATTCAATCGCATTATTGGTGCTTAAATAAAACCGTTCTTTTGTGGAATATAAGTGGTTTTCTTATGTTCCGCAAAGGAATGGTACACCAAACGAAGTGCGGTAGGGATTTTTGAATCTCTACAAAGAAAGGACGTGAATATATGGACGATATGCAAGTCTATATTGCGAATTTAGGCAAATACAATGAGGGCGAATTGGTCGGTGCGTGGTTTACCTTTCCCATTGACTTTGAGGAAGTCAAAGAGAAAATCGGCTTGAATGATGAATATGAGGAATACGCCATTCATGACTACGAGTTACCCTTTACGGTTGACGAATACACTTCCATTGGCGAACTCAATCGACTATGGGAAATGGTATCGGAATTACCCGAAGAATTACAATCGGAGCTATCTGCTCTGCTCACTCATTTTTCAAGCATTGAAGAACTAAGCGAACATCAAGAGGATATTATCATTCATTCCGATTGTGATGATATGTATGACGTGGCACGCTACTACATTGAAGAAACGGGTGCTTTAGGCGAAGTACCAGCTAGTCTTCAAAACTATATTGATTATCAAGCCTATGGTCGGGATTTAGACCTTTCAGGAACGTTTATCTCAACCAATCATGGGATTTTTGAAATCGTCTATTAAATCTGTCGGTACATTACTACTGGCAGATTTTCTATTTTACGGGGTGGCTCAATCAGCTACCCCTATTTTTTATGAAAGGATTGATTACATGAAGAAAATACGAAGCTATACCAGTATCTGGTCTGTGGAAAAGGTACTGTATTCTATCAATGATTTTAGACTTCCGTTTCCCATAACCTTTACGCAAATGACATGGTTTGTCGTGTCACTCTTTGCAGTGATGATACTTGGCAACTTGCCCCCTCTTTCCATGATAGAGGGAGCATTTCTCAAATACTTTGGGATTCCTGTGGCTTTCACATGGTTTATGTCTACAAAAACTTTTGATGGTAAAAAGCCTTATGGATTTTTGAAGTCTGTCATTGCTTATGCACTGCGACCAAAGCTGACCTATGCAGGAAAAAAAGTAACGCTTGGCAGAAACCAGCCACAAGAAGCCATTACAGCAGTTAGGAGTGAATTTTATGGCATATCCAATTAAATACATTGAAAACAATCTCGTCTGGAATAAAGACGGGGAATGTTATGCTTACTATGAGCTTGTTCCTTACAATTACTCATTTCTAAGTCCAGAACAGAAAATACAAGTGCATGATTCTTTCAGACAGCTTATCGCACAAAATCGTGATGGCAAAATTCATGCTTTACAAATCAGTACAGAATCCAGCATACGTTCTGCACAAGAGCGTTCCAAAAATGAAGTCACTGGCAAGCTCAAAGCGGTTGCCTATGACAAAATCGACCAACAGACAGACGCTTTAATATCCATGATTGGCGAAAATCAAGTGAACTACCGTTTCTTTATCGGCTTTAAGTTGCTTCTCAACGATCAGGAGTTTTCTATGAAAAGTCTTACCGTTGAAGCAAAAAATGCTTTGTCTGATTTTGTCTATGATGTGAACCATAAGCTGATGGGCGATTTTGTTAGTATGAGTAATGATGAAATCCTGCGTTTTCAGAAGATGGAAAAGCTCTTAGAAAATAAAATCTCTCGTCGTTTCAAAATCCGCAGGTTAGATAAGGACGACTTCGGCTATCTGATTGAACACCTTTACGGACAGACAGGCACTGCCTATGAAGAGTATGAGTACCATCTATCAAAGAAAAAGCTGGATAATGAAACGCTGATTAAATACTATGACTTGATTAAGCCTACTCGCTGTTTGGTGGAAGAAAAACAGCGATATTTGAAAATCCAGCAGGAAGATGAAACCGTCTATGTAGCTTACTTTACCATTAACAGCATTGTCGGAGAACTGGACTTCCCGTCCTCTGAAATCTTCTACTACCAGCAACAGCAATTTACATTCCCGATTGATACGTCAATGAATGTGGAAATTGTAGCCAATCGTAAAGCCCTATCTACTGTCCGCAATAAAAAGAAAGAACTGAAAGACTTGGATAACCACGCTTGGCAAAGTGATAATGAAACCAGCTCCAATGTGGCGGAAGCTCTGGAAAGTGTGAATGAGCTGGAAACCAATTTAGACCAAAGCAAGGAATCTATGTACAAGCTGTCTTATGTGGTAAGGGTATCAGCAAATGATCTTGACGAACTCAAACGTCGTTGTAATGAAGTGAAAGATTTTTATGACGATTTAAGCGTAAAACTGGTACGACCATTTGGGGATATGCTCGGCTTACATGAAGAATTTTTACCTGCCAGCAAGCGTTATATGAATGATTATATTCAATACGTGACCTCTGATTTCCTCGCTGGTTTAGGTTTTGGTGCTACTCAAATGCTGGGGGAAAATGAGGGGATTTATGTTGGCTACAGCTTAGATACTGGACGCAATGTCTATCTGAAACCTGCTCTTGCCAGTCAAGGGGTTAAGGGTTCAGTAACCAATGCGTTAGCGTCGGCTTTTGTTGGTTCGCTGGGTGGTGGTAAATCCTTTGCGAATAACCTTATCGTCTATTATGCGGTGCTTTATGGGGCACAAGCAGTGATTGTAGACCCAAAAGCAGAACGTGGCAGATGGAAAGAAACCTTGCCAGAGATTTCCCATGAAATCAATATCGTCACTCTGACTTCTGATGAGAAAAACAAAGGCTTACTTGACCCTTATGTGATTATGAAAAATCCCAAAGATTCTGAATCACTGGCTATTGATATTCTGACATTCCTTACGGGGATTTCCTCTCGTGATGGGGAACGCTTCCCAATCCTTAGAAAAGCCATTCGTGCAGTAACCAATAGTGAAGTACGAGGGTTGATGAAAGTGATTGAGGAATTACGGGTTGAGAATACGCCACTAAGTACCAGTATAGCCGACCATATCGAAAGTTTTACAGACTATGACTTTGCACATTTATTATTCAGTAATGGTTATGTGGAGCAGTCTATCAGCTTAGAAAAACAACTGAACATTATACAGGTTGCGGACTTGGTACTTCCCGACAAGGAAACTTCCTTTGAGGAATATACCACTATGGAGCTTTTATCCGTTGCTATGCTGATTGTCATTAGTACCTTTGCTTTAGACTTTATCCATACAGACCGAAGCATTTTCAAGATTGTAGATTTAGACGAAGCATGGAGCTTTTTACAGGTAGCACAAGGAAAAACACTATCTATGAAGCTGGTTCGGGCTGGTCGTGCTATGAACGCTGGGGTATATTTCGTGACCCAAAATACAGACGACCTCTTAGATGAAAAACTGAAAAATAACCTCGGCTTAAAATTTGCATTTCGTTCCACTGACCTTAACGAGATTAAAAAGACCTTAGCCTTTTTTGGTGTAGACCCAGAGGACGAAAACAATCAGAAGCGATTGCGTGATTTGGAAAACGGGCAATGCCTTATCAGTGATTTATATGGTCGTGTCGGTGTGATACAGTTCCACCCTGTATTTGAAGAACTGCTCCATGCCTTTGATACCAGACCACCTGTGCGAAAAGAGGTGTAAATGTGAAACCATCAATAGTAAACAGAATAAAATCAAACTGGACGCTGAAACGTCTAGGTAAAGTGGCAATGACAGTGGCTTTCACACTTGTGATTGCCATTTTTCTTTTAGCCATGCTGGGAACGGTGGTTCAAGCTGCGGGCTTGGTAGATGATACGGTCAATGTGGCAAATGAATACAGCCGATACCCACTTGAAAACTATCAACTGGATTTTTATGTGGATAATAGCTGGGGCTGGCTTCCGTGGAACTGGTCGGACGGGATTGGAAAACAGGTCATGTATGGACTATATGCCATTACCAATTTTATTTGGACAATCAGTTTGTATGTTTCCAATGCGACAGGTTACTTAGTACAGGAAGCCTATTCCTTAGACTTCATTTCCGCTACAGCAGATTCCATTGGTAAGAATATGCAGACCTTAGCTGGTGTGAGTGCAAACGGATTTTCAACAGAGGGTTTCTATGTTGGATTCCTCTTACTCTTGATTTTGGTTCTTGGGGTTTATGTTGCCTATACGGGACTGATAAAGAGAGAAACCACAAAGGCAATTCATGCCATTATGAATTTTGTGCTGGTGTTTATCCTATCGGCTTCCTTTATTGCCTACGCTCCCGACTACATTAAAAAAATCAATGACTTTTCATCAGACATCAGTAATGCCAGTTTATCACTTGGCACGAAGATTGTCATGCCCCATTCCGATAGTCAAGGCAAGGACAGCGTGGACTTAATCAGAGATAGCCTGTTTTCCATACAGGTTCAGCAACCGTGGCTACTGCTTCAATACAACAGTTCAGACATTGAAAGTATCGGTATTGACCGTGTGGAAAGCCTGCTCTCCACCAGCCCAGATTCCAACAATGGCGAAGACAGAGAAAAAATTGTTGCGGAAGAAATTGAAGACAGAAGCAATACCAATCTAACCATTACAAAGACCATTAACCGTTTAGGTACAGTCTTCTTCCTATTTGTCTTCAATATTGGGATTTCCATATTTGTATTCCTATTAACAGGAATCATGATTTTCTCGCAGGTACTTTTTATCATCTATGCTATGTTTCTGCCTGTGAGCTTTATTTTAAGCATGATTCCATCATTTGATGGTATGTCAAAACGAGCCATAACAAAGCTCTTTAATACCATTTTGACACGAGCTGGAATCACATTGATTATTACGACAGCATTTAGTATTTCAACCATGCTCTATACCTTATCGGCTGGTTATCCGTTCTTTTTGATTGCTTTTCTACAGATTGTGACCTTTGCAGGAATCTACTTCAAGCTGGGCGATTTAATGAGTATGTTTTCTCTACAGAGTAACGATTCTCAAAGTGTGGGAAGTCGTGTGATGAGAAAACCTCGTATGCTTATGCACGCTCACATGCACCGTCTACAGCGGAAACTTGGACGTTCCATGACTACTCTAGGGGCTGGGTCTGCCATTGTTACAGGTAAAAAAGGACAGTCGGGTTCGGGGAGTTCTGCAAGGACACAAGCAGATCACTCCCGACCAGACGGAAAGGAAAAATCAACACTTGGAAAACGTATCGGTCAAACCATCGGTACAGTAGCTGATACCAAAGACAGAATGGTAGACACTGCTAGTGGTTTGAAAGAACAGGTTAAAGATTTGCCGACCAATGCAAGATATGCAGTATATCAAGGAAAATCCAAAGTAAAAGAGAATGTCCGTGATTTAACCAGTAGTATTTCTCAAACCAGAGCAGACAGAGCCAGCGGACGCAAGGAACAGCAGGAACAAAGACGCAAAACCATTGCAGAGCGTCGCTCTGAAATGGAACAGGTCAAACAGAAAAAACAGCCAGCTTCTTCCGTTCATGAAAGACCAGCTACTAAGCAAGAACAATCTCATGATGGACAGACCGCAAAACAATCTTCTATTCAGACTTCACGCATGGAATCTCAACAAGCCAAACAGGAGCGTCCAGCAGTTAAGTCCGATTCTTTAAGTTTAAAAGCGGAACGACAAAACCGTACTACACAAGAAAGAACAGTTCAAAAGCCAGCAACTTCAACTACACCAGCAGACAGAGCTTCACAACGTCCAGTCACAAAAGAGCGTCCGTCTACTGTTCAAAGAGTTCAAAGCCAAAACCTTAGAAATAGACCACCAATAAAATCCGCCACTATCAAGAAAGGCAGTAAGAAACCATGAAACTGAAAGCTTTAGTGATTGGTGGTTCTGGGCTATTCTTGATGGTCTTCTCACTACTTCTGTTTGTTGCCATTTTATTTTCAGATGAACAAGATGGCGGTTTTTCAAACATTCACTATGGCGGTGTGAATGTTTCCGCAGAAGTGCTGGCTCATAAGCCTATGGTAGAAAAATACGCTAGAGAATATGGCATTGAAGAATACGTTAATGTACTGCTTGCTATTATACAGGTGGAATCGGGCGGTACTGCCGAAGATGTTATGCAGTCCTCGGAATCCCTTGGTCTACCACCCAATTCATTGAGTACAGAAGAATCTATCAAGCAAGGTGTGAAGTATTTCAGTGAATTATTAGCCAGTAGAGATAGGCTCGGTGTGGATTTGGAATCGGTTATTCAGTCCTACAATTATGGCGGTGGCTTCTTAGGGTATGTGGCTAATCGTGGAAACAAATATACCTTTGAACTGGCTCAAAGTTTCTCTAAGGAATATTCAGACGGCGAAAAAGTGTCCTATCCCAATCCAATAGCCATACCCATCAATGGGGGCTGGCGATATAACTATGGCAATATGTTTTATGTTCAGCTTGTTACGCAGTATCTTGTCACAACTCAATTTAATGATAATACGGTACAAGCCATCATGGACGAAGCACTGAAATATGAGGGTTGGAAGTATGTCTATGGCGGAGCTTCCCCGACTACTTCATTTGATTGTAGCGGACTGACACAATGGACGTATGGCAAAGCTGGGATTAAATTACCACGAACCGCACAACAACAATATGATGTGACCCAACATATCCCACTATCCGAAGCAAAAGCTGGCGATTTGGTTTTCTTTCATTCTACCTATAACGCTGGCTCTTATATTACTCATATCGGGATTTATTTAGGCGATAATCGAATGTTTCACGCAGGAGACCCTATCGGCTATGCCGACTTAACAAGCTCCTATTGGCAACAGCATTTAGTAGGAGCAGGACGAATCAAACAATGAGAAAGGAAGATTCAATGATGAAATTCAGAAAAAATCAGAATAAAGAAAAACAGATACCAAAGGAAAAGAAACCTCGTATCTACAAAGTCAATCCTCGTAAAAAGGTTGTGATTGGCTTATGGGTGCTTTTAGGGCTTAGTTTCAGCTTTGCAATATTTAAGCACTTTACAGCCGTTGATACCCACACCATTCACGAAACAACCATCATAGAAAAGGAATATGTTGATACTCATAATGTAGAAAATTTTGTAGAGAACTTTGCGAAAGTTTACTATTCATGGGAACTAAACGACCAGTCCATTGATAATCGTATGGAAAACTTAAAAGCCTATCTGACAGAGGAACTTCAAGCTCTCAATATTGATACAGTCCGAAAGGATATTCCTGTATCGTCTTCTGTAAGAGGGGTTCAGATATGGATGGTAAAAGCAGATGGCGAAAACCAGTTTGATGTGACCTATAGTGTAGACCAGTTGATTACAGAGGGGGAAAATATAAAGACCGTCCATTCTGCTTATGAAGTGACAGTCTATGTAGATGGTTCTGGAAATATGGTACTGACTAAAAACCCGACCATTACCAGCATACCTAAGAAATCAGACTATAAACCAAAAGTCATTGAAAGTGATGGTACAGTTGATTCCATTATGACAAATGAAATCATTGAGTTTCTAACGACATTCTTCAAGCTCTATCCTACAGCAACAGCGAGTGAACTTTCTTACTATGTGAATGATGGTATTTTGAAATCTATCGGAAAAGATTATATTTTTCAAGAACTCGTGAATCCTATCTACAATCGTAAAGATAATCAAGTCACGGTATCACTGACAGTAAAGTATCTCGACCAGCAGACCAAAGCAACGCAGGTATCTCAATTTGATTTGGTACTTGAAAAGAACGGGAGTAATTGGAAGATTGTAAAATAACAAATATTGGTACATGATTACAGATACTTTGTAATCATGTACTCTTTTTGATAAAAAATTGGAGATTCCTTTACAAATATGCTCTTATGTGCTATTATTTAAGTGACTATTTAAAAGGAGTTAATAAATATGCGGCAAGGTATTCTTAAATAAACTGTCAATTTGATAGCGGGAACAAATAATTAGATGTCCTTTTTTAGGAGGGCTTAGTTTTTTGTACCCAGTTTAAGAATACCTTTATCATGTGATTCTAAAGTATCCAGAGAATATCTGTATGCTTTGTATACCTATGGTTATGCATAAAAATCCCAGTGATAAAAGTATTTATCACTGGGATTTTTATGCCCTTTTGGGTTTTTGAATGGAGGAAAATCACATGAAAATTATTAATATTGGAGTTTTAGCTCATGTTGATGCAGGAAAAACTACCTTAACAGAAAGCTTATTATATAACAGTGGAGCGATTACAGAATTAGGAAGCGTGGACAAAGGTACAACGAGGACGGATAATACGCTTTTAGAACGTCAGAGAGGAATTACAATTCAGACAGGAATAACCTCTTTTCAGTGGGAAAATACGAAGGTGAACATCATAGACACGCCAGGACATATGGATTTCTTAGCAGAAGTATATCGTTCATTATCAGTTTTAGATGGGGCAATTCTACTGATTTCTGCAAAAGATGGCGTACAAGCACAAACTCGTATATTATTTCATGCACTTAGGAAAATGGGGATTCCCACAATCTTTTTTATCAATAAGATTGACCAAAATGGAATTGATTTATCAACGGTTTATCAGGATATTAAAGAGAAACTTTCTGCCGAAATTGTAATCAAACAGAAGGTAGAACTGTATCCTAATATGTGTGTGACGAACTTTACCGAATCTGAACAATGGGATACGGTAATAGAGGGAAACGATGACCTTTTAGAGAAATATATGTCCGGTAAATCATTAGAAGCATTGGAACTCGAACAAGAGGAAAGCATAAGATTTCAGAATTGTTCCCTGTTCCCTGTTTATCACGGAAGTGCAAAAAACAATATAGGGATTGATAACCTTATAGAAGTGATTACGAATAAATTTTATTCATCAACACATCGAGGTCAGTCTGAACTTTGCGGAAATGTTTTCAAAATTGAATATACAAAAAAAAGACAACGTCTTGCATATATACGCCTTTATAGTGGAGTACTACATTTACGAGATTCGGTTAGAGTATCAGAAAAAGAAAAAATAAAAGTTACAGAAATGTATACTTCAATAAATGGTGAATTATGTAAAATCGATAAGGCTTATTCCGGGGAAATTGTTATTTTGCAAAATGAGTTTTTGAAGCTAAATAGTGTTCTTGGAGATACAAAGCTATTGCCACAGAGAGAGAGAATTGAAAATCCGCTCCCTCTGCTGCAAACAACTGTTGAACCGAGCAAACCTCAACAAAGGGAAATGTTACTTGATGCACTTTTAGAAATCTCCGACTGTGACCCGCTTCTACAATATTATGTGGATTCTACGACACATGAAATCATACTTTCTTTCTTAGGGAAAGTACAAATGGAAGTGACTTGTGCTCTATTGCAAGAAAAGTATCATGTGGAGGTAAAAATAAAAAAGCCTACAGTCATTTATATGGAAAGACCGTTAAAAAAAGCAGAGTATACCATTCACATCGAAGAGCCACCGAATCCCTTCTGGGCTTCCATTGGTCTTTCTGTAGCACCGCTTCCATTAGGGAGCGGAGTACAGTATGAGAGCTCGGTTTCTCTTGGATACTTAAATCAATCGTTTCAAAATGCAGTTATGGAAGGGATACGATATGGCTGTGAACAAGGATTGTATGGTTGGAATGTGACGGACTGTAAAATCTGTTTTAAGTATGGCTTATACTATAGCCCTGTTAGTACCCCAGCAGATTTTCGGATGCTTGCTCCTATTGTATTGGAACAAGTTTTAAAAAAAGCTGGAACAGAATTGTTAGAGCCATATCTTAGTTTTAAAATTTATGCACCACAAGAATATCTTTCACGAGCATATAGCGATGCTCCTAAATATTGTGCGAACATCGTAGACACTCAACTGAAAAATAATGAGGTCATTCTTAGTGGAGAAATTCCTGCTCGGTGTATTCAAGAATATCGTAATGATTTAACTTTCTTTACAAATGGACGTAGCGTTTGTTTAACAGAGTTAAAAGGGTACTATGTTACTACTGGTGAACCTGTTTGCCAGCCCCGTCGTCCAAATAGTCGGATAGATAAAGTACGATATATGTTCAATAAAATAACTTAGTGTATTTTATGTTGTTATATAAATATGGTTTCTTGTTAAATAAGATGAAATATTTTTTAATAAAGATTTGAATTAAAGTGTAAAGGAGGAGATAGTTATTATAAACTACAAGTGGATATTGTGTCCTGTATGTGGAAATAAAACACGATTAAAGATAAGGGAAGATACTGAATTAAAAAAATTCCCCCTCTATTGTCCGAAATGCAGACAAGAAAATTTAATTGAAATAAAGCAGTTCAAAGTAACTGTGATTACAGAGCCAGACGCAAAGACGCAGAGCCGATAAAATGAGATTAATACAATCTCATTTTATCGGCTCTTTCCGTTATGTATGGATTCTTTTAATTAGTCTTCGATGTTTCTTGCTTCGTTGATACCGCTGGCTAAAGATTCCATTAAGGATAGTTCTTTGTCTGTAAAGCTATCCATGTATTTCTCTATCTGTAATCGTCGGGTGCTTTTTACCAAGTTATTAGCAGGTAAGAAAAATTCATCAACGGAAACATGAAGTAACGATACAAGGTCATAAAGAACTTGTATGCTGGGGTGTTGCCCTTTATTTTCAATATTAGTTAAGTACCGTGGGTCAATTTCAATCAATGCTCCCACTTGTTCACGAGTTAAACCTCGTTTCAATCGAGCTTCTTTAATGGCTAAACCAAAGGCTCTAAAATCATATTTATCTTCTTTTTTACGCATAGTAGACCACCTCTATACATTTTATTGTTCCTACTGAATTAAAAACAGGTATAGAAAAACGTGTTATATGGTTTATAGGTTTATATTTAATAAAAAGCACTACTAAACGCCAATAAAAAAAACCGTTATATGGTAGTGCTATTTACGCTGTTAAAATATTGTATATTACTTCCAAATGGCGGTTTGTTGGAGGTCAACGTCGCCATGAAGTACATCATATACAATAAATTTCCTTACATTGGGTTCTTGTCAAAAAAAGTCGTCTATCTGCAATAGATAAGTACGTCCACCAATGTGGTTTTATAAATCATATAGATAGAATAACAGAAGCATGTAAACAGAGAAATAAATCTGTTTATATGCTTTTTTGGCTATTCAGAACTTTTTTACAAAGTTTATTTATCAGTAATGCAACAAATCCCCCTTTCACATTGGGACTAAGAGTGAAAGGAGATAAACGAGCAAGGCTCACTTCCTTTCCTAGACAGAAAGGGGGTGAGAAACATGAAACCATCTTCTTTTCAGACCACAATAGAAAATCAGTTTGACTATATCTGTAAACGTGCTATGGAAGACGAGCGAAAGAATTATATGCTTTATCTTTCAAGGATTGCAAAGCGTGAGGTGTCCTTTTCGGATGTTGGCGATTATCTTGTTAGCCAGTTTGCGACAACAGATAACTATTCAACTGACTTTCAGATTTTTACACTCAATGGGTTATCAGTAGGCGTTGAAAATGATTTGTTGAGTGAAGCATTACGTGAGTTGCCAGACAAGAAACGTGAAATTCTACTGCTGTTTTACTTTATGGACATGAGCGATTCAGAAATTGCAGACCTGTTGAAATTGAACCGTTCTACTGTCTATCGGCATAGAACCAGTGGACTAGCCTTAATTAAAAAGTTTATGGAGGAATTTGAAGAATGAAAACACAATATCCTATGATTCCCTTTCCTCTCATTGTAAAGGCAACAGATGGCGATACCGAAGCGATTAACCAGATTCTACATCATTACAGAGGGTACATAACGAAGCGTTCCCTACGACTTATGAAAGATGAATATGGCAATCAAAGTATGGTCGTTGATGAAGTCTTACGTGGAAGAATGGAAACCAGACTGATTACAAAGATTTTGTCATTTGAAATTAAGTAATATCCTCTCTCCTTTCGTGGAAGCGTGCTAAACCATTCCACGCTTCCCGAACAGGGAGGTTTGTTATTCCACCAAAGCATATTGAGCTTTCAATGTGTTTTGATAGGCTAACGAGCCATTGTTCTTTGAAAACTGAATAAAAGTAATCGAATACGTTTCGATAAGAAAAGAGCCAACGGAACTAACCGCCATGACCTATCTTATAAAGATAGCGAGCGATTCATGTTAGTGATCCGAGAAGCAATCTTTAGCAGGATTGCCTGCAACGACATTCTTATCGTGATAATGATACTCCCATACAGTCAATAGTCCGAGCGTGATAAAACCGTCGCAGGCAATGAGTATGGCTACATGAGAACCATGCAGGGGTGGAACTCCCGTGAGCTTTGCTAAAGCTGTTCGATTGCTGGTAAAACAACTTTTATGAAATCCAAATAAGTGATTTGGAAAGGAGGATTTTATGAAGCAGACTGACATTCCTATTTGGGAACGTTATACCCTAACCATTGAAGAAGCGTCAAAATATTTTCGTATTGGCGAAAACAAGCTACGACGCTTGGCAGAGGAAAATAAAAATGCAAATTGGCTGATTATGAATGGCAATCGTATTCAGATTAAACGAAAACAATTTGAAAAAATTATAGATACATTGGACGCAATCTAGCGTCGCCAAAGGGTCTTGTATATGATAAAATAGTATTAAGTCGTATCAAGGCTCTTTCCATAAAGGAAAGGAGCAAATGCCATGTCAGAAAAAAGACGTGACAATAAAGGTCGAATCTTAAAGACTGGAGAGAGCCAACGAAAAGACGGAAGATACTTATACAAATATATAGATTCATTTGGAGAACCGCAATTTGTTTACTCGTGGAAACTTGTGGCTACAGACCGAGTACCAGCAGGAAAGCGTGATTGTATCTCACTTAGAGAGAAAATCGCAGAGTTACAGAAAGACATTCATGATGGTATTGATGTTGTAGGAAAGAAAATGACACTCTGCCAGCTTTACGCAAAACAGAACGCTCAAAGACCAAAGGTTAGAAAAAACACTGAAACTGGACGCAAATATCTTATGGATATTTTGAAGAAAGACAAGTTAGGTGTAAGAAGTATTGACAGTATTAAGCCATCAGACGCTAAAGAATGGGCTATTAGAATGAGTGAAAATGGTTATGCTTATCAAACCATCAATAACTACAAACGTTCTTTAAAGGCTTCATTCTATATTGCTATACAAGATGATTGTGTTCGGAAGAATCCATTTGACTTTCAACTGAAAGCAGTTCTTGATGATGATACTGTCCCTAAGACCGTACTAACAGAAGAACAGGAAGAAAAACTGTTAGCCTTTGCAAAAGCTGATAAAACCTACAGCAAAAATTATGATGAAATTCTGATACTCTTAAAAACAGGTCTTCGTATTTCAGAGTTTGGTGGTTTGACACTTCCAGATTTAGATTTTGAGAATCGTCTTGTCAATATAGACCATCAGCTATTGAGAGATACTGAAATTGGGTACTACATTGAAACACCAAAGACCAAAAGTGGCGAACGTCAAGTTCCTATGGTTGAAGAAGCCTATCAAGCATTTAAGCGAGTGTTAGCGAATCGAAAGAATGATAAGCGTGTTGAGATTGATGGATATAGTGATTTCCTCTTTCTTAATAGAAAGAACTATCCAAAAGTGGCAAGTGATTACAACGGCATGATGAAAGGTCTTGTTAAGAAATACAATAAGTATAACGAGGATAAATTGCCACACATCACTCCACATAGTTTGCGACATACATTCTGTACCAACTATGCAAATGCAGGAATGAATCCAAAGGCATTACAGTACATTATGGGACATGCTAATATAGCCATGACGCTGAACTATTACGCACATGCAACATTCGATTCTGCAATGGCAGAAATGAAACGCTTGAATAAAGAGAAGCAACAGGAGCGTCTTGTTGCTTAGTAGTACAAATGAATTTACTACTTATTTACCACTTCTGACAGCTAAGACATGAGGAAATATGCAAAGAAACGTGAAGTATCTTCCTACAGTAAAAATACTCGAAAGCACATAGAATAAGGCTTTACGAGCATTTAAGAAAATATAAAAAGATAATTAGAAATTTATACTTTGTTTATATTAAAAAATTTGGCAGATTTCTCATCAGCTTTTTTCAAAACAAAAAAGCAGTTTTAAAGTTCTGCTCTTTTGGCTTAAAATTCACCTTTATTAGAAACTACTAAGTTAGTCTCATAAAGTTCGGTCGCAAAGTCTAATTCTTTTCTAAAAGCATTTGCGTCTTCTCGACTGTCAAAAATCTTTTGTGCTTGAACATACTGCTGACCGCTGCGCCAATACATTTTTCTAACAACCCACATAATGTTACCTCGCTTTTTAGCTAGTATAAGGTAGATTATACCATAAATTGTTAAACAATTCATAAAATTAAGTCTTGTTTTCAATTTTTAATATAATCTTAAAATTCACTTAACAAGATATCTGTGAAAGCGTAACAAAAAAGAGTGAGTCAATCGACTCACCCCTTTTATTTTTTAATCTTTGTTAAAATATTTTTTAAGTTGATTAATCGTATCTTGGTAATTCTTAGATGACGTTTGTGGTCGTTTAAGTCCTTTTTGACTCAAATATTGACCAACTCGGTCACCATGTCGTTTGAGGTATGCGCTACTTGTCACTACAAAGATATAAATAACAATAGCAAGACAAATCGGAATACCGATAAACGGTGCAATATAAAGTGCATTTAGCTGCATGGCATCGGAAGTGGTCTTAGCTTCACCATCAGCATTTGGAATGCGGTGCCCGCGTACCAGTAGACGTTGGGTATTTATCCCGTAAGGTGTACATGTCACCAAAGTCAGATAATCTTGGTTAGGATCAATCGTCAAATCTGAAAAGTCTGTTGGCTCAACCACGCGAATCTGATCAACTTCATAAGTCAATGTTTCATTCAAAACATGGATGGTAAAGGTATCACCTTCACGCAATTTATCCAAATCAGAAAACAGTTTAGCCGAAGGCAAGCCACGGTGTCCTGATACGACACAGTGTGTTCCTTTCCCACCAACGGGAAGCGAACTACCTGCTAAATGTCCGATTGAAGTTTGTAAAACCTTATCTGATGTGCCATGATAAATACTTAATTTAATGTTGATTTTTGGGATACTGATGTAACCCATCGCCCCATCATGATTGAAATTCAACTGTGATTCATAATCTTTTTTCTGCTCATCAGTCATATGCCAGTTCATGCTGGTCAATCTCTTATTATAATCCTCTGCTTGAGTGAGAATCTTATCATACTCTTTCTCAGACATGTTTGAAACGCTTTTAGCATAGGACATAATTCCTTTTGTCTGGTGAAATGAGTTCCAGTAGTCACTCAAAGACGGGTAAGTTACCAAGCCCAGCCCGATGAGAAAGACGAGGGGCATTATCAAAGATTTCCAATGTTGCTTTAACCACGCCACTGCTTTTTCTCCTTTCTGCTGGCAAATTCTTTCTAAAAAGAATCATCTTCGAAAATAGACTCGTGCTACTTTCGAAGATGTTCTAACGATTAATCATTAAAGATTTTTAACACGACGTTTTGCAACCATGTAAACTGATGCTACCAAGATAGCAGCGGCACCAACTACATAAAGCATTCTTGTACCAAATGAACCAGTTGATGGCAATTCAGTACCTTTTTGGTTAAGAACATTAGCTGTAGTTTGGTCTGCGTTAACAACAACTTCTTGACGGCTAGTCAATTTGTTATAACCAGCAGGTGCTTTGATTTCTTCAAGGAAGAAACGAGTTCCATCTTTTAGACCTGAAATGTGAGTCATACCAGCTGGGATAACTTCTACACAAGTTGAAGGGTCATCAGTTGAAACAGCGATACGATACATAGTATCTGTAAGTTTCACAAATTTGACTGGAGTTGTACTTGTTTCAGAATCATAAACTTTGAATTCAGCTCCTGACAAAGTCAGTTGTACCATTTGTTTTGTTAATTGTGAATCCATATGTTTTAACAATTTCAGGGTCTGTATTGATATTACCAGAACCACCATCATAATTGTAAGTGATTTTTGCACTGTTGGTTGCTTCACCAGTACGGTTAGTAACACCTGCTGCACCAGGCAATACAGTGGCAGAGTAAGTAATTGTTACTTCTGATGGAGTATCATAAAGTGATGCACCAGTTGATGTGTTAACCCAAGGAAGAACGACTGTCAATTTACCAGTAGTTGAATCTACGTTAACTGATTGTGGAGTAATTGTTTGTTCAATCTGAGTATCACGACCTTTTACTTTAACAACAACACTATTTGCATTGATAGCCAAGTTTGTTGGAGTATCGACGATAGTGTAGTCAGTGATTTGTTTACCTTCACCATCTTTTACTACATAGTTTGTTGCAGTATATTTAATTGTATAGTTAACAGTATCACCAATTGCTGCTGAGTCTTCATTAGCTTCCTTAGTAGCTTGGCTTGGGCTTGGAGTATTTTTATCAACAACATAAGCATTTGGATTAGTACTGTCTACTGTAATTGCTGCACCAAGTGAAGAGTCAACAAAGTAATAACCGAATGGCAACCCTGTGAATGCCACTGTGTTACTAGTTGCATCTACTGGGCTTCCTACTTGAGTACCAAATCCTTCAGCCCAAGTTTTAAATGCAGCGCTTCCCACTACTGATTCAGTGGTAGTTGATTTTGCTGTAACGTTACCAGCTGAATCAACATCAAAGTAAGTAGCAACATCTGCTGCTGTTTTACCGCTTGGTAAAGTATAAGCGATAGCTCCATTGTCACCTACTGTTGCATCAAAAAGTTTGTAAAGTGTATATCTTTGTCCAACTTCGGCGTTTTGAATCGTAATTGATCCAGTATCATCTGCTAATGCATATCCACCTGTAAAGACAAGTGCAACTGCTGCGACGAGGAATGCAATCACATTTCTAATCTTTTTCATAGTTAACCTTCTTTCTTTTTTATCCTAAAAAATGTAAACGACTAAATATTATTTTTTCCTATAATCACCACCTAACCACTTTTATTAATAGCTTTTTTCCATCTATTAAAGATGGTAGCTAGGGTAGCAATAATCATTAAAATAATACCTGTACCAACGATTTTCTTCGTACCAATACCACCACTGCTTGGTAATTCACTACCAGCTTGGTTAACAACTTGAAGACGGTAGTTGTAATTTCCAATACCATTCACAATTCGCTTATTATCATCAGCAGAAACAGTGTGACCATCTTCATCACAAAGTTCCATAGTATAAGTAGAATTATCAAATTCATCACGATCTTCAAGAACATTGAAGCAAACATATTTATTAATAACTCTATAACCATCTGGAGCAGAATTTTGAGTGAGGCGATAACGTCCCGGAGTTAATCCGCCAATGTTAAATCCACCCGTAGATGTCACATCAAAACTATTAAACTCACTACTAATATCTTCCCATACACCGGCGCCACGTTTTTCAAGTTTAAAGTTTCCACCTGAAAGAGCAGGTTCCCAACCACTTCCAGTCACTTGTAAATTAATTGTTGGAGTAACAATCAAGTGACCATGTGTAATGGAAATATTGTAGTTAACGGGGTTGGTATTAGCCATCAATGTGTAAGTAAAGTAGTTATAACTTGTACCTGGATATGTTTGACTACCAGTGAAGTTGTAAGCTAGAACACCTTCTCCCAAAACAAATCCTTCGGTATCAGTCATTGGACTTACTGTTACAGTGTGAGCCGTTAATGGAGTACCGTCATAAGTCTTAGTTGCTTCAGCAGATGTCAAAACAACATCACGTTTATGAATAGTAAGAGCTCCATTTGATACTTGGAAGTGAACATCAAAGTTAGGATCGGTATTAGTAAAGTGATTAGCTAGATCTAATATGTATGTTCCAGCATTTTTTTCAGTAAGACTTGAGTCTGAGCCATTAAATTGAATCTTATCTTCTGTGTAAAGACTTGTACTAATACGTGTAATGTGATATCCAACTGTTGAATATGTACCGTCATAGACTTTTGCGATACTATCACCGTCAATCATGACAGATACATAAAGCGGAGTAACCGTTAGCGTACCAGGTACGTAAACAATATTGTAATAATCAGTTCGATCATCACCATCATCGTTAGTGATTGTGATGTCTGATGGTGTTGTGCTACTTGTTCCGACGTTAGTTTGAGAACCAGAATAAGTGATTGAACCAATCTTATCACCACTTTGTAGTGAGAGTCTGTAAGAATCATTTATATCTGACAAACCATTGCTCTTAAGAGCTGTACCATCATAAGCTTTTTCCTTATCACGCGCTACGATATTGAGGTTTTTCTTATAGTAGAAATTAACATCAATATTTTCACCACCTCGGAAGGTGTAGAATTCATTCACGCTAGTAGGATTATTACTATCTGTTACATCTTTTCCTGAGTGATAAGTATATCCTGGGATATTTAGATGATGGTCGATAGTATCACAAGTACCACCTTCACTAAACGTTTCTTCAACTGGTGCAACACCAGGAATTGGATTACCATCCATATCAAGATAATGGAAAGTAATGTTACCATCTGTTTTCTTACTGTAGTAGAATGTAATAACGTTGTTTGCTGAGCTTGAAGTCAAGGTCAACGTCAAAACGTCATCTAGTGGGTAGTACTCACTACCAACATCGGCTGCAATTTCCTTAACACGAACCGTATCACCATTAACTGTCTTAGTGACTTCTTGTTTAAGGACTTCATTTGTACCTTGCAACAAGTAACGAACAGTATAATTAACGCTAGATTGTTTCCTACTATAGTAGAATGTAATAACATTATTTTCATAATCTAGGGTAATAGATTTTTCATTATTACCTGGACGATAACCAGTGATTGCCAAGGCTTTTTCAGTAACAGTATCACCAAGTTGAAGCGCTGGGCTTGTTACCACCTTATCAGGTGATAACTTACTGTTATTATTGTCAGCATCAACATACTGAACAGTGTAAGTCAATGGATTTAATTTCCAATGAGCAGTCAATACAGTATCTGATGTGATTGGCTTAGTCCAGTCAAATCGTTTACCGTTCTGGTCGAACCAACCATCAAACGTGTAGTGTTCTCGAGTAGGATCAGCTGGCGCTTGCGCACAAACATATTTTTCAACAGATTGTGTCGCAGGAGTAGCTCCCTCACCACCATTCAAATTAAATGACACATTATAACGTGGAGGATTCCACTTAGCATACAAAATTACGTTGTGATTTGGCATTGTGGTAAAGTTATACGGTGTTGTTAACATCGAATCCTCATACCAGCCACCCCAAGTATAATCACTATCGACACCACTTGGTCGACTTGGAACGAAATTATAAGTTGATGATGAAATATCTGCTTCGTATGGAATGTTAGAAATCGTATTTACTTCATCATTTCCATAGAAGTAATTGATTTTGAAACTATCACGATCATAGTAGAAACGATAAATTCTTTGGCTTGTATTACTACCATAATATTGAACACCATTTGCTACAAAGTTTTGGTCAGTGCGATAAGTATAACCAAAGATTTCTTTTGCAGTAAATGTACCAGAGTTAAAAATGAATGACTGACTATACTTATCAGACTTCACATAAGATCCATCAGGTTGTTGCAACCAATATTCAGCTGTGTAGTTATTACCACGGTTAGTCCAAGTGGCTTTGAATGTTCTCGTCGTTCCTGAATTTGGCAAAAGTTCAGGAGTAACTTCTTGACGTTTAGTCTTGTATTCATTTTCCCAAGAGTCAAAGAAACGTTCTGTTGAAACCTGACCAAGATAGTTAAGTGAATATACTTCTCTTGGATTTGATGTTGAACTTGGCCATACGCTTGAAACATCTTGTCCTAAAACAATATTTGTTAATCGATATTCAGTACCTTGATAAGTTTGACCACCTATGTCAATACGACCTAGTGAATATCCCCAACTACTAAGATTCAAATCAAAAACAAAGGTATAACGAATCAAGCTGTAGTAAACATTCAAAACAGATGAACCATCAGCTGCCACGACAATTGATGACGTGCTATTTGGACCACCAGAGGCATTTTCACGTTGATAACCTTTTGGAACACTAGCAAGATTTGGTGCACTTGATGCATTTATTGTCGTATCAACGGTAGCTCTTCGTGTAATTGAACTATCGTAAACGTAGTGGGTCGTGTGAGTCGTGTTATCATAAACTTCTTTGAAGTAAGCTATTGTATAACCAACTGTATCAGCTTTCCACTTAGCATACAATGTTTTATTACCATCTAGTGTAACGTTACCAGTAATCTTACTACCTGTTAGTTGTGGGTTATCATACCAACCATCAAAAGAGTAACCCTTTTTCTGTGGTACTACACTCGTTAAAGGAACTGATTCTCCATATTTACCAACTGTTGGTTCAACATAATAACCACCGTTTGTATTATATGAAAGTTCGAAATCTTTACGTGTGTAATAAACGTACAAATCTTGCCCTTGAGCTTGAGTAAGTGTTACCGAGTTTGTTCGTTCAAAATCAGCGTAATCGTAAGTCAAGACTTGCGGTCTGATTGTTGATCCAATAACACCATGAGCTTGAGTTGATTCAATTTCAGTGTAACCATTACCAGTTAAATCTTTCAACATGTAGTGGATGTTGTAAGTTGCATCCGCAGACACATATTGAACTCTAATCGTAAATTTCTTATCGACAGTTCCATCCGCTGCATCCTTAGCAGCTAAATCATTAGCATCAGCTAATTCAACAATTGATTGGCTTGGATAATAAATTTCACCATCAGTTACTGTAGCATCATTTTCTGGTTTAACAGAAGGCGGTGATGTTACACGATAAGGTGTATCTTTGGCTTCAACGTGGTGAATATCATTACCAAAGACAGTATCTGTATCTGAAGTATTGTTATGGTAATAATATTGAATTGTGACGTTGTAAATTGTAATTTCAGAATACTCAGCAACAACGTCCATATCACCAGTAATTGTAGTGTCTTCTGTAACCGTTGAATTATCGGCTGCATTCACCCATCTACTGAAACGATAACCTTCACGGTAAACTGGCGTTGGGAAGACTGTAATTGTTCCTCCATCGACAATTTGTGCAGTTGTCATTTCATGTTCAACACCTGCATTATCAGTGTACTTGAACGTCACATTGTGAACCGTTGTTGATCTTGGACCGCCAACTTTATTAAGATTGGCTTTTGACTCAGAAGGATTGCTTGATGTTACCAAAGCATAAGCTGAAAATTGACTATTATCAAAAGAAACTGATGTGATTTTATGATCGATTTCTTTGACATCTTTTTGTGAAATATTTTCTTGCGAACCATCATCAGGGAAATGCAAAACATCAAAGTTATCTTTTGCATCCATAGCTTCTCTTGGTGTGATTGTCACCTTAACGTCAGCTTTAGGTTCTACTTTTTCACCTTTTGATTCAAAAGTAATGTCATAGAAAAGGACATTATCAATCGTCTTTCCTGTTAAAGAATTTTGGACTTTTTCATAATTTGATTGATAAGCTTCATCATCGGTTTTGATTTCTTTAACAGTCAAGCTTGTATCTTTAGGCAATTGCGCATCCGCATTAACATCTGCTGTAATCGTATAATCTTGATTAGTAGCTGTTAATGTTGTTGCCTGTGTGATTAAGCCATCCTCAGTAGATTCTGTCTGAGAAGTATCTGCTTCTTGTGAGCTTTCAGTTGCAGAACTTAGATTGCTATCAGAATCTCCCATAGCTGGAAGGCTTGGTGGCGATTGACTACTTTGTTCTACTTCAACGCCAGGTTCTTCTCTAGCTCTTTCGATATCTAATGTGATAGCTGGCAAGATTAGAAGGTATGTCGTTACCAGAGCTACCATTACTGCAAGAAAAATCGCAAGCTTTTTATGTTTTTTAATTAAATTACTTTTTCTAAAAAAATTTCCCATCGGCTTTCACTCTCCTCCCATCCTAAAACACAGTGAATAAGCTTCGATAATACTTTTAATTTAGAATTCCAATATCTGATAAAGGCCAGATTCTGAAAATTAGTTTACCAACTAATTGTTCATCCGAAACCGCACCGACAGAAGTATTTCGCGAGTCAATAGAGACTTTACGGTTATCTCCTAAAACAAAGATACGATTTTCTGGAACTTGGTAAGGAAACTTGATGTTTGTCTCACCATAAGCCTTGTTCTCGATATAAGGTTCATTTATTTTCTTGTCATTGACGTAAACTGTACCATCTTTTGTGATGTTAACCCAGTCACCAGATTCGGCAATGACACGTTTAACTAAGATATTGTTGTTGTAATAAAATGCAACGATGTCTCCCGTCTTAAAGCGATTACTCTTAACAGCTAATACGATATCCCCGCTTTCTAGCGTTCCCTTCATGGATTTTCCATAAATTCTGAGGGTTGGAAGATAAAGCATGGCTACCAAAATCGCAAAGGCTGCAACAACGATTAACATAAAAACCGTACTTCTAATCTTTTCAGAAAATAGTTTACGGTATTTTGCTTTCTTATAGAGCTCCTCAATTTCACTCGTTGTTGGGAGAGTGATATTTTCATTCTTTTTCATGTTTCGCTTCTCCATTCATTAATTTGACATTTTTAAGATATAAATCCGCTGCTTTTTGACTTTCTTCAAAAACCTTTGTCAAACTAAGAGAAGCTTCTGCGATAGATCCAGCGTTAGCTAGGCGAATTTCTTGGTTCTCCAATTTTTCATTAGCCTTTGCCAACTCATCTCGTAATCTATCAATCTCTTTGCTTTGCGCTAACATAATCTCATAAAGTTCAATTCGTTTTAATTTTCGAAACCTTCCTTTTCCCACATAAATCGCCTCGTTTCTTTTCATTATAAAGCGTTTTCTCTTAATTGTATTGTAATACTTTTAAAAGCTTTTTTAATTATTTTCTGTAGATTTTCTAAGAATTCTTCGGAGTTTTTGCACATTTTAATCATTTTTGTCATTTTATACCAAAAAAGAGACGAGATTTTCATCTCGTCTCTAAAAATTTTTTCGTATGTTATCCAACATACCATTCTCATAAGGAGTTAGGCTGTTAGATTATTATCTCCATTTTTATAGCGATTTAAATTCATTTTCAGCATTGTACATATACCTCCATGATATTTTTATCCACTACAATTTACATTGGTATCACTCCTTTAGCTATTTTCTGCGACTAGCTAAAGTATCACCATTTTTATATCTTGCTACATTCATAAGATACCTCCATTTAACTGAAAATACTCACTGAGCAATGATAATAATCATCCGATTGTTTGTTTTTTTCTCATGTAGCGATTTACTCGTCGCCACATGCGCTTTGAGTCTCCGTTTTTGTAACGACTTACATTGATTGCTTTCATATCTATTACAACTTTCATTAAAAGCTTTTGAACATGGAAGCAATATGATTAGAAGCCCATTCGATTACTACTGTTACTAGCAACAAAATCAACCGGTAATATTTTTTGCACTAGCTATTTCTAATCGTTCACTTCCAATTATAATTTTCATCTAAAATGTGACATCACTCCTTTATTGACTTAAATCCAACTAGTTGTTAGTCTCCATTTTTGTAACGACCTACATTTATCATCAACATAAGACGTTCCTCCGATGTGTTAAATTTTCAATGTTACAATATTATGAGATTTTTGAGGTATAAATCTTTATGGCCAAACAAAGTACCTAATCACCATTTTTATAGCGACCTAAGTTTAATGTCAACATAAGCGCCACCTCCATTACGTAAAGTTAACTGTGCCTACTTAACTCCAACTAGAGACTTTATCACCATTTTTATACCGGGCGACATGTGGTTTCATCATAAGAACTGTTACCTCCTTACTTCGTTTCTTTTGTCATCCTTCTTTACACTTTTATTATAATGTAACCGCTTACCTTTTGTCAAGAGATATGATCTTTTTTATCAAATTTTTTTCTAAGAACTTTTATTACCTTTAAAAATCAATCTTTGCTACAATGGAAACATGACTAATTTGAAAGACTACGGTATCGACATGTGGGATGCTGAAAAGATTGCTTCTTTTCGACGCACCCTGCTTAATTGGTACGATAATGAAAAACGTGATTTGCCTTGGCGCAGGACAAAAAATCCTTACCACATTTGGATATCTGAAATTATGCTGCAGCAAACTCAAGTAGTTACTGTTATTCCTTACTATGAGCGCTTTTTAGACTGGTTTCCAACCATCGAGTCACTGGCTAATGCTCCTGAAGAAAAAATACTCAAAGCTTGGGAAGGGCTTGGCTACTACTCTCGCGTGCGCAACATGCAAAAAGCTGCACAAGAAATCATGGAAAATTTTTGCGGGGTATTTCCTGACAATCACAAGGACATTCTTTCGCTGAAAGGTATCGGCCCTTATACGGCTGGCGCGATTGCTAGTATCGCTTTTGGGCTTCCTGAACCTGCTGTTGATGGCAATGTCATGCGTGTTATGGCTAGACTTTTCGAGGTCAATTACGATATTGGTGACCCTAAAAATCGAAAAATTTTCCAAGCTATTATGGAAGTGCTCATTGACCCAGAGCGTCCTGGTGATTTTAACCAAGCACTGATGGACCTTGGAACGGATATCGAATCAGCTAAGAACCCTCGTCCAGATGAATCACCGATTCGATTTTTCAGCGCAGCTTATCTACACGGAACTTACGACAAATATCCTATAAAACTTCCTAAGAAAAAACCAAAACCGATACAAATTCAAGCCTTTGTCATTCGTAACAGTGACGGTGATTTCTTAATGGAAAAAAATCTTGATGGACGATTACTTGGAGGTTTCTGGTCATTTCCAATCATGGAAACTGATGTTATCGGACAGCAACTTGATTTATTTGAAAAAAATAATGCTGCACTTCAGACCATTTCACAAAAGGCAAGATTTGAAGACGATTATCAGCTCAAGCCAAATTGGACAAGTAAGACATTTCCAGCTGTCAAACACACCTTCAGCCACCAAAAATGGACCATTGAGCTCATCGAAGGAAACGTAACAACAACTGGCTTCACGACCACCAAAGAACTCCGCTGGATTCCACAAGACCAACTCTCACAATACCCCATGGCTACACCACAAAAGAAGATGCTTAAGGTTTATTTGGAGGGGAAATAAGACAAAAGCAAGGATTCCACGATATGGAATCCCTGCTTTTTGTTTACTTAATCTGGTGAAAAATACCCTAACTGTTCAGCTTTATGAATAGCTTCTTGTCGGTTAGAAACCGCTAATTTTGAAAAAATACTTCCAAGGTGGTTAGATATTGTTCGCTTGCTAAGATAGATTTTGCTACAAATCTCATCAATTGTCTGTCCGTTTCTCACCAAGTCTAATATTTCAACTTCGCGTGGAGTTAAAATATCCAAAATTTCTTCATTAGAAAAAATCTTATCACCTTGATTAACCCTCACCAATTTTTTAATGAGATCATCAGGGTCAATACTCTTATCTAAGAAACCAGATGTCCCCATAACTTTAGCTCGGTGCTCATAAATCTTTTTACTATATCCAGTTAAAATCACAACTTTAGCATTAGGATGACTATCAATTAATTCCTTAGCCAAAGCAAGTCCATCATCCTGATAAATACTTGTCAAATTAATATCGACTAATAAAATATTATAGCAATCAACCGCTATTTCATCTACTGATTGGAAGCCTTCCAAAATGTCAACACGTTCAACTTCATCTGACAATTCTAAAACCATCTTTATACTCTGACTAAAAAGTTTATGATCATCAATTAATAAAATTTTCATAACAAATCTCCTTGTCAATTGGAAGAGAGACTTTTACAGAAAATAGTTGCCCCTTCTTCTCAATCTCCAAATTTCCCCCTAAAATAATTAAACGCTTATTTAAATTTTTCAAGCCATATCCATCAGACTTTGTGCTATCCTGACACAAATTTTTCGTGCAAAGTGTAATCCTATCGTTCACAATATCCAATGATAAATTAATATCATCTGTAGAAGAATACTTCACAGCATTAGTTACTAACTCTTCAACAAAACGGTAGACAATTTTATCATATGGTGTAAGCAATGAAAAAGTTGGTGGAAAATTGAGGTGAATTTCTTTACTGCTACTGTAACGTTTCAAGATTCGATTTACTAAGGAACGATAGTCATCAGATAGCGAAAAATTATCTGAAATCATCGGCTGATAATAATCCATGCGTTCTCGAAGTGTCCTAATTAAATCCTCAGTAATCATATTAATCTGATTCCCAAATTTACTATTTTGGCTGTATTTATTGAAATTTTTTATCGCCATAACGCTTTGTAAAATTTCATTATGCAAGAACTCAGAAAATTGATGTTCTTTTGTCTCTTCAGTCAATAAATTTTCTACAATTAAGTGTTTCTTTAAAAATAAAATTTCAAAATACTCTTTTAGCGATAATACATCTGATGCTTTAAATAACCGAATTCCCTCTTCGATAAACAGACCAAAAGTAAACATGAGTAGATTTAAGAATAAATAACTAATTTTCAAATCCAGTTGCAGTACAACGAATATAAACATCATGAAAACTGTAATTAAAACAAATGTACTGAAGAATGCTTTTATATAGGTCATCTTTATTTTTTCTATTTTTCGCTGAAAAGTTTTAAAAATAGCCTTTAAATGTAAGAAAAAAAGTATTAATGCAATATCAATATACCAAAACAAATTTAACCAATCAGTACCTATGGTATTAGAATAAATTACCACATAGGATAATGGTAAAACAACTGCTAAAATCTTTAAATTTCTACGTTGATATTTAAAAAGACTTTTCAACTCTTTACCATAAATGATAAGTAATAACAATGGTGTTAACGTTATAAAAAATGATGTAAAAAGCGATAAAAAAATAAATGTTGATTGCTTAATAAAGAAAAATACTGTGGTAACAGCCATTAATATTGACATCGCAAAAAACAATTCTTCACCAATTTTTTCACCAAGAAGGATAATTGATATCGAACTATATACTAGCAAAAATAAATTTATCGGATGTAAGATATTAAAAAAATGAAACAGTGTGCTTGATGCTGTTTGATTAATGATTGATTCCCAACTAATCAAAAACATCAAAAGTATTAAACACAATTTCAGCCCACTACTCTTAAACTTGACAGCATTGCAAATGTAACTAGAAGCAACTAGCACTATAACAATGGCTAATGAAATTCTTGATATAAAACCTATGGAATAATTTATTGGAATTTTATAATAGATATAAATCAATAAAGCTAAATGGTTTAACAATGTAAACCACCACATCACCAAAGAATTTTCTGAAACCTTTTTGACTATATTTTTCATAAATCGTAACCCTTTAAATATTTTTTTCATTATAGCATAAAACCAGAATGATGAAAAAATCATTCCGGTTTCAGCTAATGCATCACGATGATATTTTGGTTAATCTCCAACAAATCTGATAGGTAAAAATGAGATAAATCCCTAATAATGCCGCCGTTAACAAAAGATATCTCATATCTAAAATAATAACGGTATTAGCGAAATTTTCAAAATAGCCAAGTAAACTACGACTCAATGCTACACTTAATGGAATTGCCAAAATAAATGGTATTCCAAAATAGGATAATATTTGTTGTAACAGAATCATTTTGTTGTCTTTTTCTCGATTTCCTAATAAATACAGTATTTTATAATCATTGACACTGTCTAAAGTACTTGTTGAGGTCTGCAATGACAAAATACTGAACGAAATTATCATAAATACAACACCGACGAAAATTAAAACAAAAACAATGACTCCCATAAATCCAAGATAAAGTTCAGCTAATCGAACTTTAGTCTGATAGGTAAAATCGTTGATTTCTTCACCATTAAGCGTAAAATAATGCCCTTCAATCCACTGTTCTAAAAATGTTTCAATCTTTCTCTTATCAGTATTTTTCTTATAGTTGGCAACATAAGTAGTTGAATCTACTGTTAAAGTTTTGGTTACCTTATCTGGAACAATAATTGTACCTGAATCATTAGTTCCAACCGAAGATAAGAAATAAACAGTCTTAAATGCTTTTTGTGAAGCTAATTTAAGGGGTGCTTGATTAATCATCAAAGTCTTTCCTGATGCTAAAAACGACTTAATTTTCTTAATAGTACCATCATAATTAGCATTAACAATATAACCATCATCTGGTAAACTAATTGCTTTCTTACCTTGTAATGCTAACAACCGGTTATAGTCTGACAAACTCAAAATAGGAACTTTAGTTTTAGGTAAATCTTTATCGTGTTCCCATAATTGGCTTGTATCAATGATATCTTTATAAGTCAGATTACTTTTATATGTAGTGTACTCCAATTCTTCCTTTACAACTGAAAAATCAAAGCCATCTGCTTTCAACCTATCTTTCACCGTTTCGTTTGGATAATGATACGACTCTCCACGGTACAAATTGATAGAAAGGTCGTAAGGAGAATAATCCTTAATCAACTTGTTCATAGTAGAATACGAACTACCACTAAAGACTAATAACGTCAAAGCTAGTGTCAGACACATTGACAATACTGCCAAAGTAACCGCATTGTAGTCAGCCTGTTTAGAAAATTGACGAATTTTAAATGTGTTATACTTTTTAAAATAAATTGATGGCAATAAAGCAACCAGCTTTAGAACAAACTGACTCAGTGAATTATAAAATAGAATAACCGTTATCACAAAAATTGTAATCAACAAAATTCCACTTTTCTTCAAGATACTCAAGTGATGATAGTCTGCAAAAAAGAGACAACCCATTACAATAATTAGCGTTGTAATAATGAAAAGCGCGACTTGAAGAGTTTGATTTCCATGAACTAAAAATGGCGATCTAGCATTAGTTTCTTGGATTAAACTAATAATTCTCTTTTTCCTAAATGTCATCATATCCATCAAAAAAATAACAACACAAATCACAAAATAGGAAATGAGCAATAGCATAATTGACGGTACATCTACAAAGAACATACTACCGAAGTAATTGCCCATAAAAAAATCCGATGCGACATATGCTAATGCAACAAGAACGATCAACCCAACAATCAAACCAACCAATAAAGCAACAAAATTGACAATTAAAGTTTCACAAAAAAGCGTTACGACAATCTGACGCTTTTTCATTCCAAGCGTAGCATATAATCCCAACTCTTTTTTTCGGCGTCCTAAGACAAAATTTGTTGAATAAATAACTAAAAATCCAACGGCTACTAAAACAACATATGATAACAATCCCATATATTGCGTCATAATAGTTGTCAACATCTGCTTTGCACCAGATAAACTTTGCATAACTGGGTGCTGTGGCAAGGCATTAAAGGCATAAAGCAAACTATAAATAAGTGTTAAACTAAGAAAATAGATCGTGTAAGTCTGAAGATTTCTAATAACATTACGAACAATCAATTTTGGATACATATTAACTCTCACTTTCTAGCGTGTTTTACTATAAATAACTTCGAGATACTCATCATTTGACATTCCATTTCGAGTTACATCTTCAATAATTTGGCCGTCTTTTAACAATAGCATCCTCGATGAATATTTTGCTGCAGCTGAATCATGTGTAACCAATAAAATGGTTATTCCAAAACTTTTATTAATTTCTTGTAGAAGCAACATCAAATTTTCTGAGTTAGCTGAATCTAAAGCTCCCGTAGGTTCATCAGCAATCAATAAGCTTGACTGATCAACCAGCGCCCTTGCTGTTGCTACACGCTGCCTCTGCCCTCCAGAAAGTTGATTAGGAAATTTATTTTTTAATGTCTGAATAGATAATTTCTCTAAAATAGTATCGATATCCTCTTTATGAGAATTTACCCTTTCTCCTTTTATCTGTAGTGGTAATATGATATTCTCATAAACTGTTAAAGTTTCAACTAAGTTATAAGATTGGAAAATATAAGAAATATTGTGAGAGCGATAGTCAGCTAATTGATCATCTTTAGCGTTAACAATATCAAAGCCATCAAAAGTGATATCTCCTGAAGTTGTTTTATCAATTGTCGAAATACAATTTAATAAAGTGGTTTTTCCACTTCCACTAGAACCCATTATCGCTACAAACTCACCCTGTTCGACTGTAAAATTAATATCAGACAAAGCTTGAACGAAACTCTCCCCTTTTCCAAAGTGTTTATTAACATGACTTACTATCAAGTGTGACATAACAAATTCCTCCCAGTCTTTATACAAATACATTATAAAAAGACTTTTCCCGAAACACATGAGTATTTCGCGCATATTTGCCATTAGTAATTAGCAATATATAAATTTTAAGTCATCACAGAAACTAAAAAATCACGCTGCTTGTAGCAACGTGATTGCAAATTATTTTCGATTCTTATAAGTTTTCATAATATAAACAATCGATATTAATAGAATTCCTAATAGAATAACAGGAGCATAAAACTCAAGTGTTCCAATAATTCCCTCCATTTTATCCCCCTTAAACATACATTCTATCCACAGCGTACATTAGGCGATGTACATTCTTCTGTCATTAAAATTCTCCTTGAAAATATCATTTTCTAGAATCATTGTCAATAAAATAATGCAAAACTCGCTCAAAAAGCTGATATCTTGGAGACTTTGAAGAAATTAAACTAAAACTTTAATTTCTTCAAAACGATACTATGTTACTATTTTTAGGTATTTTTCCACTTCCCTGACCAAAAACGTTTTCAATTATTCTAAAAAAAGAGTATGATGAAAGTAACAATTTGTAAAAAAGGAGTAGATTATATGAAATTAGTTGCTATTGTCGGAACGAATTCTGAGCGTTCTACCAACCGTAAGTTGTTAAAATTTATGGCAAAGCATTTTTCAGATAAGGCTAACATTGAACTTCTTGAAATCAAAGATTTGCCAGCTTTCAACGAACCTGAAGACAAGCTAGCTCCTGCTAGTGTCGCAGAATTTTCTGAGAAAATTGCTAGCGCAGATGGTGTTATCATTGCAACGCCTGAGTATGACCATACTATCCCAGCGCCTTTATCTTCTGCTCTCGAATGGATTGCCTACACTAGTCGCGCTCTTGTCAATAAACCAACTATGATTGTAGGTGCTTCTCTTGGTGCTCTTGGAACTTCACGCGCACAAGCACACCTCCGCCAAATCTTAGACGCTCCTGAGTTGAAAGCACGTATCATGCCTGGAATCGAGTTTCTTCTCGGTCACTCCAAACAAGTTTTAGACGATGAAAATAATCTTAATAATCCTGAAAAGGTAGCTGAGCTTGAGGAGAATTTTAAAGAATTTCAAGCTTTCGTTGAGATTACCAATCAAGTTGTCAGCAAAGCTGATACTGACCGTAAAAAAGCTTTCGCTTGGGAAGTCAACTAGGAGGTGCATTTATGAAATTAGTTGCTATCGTCGGAACCAATGCTAAAAAATCATATAATCGACTTTTACTACAATATATGGCAAGACATTTTGCTAAACAATCAGATATTGAGCTTTTAGAAATCACTGATGTCCCAATGTTTAACGAAACAGATGACCAAACAGAATCTGCTGTTATCCAAAATTTCAACACCAAAATCACTGAAGCTGACGGTGTGATTATTGCTACACCTGAACATAATCACACTATCCCATCAAGCTTAAACAGTCTGATTGAGTGGCTATCATTTAACATTCATCCATTGACTGGTAAGCCTGTCATGATTGTTGGAGCTTCTTATGGTATCCAAGGGTCTTCACGCGCACAGCTCCATCTTCGCCAAATTCTAGATGCTCCTGGTGTTAATGCTGTTGTCATGCCAGGTAGTGAATTTTTACTTGCTCTTGCTCATCAAGCTTTTGATGAAAATGGCGACCTCAAAGACCAAGGCACAATTGATTTCTTAGAATCTTGCTTCTTCCGCTTTGTTCGCTTTGCAACTATTGCTAATCAGCTCAACGAACCTGAAGACGTACGCTTTGAACCAGGTACTTACCAAGTCACAACTGTCGGACACAACGGTGACCTTCCAATGTCAGTAACCCTTTCAGAAGAACGCATCGAAGCCATCGATATTGATTCATCTGGTGAAACAGGAGGAATTGCTGATGTGGTCTTCACCCGCATTCCAAATGAAATCATCGAAGGTCAAACCCTTAATGTCGATGCCATTTCTGGTGCTTCAGTTACTTCAAAAGGGGTCCTAAATGGGGTCGCGCGTGCGGTGCGCCAAGCTGGTGCTAATCCTGACGCCCTTCGTTCACGTCCAAAAGCTCCTTCAGCTCTTGATAAAGAAGACAAAACTTACGACACAGAACTTGTCATTGTCGGTGGGGGCGGTGCTGGTTTGACAGCAGCTGCTCGTGCTCTTCAAGCTGGTAAAAAAGTCATCCTCGTTGAAAAATTCCCAGCAGTCGGCGGAAACACTGTCCGCGCTGGTGGTCCAATGAATGCCCCTGACCCTGCTTGGCAAAATACATTTGCTGCTAACCCAGGTGAAGCCCACAATCTGCAAGAATTGCATGATATTGATGAGGCAACTATCGACCCAGAATTCTTACCAGATTTCCGTGCCCTCAAATCTGAAATCGAAGAATACCTCAAAGACCCAACTTATCTTTTTGACTCAAAACTTCTCTACCGTATCCAAACTTATCTTGGCGGTAAACGTAAAGACCTCAAAGGTCATGAAATCCACGGCAATTATGAACTTATTCGTGTTCTAACAGAACATGCTCTTGAATCTGTTCGCTGGTTGGAAAATATCGGTGTCGAATTTCTACGTGACGAGGTAACTATGCCAGTTGGTGCTATTTGGCGTCGTGGTCATAAACCAAAAGTTCCAATGGGCGTTGCCTACATCGCTGTTTTGAAAGATTTCGTTTTGAAAAACGGAGGAGTCATTCTAACAGATACCCAAGTTAAAGAACTTATTGTTACAGACGGTGTTGTTACAGGTGTTAAAGGTAGCGGACGTAACGGTCAAACTATTACAGTCAATGGTAAAGCAGTCATTTTGACAACAGGTGGTTTTGCTGCCAATACTAAAATGCTTCAACAATACAACACTTATTGGTCAGAAATTGATGATGACATTGCGACATCAAATACACCTGCTGCTACTGGTGACGGTATCCTACTTGGTCAATCTGTTGGTGCAGACCTTGTCGGTATGGGATTCAGCCAAATGATGCCAGTTTCTGACCCAGTGACAGGTGCTCTTTTCACAGGTTTGCAAGTTCCGCCAGCAAACTTCATCATGGTCAATACCAAAGGTAAACGCTTCGTCGATGAATATGGTAGCCGTGACCAATTATCTCAAGCAGCTATTGATAACGGTGGTCTCTTCTATCTCATCGCAGATGAAAACATCAAAGAAACAGCCTACAACACTAGCCAAGAAAAAATTGATGCCCAAGTTGAAGCAGGTACCCTCTTTAAGGCTGATACCTTGGAAGAATTGGCTGAGCAAATCAACATTGACCCAGCTACTTTGGTAGAAACAATTACCAATTACAATTCATACGTTGATGCTGGTCATGACCCTGAATTTGACAAAGGTGCCTTCGACCTCAAAGTCGAAAAAGCACCATTCTACGCAACACCACGTAAACCAGCCACACACCACACGATGGGTGGTCTAAAAATCGATACTCACGCCCATGTCATCAACGAAGATGGCAAAATTATCAAAGGTCTCTTTGCTGCTGGTGAAGTTGCAGGTGGACTCCACGCAGGTAACCGACTCGGTGGTAACTCACTAACAGACATCTTCACATTTGGACGTATCGCAACTGATACCGCAATCAAAGAATATCTTGATTAAGATTGAAACATGCTTCTTTGACAATAAAAGTTACTTCATGCTATAACGTAGTCAACAACAAGTAAGATTTGTGTAAATCTAACATAAGAAAAACACCCTGCTTGCCAAAGCTAGGGTGTTTTTTTATCATCACCAACAACACACAACGTCTTAGAAAAATATCCTAACCCGGATGCTTTTTATACAAAAAAATTCCAGCTGCTAGGCTGGAATTCTTTAGGAGATTACAGGTAGCTCAACTACCCATACTATGAAAAAGAAAGTTTATTTAGGATTGTTTATAGTATAGAGCTGCTTGCTTAACTAAATCTAAATTTTTTCTTACAGAAAGCTTAAACTTTTTCTTTTTAATGTCCCCGCTTTTTCTGATGACGCTTTTCTTGCCTAAGCAAGTATTTTCGTTCCTTTTCTAGCTCACGCTTCACCTTTTGCTTAGACTTTTGAGCTTTCTTGACTTGCTCACGCATTTCCTGCATAGCAAGCTGAGCTTTCGTTGACACCACAGGCTTACACTTTGCCTTATTGATATCACGTTGCACTCGTTTTGGATTTCGTTTTTTCTGTGAAATAGCTGGCGCTGAAAACTCAGAGCTTACTTCGACCTTATCATACCTGCACAGCCATTTTCCCAAAGAAACATCAATAAAGTTTAGAATATCATCATCCTTTGGTTCTTTGCCAAACACGTAACGAAAAGCCTTGTAACGTTTCTTCGAATCCGTAAATTCAATCAAAGCCGACCAAAATGCCCCATCAAAATATACTGTCATTTTCATAACAGCCCCTCCTTAAAAAAATTGACAATGGACGACCTCGGAAGGGGAAGGTTACTGATACATGTTGTACTCACAGACTACCAACTGTGACGTGTTTTTATGCCAACTTTAGTATAACAAATTTTAAAGAAGTTAACAGATTTTAACTTAAACCGCAAAAAATCCTGCTAGGTCAGCTGTTAGGACATTAGCCACCGCAAATTGATATTTCCCTTTAAAATGCGCCAAATGTGTCATGGTTCTGATATTGTATTTCTTGGCAAATTTCTTATAAGCAACGTAATCAATGTCTTTGGTATCAAGGCAATAGACCACTTGCTCAACTTGACTGAGCTTTTCTAAGGCATTTTGAGTATCAACATTATCAAGACGACCAGTTAATAAATAGAAATCTTCTTTAGCTGCCATTTTGGCTTTAACCTCATCAAGCGTTACAAAATAAATATTATCTGGCGCTTCAGCCTTAGCATCCCCACAATGAAAGAAAAACGCAAGAATCACAAGCCCAAAAATCATTACATATCGCATCTCTTTTCCTCCTACCTATTTATTCGAAAAAAGGAAAAGAAAATCACCAAAATTGGTGATTTTTTAATACTATTTTTCTGAATAAGGAACGAGATACAATTTTCCATTCATGTATTCGGCTAAAAAGATGTCTCTTGGATTATCGATGTTTTGCTCCTTGAGTTTTTCTAGCAGCCAATCTTCGTCTTGATTGATTAACTCTAAAACATCATAGTTGATATTGCCATTACTGATGAGAGGAAATCTTGGATTTTCTGAATTCTTGTCCAAGACCGTTAACTTACCATTTGGCTCCATGATGGCACTCTTAACATCTCTGGTTGAGTTTAATCCTTCCATGCGAAGATGGAGCATAAGCTGATCTGCCGTGATTCCAAGTTTGGCACAATTTTCCACATTGACCTTACCATTTTTTATCAAAAGCATCGGATTTCCAACAACAAGCGATTTAACAAATTTATTATTAATCAAAAGCTTGACGACGATGACAACCAAAGACCAAATCAGCAAAATAATAATAAACGTCAAAATGGAAATTGAGCTGTTATAAATCACACCACCGATGATACCACCAAGAACGAAGTTTTGAATTTGGTTAAGCGGAGTGTTAGCTGAAAATTCATATTTTCCGAGAATATTAATCTGTAAAATGGTCGCTAAAATTCCTAGAAAAAATTTAATGCTTATCAACACATACATATTCATCGGCTATTTTCCTCCATTAACGTAGACATTGTGGTCAATCACGTGCGTACGCTCAAGTGTGTAAGAATTATTGTCATCGTTAAGGTGTACCATGTAGTCTTCCTTATTGTAGCGGACAATAATTCCATCTTTTAAAGTCGTTGAATTAACCAAGACATCGTCAGTTTTTAAGTCATTATCTGTAGCCACACTTTTTACAAATTTCACAAGTGCCTGCGATTGTGAAAAATCGTGGTTATTTTGCATATAATCCTCAACCTGAACACCAAGTAAAATCAGCATCAGCACTACAATACCAATACTAATATCACGAAGTCGCGTCTTAAGCCGATTATGCATGTAAAGAAGACTCGTCAACATAACAATAACAAGTAAAATAATCAGAATAACAGACCTAATCACAAGATTAGAAGACTGGTGCTGAATAATGTAATCTAAAGTGTAAAAATCCATGGCAAGCTCTCCTACAAACACTTTTTCGTCGCATCGTTTTCTTTTTATTATACTATTTCTAGCACCAAAAAACTCCCGAAAAATTTCGGGAGAAAAAATCTATTTTCTTTTACTAAAGATTATCATAGTATTTTTTGAAAGCATCAAAATAATACTTAACTTCTTCAGATTTGTCTACTTGACCACCCCACTCCAATTTTTTATCTCCTAAAATCCAAAATAGACCATCTCCTCTTTCACCTGAAGTCAGCATCCCCAATCCATCAATTTTAGGAATACCTATGCTAATATCACCATCTCCTCCCATACGAAACATCTGGCGTGGACCACTATTAGCAATACCTACATCTACTCCCTTTAGTTTGGGAAAGTCTACAGATAATTGAAAATCAAGACTTGTCGGATCCAAATCATCATAAGTGATTTTATGGATAATATAATCCTGACCAAAATAACTATCAAGCATTGCAATTAAGACTTGATAACCCTTGCTCGTTCTAATTTTTTCTCGTATCTTCATCCTTATCACTTTCTAAAGATTATCGTAGTATTTTTTGAAAGCATCAAAATAATACTTAACTTCTTCCAGATTATCTACACGACTCCCCCAACGTAACTTAGTATTTCCTAAAGTTTTTGCTAAGCCATCTCCTCTTTTACCAGAGGTTAATAGACTTATACCATTTTGTCTAGGAACCGCTATGCCAATAACACCGGTACCACCTATACGAAACATTTGCCGTGGACCGCTATTTCCAACACCAATATCTACTCCCTTTAGTTTGGGAAAGTCTACAGATAATTGAAAGTCGAAACTTGTTGGATCCAAATCATCATAAGTGATTTTACGAATAATATAATCTTGACCGAAGTAGCTATCAAGCATTGCAATTAAGACTTGATAACCTTTGCTCGTTCTAATTTTTTCTCGTATCTCTAACATCTTATTTCACCATTTTAAACCTTCCATATCTCCCTTTTCATAGATAGTTTTCTTAATGTTAAAAGAAAAACGACTAGATGATGCTCCATCAATAACGGCTACTCTTAATTTCGATTCTCTCACAAAAATAGCAAATAAAAATAACCCTGCTATTAGTAAAAAAGTACATACATATAGCAGAGTTCTATTTATTTTTAACACTATAAAAATCCCACTCCCCTAAAGTACTTCTATTCTATCAAATACAAATTCTTCATACAATATATTTTTATTTCATATATCAAATTATTAAATTTTTTAATGTAATTTCCTACAACAATAGATTGCTCTCTTTCCTACTATAACCACCTATTATCAATAAACTTAAAAAATTTGCAAAATAATTGTACTCAAATACTTAGTTTTTTCAGCACCAAAAAACTCCCGAAAAATTTCGGGAGGTTGTGTTAACAGCTTAAAGGTTAGATTAGTCCATGACAATCATTGATTTGATAGCTTTGCGGTCTTGCATGTCTTTGTAGGCTTGGTTGATGTCGTCCAAGCGATAAGTGTTTGTAAAGACGCGACCTGGGTTGATGTCACCGTCAAGGACTGCTTTAAGAAGGAGTTGTTTGTCGTAGGTAGTGACAGAAGCTGAACCGCCTCCGACAGTAATGTTTTGTGCAAATGTTGAACCTAGCGGACGATTATTGTAATGAGGAACACCAACAAATCCAACACGTCCGCCATTGTGGATAACACCGAGAGCTTGCTCGATAGCGGCTTCTGTACCGACACATTCAAGAGCAGCGTCAGCTCCTCCGCCGAGAATTTGACGAACCTTAGCAATGCCTTCTTCACCGCGTTCAGCAACGACAGCGGTAGCTCCTGAAGCAAGCGCCATTTGTTGACGGTCTTCGTGTCGGCTCATCAAGACAATCTGAGAAGCTCCGCGCATTTTCGCCGCAATAACGGCACATTGTCCAACCGCTCCATCACCGATAACAACGACTTTGTCACCGCGTTTGACGTCAGCAACACGCGCAGCATGGTAACCTGTTGGCATAACATCAGCCAAAGCAAGAAGTGATTTCATCATACCTTCTGAATAATCAGATGGTTGTCCAGGGATTTTAATCAAAGCCCAGTTAGCATAGTGGAAGCGAACATATTCTGCTTGGAAACCAGAAGACCAGTTTGTGTAGCCAGGGTGATTATCACACGTTCCGTCAAAACCAGCACGGCAAGCATCACATTCCCCACAACCGTGAGTAAATGGCACGATGACAAAATCACCAGGTTGTACGGTCGTAATAGCAGAACCAACTTCTTCGACGATACCAAGAGCTTCGTGACCTGAGTTTTCAGAATGTGCAGCTTTTTCATCACCATTAGCATAAGACCAAAGGTCAGAGCCGCAGACACATGCTCGAACAACCTTGATGATAACATCATCGTCAGCTTGTAAAGTTGGCTTAGCCACTTCTTCAACAGTCATCAGACCAGCTTTTTCAAAAATAGCAGATTTCATAAATAAGATACCGAGCCCGTATACGACAAAGTAAAAATAGGAAATCGACCGATGATGCTTGCATCTAGGAAGATTTATCTTTTTTACACAGTCGGTAGGGCGGGTTCAATTATCATCAAACATGATGAACTGAACCTCTCCTTTCTACTTTTTTAGTAAATGATAAGATAATAAATGTTAGAGTTCCATCTCTTAACACACTCATTATATTCCTTGAAGTCTACTCCAAGTCAAGGACAAAATTACTTTATCAAAAAAAGTCAGGGTTACCCCTGACCTTAATTGATTAGCTCAATTCAGCAACGATTGCTTTGATTTGGTCTTTAGTGTGAACACCAGCAACTTGTTTCACAACTTCACCATCTTTTTTGAAAAGCAATGTTGGAATTGACATGATACCAAATTTTTGAGCTGTTTCTGGATTTTCGTCAACATCGATTTTAACGATTTTAAGTTCGTCTTCATCGATTTCTTCTGACAATTGTTCCAAGATTGGAGCTTGCATCATACATGGACCGCACCAAGTTGCCCAAAAGTCAACAAGGACAAGTCCTTCATTAGTTTCAGCTTCAAATGTAGCATCAGTAATATTGTGTGCCATAATATAATTACCTTGAACTCCCAGATGGGCTGACTTATTTTTCAATAAAAAACGGATACGAATCAGCCAAGCATCCCAAAGTTCTTTTTCCTTTTCTATTAGTTTATGAGCCTATTTTACGGGAAATTTACCATTTTGACAACTAATTGCTACGGAATTTTCTTTTTTTGGAAAAATTCTCATTTTCCCCCTATTCTAGCTCATGTGCTATAATAAAATTATCATTACTCAGAGGAATCCTATGAAAAATTACGCTGATTTTTATGCCAAAATAACTGACCCAATCCGAAAAAATCCAGGCGCTGTCCACAGTTTGAAACTTATCAACAGACTATTAACAGCAGTCATGTATCTGGTCTATCCGCTACTGCTTGTTTACCTTTTTTTCAAACAGCAAAGCCAACTTATCCCAGCTATCTTTATCCCCGGAGTGTCGTTTATTCTTGTATCCTTGATGCGAAAAATGATTAACGCACCACGTCCTTACGAGGCTTGGCAGATTAATCCACTCATCAAAAAAGACACCAAAGGTCAATCCATGCCAAGTCGCCACGTCTTTTCAGCAACGATTATCAGCATGGCTGTTTTGCGACTAAATCCGATTTTAGGAATTCTTTTTCTTGTTTTATCGCTAGTTATCGCTATTTGCCGTGTCATTGGTGGAGTTCACTACCCGCATGATGTTGCGGCTGGTTATCTTATTGGTATTATCTGTGGATTATTACTTTTTCTTTTTTAGTTATCAACATCAAATCCCCAACTCAATCGAGCTGGGGATTTTTTATCATTTCTTCAAAAGATTTTCCACTTAGTTTTCAACAGGATGCAAATTTTTAAGCGATAAATCCAGAATCTTCGCTGAATGCGTAATCGCTCCGCTTGACACATATTGAACTGCCAAATCTGTGTAAGAAGCAAGATTTTCTCGAGTGACATTTCCTGAAATTTCGATTTCAGCTCTGCCATCAATCAAAGCTACCGCTTCTTTCATAACATCGTGTTCCATATTATCAAGCATAATGATATCAGCTCCAGCTTCGACCGCTTCTTTAACCATATCAAGTGTTTCCACTTCGATTTCGATTTTACGGACAGATGGGGCGTAGGCTTTAGCAGCAAGAACTGCCTCTTTAACACCACCAGCAGCGCCGATGTGATTATCTTTTAGCAAAACACCGTCTGATAAGTTGTAACGGTGGTTTTTACCGCCACCAACTTTAACAGCATATTTTTCAAAAATACGGTTATTTGGCGTTGTTTTACGTGAATCAAGCAACGTAATCGGGCTATCTTTTAAAAGTTCTGCCATTTCATGCGTATAAGTCGCAATCCCGCTCATGCGTTGAAGATAGTTAAGTGCAGTGCGTTCGCCTGATAGTAAGACACGAATATCACCACAAACAGTTCCCAATTTTTGACCTGCTTTTACAGCTTCACCGTCTTTGACCAAAACATCGAACTTCGTTTGTGGGTCAAGCAAGTAAAACACGCGCTCAAAAACTGGTAAACCACAGATAATCCCGTCTTCTTTACAAATCAAATCTACTTGACCAGCCACATTTTCAGGCATCACACTGTTTGTTGATACATCTTCATTATTAATATCTTCTGAAAGAGCACTTAAAATAAGTGGATCAACATTTAATTTTAGGGTAATTGGATCTAACATCATTATCCTTTCTCATCTCACAAAACTGCTAACCAATGACAGTTTCTAATTGATTTTGTTCTGTTAATTTTTCGACAACTAATTTCTTGTAATCATCTTCTAAGATATCTTCATCTTGGTATTCAAGCAAATCAATCTCAGCCAAGCTGTCTGGAAGTGTTGAAACACTATCATAATTTGCTACCAAATCTTTGGCTGCGCGTTTAGCAAAAACAAGACTTTCAAGAAGTGAATTACTTGCTAGACGGTTTTGACCATGAACACCATTACAAGCTGTTTCACCAACTGCATAAAGAGCATCCATAGTTGTCTTACTATGGTGATTAACCTTGATACCACCCATGAAATAATGCTGTGCTGGCACAACAGGAATGCATTCTGTGAATGGGTCATAACCAGCTTCACGACAGTGTGCCAAGATATTTGGAAAATGTTCTTCCAATTCTTTTTTAGGAATCGTGCGTAAATCTTCCCAGACGTGGTCTGTTCCATCTTTTTCCATTTGTTTTAAAATGGCTTGCGCAACGACATCACGCGGCTGTAATTCATCAACAAAACGGTTCATATGTTTGTCGTAAAGAAGGGCACCTTCACCACGAACAGACTCAGAAATCAAAAATGAACGTTCTTTTGGATTTTCTTGGTAGAGTGTTGTTGGGTGAATTTGCACGTAAGACATGTCCTTAAGTTCGATACCGTGTTTTAGTGAAATTGCTAGCGCATCACCAGTCAAATGTTTGAAGTTTGTACTGTTTTTATACAAACCACCAACACCACCACTTGCAAGAACTGTCACATCAGCTGTAATCTTTTTAAGTTCACCATTTGAAAGACGAACAATACCACCATAACAACGATTATCTTCCTCTAAGATATCAAGCAGACAAGTATCTTCCATTAAAGTAACATTTGGCAATTTTTTGACGGCTGCTAAAAGTCGGCTTGTAATTTCTTTACCAGTTGTATCTTGATAGAAAAGAATACGTTTATCAGAGTGCGCACCTTCTCGTGTAAAGGCAAGATTACCATTTTCATCACGTTGGAAATCAACACCATAGCCGATTAAATCTTTGATGACATCAGGTGAAGATTTAATCATCAAATCAACAGAAACTTTATCATTTTTGTAGTGACCAGCTCGCAAGGTATCTTCAAGGAATGAGTCGTAGTCAGACTCATCTTTCAACATGCAAATACCACCTTGTGCCAAGAAAGAATCACTGTGTTCTAATTTATCTTTAGAAATAATGGTAATTTGAAGTTCTTGTGGCAAGTTTAAAGCAGTGTAAAGTCCTGAACAGCCACTACCGACAATAAGTACATTTGTTTTCATAGAAACCTTCTTTTTAATTGTTTAACAACAATCATTTTCTGGGCAAAATAGCGTCACTTCAATGGGTACCCTAGCTATTTCACACTTTTTCTGAAATATATTTTCATCATACGATTCAGAACATATTTTACCACCAATCAAGACACCTGACAAGACACCTGGATGAATTTTATTTACAGGTGTCTTGACACCTTAAAAAAGAGATACTATAATATGTAACTAAGACAGTCCTAGGAGGATTTCATAAAATATAATGAATACACGAGAGATGCAAGACGAAATTTTACGTCTCAAAAAAGAAAAAGGGGTTTGTATTTTAGCACACGCCTACCAAAGTCAAGATATTTGGGAAGTTGCTGATTTTATCGGCGACTCATTTGCTTTGAGTAAATACGCTGCCAAAGCCCCACAAGATACAATCATGATGTGCGGAGTTCGTTTCATGGCAGAAACGGTAAAAGTTCTCTCACCTGAAAAAACTGCTCTTCTTGCCAACCCAATGGCTGGTTGCCCAATGGCTGCGCAAATTGATAAAAAAATCGTTACTTGGCTAAAAGAAGCTCACCCAGATTACACAACTGTCGCTTACATTAATACTACCTCTGAAGTGAAAACTTTGGTCGATGTCTGTGTAACATCATCTTCAGCTGTCAAAATTATCAACAACATTGATAATGACAAGATTCTTTTCGTTCCAGACCGTAATCTTGGTCAATGGGTTGCTGAACAATGTCCTGACAAGCAATTTGAATTTTTCAAAGGCGGTTGTCCGACACACATGCGCATGCGCAAACGTGACGTTCTAAAAGCGCGTGAAGCTCACCCAAATGCTAAAGTACTTGTTCACCCAGAATGTCTAGCTGAAGTTACTGAGTTAGCTGATTTTGCTGGAAGTACTACAGAAATCATGGCTTACGCTAAAAACAGTACAGACGAAGAATTTATCATCGGTACTGAAAGCAGCATTGTCGAACACTTACAATTTGAATGTCCTGATAAACGCTTCTATCTACTTTCAACTGAATGTGTTTGTCACAACATGAAAATGACGACATTAGCTGATATTTACAACTGTTTACTCGGACGAGCAGGCGAAGAAATCATTCTTGACGAAGACACTATCAAAGGTGCTCGTCATGCGATTGACCAAATGATCCTGCTTGGTCAAAAATAAATTATTTGCATTTTCTACACACAAAAAAGCCCGCAATATGCGAGCTTTTTATTGTATTTTAGCTAAATGATATTTTACCAGTGAAATAGATTTGATAGCCAAAAAGCTATTGATATTTGTCCTCTGTGCTTTGCAGGAGCATCCAAAAATGATTTTGAAAAATCAATGATTGCCTTAGGTGCTTTATAATGATGAGTCACCAAGTACCAAGAAATGGATTTGCTTAATCTTGCTGCCACAAAACTAGCTGGCTCGCCCTGATTCAGACGAGTTTTAGAATCCGATAGCATCTGTAAACACTCTGGCGTTTTCTTAACCTCATCATCTGCCATCGTTTGTTCTAATAATAGAATAAATTCATCTTCTTTCATCATTCTCCGCAATCCCCTCTAAACAAAATTCTGTTAAAAATGCCATACTAGAAAATTAATTTTAGTCACAAGTTTCTCCCAAAACAAGCTAAAATACCATTTCAGTATACCAAAAAATCTTGCTTGTGAACGTCAATGTCGTAAACGGTTAAAATTCAGTCGCGAACCGCCATTTTTTATAGGAAGAAGTTGAAAATCGTGGTTGCTCACAACTAAAAATCACTCAAAAAAGCCTAGGACAGACCTAGACTTTTTACATTTAACCAAGATTTGCGATGGTACAGCCACTGCCACCTGCATTTTGTGGGGCGTAGCCGAATGATTTGACGTGCTTGTTGCGACGAAGGTATTTTGTGACCCCTTCACGGATAACACCTGTTCCGATACCGTGAATAATATCAACTTGAGCCATGTTGTTAAGCAAGGCTTGGTCGATAAATTCGTCCAATTCTTGCATGGCTTCTTCATAACGTTTACCACGAAGGTCAAGTCGGGCACGTGGTCCAGCAGATTTCTTGCTTTTCTTAACCACATGGACTTGTTTTTTCTTAGGTTTTTGCGCTTCTTCTTGAACTTTGACAAGGCTAAATTCGTCTTCTTTAAGCGTCATCTTAATGAGACCAACTTGCGCTTCCCATTTACCGTTTTTCGTTTGGTTGATCAAGGTTCCGCGTTGACCATAAGCTGTGACGATAATATCATCACCCACGCGCGGTGCGCGCAATTTCTTAGCTTTCTTAAGAACTTTATTTTTCGACAAATCAACTTCAGGTGCCAATTTTTTCAACTGACTTTTAGCTTCAATGACTTCATGTGGTTTAAGGCTTGCTTTGTGGTGAAGATTTTTAAGGATTTCTTCACTTTCAGCCATGGCTTTATCCACAATTTCTTGTGCCTTAGCAGAAGCTTTTTCAAGTTCTTTGTCTTTTGCATGTGAGAATTCATTGTAAAGTTTCTTGACTGCACGATTGAATTTAAGGTTATCTTGTTCAACTTCTTTGATATGGTCAAGACGTTTGCGACTTTCGTGCGTTTGTTCTTCCAAACGTTCGATGATGCGGTTAACGTCCGTATCAGAATCCGTCAAACGCTCTGCTTCGTTAACAATCACTTCTGCAAGACCTAAACGACGAGCGATTTCAAAGGCATTTGAGCGTCCTGGCACACCTTGCATGAAATGATAAGTCGGGCTCAAAGTCTCTGTGTCAAATTCCATGCTGGCATTTTCAACAAACTCTGTCTCGATACCGTAAGCTTTTAGCTCAGGATAGTGAGTTGTTGCCATGGTTTTCACTTGTGTCAAACGCAAATGCTCCAAGATTGAAATGGCAAGGCTAGCTCCTTCTTGCGGGTCAGTACCTGCCCCCAATTCATCCACAAGTACCAAACTATCTTTATCAGCTGCTGCCAAGATATCCACAATATTTGTCATGTGGCTTGAGAATGTTGACAAGCTTTGCTCGATAGATTGCTCATCACCGATATCAGCGAAAATCTCATTGAAAACAGCGACTTTACTACCTTTGTCAGCTAGGATTGGAAGTCCTGATTGTGCCATAAGCTGCGCTAATCCCAAAGTTTTCAACATAACCGTCTTACCACCAGTATTTGGACCAGTGATGACAATGACGGTCAATTCATCAAGGAAATGAAGGTCATTTGCGATAGGATTTGTCAACAGCGGGTGACGAGCTTGTAAGAGCTGAACGGTCTTATCTGTGGATAATTGTGGAACGACTGCTTTGTTTTCTTGCATGAAAAGGAATTTTGCACGTACAAAATCCAAGTGTCCTAGAACCCAAGCATTGTTGCGAATAATATTAGTATGTGGACGAAGCATATTTGACAACTCACGCAAAATACGTGCCATTTCATGACGTTCATCTGCGCGCAATTGCGTGATTTCTTCGTTTAATTGGACAACGGCGCGTGGTTCAATATAAACAGTGCTTCCTGATGCTGAAATATCATGCACAACACCTGAAATACGATTGCGGTAGCTATTTTTCACAGGTAGAACTGCACGACCATTACGGCTTGCAATCAAAGTCTCTGTCAAATGGTCAGCTTGCTTTTTCAAAATATCTTGCAAAACTTGACGCACACGGCTTTCGTCATGATTGATTTGACGTCGAATACGGTCAAGTTCATGACTTGCAAAATTTTCAATAAAACCGCCATCGTTGATAGCTTGAAGACTACCTTGCAGACTTGGTAGAAGTTCGATTTTTTCAAAAAGATTATTGAGCGCATGCAGCTCGACATTTTCTAAATCATTGTAAAAATGTTTAACTTCTGCAGAAACTTGCAAGATTTTTTTGATGTCGATAATCTCTGAAACGTTAACATCAGCATCCAATTCTAAGCGACGCATACTTTCAGAAATATCACGCAAACTGCCAAGACCAAATCCGTGTTGCTCAATGAAAATCTGCTCCATATCAGACATTTCATCAAATGAACGTGAGATACGATCTGGTTCAGTCATTGGAGAAAGTTTACGTAATTCCTCCTGCCCCTGCTCAGTTTGTAAATAGCCAGCAAAAAGTTGCTTGACCTTATCAAATTCTAACTGTTCTAAAATTCTGTTATTCATATCACTATTATACCAAAACTCATCTCATCAAGCGCCATTTGGCACTTGTGTTTTCCTTTAAATATAAACTGAATAAGTCTGAGATAAACTACCCCAGACTCTTTTACATTATCCTAAAATTGCTGTCACCCATAGTGACTTAATGATTCCCGCTAATGGCTGAAAATCATTAATAATTAGACGTGCTAACCAACTACTTGATAGCAAATTCTGCACCATTGACATAGGAACAGTTGCAAGTAATGTCAACAAGAGATTACATGAAATCAGTGTTACTAAAATCGCCAAAACGCCACTGACACAATTAACCTTGACATTATCAAAATGATGAAGTGGCAATAAATGCACAACAATCCCTAGTAAACGAAAAAGCGCATAGACAACCACATAAATAGCTGTAAAAGCTACCCCTGCATAAAAAACTTTATCTAAATCAAAAATATTAACGTCGGTGAAAAAATTTACCACGGCTCCTTGACTCGGATTTGAATAAGGAATCCACAAAGTCAAATTTTCCGACAACGCTTGGTAAAAACGACTAGCTACAACTAATGACACAATACTCGCTACAAGATAATAAGCTTGCAAAATAATGCCACGTGAATAGCCAATATAAAAATGCCAAGCTAAAATCAGCAAAATAAGAACTGATAACATATATATTATTCCTCTTCAGAATCAGCCTTGCTGGCTTTCTCCTTAATATCGTCAATTGTCTCAGAACGGAGCGCCATCAATTCTTTTTCCATTTTTTCAACTTCAATCTCACGACTAAGCTGAGTAGAAAGGGAATTGATAGCCATTAAAATAGCCACAGTTTCGTTGTCAGCTTGTGGTAATTTTTCTTTGATTGTATTGTATTTTTCTTTGGCTACACGCTCAACTTCTTCCATAAAGAGGTTATCTTTATCTGTTGTTAATGTGAGCGACTTCTCTCCAAAGACGAATTTATAACGATTTTTGCTTTCCATATAGTCACCTCTTTGACATTATACCTTAAAATGGGCATTTCGTAAAATGTAAGCGTGAAAATAGCAGTTTTCAACGGCTATTTTGCCACTTTGTCTACCTTTTTATGTTACAATTAAAGCATGAATACAATTGTTATAAAACTAGGGAAAAATGACTTGCAAAACTTAGTCAAAACACTTGCTAGTAAGCAAATCACAAACAACAACCCTTACGTCACTTTCGCCGCAAAAATCAATGGCGTCACAGTTCTTGCCTACACCTCTGGTAAGGTTGTCTTTCAAGGCAGTTCTGCTGAAAAGGTTGCTAGCCAATTTGGTTATAAAGCTTCTGAGCCAGCCGAGAAAAGCAGCCAAGCTGGGCAAAACATGCCACTTATTGGTTCAGACGAAGTTGGAAACGGGTCTTATTTTGGTGGTTTAGCTGTTGTTGCTAGTTTTGTAACACCTGATGACCATGCTCTGCTTAAAAAACTCGGTGTTGATGATTCCAAAAATCTAAACGATAGCAAGATTCGACAAATCGCTCCAATCTTAGAAAAAAACATTAAGCACAAAGCTCTGCTATTGTCCCCGAAAAAGTATAATCAAGTCGTCGGGAAAGGCAAAATGCATAATGCCGTCTCCGTTAAAGTGGCTCTCCACAATCAAGCTATCTTTTTACTTCTACAAGATGGTGTGAAGCCTGAAAAAATCGTTATCGATGCTTTTACAAGCCGTCAAAATTATGAAAAATACCTCAAAAATGAAGCCAATCATTTTGACAATCCGCTCACGCTTGAAGAAAAAGCTGAAGGCAAATACCTTGCTGTCGCAGTCAGCTCAATCATCGCTCGCAATCTCTTCTTGGAAAACTTGGATAAACTCAGTCAAGAAGTCCAATATAAATTACCAAGTGGTGCCGGTAGCCAGTCCGATAAAGTTGCTAGCCAAATTCTAGCAGCATATGGTATGCCTGGTCTAGAGCACACCGCGAAACTTCACTTTGCAAACACTCAAAAAGCACAAAAATTATTAAAATAAAGTTGAGGAAGATTTATGAAACATTTTATCAAAGAATGGGGACCCTTCATCCTCTTTGTCCTACTACTTGCTGTCCTTCGTATTTTTGTCATCGAACCTGTCAGAGTTGATGGACATTCTATGGACCCGACACTTGCTGACGGTGAACGCTTAATCGTTTTAAAAACGTCATCGATTGACCGATTTGATATTGTAGTCGCAAAAGAAAAAGAAGGCAAAAAGACAAAAGAAATCGTAAAACGTGTTATCGGACTTCCAGGTGATACCATCACTTACAAAGACGATGTTCTTTATGTCAATGGCAAGAAAACAAGTGAACCTTACTTAGTCAAATACAAAAAAGCTTTTGACAATGGTGACTTGGAAGATATTTACTCTTACAACACTTTATTCCAACAGTTAGCTGATAATTCAGATGCCTTTACGACTGATAAAGATGGTAACACTGAATTTACAGTCAAAGTTCCAAAAGGTCGCTATTTCTTGCTAGGTGATGACCGTATCGTCTCAAAAGATAGCCGCGAAGTTGGTACCTTTAAAAAATCAGCTCTCGTTGGTGAAGTCAAATTCCGCTTCTGGCCACTTTCAAAAATTGGAGGCGTCAACTAAAAATCATTGAAGGCTTAGCTCACTTGAGTTAAGTCTTTTTATGCGGTGTTTGTCTATCAGATTTCCGAATGTTATAATAAAGCCACTATAGTAATCAAGTAAGGACAAGTTATGGAATACTTCTTTTCTGGCATTGTTGAGCGTATTATTTTTGAAAATGCCAGTAACTTTTTTAAAATCGTACTACTCGAAATCGAAGATACTGACTCTGATTTCGATGATTTTGAAATCATTGTCACTGGGACAATGGCTGAAATCATTGAAGGAGAAAATTATACTTTCTGGGGTGAATTGACCCAGCATCCAAAATACGGTGAGCAGCTTAAACTCACGCGCTACGAGCGTTCAAAGCCAAGCTCATCTGGATTGATTAAATATTTTTCAAGCGAGCACTTTAAAGGGATTGGTAAAAAAACTGCTGAAAAAATCGTGCAGCTCTACGGCGAAGACACCATCGATAAAATCCTAGAAGACCCAAGTAAACTCGACAGTATTTCAGGACTTTCTAAGGAAAATCGTGATAATTTTGTTGCCAAATTAAAACTCAATTATGGTACGGAGCAAATCCTTGCCAAACTTGCTGAGTATGGGTTGACTAACCGTGTGGCTTTTGAGATTTTTAACCAGTACAAGGAAGAAAGCCTTGATATTATCCAAGAAAATCCTTATCAACTCGTTGAAGACATCCAAGGGATTGGTTTTAAAATAGCTGACCAACTGGCTGAGCAGTTAGGCATCGAAGCAGATTCTCCACAACGTTTTCGTGCGGCACTTGTCCACACATTATTCGAACTTTCTGTGGAAAATGGCGATACTTATGTCGAGGCGCGTGATTTATTAGAAAATGCCATCACTATTCTTGAAGAAGCACGACAAATCGAACTTGACCCCGCAGCTGTTGCTAAAGAGTTATCAACACTTATTGCTGAAGACAAGGTGCAGAATATCGGTACTAAGATTTTTGACAACACGCTCTTTTATGCTGAAGCAGGTATCAAAAAACATTTGACGCGTATCCTTGATACCCCACTGTCTAAGCAATTTTCAGCCGAAGAGCTGGAAGAAGAAATCGCTGAAGTCGAAGAAAATTTTGGGATTTCTTACGACCAAGTGCAAAAAGATGCCATCAAAAATGCCCTGCAAAGCAAAGTCTTTATTCTAACTGGTGGACCGGGAACAGGAAAAACGACCGTTATCAACGGTTTAATCGAGACCTATGCTGCTCTTCACCGCATTGACCTTGAGAAAAAAGATATCCCAATCATTCTAGCAGCACCGACTGGTCGTGCAGCCCGTCGTATGAACGAATTGACTGGCTTACCAAGTGCCACGATTCACCGCCATCTTGGTTTAAATGGCGATAATGACTACCAAGCTATGGATGATTATCTTGATTGTGACTTGATTATCATCGATGAGTTTTCAATGGTCGATACATGGCTTGCTAACCAACTGTTTAGCTCTATTTCATCAAATACTCAAGTTATCATCGTCGGAGATAGCGACCAATTGCCTTCGGTAGGACCTGGACAAGTTTTGGCAGATTTATTGAAAATCAAAGAATTACCGCAGTTAGCACTGACAAAAATCTTTAGACAGTCCGAAGATTCAACTATCGTTACTTTAGCCAATCAAATGAGACAAGGCATCTTGCCAGCTGATTTCACACAAAAAAAAGCTGACCGCTCTTATTTTGAAGCTAGCGCCCAATACATTCCTGAGATGATTCCAAAAATTGTCAGCGCAGCTATTAAAAGTGGTATCAGCCCACAAGAAATTCAAATTCTTGCCCCCATGTACCGCGGAGCAGCTGGGATTAATCGCCTTAATACGATTATCCAAGATTTGTTAAACCCACTCGGTGACCAATTGTCATTTGCCTTTGGTGAGATGAATTTCCGTAAGGGGGACAAAGTTCTCCACCTCATCAACGACGCCGAACTCAATGTCTTTAACGGTGATATTGGCTATATTACTGACCTTATTCCTGCCAAATACACCGAGTCTAAGCAAGACGAGCTGTTTATGTCTTTTGATGGTACTGAAGTGAGCTATCCTCGTAACGAATGGCATAAAATCACACTGGCTTACGCCATGTCTATCCACAAATCTCAAGGTAGCGAATTTCAGGTTGTTATTCTGCCAATCACACGTCAGAGTCACCGACTCTTGCAGCGTAACCTTATCTATACTGCTATTACACGCTCAAAAAGTAAGTTAGTCATGCTGGGAGAAATTGCTGCCTTTGACTACGCGATTAAAAACGAAGGTGCTAAACGCAACACTTACCTCGTCGAACGTTTCACAGGAGACGAAGAACTCCCTGAAATAGATTCTTCTGAGAGCATCACTGATTCTGAAATTCAAGAACAAGAAACAGTTAAAAGCGCTCCTTCAAACTCCGAAGAAGAAAATTCATCTAAAAAAGCTGAACAACTCAGCTTGGATATTGAGGAAGAACTTGAAACTGAAGAGCCAAAAATTTATCGCCTAACAGAAGAAAATATGGCATTTATCGATCCGATGATTGGTATCACCCAAGAAGATATCGAACAATTTTTTAAACGTTCATAACTCAAAATAGGATTTTAAACCATTGAAATCCTATTTTTTTATCACTTAAAAAGTAAAATGGAATCCTGCAAATTTTGCTTTCACAGCTAAAATATTTAGAAGTATAAAACGATTTAGCCCTTGAAACTAAAGGTTTCCACAAGCTTACATCTTTTGATATAAAAGTGTTTACATAAAAAAATATTATGATATAATAGCCGTACTATCATATTAGTTAACCATTATTTTTAGGAGGTTTAAAATGGTTTCATATGAAAAAATTCGTCAATCTTTGCGTTCTTGGACGCTTTTCATCGCTTGGGTAAATGTTCTCGGCGCTGTTGCTAAAGTAGTTTCTATTATTAGTCACTTTATTTTAGTCAACAACCTTGATCAATTAAAAGCACAATTAGATGCTGAAAGCTATCAAGCTATCGAAATCTCAGCACATTTTGGAAATGTTATTCTTTATGTTGCTGCGCTTATCGTAAATATTCTTGTAGCTGTTTTAGCATTTAAAAACTTAGCAAAAATCAAAGACGATGCACCAAGTTTATCACCTTACCGCATTGCCTTGATTTATACTGTTGTTTACAACCTTGTATCTTTTGCTTTTGCAATTTACCTTGGTGCGACACTTTCACCATTTAGTATTGTTCTACCACTTGTCTTCTTAGCACTTTATGGCTATGTATACAATAAGGCTGCACAACTTTTAGACAAAGACGATGCTGATGATTCTGAAAGTGATAAATAACTAGGTCTTTTAGAAACAATACCGTCTCAGCACTTACTAAGACGGTATTTTAATTTTTGAAAAGATTTAAAGGACGAATATTATCTTCTAATCCCGTGATAGTAACCCCCAGAAGACGCACACCAACTTTGGATTCTTCCAAGCTGTCAAAAATCTCATAAGCAGCTTGTTCAATGATATTAAAATCATTAGTGGCATCATCTAACGTTTTACGCTTGGTCAATGTTGAAAAGTCAGCATAACGAACTTTCAAAACAACTATTCGACCAATTTTATTATTACGTGCCAGGCTATCAACAACACGACGTGCATTTTTAGAAATCTCTGATTTAATATCCGCGTCATCGTATAATAGCTTGCCATATGTTCGCTCACTTCCAATTGATTTTCGAATACGATTGGGTTTGACAGGAGAATTAGAAATACCACGCGCTTTGCGATACAAATCATAGCCAAAACGCCCAAACTGATCAATCAAGGTCATCTCAGGAATTTCTAACAAATCTGCTCCTGTATAAACACCAAGTTGGTGTAGTTTTTCAACAGATTTCTTACCCACGCCATGAAATTTTTCAATCGGTAATTCTTTCAAGAAATCTTCGGCATCTTCTGGCATTACCAATGTCAAACCTTTCGGTTTATCAAAATCTGAAGCTAATTTTGCTAAGAATTTGTTATAAGAGACACCTGCTGAACAAGTCAGGTGAACTTCTTGCCAAATATCATATTGAATCATTTTAGCGATTTTAATAGCAGATTTAATGCCTAATTTATTCTCAGTGACATCCAAGTAAGCTTCATCAATGGACATGGGTTCAACCAAGTCTGTGTAACGCTTGAAAATCTCACGAATTTGCATTCCAATCTCTCGGTATTTTTGGTAATTACCAGAAATGAAAATAGCTTGTGGGCATCGCTCATAAGCTTCCATCGATGACATGGCAGAATGCACGCCAAATTTTCTCGCCTCATAGTTACAAGTTGACACGACACCGCGTCCACCAGTCTTACGTGGGTCAGAACCGATAATAACAGGCTTTCCTTTGAGTTCTGGATTATCCCTTTCTTCCACTGACGCAAAAAAGGCATCCATATCAATATGAATAATTTTTCGAGAAGTATCATTAATTAATGGAAAAATAAGCATCATCCAGTCCTTTCTGATTCTATTATAACAATTTTCATTACTTTCAAGCAAAATTTACAAATTTCTAGTACAGTTGACCAACTTTCTGAAACTGTTCTAGAAAAGATTCTAGTTTTTTCCAATTTTTTCGCTTGGGAAAACGCTTCCTTTATGATAGACTTATAATTGTAAATGTAACAGATGACTTGTTACAGCTACTAGAATTTAAGGAGAAATCTCATTATGGCGACTGTTAAAACAAATGCAGATGTTTTTGAAAAAGCCTGGGAAGGCTTTAAAGGTACTGACTGGAAAGAAAAAGCCAGCGTTTCTCGTTTCGTACAAGCTAACTACACACCTTATGATGGTGATGAAAGCTTCTTAGCTCCAGCTACTGAACGCTCTCTTAAAATCAAAAAAATCATTGAAGATACAAAAGCTAAATACGAAGCAACTCGTTTCCCAATGGACACTCGTCCAACATCAATCGCAGATATTCCTGCCGGCTATATTTCAAAAGACGATGAATTAATCTACGGTATTCAAAATGATGAGTTGTTCAAATTGAATTTCATGCCAAAAGGTGGTATCCGTATGGCAGAAACAGCACTTAAAGAACATGGTTATGAACCAGATCCTGCTGTTCATGAAATTTTCACAAAATACACTACTACAGTAAATGACGGAATTTTCCGCGCTTATACATCTAATATCCGCCGTGCGCGTCACGCACACACTGTAACTGGTCTTCCAGATGCTTACTCTCGTGGACGTATCATCGGTGTTTACGCACGTCTAGCTCTTTATGGTGCTGACTACTTGATGCAAGAAAAAGTTAACGACTGGAACGCTATCACTGAAATCGACGAAGAATCAATCCGTCTTCGTGAAGAAGTAAACATGCAATACCAAGCTCTTGGTGAAGTTGTTAAACTTGGTGACCTTTACGGACTTGATGTTCGTAAACCAGCCATGAACGTTAAAGAAGCTATCCAATGGGTTAACATTGCTTTCATGGCAGTTTGTCGTGTTATCAATGGTGCCGCTACTTCTCTAGGACGTGTTCCAATTGTTCTCGACATCTTTGCAGAACGTGACCTTGCTCGTGGTACATTTACAGAATCAGAAATTCAAGAATTCGTTGATGACTTTGTCTTGAAACTTCGTACTGTTAAATTCGCACGTACAAAAGCTTACGATGAACTTTACTCAGGTGACCCAACATTCATCACAACTTCTATGGCTGGTATGGGTGCTGACGGACGTCACCGTGTAACTAAAATGGACTACCGTTTCTTGCACACACTCGATAACATCGGTAACGCTCCAGAACCAAACTTGACAGTTCTTTGGACTGATAAATTGCCATACTCATTCCGTCGTTATTGCATGAAGATGTCACACAAACACTCTTCAATCCAATATGAAGGTGTGACAACAATGGCTAAAGATGGTTACGGTGAAATGTCATGTATCTCATGCTGTGTATCACCACTTGACCCAGAAAACGAAGAACAACGTCACAACATCCAATACTTCGGTGCTCGTGTAAACGTCCTTAAAGCTCTTCTTACTGGTTTGAACGGTGGTTACGATGATGTTCACAAAGACTACAAAGTATTTGATATTGAACCAGTCCGTGACGAAATCCTTGATTTCGAAACAGTTAAAGCTAACTTCGAAAAATCACTTGATTGGTTGACTTCAACTTACGTAGATGCCCTTAACATCATTCACTACATGACTGATAAATACAACTACGAAGCTGTTCAAATGGCATTCTTGCCAACTCACCAACGTGCTAACATGGGATTTGGTATCTGTGGATTTGCAAACACTGTTGATACATTGTCAGCAATCAAATACGCTACTGTAAAACCAATCCGCGACGAAGATGGCTACATCTACGATTACGAAACAACTGGTGACTTCCCTCGTTGGGGTGAAGATGACCCACGTTCTAACGAACTTGCTGAATGGTTGGTTGAAGCATACACTACTCGTCTTCGTAGCCACAAACTTTACAAGAACGCTGAAGCTACTGTATCACTTCTTACAATCACTTCAAACGTTGCTTACTCTAAACAAACTGGTAACTCTCCAGTTCACAAAGGGGTTTACCTCAACGAAGATGGTACTGTAAACCTTTCTAAACTTGAATTCTTCTCACCAGGTGCTAACCCATCTAACAAAGCTCGTGGCGGTTGGTTGCAAAACTTGAACTCTCTTGCTAGCCTTGACTTCTCATATGCTGCAGATGGTATCTCACTTACAACTCAAGTTTCTCCACGTGCTCTTGGTAAGACATTCGATGAACAAGTTGATAACTTGGTAACTATCCTTGATGGTTACTTCGAAAACGGTGGACAACACGTTAACTTGAACGTCATGGACCTTAAAGATGTTTATGATAAAATTATGAATGGTGAAGACGTTATCGTTCGTATCTCAGGTTACTGTGTCAACACTAAATACCTTACAAAAGAACAAAAGACAGAATTGACTCAACGTGTCTTCCACGAAGTTCTTTCAATGGATGACGCTGCTGAAACCGTTGCTGCCAAATAATAAATATCTAAAAAGACTTTGTCAGTTGACAGAGTCTTTTTTTGTCCTTAAAATAGAGCTATGAAAATCAAACAAACACGAAATACACTCTCAGATACATATCTTGATGCCATGAAAATTCGTCAAGAAGTTTTTGTTAAAGGGCAGGGCGTCCCATTATCGCTTGAAATCGACGAAAACGAAGCTTACTGCCTTCATTTTGTCCTTTACCATAATAATGAACAAGCTGTCGCAACTTGCCGCATCTTGCCTAATCATGACCTTAGCCAAGTAACTTTGCAACGCATGGCTGTTCTTAAAGACTATCAAGGGCAACACTTAGGACAATACTTGCTAGAGGATGTTATTAACTTTTGTAAAGCTCAAGAGTTTAAACGTATCATCCTTCACGCACAGCTATCCGCCAAAGGTTTTTACGATAAACTTGGTTTTACATGCTTTGGCGATGAATTTGAAGAAGCTGGCATTCAGCATATCAGCATGGAAAAAATTCTCTAAAATTTTAAATATTAAAAGCTCTCTTATACAAGAGAGCTTCTTTTTATAACACTGTGGAGAGTTTAAATAGATTGACTGCTTTTTCTATTTATTCTTTTCCTCTTAGGCGATGGAATTTTTCTTTGATTGCTTCTGCGATATCATTACCTTGTTCTTTAAAGTGATTGATACGACGTTCGTTCATATCTTCTTGAAACTTATCAAACAATTCATCTTGAACCTGATCTGCAAGCTCAACTTCACGAGCAAGTGCTACAGCATCCCAACGCATAATATTAGTCTTATAAGGAGCAAAGACATGGTTTAGTACGCTTTCGTCTTCTTCATGAACTAGAGCAATCACCGCCACATCACCGTCAAGCAACTTAGTTGTGACTTCTTCAATCAAACTATCATCATTTGCATCGTTCATACTACCGCTGGCAGCACCAGCAAGACTTCCGATACCATATCCGATGATAACTCCGATTGGTCCGCTCAAGATACCAAGTAAACCACCAACGATACCACCAATTGTGGCATATTCGTGACTAGAATCATCAAAATCAACGGAATCTTTGATAGTAATTTTTCCATTTTCGTTTTTAACCAAAGCAATTTGAGCAATCTGTGTTTTTTGATCTTGCTTAAAAGCTTTTAATTCTGAAAATGCTTGGTACGCTTCACTTTCAACATTGAAAACAACCGTAAGTACATCTGCCATAAGCCTAGCCTCCTTTTCTCTGACTAACTTCATTATAGCACTTTCATGCAAAAAAAGCCGAGAAAAAAGTTAAGCGTTTTCATATTTTTATTAATCTTACAAGTTTTCCTGAATCCAATCAGAAATTTTCTTTCGCTCCTCAATCCAAAGAGGACGATCATCATAAGCATAGGTGCGATTCGTCAAGAAAATAGCTGCCTTTTGTTCTTTGCGGTTTATCGCAACATAAGTTCCAGTATAACCAGTGTGATCAAGCCAATCGCCTTCTTTATTCCAAGCAAGTGAACGCTCTTTATTAGCACGGCTATAATTTTGCCAAAGATCACGCGCAAAGTCATCAGTCAGATAATGCTGGCACATTTTTTCCAAATCACTTACAGTTGAAAATAACCCTGCCGAGCCAGAATGGCAACCAAGAACTTTCGCCTTTGGATCATGGACAACACCATCTGAAATTCCTGCAACGGTCGGCACAGCGTTTTTTACAGGTCCAAAACTGGTGTCTGACATAGCAAAAGGATTAAAGACCTCTTCTTGAAAAATAGCTTTCAAAGATTTGCCGAAGATTTTTTCCAGCATAAAGCCTAGCAGCAAGAAATTAATATCAGTATAAAGAAAATCTTTTTTGTCTTCTACCGTGATATGATTGATTGCATCTTTTAGCTGCTCAGCATTAAGAGAATCACGATTTGGAATAAAAGGATTAATACCACTGCTATGCGTTAAGAGCTGACGAAGCGTAAGCTTATTCTCATGAAACTCAGGATAGTAGTGCTTCAAAGGCATATCAATATCCAACTTACCCTCACGAACAAGCGAAATGACTACAGTGCCCACTCCAACAACCTTAGATACCGACGCCAAATCATAAATCATCCCAGGCTGGACAGGATTATCACCATCAATTGTTCCAACATAGGATTCTGACCATTTACCGTCTTTAAAAAGAGCTATAGAAGCTCCATGATAAATATTACGATCAATCTGATCATTCACAACATCAAGTAAATCGATCATTTGATGAACCAAATTTCAACTTGACTAGGATCTGAAAGAACAAGAACACTCTCTTTTTTATCCAAATAAATGGATTGCTCTTTAGATTCCAAATAATCTGCCAAAGCTCTCAAGTCATATTCTTTAGGAACTTTAAATTCAAGAATTTCCAAATCCCAAGTTTTAAGTGGGTCAATCGTCAAATCTGAACCGTTACCTTCTTTGAACTTAAGATTTAATGGCAAGTTACCACCAAAGATATCTTTATAGAAAGCTTGTGAGCTTGCTTTATCAGCAACATTTAGCGTCAATCCTTCAAAACGGAAGGCTGAAACTTCTTCTAATTTATCATTTTCAGGAAAAGGTCGATTGTCAATTTCTTCAAGAGTTTGAATGTCATCTTCTGAGTGTAAAAGGAAAAGGTCACCTTCTGGAGAAACTGTCTCAAAAGCATAACCACGGTCACCTTTAAATAGACGTTCTACGTCAACACCGTTACCTAAAATTGCTTCGATTTCATCAGCTTTAGGAATTTTAACAACAATTTTATTAATTTTTTTATCGCCTTTAACAGCACGAGTCCATGGTGCTGGTGATTCTTCAATAACAAAACGTGCATTTCGTTGTTTTGTTGAAAAAACGGCGATTGCATTTTCTTCGTGAACTAATTTAAAACCTAATCGTTGGTAGAAATCAACGTTTTGATCTCGATTATTGATTCGTAAAACAGGGTGCCTAAACGTGACTCCGTTAAATAAAGTCATAAAAATCTCCTCACAGTGTTATGTATTTATAGATTATACGAGTAAGTTCTTATAAAAAATAAGGACCGGGTCTTTTCTATTTTAGAAAAAATTAGTCAGTTTGACAAGAAATTATGCTTTTCACGACAAAACAAAAAAGAACCCGAAGGTTCTTTTTTCTGTTTTATTATCTTATAGATACAATAGTTTGAACAAGGCAATTGCAGCAATACCAGCAAGGATTGGAGCTACAACTGGTACCCATGAATACCACCATTTAGAATCGCCTTTGTGTTCACCAAGAACTGATTTTGGAAGCAATGCATGGACGATACGTGGACCAAGGTCACGTGCAGGGTTAAGTGCTGGACCTGTAGGACCACCAAGTGATGCAACAAGTGTCATAACTAGGAATCCTAGACCAAGGTGAGCTACTTCAAGTGATCCAGTTGTGTAAGGTGCAACTGTAGTTGCTGCTGTATTAGCATCGTAACCTGCAGCTGTCAATTGTGATACCAATTGTGCACCGAAGTAGTTTTTAGTAAGAGCCATAGCACCCAAGAAAAGAACAAATGATCCAAGGAATTCGTTCAAGAAACCGTTAATCATTGATACTTTGTGGCTAGCTTTAGTTCCGTCATCAGCAGCTGAAATTGTTGAGAATGAACCAAGGATAGCATTTGGGTTTTCAGTTTTAAGGTAGTAAGGTTGGTGAACCAAAACTACAAGTAATTGACCTGCCATAGCACCCAAGAATTGAGCGATAAGGTATTGTGGAACGTGTGCCCATGGGAAAAGTCCTGATACAGCAAGACCAATTGTGAATGCTGGGTTGATGTGGTTACCAGAAACGTTACCAAACATAAGAGCTGGCATCATAACGGCGCAACCATAACCGATAGCGATGATAACCCAACCAGAGTTGTGTCCTTTTGTACCTTTAAGATCGACGTTGGCAACAGCACCATTCCCAAGAATGAGCATCATAGCTGTTCCAATAAATTCTGTGATATATTTCACAGTCCATGTAACATCCATGTTTTTTTATTTCCTCCAAAAAAATATAGTTTAGACAACTAACATTTTATCAAGTATAATAGACAATGTAAAGGTTATCTGTGAAATTAAAACGTTTACTTTTAGAAGGAGAAATTTTCATGAAATATAATCAATTCTCTTACATACCAAGGCCTGCAGAGGTTTGCAAACAAGAAATGCAAGCTCTTGGATTTGATATTAGCAAGCAAGCATCTGATAAGTTGCTGCTAGAGCACTTCTGCCGTAAGATTTTCTTTAATTATAAAGATACGGACTATCCACTTGGCAACCTTATTGCTGATTTTGAAACTGATTTACTAACATTCTTGCAATCTGATTGTCCTTTAACGGCAGATATTTTTTATACTGTTGCTCTTCAATTGCTTGGATTCACACCTCATGTTGATTTTACAGATACGACCGACTTTTTAGAAAAAATTGCATTTCCAATCAATTACCAAAAAGGTCACATCATCGAGGCACTTTACCAGCTTCTTCTTAGTCGTCAAAAAAATGGTATGACTTTGCTTGATGACTTGATTAGTAAAGGACTTATCCCAGTTGATAATGATTATCATTTTTTCAATGGTAAATCTTTAGCAACCTTTAATACAAATGATTTAATTCGTGAAGTTGTTTATGTACAAGCTCCGCTTGATACTGACAATGATGGTCAGTTAGATTTGGTTAAAGTTAATATCATTCGTCCTAAAACTAGCCACAAAGTACCAACAATGATGACTGCTAGCCCTTATCACGAAGGGACAAATATCGTTGCTAACGATAAAAAACTTTACAAAATGGAAGGCGACTTAGCTATCAAGCAAGCAGGTAAAATCGACGTTGAAACTCGAGATTTCAAATCACTTGCAACACCTGAATTAGAACTTCCAGTAGGTGAAACTGAAGAAAGTTTCAGCTTTATCGACCCATACACATTAAACGATTACTTCCTAGCTCGTGGATTTGCAAATATTTACGTTTCAGGAGTAGGAACTGCTGGTTCAAATGGCTTTATGACAAGTGGTGACTACGCTCAAGTTGAAAGCTTTAAAGCTGTTATCGACTGGTTAAATGGCAGAGCTGTTGCCTTTTCTAGCCATCGCCGTGACCAAAAAGTTCTTGCTGATTGGGCAAGTGGGCTAGTCTGCACAACTGGTAAATCTTATCTCGGTACTATGTCGACAGCCCTTGCGACAACAGGTGTCGAAGGACTCAAAGTTATCATCGCTGAATCAGCTATTTCATCTTGGTACGACTACTACCGCGAAAACGGACTAGTCTGCAGCCCTGGCGGCTATCCTGGTGAGGACCTTGATGTTCTTACCGAATTGACTTACTCACGAAACTTACTAGCTGGCGATTATCTCCACAATAATGACCATTACCAAAAATTACTCGATGAACAATCAGCTAACTTAGATCGAGAAACTGGTGATTACAACCAATTTTGGCATGACCGCAACTACCTTCCTCATGCTGATAAGGTAACAGCGACATGCGTTTACACACACGGTCTTCAAGATTGGAATGTTAAACCTCGCCACGTCTTCAAGATTTTCAATGCACTGCCTCAAAATGTCGAAAAACATGTTTTCCTTCACAACGGTGAACATGTCTACATGCATAACTGGCAATCAATCGATTTCCGCGAAAGTATGAATACACTACTTTCTGAAAAAATGCTCGGACAAGATAGCCAATATGACTTACCAACACTTATTTGGCAAGATAATAGTCAAGAACAAACTTGGTCAAGTCAATTGACAAAATTTGGCAGCGGTGACAAAGAAACATTATCTCTTGGCACTAACCAACAAATCATTGATAACCACTATGGCAAAGATGACTTCGAACGTTACAGTAAAAACTTCCATACTTTCAAGACAGATTTATTTGCTGGAAAGGCAAACAGTATCTGCGTTGATATTCCACTCCACAAAGACTATCACATCAACGGACAAATAACCCTACATTTAACACTGAAATCAAGTGAAGATAAAGGGCTCTTATCTGCACAAGTGCTTGATTACGGTCAGAAAAAACGTTTCAAAGATGTGCCAACCAACCGAAACCTTCATGCTATCGACAACGGGCGCAACTTCTCACGCGAAGCACTTAAAGAATTGCCATTTGTCAAAACACAAGAACGTGTCATCACAAAAGGTGTTCTTAATCTGCAAAATCGAAGCGATTTGCTGACTGTCGAAGATATCAAACCAAATGAGTGGATGACTCTTGATTTTACCCTTCAACCAAGCATCTACAAACTCAAAAAAGGTGATAGCTTGCGAGTCCTTCTCTACACAACAGACTTCGAGCACACTATCCGTGATAACGGAAATTACATTTTGACAGTTGATTTAGAAAAATCAAGTCTTGAAATGCCAGTAGAAAAATAACTATCAAAAAAGATTGAACCAAAGGTTCAATCTTTTTTATTTATGAAACGTTAGTAACATCTGTGTCCCAATATTTTCCTGACTTTGGACTTGAATAGTAGCGTTATGAAGTTTCAAAGCATGTTTGACAATTGACAAGCCAAGACCTGTTCCGCCAACTTTTTTAGAGCGGCTTTTATCAACACGATAAAATCTTTCAAAAATCCGGTTCTGCTCTTCTTTTGGAATACCAAGACCAGTATCCTTAATAGCTAAGAAAACATCTTTTTTGTTCGATGTGATTGTTACTTCAACGCTTCCCTTATCACGATTATAAGTAATAGCATTATCACAAATATTGTACAAAATCGAATGAATCAAAGCAGGATTTCCAAACATCATGGTTGACTGACCTATTAATTGTAGACGAATCTGTCTCTGACTAGCTTTAGTAGATAAACTATCAAGAACATTTTTAGCAATTGCGTAAACATCCAATGTTTCCATAGGTACTTGATCTATCTCATCCAGATGTGACAATTTGATAATATCTTCTACTAGCTGAACCATACGCTTAGACTCTTTGTAAATTTTACCAGCAAAATGAGGAGTATCCTCGCTTGAAACCATTCCACTTGCAAGCATCTCTGAATATCCTGAGATTACATGTAAAGGTGTTTTTAATTCATGTGAGACATTAGCTGTAAATTCATGACGCAACTGTTCATTTTGCAGTTGTTCTGTCACATCAAACAAAAGAATAACTAATCCTGTCACCTTGCCTTCAAATAAAATCGGGCGAATCAGAACTTTATAGCTTTCCTTATCAAAATGGATAATTCCCTCTTGCTTTTGACCAGCTAGACCTGATTTTAACCATTTATTAAACGATAAATCCCTCGTGAGTTGTAAGATGTTTTTTCCAAGACACGTTTGATCTGTCTGAAAAAGTTGTTGCGCAGCATCATTGATACTAATTACCTGACACTTAGCATCCAATAAAATAATACCTTCTTTAATTTTTGAAATAATGGTATCAAATTCTTCTTTTTTCTGGTTTAACAATGCTTCTTGTTTACTCAATGCCTTTTGGTGATGATCAATCCGTCTTAGCAAAGGAGAAATTTCATCATAAGCTTCATTTTTCAGTGGCTGATCCAAATCTAAATCATTTAAAGGCGCCACAATACGTTTAGCAGTATATCGCGCGACCCAAATGGATAATGTAATAGCTAATATGATAATTAGCGCAAATGGCTGAAACATTCGAATGTATAGTAACAACAAGCTGTGCTGTGTCACTGATAATCGGATAACCGTTCCATTATCTAGACGCTGCGCTAGATATAGAGACTTAGTTGTTAAGGTTGATGAATAGCGCGTGCTTTCTCCTTTTCCATCAGTCAAGGCTTCCTTAAATTCTTTCCGATTGGCATGGTTATCCATTTTCTTAGCATCATACTGATTATCATAGAGGACATTTCCTTCGTGGTCAATCCAAGTCATTCGAACTCCGGATACCTTAAGGTAATCAAAGTACCTCTTTCCCTCAAGGTTTACCCCTTGAGCAACCAAAGAAGTCTCCGCACGAAGTTGCTCTTTTTGTACCTGAGCAAAGTAGCTATAAAGAACCCCCATAATTAACATAACTGCCAAAAAGAGAATTCCCAAAGTTACCATAAGTGTCGAACGAAAAATTTTCTTAACCATTATCATCCTCCAGACGATATCCTACACCACGAATGGTTTGAATATAGTGACCTGCATCGCCAAGCTTTGTTCGAAGCGTCCCAATATGAACATCCACCGTTCTAGTTTCACCTAAAAAATCATCGTTCCAAACTTGTTTGAGCAAATCTTGTCTGGTAAAGACACGATTTGGATTTTTCATCATAAGAACAAGAAGTTCAAATTCTTTTAGGGTTAAATGAATCACTTGATTATCTTTTTTTACAACATAATTTTGAACATCTAGTGATAAATTTCCAAGTTTCAACATCTTAGGAACATGTCCTTTTTGGCTTCGACGCAAAACTGCCTTAATTCGAGAAATCATCTCCATCATACCAAATGGCTTCACAAGGTAATCATCAGCTCCCATATCTAAACCTTTTACCTTGTCATATTCTGTTCCTTTAGCTGTTGCCATAATGACTGGGATGCCTGCAGTCGCAGGTGTTTGTTCTAACTTTTCTAAAATGGCTAAACCATCACTTCCAGGCAACATAATATCTAATAAAATCAAATCTGGTTGTTGGAGAGATATAGCTTGCCAAAAATCATCTCCATCAGGAAATCCCTGAGTTTCAAAGCCAGCTGTTTTTAAAGTATAAAGCATCAATTCACGAATATCATCATCGTCTTCAACACAGTAAATCATATGTCATCTCCATCTAGTTGCCCCGTAATGGAAAAAATTACCCATTTAGCAATATTAACCGTATGGTCTCCAATACGTTCAATGTACTTGGCTACCATCAAGACATCAATAGCATGCTCACCATCAACATCCTTACCTGAGAAATATGTCATCAGATTTACCTTTATTGTATCAAAATCTTGGTTAACTGTACTGTCAGAACAGATAACCTGATTTGCCATCTTCTCATTCTCATATAGAAAGGCATCAATACTGGTTGTCACCATGCCTACAACGTGATTAGCCATTTTTTTCAAATGTTCTAATTCTGGCCCTGGTTGAATATGTCCTTGGTTCACAATCTCACCAATTTCTGCAGCTTGAGCGCCAATACGTTTCATATCATAAACCATCTTAAGAGCTGCTGAAACATATCTCAAATCTTTAGCTACGGGCTGTTGACGTAAGAGTAATTTTAAACACTGCTCTTCGATGTCACGCTCAGATTGTTCAATTTTTTGATAAGTTTTAATCACATTGTTAACCAAATATGAATCATCTTTCTTCAAAAATTGAACAGATTTTGAAATGGCATCCTCACACAAAGCTCCCATCAGAATGACATTTTTCGTTAGCTCTTCCAGTTGATTTTCAAATGTTGAACGAATCATCCAAATCTCCCCGTAATATAATTTTCTGTTCTTTCATCTTGTGGCAGTGAAAAGAGCTGACTCGTTTGATTACACTCAATCAACTCCCCCATTAAAAAGAAAGCTGTTTGGTCTGAGACCCTAACTGCTTGTTGCATATTATGTGTTACCATAACAATGCTGTATTTATCTTTTAAAGTAACTGCCAAATCTTCAATCTTTGATGTTGATATAGGATCAAGTGCGCTAGTCGGCTCATCCATCAGCAAGACCTCTGGTTCAATAGCCAAAGCACGCGCAATACAAAGACGCTGTTGCTGTCCACCTGATAAGCCCATAGCTGATTTGTTCAAACGATCTTTGACCTCATCCCAAATAGCTGCCTGTTTTAAAGAGCGTTCAACAATTTCATCCAATTGAGCTTTCGCATGAATGCCATGTGTCCTTGGACCAAAAGCGATATTGTCATAAATACTCATTGGAAATGGATTAGGTTTTTGAAACACCATTCCGACTTTCTTACGCAGACTATTGATATCAACATCTTGGTAAATATCCTTACCGTCTAGAATGACTTTTCCAGTAATGCGGCAATCTTTAACCAAATCATTCATACGGTTCAAACTTTTTAGCAAGGTTGATTTTCCACATCCTGATGGTCCAATGAAGGCAGTAATACCATTTGCTGGAATTTCCAAATTAATCGATTTTAAGGCATGAAAATCACCATAATACAAATCTAAATTATCAACAATTAACTTACTCATCACCCATCTCACTTCCTAAACGTCTAGCCACAAAACCAGATAAAATATTAATACCAATAACCAATCCTAAAAGAACTACCGCTGTTGCATAAGTCTGATTAAGATATAACCCCTCACCAGATATTGCATACATGTGAACTGCTAAAGTTCGAGATGAACTAAAGATACTTCTTGCCACTTCTGCCACAGTCCCAGCTGTAAAAATCAAAGCTGCTGACTCTCCAATAATACGACCAATCGCTAAAATAATCCCTGAGAAAATACCTGGTATTGCACTTGGTAAAACTATCTTAAAAATTGTCCGTAATTTTCCAGCCCCTAAAGCAAATGCTCCTTCTCGATAACCATCTGGAACAGATAGCAAAGCTTCTTCTGTTGTACGCATAATCAAAGGAAGAATCATAATACTTAAAGTAATCGCACCAGATAGCAAAGATAATCCAAAGTGCACATACTTAACAAAGAAAAGCGCTCCGAATAAACCATAAATAATTGAAGGAATCCCTGACAAAGTTTCAGTAGCAACTCTAATAATTGCAACTAATGGATTGTTTCTTCTAGCGTATTCCGTCAGGTAAATAGAAGCACTGATTCCAACAGGAACAGCAATCAAAAGTGTCAATAAAGTTATCAGCAAGGTATTAATCAAAGCCGGTAACAAGGAAACATTTTTTGTCGTATAAGTTAAGGCAAATAGCCCTTTACTAAGATGAGGTGCTCCTTTGATTAGAATATAAATGACAATAAAAGCAATGACTAAAAAACTCAGAAATGCCGCTAAATACACCATGTAAAATAAAATCATTGAAAGAGGATCTTTTTTACGAGAATCAATCCTTTGTTTGATATTTCTCTGATTGATATTTTTCATACTAATCCTCTTTCCGTAATAATGAGAAAATAATATTAACAATCAAAACAAACAAAAATAGAATAACCGACGTTCCAATTAGAGCTTGCCTATGAAGTCCTGATGAATAACCCATTTCCATAACAATGTTTGTTGTTAAAGTTCGAACACCTGAGGTCAACGAACTTGGTAAAATCGCCTGATTACCTGCTACCATAATAACAGCCATAGTTTCTCCAACAGCGCGACCGAGTCCGAGAATAACAGATGCCAAGATACCACGTTTGGCAGCAGGAAGTACAACAAAAAATATACTTCTTTCATGAGAAGCACCTAAAGCTAACCCACCTTCATAGTAATGATTGGGCACTGCCCGAATAGCTGACTCCGACACACTGACAATTGTTGGCAAAATCATTATTCCCAAAAGAATCGATGCCGTTAGTACTCCCATACCATAGCCGCCAATATAATTACGAACAAACGGAACAAGAACAACCAAACCAAAGAATCCATAAACAACCGACGGAATCCCAGCCATTAAATTAATAGCTGACTTCAAAGGTTTATAAAGTATAGGCGGACAAAACTTTGCCATAAAAACTGCCGTAAAAATACCAATCGGAACCCCAATAACTAAAGCACCTAAAGTCACATAAAGTGACCCAACAATCATCGGTAGAATGCCGAATTCATTACTTGACGGGCGCCAAACTTCTCCCAGAAGAAAATTTTTAATGCCAATTTCTTTAATCGCTGGCAATCCATTTGCCATCAAGAAAATGCAAATCAATAAAACTGAAACGATTGAAATACAGGCTGCTAAAAAGAAGACCCCCTGCATCATTTTCTCTTTTTTGTGATTCATGACTTCCTCTAATCTCTCAAATCTTTCCAGTCTGTTATTTTTCCAGAGAAGATATCTTTTACTTGTTGGCTAGTCAAGTTCTTTACTTTATTTGCTTTATTAACAACAAGTGCAATGCCATCCATTGCAATAACAGTTGATGAAACACCTTTTGATTTTTCACTTTTCTCTAATTCACGAGAAGCCATACCAATATCTGACGTACCATCAATAGTATCAGTAATACCAGTTGATGAATCACTTTGTTGAATATCAACTTTGACATCAGGATTAACCTTGCCATAAGCCTCTTTCAACTTCTCCATCACTGGGGTTACCGAACTTGAACCAGAAACCACCACTTTTCCAGTTGACACACTTGTTTGATAGGACTCTTGCTGCTCAAGAGGAATGTAGCCACTATCCTTAACAATCTTTTGACCATCACTACTTAAGATATAAGCAATAAAATCTTTTGCTGGCTTACTGATTTCTGATTTTGTCACAATATTAAATGGACGAGAAATTTTATAAGAACCATCCTTAATCGCCTCAACACTAGCCTTTTGACCATCAATATCCAAAACTTTGACATTATCATTAAGAGCTCCTAATGAAGCGTAGCCAATTGCTGACTTATCACCAGAGACAGTTGTTAGAGTTACTGAAGTTGAGTTTGTTACGATAGCATTTGATGTGGTCATATCAACCGCATCACCTTTACTGTTTTCACCCTTTAGACCAAAAAGTTCAACAAAAGCACCACGTGTACCTGAACCTTCTTCACGAGATACAACATTAATCTGTCCCATTCCTGAATCGGTTTTCGCTGATTTTTCACAAGCAGATAACACTGCACCTGCTCCCAAACCAAGAAGTGCTAAACCGGCTAACATTTTCCATTTTTTCATGACGTTCTCCTTTAACATCTTTATAGTCGTCATTATATGCCGTTAATATCAAATCCGTTACCTGTTTTTTGTAAAGTTTTTGTAAAATCCTTTCTTACCCAAAAGCAATAAAGACATGCTCAACTCCAAACTTTAAGTTCTGTAGGAAAGATGCTATAATATTAATATCTTTTTCAAGATAAATTTCCAAATTAATAAAGGATTAAACCCTTGCTCTGAAAGGAATCTCGTTAATTATGATGAACATGCAAAACATGATGCGTCAAGCTCAAAAACTTCAAAAACAAATGGAGAAAAAACAAGCTGAGCTTGCTAGCACAACTTTCACTGGAAAATCAGCTCAAGAACTTGTCGTTGCTGAATTCACAGGTGACAAAAAATTGGTAAATATCTCATTCAAAGATGCTATCGTTGACCCAGATGATATCGAAACACTTCAAGATATGACAACTCAAGCTATCAACGATGCTCTTGCTCAAGTTGATGCTGCAACACAAAAAACTCTTGGCGCATTTGCAGGAAAATTGCCATTCTAATTTTAAAACAAAAAGCTCGAACCAATTGGTTCGAGCTTTTTTTACACTTCTTTTGCTGTTTCAATACAATATGATTTTTCATGACAATGTGGACAAGTTAATTTTCGTGTTTTTGGCGTATGGGGCGCAAAGAAAAATGTTTTAAAATTTGGTTGGAACACATGATGACAATTTGGACAGATATAAGCAACATTTTGAGCATAATTCTTCGTAAACCAAACAGCGAAGGGAGCTAAAATTACTTCAGCAATCACATAAATCCAAATATTCCAAGCCACTATTGCCCAGACTAAACTACCAACTTGAACAAGAAATAAGGGCAAAAAGATGAAAAACATCTTCCAATGAACTTTTTTCAATGATTTTTGATTTTTCATGGTAAGAGAAATGTCTGATAAAAATTCTAGTGACTGACTTGACTCAGTTTTAACCCTGTCAAGAAGATTTACAGCTGTGTCAAGTTTAGCTTTTTTCTCTGCAAGCTGCTGCCTAATAGCTTTGATATGCTCGACCAAAAGCAATTCTAAAACCTGCTTTGCATTTTCTTCAGCATACAAGCGTTTAATCTGCTCTATTGAAAAGTCAAGCTCACGCAAAAAACAAATCAAGCGCAACTTCTCCAAATCAGATTCACTATATATACGACGACCACCTTCTGATAACTGAGATGGCACTAAAATGCCCCGTTTATCATAGTACTGAACTGTGCGAACAGAAACACCAGCTAGCTTAGCCAAATCACCAGTTGTATAAGTCTGAGACATTTCCTTCACCTCCTTTCTGCCCTCATTATAGGACATGACCCAAGGTCATAAGCAAGAGGTTACCTTAGATGATTTTTTCTTTTTTTGAAAAATAGCAGAGCCTTAGCCGAAAAAGCCACCCAAAGCAGCAAATGGATTATCACCATGCTCTTCTTCTTGCTGATTTAAGTAAGATTTATTCTCATCAAATTCCATAAATTTTTCATAAACAAGAGCTGTCATACGAGCATCTTCTAGTGAATTATGACCGTGACCAGAAATCCCCAAAAAGTCTGCTACGCTTGTTAACTTAAGATTAGCAATACCATTTAAGTCTGAGCTACGACGTTCAAAAGCTTCATCATAAAGATCAACCTTGTAAAGCTCTGTCAAGTCCAGATTATTTTCGGCTAGTAAAGGTAAATCTGATTTCAAAGCATTGTAACCAACCAAAGCAGTCTCACCAACAAAAGCTTTAAAATCTGCTAACACCTTGTCAAGCTTTGGAGCAGTGGCTATTTTTTCTGATGTAATACCTGTCAAACCATTAATAAAAGATTGTAAAGGCACATCAGTGTAAACATAAGTGTCAAAGTTGTCAACCTCTTCACCATCTTTAAATTTTACTGCTGACACTTGGATAATATGACTAACTTCAGCAACTGTGTTGAATTCCAAGTCAAAAGCAATGTACTCAGATAGCTTTTCCATAATTCCTCCTTAATCACATAACTAGTTTGCTTTTACAAAATAAGCTGGAACTTTCGTCCCAGCCACCGACTTCCTTATTTTTTACCAAAAAGGCGTGAGAACAAACCTTTTTTCTTAGTTTCTTCTACTTCTTCTTGCTCTTGAGTTTCTTCTTCAGTTTTTGTTTGAATTTCTTCAAATTCAGCTTTAGCTTCGTTTAGTTCAAGTTGAAGACGTTTGCTATCTTCCATTGCGGCAAGTGTCAACTGTTGTTGTTGATCCAACTGTTTATCTTTCTCACCAATTTGAACATCTTTAACACGAAGTTGTTCATCTTTTGAAGCCAATTGTTTATCTTTAGCTTTTAGTTGTTCATACAAACGAGTAATTTCTGTATTTTTCTCGTCAACTAAAATCTCTAAGAGCTCACGTTGTTTTGTTTCTTCATCAATTGGTTCATCTTCAAAGATTGTTTTTTTGTAGATTTCTTCTAGCTTGATAAGTCCGCTACGATTAACAACCGTAACCCCTTTTTCATTTTTATCAACATCTTCTTCTGGGAGATTCTTAACACGATTGTTAACCGCTTGACGGCTAACTCCTAGAATCTCAGCAATTTCACTAACTGTTTTCTCGATTGCCATAATATCCTCTTTACATTGAAATACTTATGACAAGAATAACACATGAGCCCTTGATTGTCAATTTAAAGTCGGTTTCTTGACTGCTTCAAGCCTGAAATGATAGGCTTTTTTTAAAATCGTGTCAACTTTCTGTCATTTTTTGTAAACTTGGTCATTTCATTACGGGACTTGAATATTTTATGCTACAATGTTTAGTATGAAACAATACGATACTATTATCATCGGCGGTGGTCCTGCCGGAATGATGGCAGCTATTTCTAGTAGCTACTATGGAAATAAAACTCTACTCATCGAAAAAAATAAAAGACTCGGAAAAAAATTAGCCGGAACCGGAGGTGGACGTTGCAACGTCACAAATAACGGTACCATTGATGACCTCATGGAAGGCATTCCTGGAAATGGTCGCTTTTTATACAGTGTCTTTTCTCAATTTGACAATCATGACATCATTAATTTCTTTGAAGAAAATGGCGTTGCTCTAAAAGTTGAAGACCATGGTCGTGTCTTTCCTAAAACTGATAAATCAAGAACAATCATCGATGCCCTTGCTCACAAAATCCAAAAACTTGGTGGCACTGTTCTGACAAATACTGAAGTCGTTTCTGTGAAAAAAATCGACAATCTTTTCCACATCAAATCAGCCACAGAGGAATTTACCTCTGAAAAACTCATCATAACAACAGGTGGCAAAGCCTATCCTTCCACAGGTTCAACAGGTTTTGGGTATGAAATTGCTCGCCACTTCAAATTAAAACTGACCGAGCTTGAGGCTGCAGAAAGTCCGTTATTAACAGATTTTCCACACAAGGAACTTCAGGGAATCTCTCTTGACGACGTGAGTCTATCTTATGGAAAACACCACATCACACATGATTTGCTCTTTACCCATTTTGGTTTGTCTGGGCCTGCTGCGCTTCGTATGTCTAGTTTTATCAAGGGCGGTGAAACCATCACACTTGATTTTATCCCCAAAATATCCACAGATGATGTGACTATTTTCTTAAAAGAGCACCGCGAAAAATCACTCAAAAATGCTCTCAAGGGACTTGTCCCAGAACGACTAGCTAGCTTTTTAGCTCAGCCATTCCCCGAAAAAGTCAAACAGCTGACTCCACAAGAAGAAAAAGAGCTTGTGGATAACCTCAAAGCAATGCCAATTAAAGTCACTGGCAAAATGTCACTAGCAAAATCTTTTGTCACAAAAGGCGGCGTTGACTTGAAAGAAATCAACCCTAAAACCCTTGAAAGTAAACAAGTTCCTGGGCTCCACTTTGCTGGTGAAGTGCTGGATATTAACGCCCACACAGGTGGCTTCAACATTACTGTAGCACTCTGCACAGGCTGGGTTGCTGGAAGTTTACACTATTAATTCACAAAAGAAATCCAAAAATGGGTTTCTTTTTTTAAAAAATATTTAACTAGTTAAGGTTTTCGCTTGATAATCTCCGCTAAAATGTTATGATAAATATTGTTAACCAGTTAACTAAAAAGGAGGTTGTCATGGCAAAAAAATCTAAAATCGCTAGATACAACAAACAATTAAAACTCATCGAACAATATGCTGACTTGCGTCGAGAACTTAAGGCTAAAGGTGACTATGAAGCCCTTCGCAAACTACCACGCGATTCAAATCCAAATCGTCTGAAAAATCGTGACCGCATTGATGGACGCCCACATGCTTATATGCGAAAATTTGGTATGAGCCGAATCAATTTCCGCAATCTTGCGCACGAAGGAAAAATCCCAGGCGTCACAAAAGCCAGCTGGTAATCAATTTAGAAAGAAAAAGTTTTAATCAAAAAAGCAGACTTTGTCTGCTTTTTTTAGTTGACAGAATATGTATAATAACGATTATCCACAGTTAAACGTGGAAAATCATTGGGTAATTCTGCCGAAGTTATTTCCTTAAAACCTGATTTTTGATAAAAATATTGTGCTGCTTTAAAATCTGATGTTGTCCCAAGAAAAATTGCCTTTTTACCTTTTTCACGACAATAAATAATAAATTCTTCTAATAATTTTCGTCCCAAACCCAATTTTCGGTATGATTTGGCAACGAACATTTTCTTTAAGGCAACATTTTCATCCATAAGAGCAACTAATCCAAGACATCCCACTACCTGTCCATTACTACTATCAACTGCTACCCAAAACTGACCACCCTTATCTTGATACGAACTTTCAATATTCAACAAATCTGGTTGATCAGATAAAGTGATCGGAAGTAAAAATTCTTTTTGTTGAATATCTAAAATCAACTCTTTTACTGATTGATTAAATCTTGACTCAAATATTTTTATCTCCATAGCATCTCCTTTTTATTGTATCTGCAATAATATTTCTCATATTATATCACACTTTATTGTAAATGCAATAATTTTTTGATAGAATTTATCTGAGGAGATAAAATGTTTGAAATAATTCGTACTATCGGTGCCATTACTCGCACCATTCAAATAGATTCTAATAACCACTTTAAAGAACTAGGCTTAAATAACAACCTTTATATCTATATCATTCGTACTTGTGAAGAACCTGGAATGTTTTTAGGCGAACTTGCAGATAATGTTCAAATTGACCGTACAACAGCTTTTAGAACCATAAAAAAACTCGTTAAACTCGGCTATTTTGAATTGCAAAATGATTCTAATAACCAAAAAATTAAACGAGTTTTCCCAACACAAAAAGCTTTAGATGTCTATCCACAACTTCACGAATATGAGCAAAAGCAATCTGATTTTCTTTTATCAAACTTATCCACAGAAGAAATTGCTCAACTAAAAGAACTTATGGCAAAATTAAAATACTAAAATTGTTGATAATAAAAAACTCCTGACAGCACCGTTCAGGAGTTTTCTTGTATTTTAATCCTTAATCCAAAGTATCAAAAGCCAAGCTTGGCTTTGCATTTAAATCAAGCCCTGCAAAGTGACCTTTATCGTATTCGATAGCTGCGGCAAGTGAAACCATTCCAGCATTGTCACCACATAGACGAAGTGGTGGAATAACGACCTCTGCTTCTGTGATTTCATCAGCTAAGCGTTCACGCAAGCCTTGGTTTGCAGCAACACCACCAGCAACAACTAATGTTTTTACTGGAAATTTTTCCAAAGCTTTTTTAGTTTTAGCCATCAAAACATCCAAAACAGCTGCTTGGAATGAAGCTGACAAGTCTTCGTTTGACAATGTTTCACCTTTTTGAGCGGCATTGTGATGCAAATTGATAAAGGCAGATTTCAAACCTGAGAATGAAAATTCTAGATTATCTTCTTTAATCATAGCACGTGGAAAATCGTAAATATCTTTTCCTTTGTGGGCTAACTGGTCAATTTCACGTCCTGCAGGATATGTAAGTCCCATAACACGACCAACTTTATCATAAGCTTCACCAACGGCATCGTCACGTGTTTCACCGACAATTTTATAGTTACCAGGTTCAGACACATAAACAAGTTCTGTGTGACCACCAGAAACTAGAAGTGCCATCAATGGGTATTGAAGTTCTTGCACCTCACGCGCAGCCATCAAATGCCCTGACATGTGGTTAACTGGAATAAGTGGCAAATTATTAGCCCAAGCAAACGCCTTCGCAGCTGCCATTCCGACCAAAATTGCACCAACTAAACCAGGTCCGTAAGTCACAGCAACAGCATCAAGGTCACTGACCTCAATCTCTGCAGCAGCTAAGGCATCCTTAAAACAAGTTGTAATAACTTCCACATGGTGACGACTCGCAACTTCTGGTACAACACCACCAAAACGTTTATGACTTTCGATTTGGCTTGCAATAACGTTACTTAAAATCTCACTTTCATTTTTTAAGACCGCGATACTTGTCTCGTCACAAGAACTCTCCACGGCCAAAATATATCTATCTTTCATCTGATTTTTTCCTCTTATTTACCTTCGCGCTTCATAATAATCGCATCTTCTACAGGTTCATGATAATATTGCTTGCGCTTGCCGATAATGTCAAAGCCAAACTTCTTATATAAAGCTTGAGCTGGAGCGTTCGATGCTCTAACCTCTAAAAAGATCGGATAGTCCATCTGGTCTAGATTGGATAGCAATTGACTTCCAAGACCGTGTCCTTGATAAGCTTTTTTAATAGCAATATTTGTGATTTCTAATTCACCTGCCAGCTGCTGAATCGCTAAAAATCCAGCGATTTCACCATTCTTTTCTATAAAAAAGTAATCAACATTTTCCTGTTGCATGTCCGATAAAATCTGCTTTTCAGACCAGGGAGAAACGGGATAGACATCCGACAAAATCTCATAAACAGCAGTGACATTTTTTTGTAAATCTTTCATATTAAATGCGGTTAATGTAATGAGCACTTGGGTCTTCTTTGTGTGTCTTAAGCCAGTTTTCTTCTGCTTCTACACGTTTTAGGTAACTTGGAACAAAACTATCCACATCGACTGGTTGTAATTCTTGTCCACGTTTACCGATGGCATAAGCTGACGGCAAAACTGTCAGTGTTTTGGCAGTTGGCATCGCTTCTTCGATTTGTTGACAGAAATTAGCCACTTCACCGACAAACATGACCTCTTTTTCATCTTTAACAGTTTCTAAAACATCCGCAAAATTCATGTGTTGGTCTTCTTTGATAGCTTGACCATTCTTGTAAAATCCAGCATAGACATTGTTACGACGAGCATCGATAAGTGGGACAACTACTCCCTCAAAGTCAGCTGCCGCAGCAAGAGCATACAGACTAGAAATACCAACTAAATCAATATTTAATGTATAAGCTAACGTTTTAGCTGTTGCAACTGCCACACGAAGTCCAGTATATGAACCTGGTCCTTGAGCCACAGCAATTCTATCCAAATCAGCTGGTTTTAAGTCCACAGCTTTCATCAAAAAATCAATCGCAGGCATCAAATTAATGCTGTGATTTTTCTTAATATTGACCGTAACATCGGCTAGTAAATTTTCACCATCCAAGATGGCAACAGACAAAGCCTTACTTGAAGTATCAAAGGCTAAAACTTTCATCATTTAAATTCCCTCACTTGATTATACTTCTTATTTTATGATATAATTTTAATAATTGCAACGAATCAAGGTTAAATCAATTACTCGGAAAAAATTTAATAATAACTGGTCAAGTAGCTACAAGCTAGTTGATGTGTTTTGTGTATTTTGATTAGCCACAGGTACATTAAGAAAGGAAAAAACTATGATTTATAAAGTTTTTTATCAAGAAACAAAAGAACGTAACCCACGCCGCGAACAAACTAAAGCACTTTACTTAGAAATCGATGCGGCTAACGAACTTGAAGGACGTATCAAAACACGTAAACTCGTTGAAGAAAAAACACCTTACAACGTAGAATACATCGAACTTCTTTCAGACAAACACCTAGCTTACGAAAAAGAATCAGGTGCCTTTAAATTAACGGAGTTATAACATGTCTCAAATCAATTTAAAACCCGAAGAAGTTGGGGTTTATGCGATTGGTGGTCTTGGAGAAATAGGGAAAAATACTTACGGTATCGAATATCAAGATGAAATTATCATCGTCGATGCTGGTATCAAATTCCCAGAAGATGATTTGCTCGGTATTGACTATGTCATTCCAGACTATTCATACATTGTTGACAATATCGATCGTATCAAAGGGCTTGTGATTACTCACGGGCACGAAGACCACATCGGGGGAATTCCATTCCTTTTAAAGCAAGCTAACATTCCTGTTTACGCTGGACCTTTAGCGCTTGCTCTTATCAAAGGAAAATTGGAAGAACACGGACTCTTGCGTGATGCTAAACTCTACGAAATCAATGCTAATACAGAATTGACTTTCAAAAATCTTAGCGTTACATTCTTCCGTACTACCCACTCAATTCCAGAACCTCTAGGTATCGTCGTTCACACACCTCAAGGTAAAATTGTCTGCACGGGGGATTTCAAGTTTGACTGGACACCAGTTGGTGAACCTGCTGATATCCACCGCATGGCTGCCCTTGGGGAAGACGGTGTCCTATGTCTGCTATCTGATTCTACTAACGCAGAAATTCCAACTTTTACAAACTCAGAAAAAGTTGTTGGACAATCTATCATGAAGATTATTGAAGGCATTCATGGTCGTATTATCTTCGCATCATTTGCCTCAAATATCTTCCGTCTCCAACAAGCTGCCGAAGCAGCTGTCAAAACAGGACGTAAAATCGTCGTCTTTGGTCGTTCAATGGAAAAAGCCATTGTTAACGGTATTGAGCTTGGTTACATCAAAGTTCCAAAAGGAACATTCATTGAACCGAGCGAAATCAAAGATTACCATGCTAGCGAAATCTTAATCATGTGTACTGGTAGCCAAGGTGAATCAATGGCTGCGCTAGCACGTATTGCTAACGGTACACACCGCCAAGTTTCACTCCAACCTGGTGATACTGTTATCTTCTCATCTAGCCCAATTCCTGGTAACACAACAAGTGTTAACAAACTTATCAACACTATCCAAGAAGCTGGTGTAGAAGTTATCCACGGTAAAGTTAACAACATTCACACATCTGGTCACGGTGGACAACAAGAACAAAAATTGATGCTCCGCTTGATGAAACCAAAATACTTCATGCCTGTTCACGGTGAATACCGTATGCTTAAGATTCACGCAGGTTTAGGTATGGATACTGGTATTCCAAAAGAAAATATCTTTATCATGGAAAACGGTGATGTACTAGCTCTTACAGCTAACTCAGCTCGTCGCGCTGGACACTTCAACGCTCAAGATATCTACGTTGATGGTAATGGTATCGGTGATATTGGTGCTGCCGTACTTCGTGATCGTCGTGATCTTTCTGAAGACGGTGTCGTACTTGCTGTTGCTACAGTTGACTTTGATAGTCAAATGATTCTTGCTGGACCAGACATTCTTAGTCGTGGTTTCATCTACATGCGTGAATCAGGTGACCTTATCCGTGAAAGCCAACGTGTTCTTTTCAACGCTATTCGTATCGCATTGAAAAACAAAGACGCAAGTATCCAATCTGTTAACGGAGCAATTGTTAACGCACTACGTCCATTCTTATATGAAAAAACAGAACGTGAACCAATCATTATCCCAATGATTCTCACACCTGATGATAAATAAATTAAAAAAGCGAGTTGATATCAACTCGCTTTTTTAATTTATCCACACTTTATCCACAAGTTGTTAACAACTTATCCACAACTGTTCAAAAAGACCTAGATATTCTAGGCCTTTTCCATTTATCATAAATTTTTTGGATAGATATAACTAACTTCTCCAGCTGTTTTACTATTTGTCGGATCAAACCACCCACGGTAGTTATCTATCCACTGTTTATTTCCATAATTTGATTCCAGCACTTGAATTTGGCCAGAAGTATTGACGGCAGTCACGTAGGCAACATGCCCATAGCTGTTGGGATCTGTCCAGCAAACAATCGCTCCCACTTCTGCTTGACTGCTGACAACAAATCCCTGACTAGCTGCGTTAGCTGCCCAATCACCAGCATTTCCCCACCAATTGCTTGCCCAAGTTGCTAGCTGCTTAACACCCCAAGTACATTGACCAACAGGGTATGTATTGTCTGTTTGGGCTGAATTTGATACCAATTGGTTAGCCCCGCTAGATTCACTGTTGACGCTTGATGTTAACAAGTTCGTCACAAATGGATCAATCGGCGTTTTATCAGGAATCTGCAAAACCTGACCAGGAAAAATAGTGTCATAAATTGACATGCCATTCAATGCTGCTAAGTCGTAAACACTCAAGCCGTACATCTGCGCTACACTATAAAATGAATCGCCATTTTGAATTGTATAAGTGTCTGCTTTTGCATCTGCTTGAGAAAGTAATACTGCGCCTGCTAATGCAGCTGTCGCTAGTGTTAATGTTTTTTTGTAGTTCATAAAAATCCCCCTTTACGCTTACCAGTATAGCAGTCAAATATTACAAAAAATATAAAGATATGTAAACGCTGTATTTCATTACCTACTATCTTTGAAACATAAAAAAACTGCCCTCAAGCAGTTTTTTAAAATTTATTGAGCAACCATGATACGAAGACCTTGGTCGATTTTTTCTGCGGCTTTACGTCCTTCACGAATTCCCCAAATCACAAGACTTGGACCACGACGCGCATCACCTGCAACAAAGACTCGATCATTATTGGTTGAATAATCATCATAAACACTTTGAACGCCAAATTGGTCAAAGAGTGATTTTTCAGCACCAGTGAATCCCATCGCCAATAAAACAAGGTCAGCTTTAATGATTTCTTCAGTGCCTTCAATTGGTTTGAAACCAGGCCCAACTTTGATTGTCTTCGCTGCGATGACTTGACCACGATCTGCACCAATCAATTCTGTTGTTGATGTCGCATAAGTCGTCAACTCAGTATCTTGAACAAAGTTTGCTTCTTCTTGTCCGTAACCAATACGTTTAATCATTGGATATTGCGGCCAAGGATTTGTTGGAAGACGTTTTTCTGGTGGTTCTGGAGTAATTTCAAGTTGTTTAACACTTGCTGCTCCGAGACGAATAGCTGTACCGATACAGTCGTTACCAGTATCACCGCCACCGATAACAAGAACGTGTTTTCCTTCAAGCGTTGGACCAAGTTTTTTATTATCAGAAGCAAGAACATTCTTAGTAGTTTCTGTTAGGAAATCAACCGCAAAACGGACACCAGTCAAATGACGACCCGGAACATTCAAATCACGTGGAACACTTGCACCTGTTGCAAGAACAACACGATCAAATTTTTTCAACAAATCATCAGCAGTCACATCACGTCCAACTTCTGTATTTGCCACAAAATTGATGCCAAGTTTTTCCATAAGATCAATACGGCGTTGAACAACTTCTTTATCCAACTTCATATTTGGAATACCGTACATCAAAAGGCCTCCAAAACGGTCACTGCGTTCATAAACGGTCACGCTATGACCAAGTTTATTGAGGCGCCATGCAGCTGACAAACCTGCAGGACCTGAACCGATAACAGCTACTTTAAAGCCGGTACGAGCAGCTGGTTTTCCTGCTTCTTCAACCCAACCTTTTTCAAATGCAGTGTCAATGATGAAACGTTCGTTATCATGAATAGTCACTCCAGAGCCATTGAGGCCTTCTGTACAGCCTTTTTCACATGGAGCTGGACAAACACGTCCAGTCATCTCTGGAAACGGATTAGTGCGTGATAAACGCTCAAATGCACGCTTATAATCTCCTTTGTAAAGAAGATCATTCCATTCAGGAATCAAATTATCATTTGGGCAACCTGAAACTGCACGACCACCGCCATAAAACTGTCCAGAATGGCAGAACGGAATTCCACAAGACATACAACGTGCAGCTTGTTTTTGACGTTCTTCTTCTGTCAGTGGCACTTGCAGTTCTTCAAAGTCCAAGATGCGTTCAGCAACAGGACGAAACGGATTATCTTTTCGATCATATTTCAAAAAACCAAATGGATTAGCCATTTTATTTACCTCCTGTTACTTTTGCGAGAAGTTCTTCTTTTTCGGCAGCTGTTTCCGCACCACCTGTAGCAATTTCAAAGGTACGCAACTCAAGTTCATCACCTTCAAGACCTGTATCTGAGAGCGCGTATTCAATGTTATTGATTTCGTGGAATTCAGTTGGGTAAACTTTAATGAATTTATCAACTTCTTGTGCCCAGTTATCAAGCAAACGTTTTGCTTTAGCACTACCAGTGTATTCATAATGTTTTTGAATCATATCTACCAAGATATCATCGCCACGAGTTTCACCCACTTTATAGAGGTCAACCATTTGATGATTTACTTTTTCAGCAAAATCGCCATCAACATCATAAACATAAGCAACACCACCACTCATACCAGCAGCAAAGTTACGTCCTGTTGTACCAAGGATAACAGCAACACCACCAGTCATATACTCACAACCGTGGGCTCCAACACCTTCGACAACAACTTTCGCACCTGAGTTACGAACACAGAAACGTTCACCAGCACGTCCAGCGAAGTAAGCTTCACCTTTAACCGCACCAAAGAGAGCAACATTACCAACAATTGGTGAATTTTCAATATCATAAGCTGCATCATGTGGTGGTTTCACAATCAAGCGACCACCTGACATCGATTTAGCAATATAGTCATTAGCTTCACCAACCAAAGTCAATTCCATACCTTGTGTAATAAAGCTTGCAAATGATTGTCCAGCAATTCCTGTGTATTCGTATTTAATCAAACCAGGTTCAACTGAGTAGTTACCATAACGTTCAGCCATCCAACCTGCCATACGAGCACCAACTGCACGTTGAACGTTGTTAATTGATTCTTTAACTGTTACAGTTGTTCCACTATCAACAGCAGCTTTGGCAAATCCATCCAATTCTTTCCATTGACGCGCATCTGCAAATGGGTCTTCTGTCTTACGTTCGATAGGGTAAGCTGTTCCAAGCATACGAGAGAAATCAAGTGATTTAGCTTTACCTTTTGGAATGAATTTAGCTTTCAAGATTTCTGAATGACCGACCATTTCATCGACAGAACGGAATCCAAGCTCAGCCATGTATTCACGCAATTCTTCTGCCATAAACATCATCATGTTGATGACATGTTCAGGTTTACCAGCAAAATGTTTACGAAGTTCAGGATTTTGAGTAGCTACACCAACTGGACAAGTATTAAGTGAGCAAACACGCATCATAACACATCCAATTGAAACCAAGGTAAGACTCGCAAATGAATATTCTTCAGCTCCAAGGAGTGTTGCAATAGCCACATCACGTCCTGTCATTAATTTACCATCTGTTTCAAGCGTCATGCGTTGACGGAGGCGGTTAAGCGACAATGTTTGGTGTGCTTCAGCCAAGCCCATTTCCCAAGGAAGACCGGCATCACGGACAGAGTTACGTGGAGAAGCTCCAGTACCACCGTCATAACCAGAAATGACAACTTTGTCCGCACCAGCTTTAACACAACCTGTAGCGATTGTACCAACACCAGTACTTGAAACCAATTTAACATTGATTTTAGCGTATGGATTAATTGCTTTAAGGTCATAAATCAATTGTGCCAAATCTTCAATTGAGTAAATATCATGGTGAGGTGGTGGTGAAATCAAACGAACACCAGGCGTTGCACCACGAATTTCAGCAACCCAAGGGAAGACTTTTTGACCAGGCAATTGACCACCTTCACCAGGTTTTGCACCTTGTGCTAACTTGATTTGGATTTCTTCAGCAGACATAAGATATTCAGCATTGACACCGAAACGTCCTGAAGCGACTTGTTTAATCTTAGAATTCAAATTACGACCATCTGGCTGAACTTTGAAACGATTACGATTTTCGCCACCTTCACCAGAGTTTGATTTAGCTCCGATTGAGTTCATAGCTTCTGCGATTGTTTCGTGCGCTTCTTTTGAAAGTGAACCAAAACTCATGGCACCCACTTTGAAACGTTTAACGATACTTTGAGCAGGTTCAACTTCTGAAAGGGCAACTTTTGGTCGATTTGAATTAAATTCCCAAATTGAACGAAGAGTTGTTGGTGTTGCCAAAGCCTCTTTATCTAATTCAGCAGTGTATTCTTTAAAGAGCTTGTAATCACCTTTTCGAACAGCCTGTTGGAAATTATAAATAGTATGCGGATTGAAGAGGTGGTATTCACCATCTGCTTTAAACTGATAGATACCGCCACTTTGCAAATAGTCACCTTTACGAGGACCAAAAGCATCTTCCATACGTTGAAGATATTCTTTTTCGATTTGGTCGAGTGACAAGCCACCAATACGTGTCACAGTACCTGTAAAGTACTTGTTAACAACTTCATCAGAAAGTCCTACTGCTTCAAACAGTTGAGCACCTTTATAACCGAGAATTGTAGAAATCCCCATACGACTCATGACTTTGACAATACCTTTCTCAGCTGCTTTACGGTATTTTTCAAATGCAAGTTCATCTTTACCGTATTCTTTTAATGTCGCATAAGCACCATAAGGATGAACAGCCGCTGCACCATAACCTACTAAAGTGGCAAAATGATGAACTTCAATAGCTTCCGCAGTATCAACCACAATTGAAAATTGACTAGCTTTACCTTTTCCAACCATGTAGTTATTCAAACCAGAAACTGCTAACAACATTGGAATAGTTGTTTGATTTTCTTTAACATTTCGGTCTGAAAGAATGATAATCTTGCTACCTTTATCAACAGCTTTCTCAGCAGATTTGAACAGATTTTCCAAAGCACGTTGCAAACGATTTTGTGATGGTTTTACCAAATCATAGACAGTAGACAAAGTCGTTGCACGATAGCGATCATCTGTCAAATTAGAGATTTTTGCAAAATCTTGTGTTGAGAGGACAGGACTATCGATTTTCACTTTAACACAATTGTCTGCACCATCTTCCTTGAAATTACCATCCCCACCAAGATAAACACTTGTTGATACGACGATTTGTTCACGAATGGCATCAATCGGTGGATTTGTAACTTGCGCAAATTGTTGTTTAAAGAAAGTGAAAAGAGACTGACTCTTATTAGAAAGCACAGCTAACGGGCTATCGAATCCCATTGAAATAACTGGTTCTTCGCCTCTTTCAGACATTGGGAGAATAACCGTACGAATGACTTCTTCGTTGTATCCGTACGCTTTCCACATTGTTTCAATGTCATTTGCTTCTTGATTTAGCTCAGCTGCTTCAAAATCATTAAGATGTGCAATGTTTTCTTCAACCCATTCTTTATATGGATGTTGTGCAGCATAATAAGCTTTGACTTCTTCATTACGCATCAATTTACCAGAAGTAGTATCAATCAACATCATATTACCAGGGCCAAGCACACCTTTTTCGATAACACGACTTGGCTCAAGATCAACTACACCAGATTCACTTGAACAAATCAAGAAATTGTCCTTAGTAAGTGAGTAACGGCTAGGACGCAAACCATTACGGTCCAAGCGTGCTCCGACCATATCACCATCTGTAAAGACAAGCGCAGCTGGACCATCCCACGGAGCAACAAAACTTGACGCATACTCGTAAAATGCCTTAAGATCATCTGAAAGCCCAGATTCATCACCCCAAGCTTCAGGCACCATCATCAAAAGACTTTGTGGAATATCACGACCATTACGATAAAGATACTCTAGACAGTTTTCCAACTTAGCAGAATCAGAATTTTCTTCATTGTAAACTTCAATCTGGTGGCTGTGCATCCAATTTTCAGCACCACGAAGCGTATTAATTTCACCGTTGTGCGCTAAAAAGCGGAAAGGCTGCGCACGATCCCAAGATGGGAAAGTATTTGTTGAAAAGCGTGAGTGTGTCAAAGCGATGTGGGATTTAAAATGCTCATCTTGCAAGTCAGGATAGAATAGCCCTACTTGAAAAGCATGAAGCATCCCTTTGTACACAATTGTCTTACTTGAAAGTGAGCAAATGAAAAATTCATCTGCTGAGAAACTCTTTTCAAGCTGACGACGTAAACGGAATAATTTGTCTTCAAAATCACGACCAGCTTTAGTATCAGCAGGCTTTTTAACAAAAACTTGAACAAAACTTGGCATGATTTCCTGCGCTGCAGGACCACAATTATCATAATTAAATGGCACATCACGCGTCATCAAAACATGAAAACCAGCCGACTTAATTTCTGCTTTAACAGCCTCTAAAAGACTATCTTTAGCCTCAGTTTCCTGAGGTAAAAATAGCTGTGCGACTGCATAATCACCTTTTTTAGGTAATTCATAACCTGCTTCTTTTGCCTTTTCTTGGAAAAATTCATCAGGCAAAGCGAGCAGCATTCCAGCACCGTCACCAGTATCAGGCTCTGCTCCTGTACCACCACGGTGATTCATACGTGTCAACATCGTCAAAGCATAATCAATCAACGTATGACTTGCTTTTCCATCAAGTTGTGCAACAAACCCCATACCACAGGCATCTGACTCAAAAGATGGATCCCAAAGCGTTGTCTGCTGCGCCCTCAAAGCACTTTCATTCATAGCTCTTACTCCTATCATTAATACAAACAGCCCAAAATAGTCTAACTATTCTGAATATTTACCTTATATTATACCACATTCCTGCTGTTTAGAATAGTTCTTATTAAAACTTTCTAAATTGAGAATGTGGTTTTTGGTAAAAAAAAGACAGCTAGAAGCTGTCTTTTTACTACTTCTTAATAAAGATCTAGATAGTTGTCAATTTCCCATTGTGAAACGAAGGCCGCATAGCTTGACCATTCAATTTTCTTAGCTTCAACAAAGTTTGTGAAGATGTGGTTTCCAAGAGCAGCTTTAACCACTTCATCTTCTTGCAAAGCTTTAACAGCGTTGTGCAATGTTGATGGAAGGTCACGGATTCCTGCTTCTTTACGTTCTTCTTGAGTCATGATGTAGATGTTTGATTCAACTGGAGCTGGAGCTTCAATTTTGTTTTCAATACCATCAAGACCTGCTTCAAGAAGTACAGCAAGAGCAAGATATGGGTTAGCAGTTGGGTCAACAGAACGAAGTTCCAAACGAGTACCCATACCACGTGATGCAGGAACGCGGATAAGTGGTGAACGGTTACGTCCAGCCCATGCGATGTAAACAGGTGCTTCATAACCAGGAACCAAACGTTTGTATGAGTTTACAGTTGGGTTCATGATTGCAGTGTAGTTATAAGCATGTTTCATCAAACCGCCAAGGAAGTAGTAAGCTGATTCTGACAATTGCATACCTTTTGGATCTTCAGTATCGAAGAATACGTTGTTTCCTTCATAGTCAAATAGTGACATGTTACAGTGCATACCTGAACCGTTGATACCGAATTTAGGTTTAGCCATGAATGTAGCATATAGACCATGTTTACGAGCAATTGTTTTAACAACAAGTTTGAAAATCTGAATGTTATCACAAGCTTTCAAAACATCAGCATATTTAAAGTCAATTTCGTGTTGACCAATCGCAACTTCGTGGTGACTTGCTTCAACTTCAAATCCCATTTCAGTCAAAACATTAACGATTTCGCGACGAGTGTTGTCAGCAAGGTCAGTTGGTGCAAGGTCAAAGTAACCACCACGGTCGTTTACTTCAAGAGTTGGTTCACCTTTTTCATCCAATTTGAACAAGAAGAATTCTGGTTCTGGACCAAGGTTAAATGATTTAAATCCAACTTTTTCCATGTGGCGAAGAGCACGTTTCAAGTTACCACGTGGGTCACCTGCAAATGGTTCACCTTCAGCAGTATAGATGTCACAAATCAAACCTGCTACTGCACCATTTTCACCACCCCATGGGAAGACAGTCCAAGTATCAAGATCTGGATGCAAATACATGTCAGATTCATTGATACGTACAAAACCTTCGATTGATGATCCATCGAACATTGCTTTGTTTGACAATACTTTATCAAGTTGTTCATCAGTTGCTGGAATTTCTACGTTTTTCAATGTTCCTGCGATATCTGAGAACATCAAACGTAAAAATGTAACATTTTTTTCTTTGACTTCGCGACGGATGTCAGCTGCTGTAATAGTCATGAATTTAGGTCTCCTTTTAAAACCGAAATAAACGAACGACGCTTATTTTTAGATGCGCCAATTGCTAATGTACTGTGATGGGGCCGAAAAGCGGCCTTGGTTTCGGAGTTCATCTTGTAAGATTCGACGAACATCAGCATCAGTTAAAGATTTTTGTTTTTTAAGAGCCTTATCTTGTCTATCAGCATACTCTCGCTTGATAGCAGCAATATTTAGCCCTTCATCAAGGAAATCTTTAATTTCAAGCAATCGATCCATATCATTTAGCGAAAACATACGGCGATTACCCGATGTACGTTCTGGGGTTATTAATCCCTGATCTTCGTAATAACGAATCTGACGTGCAGTTAAATCGGTCAATTTCATTACTGTTCCAATAGGAAAAACCGCCATGGAACGTCTGAGTTCTTTTTCTTTCATGATGACCTCCTTCCGAGTATTATTATAGTCTGAAAATTCTAAACTGTCAACCCCATATGTCAGAAAATATGACATTAATCACTATTTTTTTATGACTATTTTTTCAGCACCTTGCGAAGTAAATCCACATCTGAATTAACAAGAATCGCCACAAAGACACCGCAAAAAGTTTCGAACACCCTAGCAAAAACATATAAAATGGTATCACCTGCTGGAATTGACAAAGTGATAATCAAAAGCGCAGCCGTTGCTCCAATAATTCCAGACTTATTATTGATAGAAACATTGATCATAATACCAAGCATAGTAAAAATTGGAACAAAAACCAAAGTCACCCAGAATTGATTATGAAAAAACTGATTAATCAAGAAAAACAACAAAGATAGAAATCCACCTACACTATTTCCGATAATTCGTGAAAATCCAAAATGAACACTTCTATCAAAGCTCTCACGTAAACTAAAAACAGCTGTCAGCGTTCCAATCTGCAGCCCTTCCCAACCAAATAAATGAAATATTAACAAGACCAAAAAGACTGACAGACCAGTCTTAAGTGTTCGCATACCAAGCTTGAATTTACTTGGATCAAATTTATAATTCGATAAAAGATTTTTTAAGTACCTCATGACCCACACCCAAGTTTATTTTCTTTATTTTATCACATTTAAACTTTATCATGCTACACTTGTATACGCTTTACTAAAGTTTTTAAGCAACAAAAAAGAGCCTAAAAATAGGCTCTTTTATCCTCTTAAAAACGAGAATTATTTGTCTGTCAATGCAGCAAGACCTGGAAGAACTTTACCTTCAAGAAGTTCCATAGAAGCTCCACCACCAGTAGAGATCCATGAGAATTTGTCAGCGCGACCAAGGTTGATAGCTGCAGCAGCTGAGTCACCACCACCGATGATTGATTTAACGCCTGGTTGTTTAACGATAGCGTCCATTACACCGATTGTACCAGCTTGGAAATCAGGGTTTTCGAACACACCCATAGGTCCGTTCCAAACAACTGTTTTAGCACCAGTCAATTCTTCATCGAATTTAGCGATAGATTTAGGACCGATATCAAGACCAAGGAATCCAGCGTCTACAGCTGCACCTTCAGTATCTTTAACTTCAGTATAGTCAGCAAAAGCGTTAGCTTCTTTTGAGTCAACTGGCAAGATCAATTTACCATTAGCTTTAGCCAAAAGTTCTTTAGCAACATCAAGTTTGTCTTCTTCAACAAGTGAGTTACCGATTTCGATACCTTGTGCTTTAAGGAATGTGTAAGTCATACCACCACCGATAAGAACTTTATCAGCTTTTTTCAACAAGTTTTCGATAACACCGATTTTATCTGAAACTTTTGAACCACCAAGGATTGCGATAAATGGACGAACTGGGTTTTCAACAGCTTCTTGGATGTATGCAATTTCGTTTTCAAGAAGGAAACCTGCAACAGCTTTTTCAACGTTTGCAGAGATACCTACGTTAGATGCGTGTGAACGGTGTGCAGTACCGAATGCATCGTTAACGAAGATTCCGTCACCAAGTGAAGCCCAGTATTTACCAAGTTCTGGATCGTTTTTAGATTCTTTTTTACCGTCAACGTCTTCGAAACGAGTGTTTTCAACAAGAAGAACTTCACCATCTTTAAGGTTGTTGATAGCTTCTTCAAGTTCAGCACCACGAGTAACACCTGGGAAGACAACATCTTGACCAAGTTTTGCAGCCAAATCAGCAGCTACTGGAGCAAGAGATTTACCTTCTTTATCAGCTTCTTCTTTAACACGTCCAAGGTGAGAGAAAAGAATTGCACGACCACCTTGTTCGATGATGTACTTGATTGTTGGAAGAGCCGCAGAAATACGGTTGTCATTAGTGATAACGCCATCTTTCAAAGGTACGTTAAAGTCAACACGGACAAGGACTTTTTTACCTTTCAAATCAACGTCTTTAACAGTCAATTTAGCCATTGATAGGACTCCTTATATTTTTTTATACATGCTAATTATATCACAAAACCTCTAAAAGAGATAGTTAAATCAATAGAATTTGTCCCTATCACCCTTTTTAAAGGCCTAAAAATCAGGATTTTTGACAAACAAAAAAAGAGAGGAATAAATCCTCTCTTTCACTGATCAACTCAATGATTATTTAGCAATTTTTGCGAAGTATTCAAGAGTACGAACAAGTTGTGAAGTGTATGACATTTCGTTGTCGTACCATGAAACAGTTTTAACCAATTGAGTACCGTCAGCAGCTTCAGTTACTTCAGTTTGAGTTGCGTCAAACAATGAACCGAATGAGATACCTACGATATCGCTTGAAACTACTTGGTCAGTGTTGTAACCGAATGATTCAGTTGCAGCAGCTTGCATAGCAGCGTTAACTTCTTCAACAGTTACTTTTTTGTCAAGAACTGATACAAGTTCAGTAAGTGATCCAGTTGGAACTGGTACACGTTGTGCATGACCTTGAAGTTTACCGTTCAATTCAGGGATAACAAGACCGATAGCTTTAGCAGCACCAGTTGAGTTAGGAACGATGTTTTCAGCAGCAGCACGTGCGCGACGGAAGTCACCTTTACGGTGTGGTCCATCAAGAGTCATTTGGTCACCAGTGTAACCGTGAACTGTAGTCATTGTACCAACTTTAAGACCGAAGTTTTTGTTCAAAGCGTCAGCCATTGGTGCAAGACAGTTAGTTGTACATGAACCAGCTGAGATAACTGTTTCAGTACCATCTAGGATTTCGTGGTTAGTGTTAAATACGATTGTTTTAACATCTGATCCACCAGGAGCAGTGATAACAACTTTTTTAGCTCCACCTTCGTGCAAGTGTTTTTCAGCAGCAGCTTTAGTTGCAAAGAAACCAGTTGCTTCAAGAACGATTTCTACACCGTCGTTAGCCCAGTCGATTTGTTCTGGGTCACGTTCAGCAGAAACTTTAACGAATTGACCGTTAACTTCAAAACCACCATCTTTAACAACAACATCACCGTTGAAACGACCTTGAGTTGTATCGTATTTCAACAAGTGAGCAAGCATAGCTGGGTCAGTAAGGTCGTTAATACGAGCTACTTCAACACCTTCAACGTTTTGGATACGACGGAATGCAAGACGACCGATACGACCGAAACCGTTAATACCAACTTTAACTACCATTAGTGATTTCCTCCTTATGAAAATCAAAAAAAAATTTTTTATTTTAAAAGGTTTCCCTTTTAGACAATTGTGAAAAGATTAACTTACGTAGGCACAAATCAACCTTTCAACGCTTTTTATTATATAACTATTTCGCTAAAATTGCAAATATTATTACCGTTTTCATTGCAAAAAAGGACGCTCTATTGAGCATCCTTTTTATTAATTATTATTCACCAGAATTTTTCTTGATGATTTCTTCTTGAACTGATTTAGGAACGTCTTCGTAGTGGTCAAATACCATCATGAATGTACCACGTCCTTGAGTTGCAGAACGAAGAACTGTTGCGTAACCGAACATTTCAGCAAGTGGAACGAAGGCACGAACGATTTGGCTGTTACCGTGAGCTTCCATACCATCAACACGTCCACGACGAGCTGTAACGTGACCCATAACGTCACCAAGGTTTTCTTCTGGAGCTGTGATTGTAACAAGCATCATTGGTTCAAGGATAACTGGTTGTGCAGTCTTAGCAGCTTCTTTAAGTGCAAGAGATGCAGCGATCTTGAAGGCTGTTTCAGATGAGTCGACATCGTGGTATGAACCATCGTAAAGTTTAGCTTTAACGTCAACCATTGGGTAACCAGCAAGAACACCGTTAGCCATAGATTCTTGAAGTCCTTTTTCTACTGCAGGGATGAATTCACGAGGAACGACACCACCAACGATAGCATTTTCGAATTCGAATCCTTTACCTTCTTCATTTGGAGTAAATTCAATCCAAACATCACCGAATTGACCTTTACCACCAGATTGGCGTTTGAAGAATCCACGTGCTTGTGTAGCTTTACGGAATGTTTCACGGTATGATACTTGTGGAGCACCTACGTTTGCTTCAACTTTGAATTCACGTTTCATACGGTCAACAAGGACGTCAAGGTGAAGTTCACCCATACCAGAGATAACTGTTTCACCAGTTTCAACGTTAGTTTCAACACGGAATGTTGGATCTTCTTCAGCAAGTTTTTGAAGAGCGATACCCATTTTATCTTGGTCAGCTTTAGATTTAGGCTCAACCATCAATTGGATAACTGGTTCTGGAACTTCGATTGATTCAAGGATTACTTTAGCTTTTTCATCTGTCAATGAGTCACCAGTTGTAGTATCTTTCAAACCAACAGCAGCGGCGATATCACCAGCGTAAACTGTTTCGATTTCGTTACGGTGGTTAGCGTGCATTTGAAGGATACGTCCGATACGTTCACGTTTACCTTTAGAAGTGTTAAGAACGTAAGAACCGCTGTTCAATACACCTGAGTAAACACGGAAGAATGTCAAACGACCTACGAATGGGTCAGTCATGATCTTGAACGCAAGGGCTGCAAATGGTTCGTCATCTGAAGCTGGACGTTCTTCTTCTTCATCTGTATCTGGGTTAACACCTTTGATTGCAGGGATATCAAGTGGGCTTGGAAGGTAGTCGATAACCGCATCAAGCATCATTTGAACACCTTTGTTTTTGAAGGCAGAACCACAAAGAACTGGGAAGAATTCAACGTTGATAGTTGCTTTACGGATAGCAGCTTTCAATTCAGCTTCAGTGATTTCTTCACCTTCGAGGTATTTCATCATCAATTCTTCATCAGTTTCCGCAACTGCTTCGATCAATTTTTCACGGTATTCGTTAGCTTGATCTACGTATTCAGCTGGGATGTCTTCTTCAAGAATATCTGTACCAAGGTCGTTAGTGTAGATTTCAGCTTTCATGCGAACCAAGTCAATGATACCGCTGAAGCTATCTTCAGAACCGATTGGCAATTGAATTGGGTGAGCGTTAGCTTGAAGACGATCGTGAAGTGTGCTTACTGAGTAAAGGAAGTCAGCACCGATTTTGTCCATTTTGTTTGAGAATACGATACGAGGAACACCGTATTCAGTAGCTTGACGCCAAACTGTTTCAGTTTGAGGTTCTACACCTGATTGTGAGTCAAGAACTGTTACCGCACCGTCAAGAACACGAAGAGAACGTTGTACTTCGATTGTGAAGTCCACGTGCCCTGGTGTGTCGATGATGTTTACACGGTAGTCTTTCCATTGCGCTGTTGTAGCGGCAGAAGTGATTGTGATACCACGTTCTTGCTCTTGTTCCATCCAGTCCATTTGTGAAGCACCTTCGTGTGTTTCACCGATTTTATGGATTTTACCAGTATAGTAAAGAATACGCTCAGTTGTTGTTGTTTTACCAGCATCGACGTGAGCCATGATACCGATGTTACGAGTTTTTTCAAGTGAAAATTCGCGAGCCATTTTTTTCTCCTATTTTATATTTAGTTTACTACTTTATTATAACATACTTTTAGAACGGATAGGCAGGACCTACCCGTTCTAAAGATGTTTTATTAAATTTGATACTGTTTTGCCAAAAAAGTTTGACTAAACACTGCCCGAATACCAGTAGTAAAACAAGTTAAATGTATTCGAAGCTTCGTATCATTATTTTGCTGATTACCAGCGGAAGTGTGCGAATGCACGGTTTGCTTCTGCCATACGGTGTGTATCTTCGCGTTTTTTAACTGAAGCACCAGTGTTGTTAGCAGCATCAAGAATTTCTTTTGCAAGACGATCTTTCATAGTGTGTTCACCACGATCACGTGATGCGTTTACCAACCAACGAAGTCCAAGAGTTGTACGACGTTCTGGACGAACTTCAACTGGGACTTGGTAGTTAGAACCACCGACACGACGTGCACGTACTTCAAGAACAGGCATGATGTTTTCCATAGCTGTTTCGAATACTTCAAGTGCATCGTTTCCAGTAGCTTCTTTAATTTGTTCAAATGCATCATATACGATTGATGCAGCTGTACCACGTTTACCATCAAGCATAACACGGTTGATAAGACGTGTTACAAGTTGTGAATTGTATAATGGATCTGGCAATACTTCGCGTTTTGGCGCTCTATTTTTACGACTCATTCTTTCTTATCTCCCTTCTTATTATCCTTTAGGACGTTTAGCACCGTATTTAGAACGGCTTTGTTTACGGTCAGCAACACCTGCAGTATCAAGTGCACCACGAACGATGTGGTAACGTACCCCTGGAAGGTCTTTTACACGTCCACCACGGATAAGAACAACACTGTGTTCTTGAAGGTTGTGTCCGATACCTGGGATGTATGCAGTAACTTCGATAAGGTTGCTCAAACGTACACGAGCGAATTTACGAAGGGCTGAGTTAGGTTTTTTAGGTGTCATTGTTCCAACACGTGTTGCAACACCACGTTTTTGTGGTGAAGATACGTTAGTTTGAACTTTTTTGTGGCTGTTGTAACCAACGTTAAGAGCTGGTGATTTAGATTTTTCAACTTTAGATTTACGTGGTTTACGTACCAACTGGTTGATTGTAGGCATCTACTTTTCTCCTGTAAGATTTTTATTTTGGTTGATAAGGCGCTTGGTGACAGTCCTTATCTAAAATGTGTACTTTGCAACATTTGTCAGCACGTCTCTGTACACTCTGGAGAGACCAAAAGTAAAAAGTACCGTTTTTAATAATACCACATAACAAGCAATTCGTCAAATGATTTTGCTTATTTTTAACATTTTTAAGAAATAAATTACCAAGAACTTTTTGCAACAAAAAAAGAGGCTCTCGCCTCTGAAAATTATTTGTCAAAAATGTTACCAAGTTCAACTTTAACATGATTGTTTTTAACGTCAATCTCTGAAACTTTCAACAATGATTTGTAGTTCATGCGGTCACGTTTTTCTTGTGCATTTTCAGCAAAGACTGCAACACCCACAAGGGTACTATCAAATTCAGTCAAAAGGCTAACCATACCAGAAATTGTACCCCCACCTTTAAGGAAGTCATCGACAATCAAGACACGGCTATTTGGTTTCAAGCTACGTTTAGACAAGAACATTTTTTCAATGCGGTCACTTGATCCACTTGCGTAATTGACTGAAACAGTTGAACCTTCAGTAATTTTAAGGTCTCGACGAACGATAACAAAAGGTACGTTCAAAATGTTCGCTACAGCATTTGCAAGCGGAACACCTTTTGTCGCAACTGTCATAACAGCATCAATCTTGTGTCCTTTAAAAGCATTCGCAATAATACGTCCCACGCTTTGTAAAATGCGAGGGGTACTAAGCAAATCTGATAAATAAATATAACCACCTGGAAGGATACGGTTGCTTTCTGACATGCTGTCTCGCAAACCTTCGATAACCGATCTTGCTTCTTCTTCAGAAATTCCTGGTGTAAAAATGACACCTCCACTTGCCCCTGTTACTGTTTCAATTTCGCCGATGCCTGATTCTTCAAAAGCTTTTTTGATAATGGCGATATCTTCTGAAATAGAAGATTTTGCTGCCTCATATTTTTCGGCAAAAGTATTCAAACTTGTCAATTGATAAGGGTTGTTAATCAAATAGTTGGAGATGACAACCATGCGTTCACTACGTCGTAATTTCATAATTTCTCCATCTTTTAAGTATCTGTTTTTGTCATTATAACATAAGAAAGCGAAAAAAACGAACATTTTTATAAAAAAATGTTCATTTTATATATTTTTCCTTAATGTAAAGGCATTCTAGAAAGCAAAACATTAAAATATACAGTTTTTTTGTCTTATTTCAATTTTGGTTTGTAGAATGAGCGATTGTCCATAGCAAAAATACGATTTGTCATTTCACCTTCGTCGACTCGGCTTAGAGCTGTTGTCATCATCATCATTTCAGCATCAATATTATCAATCATATGAATAATTTCAGCTTCCATAACACGAGGGCGAACAGGGCTTCCGTATTCAAGCAATCCGTGGTGACTTAAGACAACGTGACGAAGAATAATCACATCTTCTTTGGTATCGTCAATATTTAGTTCAGTAAGAACTTTCGTGATTTCCTCATCAATCAAGGCAATGTGTCCAATCAGGTTACCACGAACGGTATATTCTGTATTATCTGGACCCGTTAACTCAATGACTTTAGCCAAATCGTGTAGCATAATTCCCGCATAAAGTAAGCTTTTATTAAGTTGAGGATAAACATCACCAATTGAATCAGCTAAACGCACCATTGTTGCTGTGTGATAAGCCAAACCAGACTCAAAGGCATGGTGATTTGTTTTGGCAGCTGGATATGTAAAGAACTCTTTATCATATTTACGATAAAGTGCTCGAACAACACGTTGCCAAACAGCATTTTCAATTCTGAACATCATTTGTTCAAGATATTCTTTAACATCTAAAACATCCACAGGTGATTTTTCTTTAAAATCACGTGGATTATTCGGCTCACCTTCTCGCGTGTTACGCAAAGAAATTTGGTTCACTTGAGGCGTACCATTATAAACCTCACGACGCCCTTTCATATAAACGACTTTCCCAGCAGTAAATTCTTCGACATTGTATGGCTGTGCATCCCAAAGATTACCAGAAATTTCACCACTATCATCTTGGAAAGTAAATGCAATATAATCTTTTCCAGCTCTTGTCTTACGAAGCTCTGCAGATTTTATCAAGTAGAACCCTTCAAAAAGTTCATCCTTTTTCATTTGATTAATTTTCATGATTGTCCTCTTCTTCTAATGGCGGGAGGTTAAGTAAGCTCGTTGTCGCTTGATCCTGATAAGACTCAACTGTATTTAAAGCACGGATAATAGCATTTGTACGAGTTGAAATCAAACTGTCTAGGGTATTATTAGCGGTATTGATTTGTTTTTGCGCTTTTGCAAGCATGCTACCAAATTTCCCAAATTCCACTTTAACGTTGCCCAAAATTTTGCTAATATCATTAGCATTTTTCTGAATATTAAGAGTTTTAAAACCAACAGCAAGTGAATTTAACAAAGCTGATAAGGTCGATGGACCAGCAACAACAATATTTTCATCACGTCGCAAACTGTCAAAGAAACTTGCATTGCGAACCACTTCTGAATACAAACCTTCTGTTGGCAAGAACATAATTCCGAAATTCGTTGTCTCAGGCGGGTTAAGGTATTTCTTATTAATATCTTTAGCGAAACGTTTGATGCTGTTTAAAAGTGATTTGCGATAAAGTTCAATCTGCTCTTTATCACCACTTTCATAAGCATCTTCCAAACGATAATAATCTTCCAAAGGGAATTTCGAATCGATTGGCAAGTAGACATGTCCGTCATCTTCAACACCTGGCAATTTAATCGCGTATTCGACACGCTCGCTCGAACCAGAAACCGTTGGAACTTCGCGGTCATATTGACTTGGCGTCATGATGTCTTCAATGATTTGACCAAGTTGCAATTCGCCAAGAATACCACGAGTTTTGGTATTTGAAAGAACCTTGTTTAAAGTTCCCACGTCTTGAGCAACAGTTTTCATTTCACCCAAGCCTTGGTTTACAGATTCTAACTGTTTTGAGACTGTTTCAAAAGAAGCCTGCAAGCGATTCTGTAGAGTCTGTTCAAGTTTTTCTTCAACAGTCTGACGCATTTCTTCGAGGCGTTTTTCATTAGATGCTTGCATCTCTTTGACCGAATTTGTCAAATTACGATTAATAATCTCTAGACGTTGGTCAGAACGATCACGATTATCACTCAAGCTCTTATGAAGAACATCACGAATGTCATTCAATTGTGTATATAAATCATTTTGCAGACGATTCAGTTGGCTATTTAAAGCCAAAACTTGATCTTTTTGTGCTAAATCAAGTTGATACGATATTTGATCAGAGAGATTATCTGCATTGTCATCTAATTTTTGTGACATCTCATCAGTCAGTTTGGCAACTTTCATCAAAAGATAAGCGATTAAAACAAGACTAACAATTGCCACTAATAAAGTTATTACTAACATTTTTACCTATCCTTACTTTGAATAACGATGAGATAACCTGAGTCTAAGGTAACTGTGATAGGCTGCTGGTCAAGAAATTCATTGCTTGAATAAATTTTTTTCTTGAAAAAATTACTTGCATCTAAATTGTATTTTGCACCTGAAATAGCTAAATCAGCATCGCCATCAGCCATAAACGAAACATAAGTCATTCCATCTTCTGGCATAACATGACAAGTTCCAGCAGGATAAAATTGAACACTATTTTGCTTATCTCGTAAAATTATTTGTCGCATAAATGGTGCTATGTCAACATCTCCTGGTAAAAATAGATTTGACATCATGTGGTCAATTCGTCCACCAAACGCTCCAAAAATCGTGACTTGAGCCTTTGGATATTGCTCAAATACTTTTTTTAAAGCAAGTTCAGTATCAGTATCATCCTTTTCAGGACATGCTTGAACAAAAGCTTTCGCTGTTTTTTTAATCAACTGCAATTCATCCTGACTGACAGAATCAAAATCACCAACAGCTAAATCAAGCGGAAGCTGATTTTCTATCAAAAATAAACTGCCTCTATCGACACCAACATAAACATCAAAACCAGTGGAGAAATCTGCTAACTGACCACCAGCAAACACAGCTACTTTAATCATCTAAGGCCACACGTAATGTTTCTACTTGTGCGGCTAAATCGCTTGCTTTAAAGAGATATGATCCTGCAACAAAGACGTTAGCTCCGGCTTGATAACAAGCTTTAATAGTCTTGTTATCTACACCACCGTCAACTTCAATATCAAAATCGTAACCTTTTTCGTCACGAATTTTAGCGACTTTTTGAACCTTTTCAAGCATTTCAGGAATGAAAGCTTGACCACCAAATCCTGGGTTAACTGTCATGATAAGCACTTGGTCAACCAAGCTCAAAACAGGTTCAATAGCTGAAACAGGTGTTCCTGGGTTGATAACAACACCAGCTTTCATGCCAGCTTTTTTAATTTTTTGAAGGGCACCATGAATGTGAAGGGTTGATTCTGCATGAATTGTCATGATATCAGCACCAGCTTGTGCAAAAGCATCAACAAAGCGTTCGGGATTGACAACCATCAAGTGGCAATCAAAAACAAGTTTGCTGTGTTTACGCATGCTAGCCACAACATCTGCACCAAAAGTAATGTTAGGTACAAATTGGCCATCCATAATATCGATGTGCACATATTCAGCACTTGTTTCTTCAATACGTTTTAATTCTGAAGCAAAGTTAGCATAATCAGCAGCTAAAATTGATGGAGCGATTTTATTGTTTGACATAAGTACCTACTTTCTTTTTACAACTTTCTTATATGTTTCGCGACGATTCTCAATTTCACTGAGAAATTGAAGATAGTTATCATAACGTGACTGCCAAAGTTCTCCAGACTCAACGGCGTCTTTGACCGCACACGATGGTTCATGAGTATGCGTACATGAACGGAATTTACACAAACGACTTAAACGACGGAGCTCTGGAAAAGCTTTGTTCAGGTCTTCTGCATTAGTTATTTCGTAATCCAGTGATGAAAATCCTGGCGTGTCAGCGATTTTACCACCGTTGACATTATAAAAACTAACAGCTCGTGTCGTGTGTCGACCACGCCCAAGACTATCTGAAATTTCACCTGTTTCTAGTTTCAAATCAGGAGCAATCTTGTTTAGTAATGTTGATTTTCCAACACCTGTCTGTCCCATAAAGACAGTTACTTTGTCCGTCAAGAGCGGAAGCAATTCGTCTAAAGATGTGCAAAATTGATAGCCAATTTCTTGGTATTGTTTTTGAATCGCTGCAATCTCATCAGGACTTGTCAATAAATCCATTTTTGAAATATAAACAATTGGTTCAATCGCCTTATGCTCTAATAAAACCAAGAAACGGTCTAACAAATTGGCATTAAAATCAGGCTCCTTAGCTGACATGATGACCACCGCTTGGTCGATATTGACAATTGGTGGGCGAACAAGACTGTTTTTTCTGTCATGAATTGCTAAAATATAACCTTCTGAATGGTCTTCTGCTGAAAAATCAACGAAATCACCGACGTAAGGTGTTTGACCTTTTTTTCTAAAATTTCCACGCGCACGTGTTTGATAAACAACTCCATCAGATTCTACATAATAGAAACCTGCTAGAGACTTGATAATTCTACCTTGCAAATGTATTTCCTTTTTTTGATTGATAGTCCCATTATAGCAAAAAATGGGCGTTTATTCAGTAATCAAGCCAAAAGATTTCACTTGATTGGCTTTTTTACTTCAAAGGAGTATAATGGCATTGTCTTTTAGAAATGGTGACATAGCTAATATTTTTGATTAAGCACACTTCACGTCACTATTAGAGTTTGGAAAGGTGGCCCAGCTTGGTACGGCACCAGACTCGAAATCTGGCAAGTGGAATCCTTTCACACGCGGGTTCAAATCCCGTCCTTTCCTTTTTAAAACACAAAACGCCAACTAACAAGCTGGTGTTTTTTCTATTTCAGATTTTCCATTTTTGACCTTAAGTCTTTGATATATTTTCTAGAAACATAACAGGCTTTATCATCGTCAAAATAAACCAAACCTTCTTTTTTATCTAACCTAACAATATTATTTAGGTTAATCAGATATGATTTATGACATCTAAATAATTTCTGATTAGCTTGCATCACTTCTTTGATTGAACCATAAAAATGACGTTGTCCAGTTTTTGTAATCAACTTCAGGCGATGACTTTCCGCGGTTTCAAAATAAAGGATATCTTCCAAGGGAATGCGGATTTTCGTTTTGTTATTTTCAAAAACAAATATTTCCTTAGGAATGTTAAAACCTTGGTCCTCAAAGACCTTTTGCAAGCATTTTTTTAAGTTATCTTTTATCGCATCATCTTTATCTGTTTTATCAATAAAATCAAGTGCACTAACTTGCGCTCGATAAGTTAATAACATGAATTCAGAGTGAGTCGTCACAAAAACAATTGTCGCTGTGCGTGATTTTTTCCTTATCGCCTTAGCCACTTCAATTCCTTTGGTATTATCTCCATGAATATCAATATCCAGGAAAAAAATTTGAGGAAAAGACTCCTCAACTAGGTTAGTTAAACAATCAGGTTCACTAAATAAATCAAAATGACGAGTTTCCCACTGATTTGTCTCGAGTAAATCTCCAATCATTTTTTCAATACGGAACTGCTGATTTACATTATCTTCTAATACATAGATATCAATCATTGTTTTCTCCCTTAAACAATAACATCATTGATCATCTATTATTGTAACATATAAAAAATCCCTATCGACCGACAGGGACTAAAAAACTATTAGTTGCAAACAAAAACGTCTTATCTTCTAAAATCAATACTCATGACTCGATGTGTAGAAAGGGTTGGTGTGCGGTCGATGAAGGATACTAGTGCTCCGCTCGTCTTGCTCTCTACAATTTCATCAAACTATTTCCTTTTAATATCAAGTAGTTCTTTTTTTATGGATGGATTTTTCTCCCAGAAAAACACTAATACTAGCGCATAAATCACCTTTATCTTCCCCAGAAATGATTTTAAAAGTATTGTAAGTATTCTCTGAAAAACAGATGTCAAAAGTTAAACTAATACTTGACAATAATGTCAGCTATTATTTTCCCCTAATCTCCAATAACAACTAACCTGAAATAGCAGATTGATTGATCAATAAAACTCTTAAGATTTCTAAACTCATTTGCCACTAACCCAAAAAGCAAAAGTGAACAAAAATCTAATTCGTCAATGCTCCAACTAAGAAGTTATCCTCTGATAACCATATCTATCATACCCTTTTTTCGTGCCAATTTAACACCCAATTCCTAAAAGGACAAAAAACATTCCTAAGAGGACAAAAATTAGCTTTTTAGGGAAATTACGCCTCGTAAATTCTCACTACTTGTGTGAATGTGTAATCTAAGCTGCGGGTTTCGATGGACAGATTTTCGTAGTCATCTTGGAAATCCATCAGTGTTGCTAGGCCAAGGCCACGATTTTCTCCCTTGGTTGAATAGCCACGCTCAAAAATCTTAGTTAAATCCACCGATTTTTCCTTAGTTGAATTTTCAATCATGAAAACAAAGTCACCATCTTGGTAAAAGTTAGCAGCTGAGATTTTTGGCTCTGCAGATTCCAAAGCTCCTTCTATGGCATTATCAAACAGAATTGACAAAATTCGGATGTAGGAAATCAATGGAATGCTAGGATTTCCCATTTTTTCAGCAACTTCCAAGCTAATCGCAATCCCTTGATTTTCAGCTTGCAAGAATTTGGCTGACATGAGACTTTTGACGCCGCTGTCTGTGATGTTAGCCAAACGAGTCAAGTCAAATTTATTATTTTTGACCAGTTTCGTCGAATCGGCCGTGATTTCGTCGTAAATTTTCTTGATGTCATCCAGATTGCCTTGGTCAATTCCAACCTTCAAACTCATTAAGACATTAGCGTAGTCATGACGAAAACTGCGAACTTCTTGATATAAACTTTCCACGTGCTTGCTATAATTTTCAAGTGCTGCAAGCTCCATCTCCTGATTACGCAACAGTTCTTCTTTTTGCTCCTGACCATGGCGGAAGTTGAGGTAAAAGAGGAAAATAAAAAGAAGAATGAAATAGAGGAAGATAACTGCTCTATAAATATTTCTATTCGTTGACATATCCTCAAAAGGAGCTATAGCCGCAAAGCATTCCATTCCTGGACAAAACATTAGCATTAAAACATTTACAATTCCCAGCATTTTCGGACTAACATAATACTTAATAGTCTTGCTGACATTTGAAATGTCTATATTTAACCATTTCGAAAGCAAGTGATAAAAAATTGGTGGAACAAAAATAGCTATAGTTGTAATGAGCCAAACTAGCCAAGAATGTACTTGAGCTGCCATCGGAGTTATTTTTATTGAAAAAAGTCCCATTATTGTATAGCCAAACACTCCTTGTATAATCATATAAAGATTATTAGGATATAAGGCATAAAAAATATGATATCTGATTTCTAATTTTGGATTATGTCTATATGATATCAGCATAAAACCTAAAATAATGACAATATCTTTTATAACTAATAATCCTATCTTTAAAGTATTACCAGCTAAAACACCAAAAGCAATCGCCCCAATTTGAACAAACATTATTATTGCACACCACTCAAGGAGGGTTATCTTAGTTTTAGTTATTTGTTGAAAAAGAAAACCTATTATGATATATCCAAAAAAATTCAAAAGAACTGTAATAATAAATCTAATAATCTCAATCATCTACTCTCTCCCTCGTATATTCTCACTACTTGTGTGAATGTGCAATCTGAACTGTGGGTTTCAACCGACAGATTTTCGTAGTCATCTTGGAAATCCATTAGTGTGGCTAGACCAAGTCCACGATTGTCTCCTTTGGTTGAGTAGCCACGCTCAAAAATCTTAGTTAAATCTACCGATTTTTCCTTGGTTGAATTTTCAATCATGAAAACAAAGTCACCATCTTGGTAAAAGTTAGCGACTGAGATTTTTGGCTCCGCAGATTCCAAAGCTCCTTCTATGGCATTGTCAAACAAAATTGACAAAAATCGAATATAGGAAATCAATGGAATCTTTGGAGTTCCCATTTCTTCAGCAACTTCCAAGCTAATCGCAATCCCTTGATTTTCAGCTTGCAAAAACTTAGCTGACATGAGACTTTTGACGCCGCTGTCTGTGATGTTAGCCAAACGAGTCAAGTCAAATTTATTATTCTTGACCAGTTTCGTTGAATCGGCTGTGATTTCGTCGTAAATTTTCTTGATGTCATCCAGATTTCCTTGGTCAATTCCAACCTTCAAACTCATTAAGACATTAGCGTAGTCATGACGAAAACTGCGAACTTCTTGATATAAACTTTCCACGTGCTTGCTATAATTTTCAAGTGCTGCAAGCTCCATCTCCTGATTGCGAAGCAATTCATTTTTCTGCTCTTGCCCATGACGGAAATTGAGGTAAAAGAGGAAGATAAAGAGAAGAATAAAATAAATAAATGAACCACATTCATGAATTCTTTTAGCCACAACACTATTAAAAGGCGCTACTAATGGTAAAAGATCAAAACCAAAATAATAAAACAACATTAAACAATTAATTACTGTTATAGTTTTAGCCTTTAAGTAATTTTTCAAGGTCTTTCTGACATTTGAAATATCAATATTCAACCATTTGGATAACAAATAATAAAGTATCGGTGGAACAAGTAATACTGAAAGCATCACTACTGACATTGACTGAAATGGTGATATTTTAATGTCTAAAAACTCATACAAAAAATAGCCGTAGATTCTTTGAAGAACGGTAAAAACAATAATCGGATATAAAGCATAAAAAAGATGATACCTAACGTTTAATTTTGGCTTATGCCGATAAGATAAATACATTAAACTAAAAAGTAATGCTATATCTTTTCCAAAAACCATTAACATCTTCGAAAAATGAAGAGTTAATACATTGAAGGTACTTAAACATAGATGAAACACTACTCCATACATCACCCATTCGATCACACTCAATTTATTTTTGGTGATTTCTTGAAATAGAATTCCAAATATTATTAGACTCAACAAGTTTGCTAAAAAGGCTAGACACTCAGCTAAAATGCTCACTTACTTCTCCCTATTCTCATTTATTATTTACTATCTAAAGATTTTAATCTTAAAAATTGTGACTTTTTTAATTGTATCATGTTGGAAGAATATTGGATATACTTATTTTTATAAAAAATAAAAAGGCTGTGAAGCCTTTTTGTTTGTAGTATTCGATGTTAACTAGAAGATTCTAATCTCCATTAATTTTCTAAGTTCTTTTAATTTTTCAGATTGTTCAGGAGTGAAGTGAACATTGCTGTGTAAAACGGTATCTGTTAATTCTAAACTCATGCGATTCATAAGAAAAGGAAATGATGTTCCGTTTGTTTTAAATTCATTAAGATAATGTGTCAATGTTTTTTTCACACTTGTAGCAGAATCATTTGTTTGTAAATCAAGAAGCAACTCCTCAATAATTCGGATAGCTTCCTCTCTTCTTTCTTTTCCACCTGAAAACCATTTTAATTTTGCCATCTAAAATTCTCCTTTTCCCACTCAATTTCAATGAAAAATAACCCCAGTTGCAGCTAATCCACGCGCAAGATTTCCTTCAAACAATCCATGACTAGAGATTTTTTTGTAAAAGTCGTTGACACTTGAAGACATTTTTTCTTTTTTAGAAACATTTGCAATGCCAATCTGGCGTAAATCAGAAGCAAGACTCACAACAGCTTTGTCAAAATCTTTGCCATTTTCGACTGTATTTTTAAACTTCAGTAAAACTTGACGCTCTTCTTCTTTGATATCAACAGATAAAACAAGGTTATAAACGTCATTTAACAAATCTTCCTTGACTAATTTTCCCATAACAATTTCCTCCTATGGCATTAAAGCATTTACTAGACTTCGGCCAAAATTTCGCCCAGTTGAATAGACATGTTCAAAAATGACAGGATAAGCGATGATTAATAAAGCAAATCCGATGACTGTAATGGTAATTTTGTATTTTGAAAATAACGTCTTAAGCATATCTCATTCTTTCTAGTTTTAATGTAGGGCCAAAAATCCACTTGTTACCAAGCTAGATGTTCTGATTTTCTTTTTCATTTTTCAGCTATATTATACCCTTTTTTCATCACTAAAACGGAGCAAGTCGCAAACAGTCGTTTTTTCGTCGTAAACGGTAAAAATCGACATTTCAGAAATTTACTCATCATAAAACAAAAAGACCGAATCCCGTAAGATTCAGTCTTCTCATTATTACAATCTCTAGTTTAGCGTATTTTTAATACGTATCGTCTGACAGAAATGATGAGCTACACTATCCGTTTCAACCGTGAGATTTGGATATTTTCGCATCATCTGATGAATCGTTGTAAGACCAATACCTCGACCATGTCCTTTACTTGAATAATCTTTTTGATAAATCAAATCAACAGGAACTCGCTCCTCTTTAGTCGTATTATCTACAATTAACACATAGTCATCATCTTGGTAAAAACATGCAATGGTTATCGCAGGATGCTCTGCTTCCAATGCCGCTTCGATGGCATTATCACACAAAATAGCCAATAAACGAATGTAATCTAACAGTGGAATATCAGGCGCCCCGATTTTTTCCTTTACTTCCAAATCAACTTCAATATGATTGGCCTCAGCTTCTAAAAATTTAGCTGACAAAAGACTTTTTATGGCATCATCCTTGATATTCGCCAGACGCCCAATATTAAACTTGCTACTTTGAATAAAACCAGACGAGTCCTCCAGAACGGATTCATAGATTTTCTGAATCATTCCGATATCCTTTCGATCAATTCCCTCTTTTAAGCTGACCAAAATATTAGCATAATCATGACGAAAGGCACGTAACTCTTCATACAAACCTTCAACCTTCTTACTGTAAGCTGATAAATATCTTAATTCTTGCTCACGGGCGCTAGCAATCTCTTTTTCAAGTCTATTTTGATAAGAACGGTTCATGTAAAATAGCATTAAGATAAAGAAGATGAAGTAAATAACTACTAGCCATTGTCGATAGATTAAATTATTAACACCGCCATAGACTTCCATACCTGTTAAAAATTCTATCAGGACATAATAAAACATCATTGTTATATCTGTGAAAACAAGCTTTTTTCGTAGGTTCTTTATCTCACTCAATTCAATAAAAGTTTGAAAATTAATTTTTGATAGTTTCAATAAAGTAAAATAGAGAAAAACAGCTGAAGCTTCAACAACAATATAGATGAGTTTATTATCCAAAGCCGTATATTCTAAACCAAAAATAGGAAGTATGAAGAATCCCACTAACCTCTTAAAAACACTTTCTGTAACCCACGGAAAACTAGCGTAAAAAATATGCAATGATAAAGGAAGCTCCTTGTCCCTCTCATAGGACAAATAAGCCAAAATACAAAATCTCAAAATAATCGTATAAAACCAGGTAAAATCAATAATTAGAAATGATAATGAAATTACTATGATTTCCCATAGCTTTAACTTAGCTCCTCTAACATTTGCATAGATTATCATAATAACAGGGTAATAGAATGCTTCCAAAATATAATCAATTAAATATGCATTTATCATCCCATCACCTCATTTTGCTCAAAATCATTTCAAATTGATGTTCTACACGAAATCCTTGCGTGGTATTCTTCTCAAGAATAAATATACCTACCATAAATCTCTCCCTACTTAAACCATTCTCTTGATTATCTAAAAATCAACAATCTCTATTATAAAAGAAATTGTATTAAAAAACACCTTAATCATAAACTGGTATTTTTCAATATACACAAAAAATCGACATTTTAGGAATGTTTTTTAACCTCTTAGGACATCAAGAAGCTATTAAAGCATTTTTCTGATAAAATAATCTTCGACTGGAGGTAAAACAGTTATGACAGAATGGAAAATGTCAGAATCAGTCAAAGAATTGACTGATTCTGATTTGGAGAAGACAGTTGGAGGAGATAGTATTCCTCTACTTACTGGTGTTGTTGATTGGTTTAAAGTTTTTAATAAAACTAAAAATCACATGTAATCCAAAAAGCATTCGACTTTTAGTCGAATGCTTTTTTAATACGAATAGTTTGGCTAAAATGGTAATTTTTACTATTTGTTTGAACAGAAAGATTGGAATATTTTCGCATCATCTGATGAATCGTTGTCAGACCAATACCTCGTCCATGTCCTTTACTTGAATAATCTTTTTGATAAATCAAATTAACTGGGACACTTTCTTCCTTAGTCGTATTATCTACAATTAGCACATAGTCATCATCTTGATAAAAACAAGCAATCGTAATAGCTGGATTTTCTGCTTCAAGCGCTGCTTCGATGGCATTATCACACAAAATAGCCAACAAGCGAATGTAATCTAGTAGTGGAATATCCGGTACTCCAATCTTGTCTTTAACCTCTAAATTAACCTCAATATGATTGGCTTCTGCTTCTAAAAATTTAGCAGATAAGAGACTTTTTATAGCATCGTCTTTGATATTGGCTAGACGACTAATATTAAATTTACTATTTTGAATAAAATCCGCCGACTCCTCTAGAACAGAATCGTAGATTTTTCGGACTATCCCCATATCATCTTGATCAATTCCCTCTTTTAAGCTGACCAAGATATTCGCATAATCATGACGAAAGGCGCGTAACTCCTCATATAGCCCCTCAACTTTCTTACTATAAGCTGATAAATATCTTAATTCTTGCTCACGAGCACTAGCAATCTCTTTTTCAAGTCTATTTTGGTAAGAATGATTCATATAAAATAACATTAAGATAAAGAAAGCAAAGTAAATGACTACTAGCCATTGTCGATAGATCAATGTTGAAAAATTTCCCAGAAATTCTACTGCAGTTAAAGTTTCAATCACCACATAGTAAAAAATCATCGTCACATCTGTAAAAAACATCTTTTTACGCAATGATTTAATTTCACTAATCTCAACAAAAGTTTGAAAATTGATTTTTGATATTTTGATAATTAAAAGATAAACCAATAATACAGAAAATTGTACAATAACATACAATAGATTATTTTTACTTACGTCAATATAATCTAACCCAAAGATTGGAAGAATACAAAAACCAATAGTTCTAATAATAATGCTATCAATAACCCACGGGAAACTACCATTAAACATATGCAAAGATAGCGGCAAATCTTTTCTACTAAAATAAGATATTAAAAATAATATTAGGATTCTCCCTATAATGGTAGGAAACGGTGTAATATCAATAACAAAAAATGACAATGATATTGTTATAATTTCCCGTAAGTTTAGTTTTTCTCCTCTTACATTCGCAAAAATTGTCATGATAACAGGATAATAAGTAAGTTGTGAAGCATAAAAAATTAAAATTGCTTTTACCATCCCATCACCTCATTTCTGTCATCAGTTTTTTGACTTTGTCTCTTGAGACTTGGCAGTAAGAGCCGTTTTCGAAATAAGCTGTTCGGGTGCTTTTATCAAATTCAGTGACATTATTAACATTAATCACAAAAGAGCGGTGACATTTGAACAGACGTTCATCTGATTTGGCAACCTCCGCAATCGTTCCGTAAAATTCAGTTTGACCTGTTTTTGTGTGTAAAATCACTCGGTGGACGGTTGGCGATGTTTCAAAATATAAAATATCATCATAAGATACACGAATTCTCGCTTTGGCAGTTTCAAAAAGGTAAGAATTCTCACCTAAATTTCCTTTTTGATGCTTAAGAGCTTCCTTCAAGCATAACTCTAAACGTTGTTCAAAAGCTGCATCATTTAAATTTTTATCAATGAAATCAATCGCACCAACCAATGAATGATAAGTTAAAAGCATAAATTCAAAATGTGTCGTTACAAAAACAATAATAGCTGTCGAATCCTTTTCACGGATGGCTCTTGCCACGTCAATTCCTTGCTTTTCATCCCCTTTAATTTCTAAATCAAGAAAAAAAATCTGATGACTATCTTCTTTAGATACTCTTGCAATAATATCCTTAGATACCGCAAAAGCTTCCAAGTGCTGATAAGCCCAATTATTTTTTCTCATAATTGCCTCTATCTGTCGCTCAATACGAAATTGTTGCGTGATATTATCCTCAAGGATAAAAATATCTAACATAAATCTCTCCCTAAATAATTTTCTTTACCTAAAAAACAGTAACGCACTCATTATAGAAAAATTTTATAAAAATGACAAGAATATCACAATTAGGATCCAAGTACAAAAAATTCAAACTCTATCAGATTTATTTTTAGCGTCGAAAAAAAGATAGCAAAGTAACTAAAAAAACACTACCGAAAACCTATGATACATCTGACGATGATTTCTATCAATAAAATACAACGCACCATAAACTAGCAACTTTCAAAATCACTACAAATAATTTTGTACCATTATTTCTATGCAATTTGTTTTAATTCTAAAGTTTCACAAAACAGGCAGTTTCTTGATTTAGTTAAAAATTTTTAAGATTATTTTCCTTTCATTACTGTTGGAATTTTCCCATTAAAGAGATAATCATAAAGTTCTTGCCCAGAAATACCGCCACCAATCCATGCACTTACAATTTGACCATTTTGCAAACGAATAATGGTAGGTGTTCCTGGAATGCCAACTGTTTTAAACAAGAAATTCGCGGCAGCTTCATCGAAATCCTGACTGTCTGTATCATAATATTCCAGACGATTATTCAAAAGAATATTAAAATCCTTTAACTCTGAAGAAAATTGACGGCAATAATAACAAGTTGGACGTCCAATATAAATCACGTGCTCTTTGCCATCTTCTTTAAACATAGAGTATACATCCGTGATTGAAACTTGATTAAAATCCGAGATGTTTTCTTCATACTGTGGAATAGTAACTTCAGACTCTTCTGCCTCATCTGATACTTCTAAATTAGTTGCACTCGATTGTGCCTCTTGAACATCATTTGACTGCTCAACTGAATTTCCTACAGAATGATTAGCAACTTCTGTCACTGCAGTTGTAGGCACAAGCTCATCATCAGCAAAGACAGAAACAGTTGCCATTGATAAAATACTTGCAGATAGTAAGATTGTTGATTTTAAAATACTCTTTTTCATAAAGTCTCCTTTTAAAAGAAAAGCTGATAGATATAACTGGTTGAAACCAAAACATACAAAGCTCGACTCTCAACCAGTATTTTATGCTTTCCAATTTAATAAAATACATTAGCACCATTTAATCAAATAATTAAAGCAGCTCTAATTAATAGTGCTGCTTTAACCTATAGTTTTAGATATAAATGATAATTATAGAGAATCTTCCTCAATAATTTGATAATGTTTATAAAATTGCTTTTTTGATACAACACGATGGTTAGTAATATCTAAAAAATCCCCGATATATCCCACAGGGTAAGAGGCGTAACCAGGGTAACTAAACAAACTGATTTTTAAATTAAACTTCATAGACGGATTTATTCCACTCATAGAAATTACTAATTTATCATCATTCCATCTCAAATAGTTTTGTTTAAAAGCTTGCTGAACCCATACTGGTTGAACATTCGTCTTACTTATTTCCCATACGTCAGACAGTCGACCATTATATAATGCTTTCATAATTACATACCATATTTCTTTTTCTAAAAAATTCTAGATTCTCTTTAAAATAATATCATTCCTCATTAATTACAAGCATTAGGTGTTCCACCTGTTCCTCCAGGAGCACAATAATGTACAGGACCACGACGTGGATACTTTCCATTTAATTGAGCTACCACTTGATCAGGGTTAACAGGATGTGCAGCATTACCTATAGCACCCAATACATCTCCAATCCATTCCATACCCCCGCCTTCAACTGCAGCAAGCTGAATCTCTGTCATTACATCAAATTGTTCAAAAGTTTTTGTATTCATTTGAATACCTCCCAAAAATAATTTTGCCGTTGCAACTGACAATTCTTAGTTTAGCATAAAATTTTGCTTATAAACGTAAATGTCGTAAACGGTTGTTTTTTCATCGTAAACGGTAATTTTTCAAAAAATTTTTTACCATTCGCGACTGAATTTTAACCGTTTACGACATTTGTGTTCACGATAACTCATTTTGTGGCATAATATCTTTTGACTCTGTTTTAGAAGGAATGGTTTTATGTGGAGATATAAATACGTTAGTCAGATTGATATGAGAGATTGTGGAGTGGCTGCTCTTGCTTCGGTCGCTAAACACTATGGCTCGCACTTTTCGCTTGCTCACTTGAGAGAATTGGCTAAGACTAGTAAAGAAGGCACAACTGCTCTTGGAATCGTCGAAGCGGCAAAGAAAATTGGTTTTGAAACACGCGCCATTCAGGCAAATATGGAACTTTTTGAAATGCCAGATATTCCTTATCCCTGTATCGTCCATGTCAATAAGCAAGGCAAGTTACAACATTACTATGTCGTCTACAAAGCCAAAAAAGATTCTTTAATCATCGGTGACCCCGACCCAAGCGTCGGTGTGATAAAAATGGCTAAAGCTGATTTTGCCAAGGAATGGACTGGTGTTGCCATCTTTCTAGCGCCAGCTCCTACATATAAACCGCACAAAGATAAGAAAAATGGTTTGAGTAGTTTTTTGCCGATTATCTTCAAGCAAAAAGCCCTCTTAACATACATCGTTCTTGCTAGCTTACTAGTAACGATTATCAATATTGTTGGTTCTTACTACCTGCAAGGCATTTTAGATGAGTACATTCCAAACCAGCTGCAATCTACACTCAACATTGTTTCCATTGGTCTGGTTGTCACTTATATCATGCAACAAATCATGAACTTTTCACAACAATACTTACTGGTTGTTCTTAGTCAACGCTTGACTATCGATGTGATTTTATCTTATATCCGTCATATTTTTGAACTGCCCATGTCGTTTTTTGCGACAAGACGAACTGGGGAGGTTATTTCACGATTTACCGACGCCAATTCTATTATCGACGCGCTTGCTTCAACTATTCTTTCTATCTTTTTAGATGTCAGTATTTTAATTATCGTTGGAAGTGTTTTGATTCTGCAGAATGCTAAATTATTCTTTCTCACTCTAGTTGCTCTTCCAATCTATGCCATTATCATCTTTGCTTTTATGAAGCCGTTTGAGCGTATGAACCATGACGTCATGCAAGCAAATTCCATGGTCAGCTCTGCTATTATTGAAGATATCAACGGAATTGAAACCATCAAGTCACTCACTAGTGAAGAAACTCGCTATCGCAATATCGATAGTGAATTTGTTGGTTATTTGGACAAAAGTTTCACTCTTAGTAAATATGAAGCAATCCAAACGTCATTAAAACAGGGAGCACAGCTGATTTTAAACGTCGCTATTCTTTGGTACGGTTCACATCTAGTTATGACAGGGAAAATTTCTGTTGGGCAGTTGATTACCTACAACACTCTCTTATCTTACTTCACAAATCCGATGGAAAATATTATTAATTTACAGACTAAGTTGCAGTCAGCTAAAGTTGCCAATAATCGACTTAACGAAGTCTATCTCGTCTCTTCTGAATTTGACAATAAAGAAGCCTTTAACAACAAAGACTTTCTCAAAGGTGACCTTGTCTTTGATGATGTTTCTTATAAATACGGCTTTGGACGTGATACACTAAGCCATATTAATCTCTCTATTACAGAAGGTGAAAAAGTTAGCCTAGTCGGCGTTAGCGGCTCAGGTAAAACCACCCTTGCAAAAATGATGGTTAATTTTTACAGTCCAAACCAAGGAAACATCACCCTAGGTGGTTATGATTATAAAACCATTGATAAAAAAATCCTTCGACAACATATCAACTATTTGCCTCAGCAATCTTATGTCTTCTCAGGAAGCATTTTAGAAAATCTAACCTTGGGAGCTTCTGACAATATCACACAGGAAGATATTATCAAAGCTTGTGAAATTGCAGAAATTCGATCAGACATCGAAGCGATGCCGATGGCTTATCACACTGAACTTTCAGACGGAGCTGGTTTATCAGGTGGTCAGAAGCAACGTCTTGCTATTGCACGCGCTCTACTCACCAAAGCTCCTGTTTTGATTTTAGATGAAGCAACAAGTGGACTTGATGTGCTAACTGAAAAACGAGTTATCCACAATTTACTATCTCTGTCCGACAAAACTATTATCTTCGTAGCCCATCGTTTGAGCATCGCAGAACAATCAGACCGTGTATTGGTGCTTGATAAGGGGAAAATCGTTGAAGAAGGACATCACAAGCAACTTATGAAAAATCAAGGCTTTTATGCTCAGCTATTTCAACATTAAGGAGGAATCATGAATCCTAAATTATTTCAATCGGCTGAATTTTATCACAGACGTTATCATAATTTCGCAACACTTCTGGTTCTTCCAATGACAACTTTCTTGATTTTTTTAATATTGTTCTCTTTAATAGGAAGAAAAGAAATCACCGTGACCTCTGTTGGCAGTCTTCGTCCTACAAAAATCATCGACGTCGTACAGTCAACAAGTAACAACACCGTAATTGATAATCAACTTTTAGAAAATAAAGTGGTCAAAAAAGGAGATTTGCTCGTTAAATACTCCGACAAAATGGAAGACAATCAATTAAAAGCTATCCAGACTCAAATCGAGCGTGATGAGCGTAAACAAAATGATTTGAATACCTTGAAAGAAAGTCTTAACCAAGGAAAAAATCTTTTCACAGGTGAGGATGAATTTGGTTGCGCTGCAACTATTGATGGTTTTCTTAGCCAAAGTAAAACCATCACAGCCCAGGTTGCCCAAGCTAACGACTCTGTTGCCAAACAAGAAGCTGGTGTTAGCCGAGCAAATGCTGCAGTGAACAAACAAATCGGTGAACTTCAAACGCAAGCCAGCCAATATCAAGAAGTTAAAGATGCCATTCAGAGCAATCAGACAGGTATTTCTGGTGCCAATCCTTACACAACAACTCTCAATAGCTACTTAAGTCAAAGTCAAGCTCTTACTGGTAATGATGCCAGCAGCAAAGAAAATCTTAAAAATCAGTTTTTAGCAGACCTTCAAGGGCAAATTGATAACATTAATTCATCTATTTCAAGTTTACAGACTCAAGCAGCTTCAAACTTTTCAACAGGAAGTTATGATACTAGCGCCAGCAGCCAAATTGAGAGTCTTCGTCAGCAAGAATTAACCCAAACTGAAACACAATTAGCTCAGGTAACACAAGAAAAAGAAAGCCTACAATCTCAACTTGACCAAACAAGCCTTTCAAAATCTGATACTATCTTAAAAGCTAAGGAAGATGGAATTTTACATGTTTCTAGTGAATTTGAAGGGAAGACTCTTCTTCCACAAGGAAGTCAAATTGCAGAAATCTACCCTGATATTAGTAAAACTCAACAAATTGCTATTCGATATTACGTTGACTCCACTCATGTAAGCCAACTCAAAAAAGGACAGACTGTGCGTCTGACTCTTGAAAAGATTAGCAACCAGACCATTAATATCGAAGGAAAAATCAATAAAATCGCAAACTCTGCTACCCAGACTAAAGACGGGAATTTCTTTGAAATCACTGCAAGAGCAGACGTCGATAAAAAAGATAGTACTCATTTAAAATATGGTTTACAAGGCAAGACCATCAGTGTTATCGGCAAAAAAACATTCTTTAACTACTACAAAGATAAACTCTTAAAAGATTTTCAATAAGAAAAGCCAGCTAAATTAGCTGGTTTTTTATAAAATATTCTTAGTTATTTTCCTTTAAATTTAGTAAACTTCAAAATTAGCAGAATAACATATCTTGCCCCATATAGCTGTAACTACAATAATAGATAGAATCCAACCGTATTTTTCCAAAAATATTTTCACTGTTACAACCGAAGCGTACGCATCAATAAAAAAAGTAAGCTTTATAGCCTACTTTCTCTTTGTATCATCTTATAGATGATGAATTTTCAAAGATAGGTTTCTCCCATGTATCGCAAGTAGCTAAGATTTCCCTTTCATTGCAACGACTTTCTTAGCAACACTGCGATTAAAGTCCTTTTGTCATTAAATCTCCTGGAAATGACGTGTCATGTGACTGACATATTTTATTGTATCAGAAATTTTGCCAAATAAACGTAAATGTCGTAAACGGTCGTTTTTTCGTCGTAAACGGTAATTTTTTCATGATTTTTACTACCTTTCAAAGAAAATAAATGTAATCAGATGCCAGCTAAGATAAATATTCCACGCCATGTGAACAAGAATTGATGGATAGATTGACCGTGTTTTTCTAAAAAGAATCGCTAAAATTAAACCAAGAAAAGCATAGTTTTTAAATACCTCTAAACTCAAACCATAAGAAGATAGATGAGCTACTGAGAACATTACAGCAGATAGTAAGCAATCTAAGTAAAACTTTGATTTCTCAAAAAAGCTAGTCATCAAAACACCACGATAAACTAACTCTTCTAGGATTGGTCCGATAATAAAGGGTTGTAATGCGACCAAAAACGCCAATGGGGAATCACGGAAAAATAATAAATCATTTTTTATATCTCCACCAACAAATAAAAGATTACTGAAGTAAGCGTATATCACCCCAAAAGCAAGCAAAGTTACTAAATAATCTAAAGGTTTTAGTGGTCTTATTTGAAATATTTCTGGTCTTCTTCGTCTTAGGTATATCACCAGTACAATAATAAATAGGATGGTAAAAATATTAAGAAGAGGGTAATGATATTCCGTTAATGGTAAATCAAATCGCTCTAAAATAGTAAACATTACAAACTTTAATCCAAATAGATGATAATAGATAAAAAATATTGCCAACAGTTTTGGAGCAAATAAGTTCTTTACTTTTTCTATCATAAATACTCCTTTTTAGAAATCAAATTTTATATTTAATTTAGTAAAACCAAAATAATTCTTGGAAGATAATTTACCAAAGCATGCAGTAATATTGGATAATAAATTGATTTTGTCCACCTAAAAGTCACACCTAAAGAAAGTCTCGCAGGAATATATTGAACAAAATCTAACCACGACCACGCTGACCAGATAACATGGATAGACGCAAAACAAACAGTAGATACTAAAATATCTAGGTAGTAACGTGAATTATTAAAATAAGTTGTCATCAAAATACCGCGATAAAATAGTTCTTCATTTATAAGAGTAATCACGCCTCCCCACAAAAGCTTCACAAGTAGACTACTCTCTGATGCACCTAACCTGCTATTATTCAGTAATTGCTGGTTCATTGGCAATGGCAAATAATAAGCAAGAACAACAGAAAGAACAATGTTTTCCAAAGACAATAAAATAATTATCCCAATATAATGACGCTTGAAACTTAGTTTAAAAAAACTTTTCCCTTCTCGTTTATTCAGATATACAACCATTAACAAAAACACAAAAGTGAAATAAGCACATAAAAAAATGATTTTTTGAAAATCGTTGGTAGCATATGTGATAAATACTTTTTTTAATAATCTAGGAAAAAAGTAAAAAAAGATGACATAAAAAATAAGAGGAAAAGCCAGGAAAAAAACTCGTTTTCCTCTATCATCATCTAAAAAAAGATGATTCAACAAACAATCATTCCTCCATTAACGCCACTTGTGATTGAACACCAATCAACTTTCGTCCACCAAGGTTGATCAGGTTTTAATTTACCGCCTCCTCCAGCAAACACCTGATTTCCACCTTCAACACGCACAAGGGCTTCAGTTGTCATTGTGTCAAATTGTTGAAACGCTTTTGTATTCATGTAAATATCTCCCAAGTTATTTTTGTCATCGCGATTGACAAGATTCATTTTATCAGAATTTTCGCAAAATAACCGCCAATGTCGTAAACGGTCGTTTTTTCGTCGTAAACGGTAAGTTTTTTGAATTTTTTACCATTCGCGACTGAATTTTGACCGTTTATGACTTTCGCGTTTATAAACAAGATTTTATGGCATAATAGAAATGTTAATTATTAACAAGGGAGTTTAGGAGAAAATGTATTTCACATTGATTTATCACTTTATGACACTGCAACAATGGCACGATATTGCTTCAACGGTAATGAATTTCATTAATCATATTTAAACTAAAAAACCAGCTCTATGAGCTGGTTTTTGATTTATAATCCGACTTCTTTTAAAGCGTCAGCTAATTTTGCAAAGTCTGCAATTGAAAGAGCTTCGCCTCGAATAGATGGCTTGATTTCTGCAATTTCAAGTGCTTTTTCAAGTTTGGCTTTTGTTTCCTCTGCTTTTCCGAAGTGACTTGTCAAATTGTTCCAAAGTGTTTTACGACGGTGAACAAAACTGATTTTCGCAACGCGGAAGAAGAAGTCTTCGTCTTTGACTTTAACAAGTGGTTCTTCACGGCGAGTCATTTTCAAAATAGCTGAGTCAACATTTGGTGCTGGCACAAATACCGTACGTGGCACGATGAAAGCAACTTTTGCTGTCATGTAGTATTGCACCGCAATTGAAAGTGAACCGTAAGCTTTGGTATTTGGTTCTGCTGAGATACGGTCCGCCACTTCTTTTTGCATCATCACGACAAATTCTGCAAATGGAATTTTTGATTCAATCAAGTGCATCAAGATTGGTGTTGTGATGTAGTAAGGAAGGTTTGCTACGACCTTGATTGGAAGGTCTGGGTTAGCAAATTCTTTGATACGGCTTTGAAGGTCTGATTTCAAGATATCTTCATTGATGACTTTGACATTGTCAAAATCGCGAAGCGTATCAGCCAAAATCGGAATCAAACGGTCGTCAATTTCAAACGCCATAACTTCAGCAGCATTTTCAGCCAAAAATTCTGTCAAAGCACCGATACCAGGACCAATTTCGATAACGTTGACATTCTTATCAATCTCAGCAGTATCCACAATTTTTTGTAGAATGTTAGTATCTGTCAAAAAGTTCTGTCCAAATGATTTTTTAAAGGTAAATCCATGACGCTCAAGGACAGCACGCGTCACACTATAATCAGCAATTCTCATAATTTATTTAACTACCTTATCCACAAGTTATCCCCAGAATAAGGTTTTGTCATTCCTTTCGTTTCTGTCAATGCAAGTTACTATTGTATCACATCTGGCTTAAACGTGAAACACTTCTGAGCTTTCGCATGGTAGCTGTGATGTGTAATTGTTTTTCTAAATAATTGGTATTCAGTCGTTTTTTCTTGGCTTCTCTTGGTAAATAGAGATAGAGGCATTCACTTCCTGCTCGCAAGATCTCATCACCAAAGTCAGTTTCTAACAGGTCAGCTAACTTATCCTGCGAAAACTGGTCATTTGTAAAAACAAGGTGAACACATGAAGCGTCATAGCTTTCATCAAAGGGATTTTCAATAATTGCCGTTGTAAGCTGCGGTTGCTCTTTAAGAACAACAGATAAATCAGCTCCGATTTTTTCCTTAATCGTATCATGAATCAAGGTGCAAATAGCATCATCAGCTAAATCCGTCTCAAAAACAATATTGCCACTTTGAATATAAGTCTTGACGTTTTCAAGCCCTGCTTCTGTCAAAATCTCAACAAGATAAGTCATTTTAGGAATCCGATTTTGACCAACTGGTGTGACACCTCGCAAGAGTGCGACTTTTTTCATCCTTCGTATGTCTCCATTGCTTCTTCGACTTCAGCCAGAGTGATGCCAAAGAGTTCTAAGCGTTTAAGGAGTTGTTTGCCGTTGCTGTAGCCAATACGGAGTTCTTCTCCGAGGTATTCACGGCGTTTGCGGCTATCGCCACCCATTAACAGCCCCATGCGCATCAAATCAGCTTTTGTGATGTCAAATTGGTTGTCATCATCAAAGTTCCCTAAAACACCTTTAAGAGCCTTTTGTAAATCTTCAAAGCTGGCATGTTCGACACCAAGTGAACGGCCTTTACTTTTTGATTTTGGAACGGCTTCACCACGATTTAAAAAGGCATGTTTGACGTTTGGAATAGCATTCATGATGATTTTACGAATGCGTTCGCCATTGTAATCAGGGTCAGTAAAGACGATAACACCACGAAGATTATTTAATTTTTCGATGCGTTCAAGGTCGTCATCGTTGATAGCTGAACCGCGTGTTTCGTAAGTGTCCACGTCGTAAAAGCGACGTAAATTTGCAGTATCGTCTTTCCCTTCAACGACTAAGACTTCTTGGATTTTAATTTTTTCAGTCACAGTTAAATAACCTCTTTGCATTGTCTGATGTTGCTTTTGCCACTTCTTCGCTTGTTAATCCACGAAGTTCAGCAATTTTATCTACAACATAGCGAGTATAAGCGGTGCGGTTTTCACGACCACGTTTTGGAACTGGGGCAAGATAAGGCGCATCCGTTTCAACTAGAATCTTATCAAGCGGTAATTTTTGCGCAGCTTCTTGAACATCAAGAGCTTTTTTAAAGGTCACAACACCTGAAAATGAAATCATCATGCCAAGCTCGATAAAACGCTCTGCCATTTCCAAAGAGCCTGAAAATGAATGGATAATACCACCGCGTGCCCCTACACCGACTTCTTTAATCACTTTGTAAGTATCTTCCATAGCGTCGCGTGTGTGGACAATAAATGGTAAATTATGCTCTTTTGATAGTTGAATTTGACGTTTAAAGACCTCAATTTGAACTTCTTTTGGATCTTCCATCCAATAATAGTCTAATCCAATCTCACCAAGACCAATCACCTTTGGATGTGATAAGTTGGCAACAATCATATCTTCAACATCTTGATTATAAGAGCCAGCTTCAGTTGGGTGCCAACCGATTGTAGCATAAATTTCTGGGTATTCTTCTGCTAATTCAATAGCTCGTTTAATGGTTGGTGCATCAAAGCCGACGACATTGTGTCGAGTAACGCCCATTTCTTTAGCGAGGGCTAATTCTTCTGCTTCACGACCAGCAAAATCATCAGCGTTAAGATGCGTGTGTGTATCGAAAATTTCCATGCTTTTATTATAACACACACCACAAAAGACACCAAAGCAAGTGCCAGGAAAATCAGGGAAAGTTAGATATAATATTCAACAAAAATATTCTTATGCAATCGTTTGCTTTGTGACGATAATTCTTTATAATAAAGGTATATTCAACAAAAGAGGAAATCTTGGTTATGCTATCTTACTTGTGGAAATTAAAAAAAGAAAATCTCATTTTACTTATTGTTATTGTGTTTTGGGTTGCAACTAATGTTATGAGTTCACTGTCTTTAACATGGATGCTTGATGCCTTAATAAAAAGCAATTGGAACCAATTTATTTTTTGGTCTTGCATTGATGTTCTTTGTTGGGCTGGCTACAGCCTCCTACAAATTTGGAAAGATAGTCTGAAAGAAAAACTCTGCCAAAAAGAAGTGAATTTCATACGAGATGATTTACTAAATTCCTTAATTGTTAACACTTATTCTGGCAATAACCATCACACCAAATCTGAATACAACTCATGGTTGATTAATGATATGAATCTTTTAAAAGATAATGGATTCAAACAATTTTATGATGCTATTGAAAGTATTGTAACAGTCGCTTTAAATGCTTTTGCCATTATCTATTTCCACTGGTTATTACTCATCGTCAGTATTATAATGACAACCTTCGTTTATTTTATTCCTAAAGTTTTTGAGGGAAAAATCGCTCTAAGAACCGAAGAAGTATCCAATACCTCTAATCAAGCATTAAATAGAACAAGTGACTACCTAGAGGGCTTTGAAATCTTCTATCACAATAATCAAACCGACTTTTTTAAAAATCGTATTTTAACTGATTTTAGTAAACTTATCAAATCTAAAGTCACGCTAACTAGAGAATCAAGTAGCGCTAATTCCCTTTCCATGATGTCAAGTATTATCGCACAAGTTATAATCTTCATTGCAACAGGTTATTTAGTTATCAAGGGTGAAATCACTACGGGGGTTATCTTTTCAATTGCTAATCTAACTAGCTGCCTATTTAATTACACTAGAGGAGCTGCATACAATATCGTCACATATAAAGCAACTACTAAACTAATTGATAAATACCCTAAAACAATTTCAACCAAAAGAACTATTAGTCTAACAGATTTTAACCAAAACATCACTTGTCATCGGTTAAGTCTCCGTTTCGATAATGGAAAACAAATTACCTTTCCCGACTTTACAATTTCAAAAGGCGAAAAAGTTGCCCTTATTGGCAGCTCAGGTGCAGGGAAGTCAACACTCATTCGTATTTTAACTGGAGAATTAACAGATTATGACGGTGACATTTATTTAGATAGCCATAACTATCAAGAAATATCACTAGAAAGTTTACAAAATATTTTTGCTTTAATTCCGCAGAAAGCTCATCTTTTTAAAGATACATTACGTACTAACCTCACGCTTGGTCGTTCTGTGGATAAGAATTTTTTTAAAGAGGTTTTAACTTTTGCACATGTGGATAAGTTTATCGGCAAAGGCTTAGATACTACTTTCCAAGATGATTTATCTGGAGGTCAAGCTGCCAGAATTGCTATTGCTAGAGAATTACTCGGTAATAAGCCAATTGTCATTATGGACGAAGCGGTATCTAATCTTGATAAGCTAACTGCTATTGATATTGAAAGAAAGCTACTACAAACAAACGAACTCACTGTCATCATGATTACTCACCACTTATACGATGAAAATAGAGCTTTATTTGACCAAATTATAAAACTCTGAACGTTCTTAATTACCTCCTTTTTATCATTCGCTTTTGTGCAACGAAAATACTGTTTTACTTATAATCAAAAATAATATACAATAATATCCTAACATTATTTAAAATATTGTGTCTTAACATTCGCAAAAAGGAGAAGTAATGTCTACCAACAATCGTTATGTCATCGCAAGTTGTGGTGTTATCTTGCATTTAATGCTAGGCTCTACCTACGCTTGGAGTGTTTATCGTAATCCTATTATTGCTGAGACTGGCTGGAATCAATCAGCGATTGCCTTTGCTTTTTCGCTTGCCATTTTCTGTTTGGGCATGTCGGCTGCATTTATGGGGCAAGTTGTGGAAAAATTTGGACCTCGTGTTACTGGTACCATTTCTGCTATCTTATATGCTTCTGGAAACATCCTGACAGGCTTTGCTATTGCCCAGCATAGTATCTTTCTGCTTTATCTTGGTTATGGTGTCCTTGGCGGTATCGGGCTGGGTACGGGCTATGTCACACCCGTATCAATGATTATCAAGTGGTTTCCTGATAAACGAGGGCTGGCAACTGGGCTAGCTATCATGGGATTTGGCTTTGCCTCTCTTTTAACCAGTCCAATTGCGCATTTTTTAATCACCAAATATGATGTTATCAACACCTTTTACCTGTTAGGGGGAGCTTATTTTCTGGTCATGCTTATCGTCTCACAGTTTCTCAAATTTCCATCCTACAGTGAACAGGATACTGACGACAGTCATAAGCAATTAAGTCAAGGTATTGGAGCTAAAAAAGCCTTAAAAACGGTTGAATTTTACCTGCTCTGGCTAATTCTCTTCATCAACATTTCTTGTGGGCTTGCCTTAATCTCTGTTGTCTCACCTATGGCACAAGATGTAGCTGGCATGACTGCCAACCAAGCTGCCATTATCGTTGGGCTTATGGGAATTTTCAATGGCTTTGGAAGATTGCTCTGGGCTAGCTTGTCAGACTATATCGGTCGTCCGATGACCTTCCTTATTTTATTTGTTGTTAATATACTCATGACTGTATCGCTCATGTTCCTTCACGCGCCAGCATTGTTCACCATTGCCATGGCTGTGCTCATGACTTGTTACGGAGCTGGCTTCTCACTCATTCCACCATATCTTAGCGATATTTTCGGTGCTAAAGAGCTAGCAACCATGCACGGCTATATTTTAACAGCTTGGGGAATGGCTGCGCTAGCAGGTCCAATGCTGCTTGCTGTTACATACTCAGCAACCAAATCATACACAAGTACTCTTATTGTCTTTATCCTACTCTATCTACTTGCACTAGCTATTACACTTTGGCTAAAATCACAAAAAGAAAATAAATATTTATCATAAAAATAACCCCCTAGCCTGTGGTGAGCAAGCTAGGGGGTTCTGTGTAATAATATTGTCTATTTTTTCAGAGTAAACACAAATTTTAAAGGGTATTCAATACATTTTAAGGAGTAAAGTGTTGAATTAATGTAAAAATTGGATTAGGATTCCTCCAAGGATGAGGACGATTGCACCGCCAAGTCGGTTTGCCATTTGGGCAAAGGCAATCATTTCCATGCGATCTGCCGCAGAAAGCACAGCAATGTTACCAGTACCACCCATTGAATTGTTAATCATACCAGCTCCGATAGCTGTCTCAACTGGATACATGCCAAGCACTTGACCTAAAATCCAGCTAGCAAGTCCCATTGATACCACTGATGTTAGGCTGATAAGGACAAATTGCCATGTCATGGCTTGTGCAAGTGATGACAAATCAATCATAGCAAGTCCGATACCTGCAAGAACGGCATGTGTCAAATTCACCATAACAACACGGTTAAACATGACAACTGCTTCTTCTAACTCTTTAGGCACGATATCAAGAGCTTTTAGAATAAAGACAATGATAATCATAAAGGCATAGCTATGCACTTTTGGTACAAGGACATTTAAAATGACACCAACAAGGAAAAGGGCAAAAGCAAGCATCATTCCGACACCAACCTTAGTTGGGTCAAGTGGTGCAGTTGATTTTTTCAAATCATCTTTATCCACAGGGATAAGCACACCGTGTCCGTTGAATTTTGTTTTAGCAAAGCCACGCGCAATCACGATAGCTCCAATAATGGCAAAAATGTTACCAAGTGTTGTAGCTGGGGCTAATTGTGACAAGACGTTTGAGGCATCTGTGTGAAGTCCTGCTGCGTAGATTTTTGATAAAGGAACAATCCCTGCTCCCATACCACCTGCCATTTGTGCAAAGGAGATATACATGACAGAGTGACCAAAGCCCTGACCAAGAAGGGCACCTACAGCACCTGTTGCAAAGAATCCGACAACCATAGATAAAAGAGCAACAGGAATGAATTTAGCAGAAGCTTTCACCAAAAGTTTGCGGTTCATTCCCAAAATAGAACCACAGATTAAAGCAGCAATGTAAAAATCTAAGAATCCCCAGTCACTCATAAAGCTTGATGTTGCTTCAACAACAGATTTTGGTACAAGACCTGTTGCAGCAAGCACTGCTGCTACGAGTAGGGTAAATACTGAGCCACCACCAAGGTAAGTATTCCAAAACGGCAATCTCTCACCAAGGAAATAAAAGAGGTGACCTAAAACAACTAACATAAAGGTAATTCCCACCATGTTCAGTGGCAATTTTCCCATAGCAATAACAACAGCTAAAATGATAACCAGAGCCGTATAAAGCGGTAGAGAAAGACCTGCAATTTTAATATCTTTTAATTTTTTCATACGAATGGTTATCCTCCTAAATTAATATTTTGGATACCATTTAAGGTCGCGAACAGCTTTAGCCATATCTTTTTCTTCAGCTTGAGCCAAACCTTGTTCTTGAGCTTTTTTAGCAACTGCTTCTGCAACTTTGATAGAAACTTCAGCAACGTATTGGAATGGTGGAAGAACAGGTGCACCTGGTTGACCTGGATCTACAAGACCGCTAAGTGAGTGAGCAGCCGCACCAATCATTTCATCTGTAAGAAGTGAAGCTTCAGATGCCAACATACCAAGACCAAGACCTGGGTAGATCAAAGCGTTATTTGCTTGACCAATTTGGTAATCAACACCTTTGTAGCTTACTGTACCTGAAGGTACACCAGTCGCAACAAATGCTTTACCGTCTGACCATTCAATAACTTGCTCTGCTGTAGCTTCTAATTTCTTAGTTGGGTTAGAGATTGGGAAGATAACTGGGCGTTCAGTGTTTTCACACATTGCTTCAACCACTTCTTTAGTGAAGGCACCAGCATCAGTTGATGTACCAACCAAGATTGTTGGTTTAACTGTTTTAATAACGTTAAGAAGGCTAGTCATGTCACCGCAGTCAGCGAAGTCTTCACGTTTTTTAGCAAATGGTTTTTGAGCAGGTGTCAAATCTTCCATGTCATCGAAAAGAAGACCTTGTTTGTCAATCATGAAGAAGTGTTTGTAAGCTTCTTCTGGAGTCAAACCTTCTGAAACCATTTCAGCGTGAACGCGGTCAGCAATACCAGCACCAGCAGAACCACCACCGTAGCATAGGTAAACTTGGTCAGTTAGTTTTTCACCAGTGATGTCCATAGCACCGAAGATACCACCAAGAACAACGATACCAGTACCTTGGATGTCATCGTTAAATGTTGGAATTTCTTTTTTGTATTTGTTAAGAATGTTAGCAGCATTTGAACGACCGAAATCTTCCCAGTGAAGGTACAATTTAGGGAACATGTTTTCTGCTGTTTGAACAAATTTGTCGATAAATTCGTAGTATTGGTCACCAGTGACACGTTCGTGGCGGTTACCAAGATACATTGGATTTTCCAAAAGTTCTTTACGGTTTGTACCAGCATCAATAACAAGTGGCATAACTGAAGCAGGGTCGATACCAGCTGCAGCTGTGTAGATCATCAATTTACCAACAGAGATATCCACACCTTGGACACCCCAGTCACCAATACCAAGGATACCTTCAGCATCTGTTACAACGATCAAACGGATGTCACGGTCACCAGCAGCATTGCGCAAAGTTTCTTCAATGTTTTCTGGGTGGTTAATATCAAGGTATGCAGCGTATTGTGGGTCAACGTACAATTCACTGTATTCTTCGATTGTTTCAGCGATAACTGGATCGTACACAATTGGGTTAAATTCAACGATGTGTTGGTTGAATAGGTAGTAGAAAAGTGTACGGTTAGTGTTGAAGATTTCCATCAAGAAATGACGTTTTTCAAGATTTGATGGTTTACGCAAGAAGTGTTGGTAAGCTTGTTCAGCTTGTTCTTCGATTGTTTGAACGTAAGGTGGCAAAATACCTAGCAAGCCAAGTTCTTTACGTTCTTCCATAGTAAAGGCAGTCCCTTTATTTAAAAACGGGTTATTTAAAATTTCATGTCCACGCATGACTTTTCCTCCTAATAGGCTATTTAAATATGTAGAAAGATCTTATGCGGGTCATTATAAACTGTCAAACTTCTTATAGTCAAACGCGTTAGTTTTAATAAAAAATATTTATAAGTAGATTGAAAAAGATTATGGTAAAATAAGGCAAGGAGGTAAGCATGAATTTACGTGATTTAGAATATTTTTACCAGCTTGGAAAATTAAAATCTTATACTGGTGCTGCACAATATTTCAAAGTCAGTCAACCAACGATTTCTTACGCTATCAAGCGCTTGGAAAAAGAATTAGGTTGTGATTTAATCATCAAAGACCCATCACACCGCACGGCTGAATTAACCTTGCAAGGAGATATTTTTCAAAGTCACGTTGAAGATGTCTTACTGCAAATCAAAACAGCTGTTAATGAGGTGCACCAGTCACTCAATCCTATGATGACCGTTGGTTTTCCACCGATTATCTGCAATTACATTTTGACAGAATTGTTGCAGCAAAATGAAGATTTAGCACCATTTTCACAAGTTAAAGCCATTCGTGGTGGTTCAAATAGTCTCATGATGAAATTACTTGATGGGCAAATCGATTTTAGTTTGTTGGGCTCACTTGCGCCAATCAAAAACGATTTACTGGTTATCAAACAACTTTTCAAAAAAGAATTCTACGTGGTACTTTCTAAGAATCACCCACTAGCAGACCGAAAAGAGCTTGCATTTCAGGATATTCTCTCTGAAAACTTTATTCTACTCGATGAGCACAATATGCATTTGACAGCATTCAATCAGCTCAACCACCGCTACCACGACCAAGCAAACATCCTTTTTAAAATCGATGATGTCTCAGTCATCAAGCAAATGGTAGCAGAAAATATGGGAATTTCACTGCTATCTGACATCGCTCTTAGCAGTGATTCTGACCAACTGGTCAAGATTCCTCTTGCCAAAGAAGATAGCATTTCATTTTATGTCAGCTACGCTCACTCAAAATACGCTGGCTTATCAGAGGAAATCAAACAACTTATTACTTTAATCGAAAAAGTTTCATAAAAATAAACCTCAACCCAAAAGGGTTGAGGTTTTCGTTTCATTTTTAATAAAATGAACTAGGATTTTTAGTGTATTTAGCCCATTTTTTGCTTAGAAATCGGTTGTTAATCTGATAAGTTGGTCTTGTATTTCCTTTATCCAAGAAAGGTTTCACAGCTTTATCCATAGCAACCCAACCATTCCAACCCATGTGGATAGTGTCTTGCATGAAGTAAGCTTTGTCACCGTCTTTTGAAAAATCAGCAATATGGTTAAATCCTTGACTTTTCAGCTGGTATTTAATCTTTTCAACTGATTTTTGATACATATCTTGATTAAGACCTGTGTAGTCAGACCACTTGCTATTAACTGGTGGAATAATAAAAAGTACGTCCGTATTATTTTGGGCAAATTGATTTAGCACGAGCTGCAAATCGTTGTATTCTGGTGATTTTAGATAGTTAAATCTCGTCTGAGAATTTTTTAAACGCTTAGATTGTGGCTTGATACGCAAATTGTAAAAGGTATTATCAATGCCAAAACTGTTGCCACTACTTGCTTTTTTTCCATCTGCAGTCGCTATTTTTTCAAGTTGTGGATAAGTCAAATTTTCTGGTAACAACTTAGCTTGTGGTTTGACGGTTCCATCATAGTTATCCACAATTGATAACTGGCTGAACAGGACGTCTTCTTTTTGGAAAAGCATGTCTTTGTAGCTGAGTTTTTTTAGCTCTGCTTTGGTTAAGGATTTACCTGCTGCAACTTTTTCCATCAAATCTTGATAAGATGACTCAGGATAAAGTTTCAAAAATCGTTTAGCAGCGTAGCGGTCACAAGCTGAACCTGTTTGATGTTGTAAAAAATCAATCGCTTGTCCGCTGCTGAAAAATTCTTGAAAAGCTGCTGCATTTGCACCTTTAGCCGTAAACCATTGCGGTGAAATAAAATATACGACTTGCTTATTTTTCAACTCTTTATTAATCTGTTGAATGCCAAAATAGTGCGTTAAAGAAGCCGAACCTCTTTGTCCAAGCAAATACGGCGTGTAATTTCTATGATAGGCTTCAGCGAGCACTGACGGGTGCATTTTATCAAGGCGCAACCATTCACTAGAGCCGAAAAAAGGAACAAAACGATGTTTTGAATCACTCAAAGCACGTACTTTCTTGTACTTACTCTTAAAACCAGTTTTGGTTAAAGAAACAGCATCTTTTTTCTCCGCTTTTAAAGAATGTGAATGTGTTGACGATGGTACGCAAGCTAACAGCATCACAACCATCAACACCGCGCAGATAACTGGTCCTAGGATTTGCCATAGGCGTTTAAGCATTACGAAGCTCCTCTACTCCAGCAATAATTTTATTAGCTGTATTCCAATCGTCGCGACCAAATTCTGAAACTGGAATATTGATGTCAAAATGACTTTCCAGCTCAACGATTAGCTCAACAGTTCCCATGCTATCAAGGACTCCTGCGTCAAACAAATCTTCATCCATCATGTCAGACACATCTTCCATAAAAAGATCATCAATAATTGCTAGCACTTCTGATTTAATATCCATTTTTTAACTCCTTTTTAGTAATAAAATATCTTATTTCACAGGTGGTTTTGGAAACCACAATTGATCCAAGAACCCTGAAAATAGTAAGAATGACAACATCACAACATTAAATGTGATGAAAATTCCAAGACCTTGTGTCCACTTATTATCTGGAAGAGGAGACAAACCTTGTTTTTTACGGTCACGATTGATTTTTTTCTTCTTACGGACCCAAGCGTCATTAATCACAAGACCAACTCCGTGGAACAAGCCGTAAGCAATGTAATACCAAGTCAAACCGTGCCAGAATCCCATGATTAGCATGTTGATAATATAAGCAACACTTGAGGTTACGTTACGATTTTTAAAGACTTTGTGTTTAACCAACACTTTAACTAAACGCATAAAGACAAAATCACGGAACCAGAAAGAAAGGCTCATGTGCCAACGATTCCAAAATTCTTTCAAATCACGAGATTTAAAGGGTTGATTAAAGTTGACTGGGCTTTTAATTCCCATAAGATTTGAAATGGCAAGAGCAAACATGCTGTAGCCTGCAAAATCAAAGAACAAATCAAGTCCATAAGTGTACATAACACCAAGCGTCGCAATATTGAAGATACCACCCATTTGCAAAGCCATTTCTTTCAACGGTATCAACAACAAAGTGCCAAAGATATATGCCAAAATAAACTTGTAAAGAAAACCTAACATCAAATAATGCACGCTTTCTTCAAGCATATCTAAGAGCTCATCTCTTTCAGGAATGTTCTCATAGTCCTCATTGAAACGATTGAAACGGTCAATCGGTCCACTTGAAAAGGTCGGCATAAAAAGCATAAATCGCAAAAATTGCCATGGGCTAAATTCTTTCAGGACACCGTCACGTACTTCCATGATCGTCCCAACCGCACGGAATGTTAAATAGGAAATTCCTAAAAATCCGAAAAGTGATTGATGATTATCAATAGTCATTAAAGGTGTGACTTTTGTCCAAACTAAAGGCAAAATAGCCAAAAAGACACTGATATAAAAGACCCAGTTGTTATCGTATTTTTTACGATAAAGCTGGTAAGCAAAAACCAAAACAACTTGCCAAACAACATAAGCTAGCAAGGAAATAATCTGATTCAAATCTTTTCCCGTAAGCATCAAAATGATAAACGCAAGACTTACTAGAGCTTCATAAATTGGAAAACGACGTTTGAAAAATAGTCCGATAAAAATAGGTAAAACTGCCAAAATCAGATAAAAGAAATACTGTGGATTACCATACGCTTCCAAATGTGGCAATTGATGAAAAATAGTAATCATCGATTATTTACCTCATTCATCAAGCCTTTAATGTCAATTTTCCCATTTGGTGTTAGAGGCAAGCTTTCACGGTAAATAAATTTTGAAGGCATCATGTAGTCCATCATGATATCTTTCAAGTCTTCTTTGATGGCTTTTGTGATATCTAGCTGGCGTTCGAATTGTTCAGCAACGCCTTCTTTTAGCACAACGTAGGCTAAAAGATTTTGAACCTTGTGGTCTTTATTGTAACGAGGAACAGCAACAGCTGACTTGATGTAATCTGATTTGTTAAGATTTTGTGAAACTTCCTCAAGCTCAATACGGTATCCGTTGAACTTAATTTGGAAATCCATGCGTCCGCCATAAAGTAGCAAGCCTTGGTCAGTCATCACACCCAAATCTCCCGTGTGGTAAGCTGGTAAACCTTCAAATTCAAAGAAGGCTGCTTTGGTGCGTTCAGGATTATTGAGATAACCTTTAGATACTGCTGGACCAGACACAATGATTTCACCTTGCGTACCATTTGGCACAGCTTTGCCATTTTCATCGATAACAAAAGTCGGTGAATCAGCTTTTGTGTAGCCAATCGGCAGACGTTTACAAGTCTCTAACATCTCATCTGTAATCGCAACGGCAGAAAGTGCAACTGTCGCTTCTGTTGGACCATAAGCATTAACAATGCGTGCTTTTGGAAAGCGACTGCGCAATTTTTGAGCCGTCTTAACAGTCAACTCTTCCCCATCAAAGTAAAAATGCGTCAAATTTGGCAATGTTTCTTGGTTGAAATCATTTGACAACATAGCCATATCTACAAATGATGGTGTCGACGTCCACACACCAATCGGCAATTGATTGATTGTTTCAAACAGACGTTTAAAGTCAGTTGTTAAATCTTTTGGCAAAGCATAAAGTGTCCCACCAAATGCAAGAGTCGGTGCCCAGTACATCACTGACAAGTCAAATGAATACGGCGGTTGCGCTAGCATTTGTGGACGTTGTGGAACTGAGAATTCTTTGTCAGAAATCATCCAATTCGTAAAACTTAGCAAATTATCATGAGAAATTTGCACACCTTTTGGCTTGCCTGTTGTTCCAGACGTGAAGATGATGTAGTAATTATCGTCACCTTTAACTGAGTGTGTCAACTCGTAGTCTGATTTTTGTGCAAAGATATCTTTTAACTGCTCCAACTTAATCACTGGAACTGAAACTTCTATTGGAAAATCATCAACAGCAATAATCAAACTTGGCTTTGCAACTTCTAAAATTGCTTCGATGCGCTCAAGAGCTGAGTGTTGGTCAACTGGAATATAAGCATGACCAGATTTTGTCAAAGCCACAAATGTTGCTAACATTTCATATTCTTGTCCACCAAAAACAAGAACTGGGGACTTTTCTTCCAACTTCAACAAATCAATATAAGCTGCTAGTGAATCTGAATTTTCCTTTAAATCACGGTAAGTATGAACATCTCCCAAAATGTTATAAACAGGAAAATCACCCTGTGTTTGAGCAAAATGCTCAATGCTTTCAATCATATCGCGTAACATGAATCGTTTACCTTTCTAGAACTCGTTATAGATGAAATTACCTTGACCACGCCCAAGATAACCAAAAAAATAAATCAAAATCATAAAAATCAAGAAATAAAACAAGGTTTTTAATATAAATCGACCAGTTTCTTTCATGCAATCTCCCCACTAAATTAATACTGTTAATAGCCGATGCTCTTTTGTATTATTACATTCAATTTAAAAAGAGCCATGTTACTTATTATAGGTAAGCGCTTAGTAAAATGTCCGTGCAAATTGTTGAAAAACTAAGGCAAAACTGTGGCAATTTTCTATACTTCTAGTTTATAACGAATCGAAAAAAATGTCCTTACAGAGCTGTAAGATAAGCAAAAAAATCTGAGACTACTGCCTCAGATGTTCATTTTATTGACTAAAATTTACATTGCCTTAGTATCTGGTGTATTTTTGTCGCTTTCAGGCCAAATTTTCTCGTTCCACTTCACATTGTGGTGAGTGTCACGATATTTTTTAGGTGTCATTCCGACAACTTCTTTAAACTGTTGAATAAAATGACTTTGAGATGAAAATGATAAATGGTTTGCAATCTCAATCATCGAATAATCACTGAACTTCAACAAATCTTTCGCAACTTCTGCCTTTTTATTTTTGACATAGTTGCTGACGGAAATGCCGACTTCTTTTTTGAACAGACGTGATAAATAACTTGCTGAAATACCAAATTCATTTGCGAGTTGCTCGACTGTGATACGTTCTTTAATGTGACAATAAATGTAGTCTTTACAATCTGACACATGTTTTGAAATGACATCTTTTTGAATCTCACGTCGCATGCGCTCAGTGTAGTCGATGACCATTTCGTCGTGCAAATTTTGCACCTCTTGAACAGTATGAAGGTCATCTAATTTTTGAATGTAAAAATCACTGAGTCTAAATGCCTGCTCCAATTCCATGCCATTTTGTCCACACATGCGGGTAATCATGGCTGTCGTAATCACAAAATGGTATTTTAGATTTGTAACAGGATTGCGTGATAAAGTTCCAACACCATCTTCAGAGACAAAGCGCTCTTGTTCACAATTTTTACGAACAGCCTCAACATCACCTGTTGCGACTGCTTGGTAAAATAAGTACTCTTCTGTCATGGGACGATGTTCTACGTCATCCATATTATCGCTTATCGCTAAAAGTCTCCACTCATCCTTGAAATTCATTTCAATCTCCTTTTGTAAACGATTACTGTCTATTTACCATTTTACCACATAAAAATGTGTTTGATAAAAAATCTCCATGATTAGTGGAGATTTTTTAATGTACAATCATTTATCATAACGAATCCAGTCGTAATGCCCATATAACGGTGTTTTTCCATCATATGGATCTAGCCAATCATCGACACCGATTCCTGGCCAAACATTCATCATGATTTTTCCTGGTGTTACTGGGAGATTTTCAGTCACCGTATGAACAGCTTTGCCATCAACATACCATGTGATGTGGTCTTCTTGCCATTCAAAACCATAAGTGTGCCAGTCTTCTGACGCATCAAAACCTAGGTCATAAAGATATTCATGATTGCCAACGCCATCAGTAAAATAATTGAATTGAACTTTTGTCGTATCTTTGCCAAGAAATTCAATATCGATTTCATCCCATTTTGTACCATCTGTCGGTCCAGTATAGGTAAAAAATGAAGTGACAACGCCAGTATTTTTAATGGCTTTCATCCGCACTTGATAGCGTCCATAATGGAAATACTCTCTCGTACGCCACTCACCACCAGTATAGCCATCTTGGTCTTTATCAATTTTCAAGGTTAGACCATCATCAGTAAAACTAACATTATCAGGTTGCCAAGTGCAATCAAACATATCACCATTGGCACCCGTCCTTAGCTCCATATAACTTGGATCATATGCTCTAAAAGAAGTCTTAAATTGCTTTTGTTGGTTGATTTTCATACGTATTACTTTAACTTTCTAAAAATGATTATTGTTCTTTTTAAAAGGCGAGATTAAGAAGCTAAGAAATGCTACTAAAACTCCAGCAACTGTCAATAATTGACTTGGGCGTTCACCAGTTTTTGGTAAAACAATGAAAGAACTTTTAACAGGAGTTGATGTTGGAAGCGATGGTGCTGAGACACTAGCAACAGATACAGGAGAAGAAGTTACTACTTCTTGAGCAGTACTTTCAATTGTTGTTTGAGGAGAAGTTCCAACAATTTCTTCTCCTTTCACCTGATTAGAATTGTAAGTAACCCAATCATAATAGGCTACGAGTGGCGTTTGCCCATCAAATGCTTCTAACCAATCATCAACACCAATTCCTGGCTAAGCATTCATCATGATTTTTCCTGGTGTCACTGGAAGATTTTCAGTTGCTGTATAAACCGCAACACCATCAACATACCATGTGATGTGGTCAGCTTGCCAATCAAATCCATAAACGTGATAGGCTTTTGATGCATCAAAACCTAATTCATAAAGATACTCATGCCCACCAACACCATTTGTATAGTAATTAAACTGAACTTTTGTCGTATCTTTGCCAAGAAATTCAATATCGATTTCATCCCAAGGGTTGTTGTCACTTGGTCCAGTATAAGTGAAGAATGATGACACTACACCTGGATTACTAATTGGCTGCATACGCACAGAATACATGCCGTAACCAAAGAATTCACGTGTGCGCCATTCAGCACCATTATAACGATAAGCACGAGTGTTATTTTGGTCAATTGTCAGTGTTAACGTACCGCCGTTGACAACTGTATTATCTGGTACCCAACGACAATCAAACGGATCACCGTTGAACCAATCTGAACGCTCCATTGTTTCATCATCATAGTTATCAAAATCAACACGATAGTCATCAGTATGAAGAACTTGCTCAGGTTTAGTTGGTTCATCGCTATCTGAACCATTATCTCCCGTCGCTGCTAGCTGAATGACACTTAAATTTTGTGTATCATTTGTAGCCGTCAATTGATTAGAAATTTGATTTTGATTTGAAGCAACCGTTGTTTGATCTACTTCAGATTGATTATCAGAAAGAACAGATTGGACTTCTGATGTTTGATTAAGTATTTGAGACTGATTAGTCGTTTCGCTTACGTTTTCTTCTGTAGTAGTATTTTGATTATTTGTCACAAGTGGTGCATTTTCTGTTGGTATCGCATTGTTGACATCATCTGCTGATACGACCACAGCTCCAACCTGTAAACTACATAAGGCAGTTGCGTAGCAAATGTACTTTACGACATCTTTCTTGGTCATGAAATCTCCTTTTTCTCGTAAAATTATTCCTTAACACCACCGAGTGTAACACCGGCAATAATGTATTTTGAAAGGAAAAGGTAAACGATAATGATTGGCACGATTGCTACCAAAATCATGGTGTAAATTTTACCCATATCAAAGTTCATGTAATCTGCGCCACGCAATGTTGCAATCAAAATTGGCACAGTCATCTTGCTCTTAGTTTGGATAACCAAGGCTGGAATGAAGTAATTATTCCAAGAACCAACAAAGGTAAAGATTGCTTGAACCGCGATGGCTGGTTTCATGATTGGAAGAACAATTGTATTAAATGTTCTAAATTCATTTGAGCCGTCAATACGCGCAGCTTCTACCAATGATAGTGGCAAAGATGATTCCAAGTAACTATACATGAAATAGAAGACTGCAGGTGAAGCTACTGATGGAATAATCAATGGAAGCCAGCTGTCGTACATGCCCATATTAGTGATTAAGCGCAAGAACCCCATTGAAGTGACTTGTGTAGGCATAACCAAAATCGCCAAAATAAATGTAAAGGCAACTTTTTTCAACTTAAAGTCATAAACATATAAACCATAAGCAGTTAACGCAGAAAAATAAGTACAGATAGCAGCTGTCAAACCTGAAATAATCAAGCTGTTTAAAATTCCATGAAACATTGGGAAGCTACCATCATTTGCCACCTTGCTCAGATTATCAAATAATGAACCACCAGGTAGTGCTGAGAAACCTTTTTGCAACTCTGCATGCGAGTGAGTCGCATTGATAATCAGGATATAAAAGAAGAACAGGCACATAAATGATAAGGTAATTAATACAAAATGTGCCACAATAACACGTAATCTATTTTTCGCTTGTGTTGACATTATTTCGCCTTTCTACCTTTGTGTTTCAATTGATGTTTAGTCATTTTAATTTCATTGTTAGTCATACGATAAACAAACCAGCAAAGAATCGCACTAACCACAAAGAGATAAACTGATAGTGCACCTGCCATACCGTAGTTCTTGCTCTTCAAGTGATTATTCAAGAACATAATCAAAGTTGTTGAAGTACGGTCTGGAGAACCTTGACCATTTGTCAAAATTTGTGGAACATCGAACATTTGCAAACCACCAATAATTGACGTAATCAAAGTATAAGCTAAAATAGGTCGAATCATTGGTAAAGTGATATAGAAGAAACGTTGGCGACTGTTACAACCATCGATTTCAGCTGCTTCAAAAATATCAGGACTAATTCCCATGATAGCAGCCATCAACATGATTGTTGTATTACCAAACCACATCAAGAAGTTCATCACACCAACCAATGAACGTGTTCCAAAAGTTGAGCCCATGAAATCAATCGGCTCTTTAATCCAACCAAATGATTCTAGGATTGAATTAATTGGACCATTTGTTGAAAAGAGTGTGAAGAATAACATGGCAAAGGCTGACGCCATGATTAGGTTTGGCAAATAAATAACAACCTTGAAAAATTGTCGACCACGAATTTTCAGTCTAGCATCCACAAACCAGTTAGCAAGCACCAAGGCAATTACAATCTGTGGAATAAATCCGATTAGCCACAAAATCATGGTGTTTGCTGCATATTTCAGCATATCTGAATGCAATAAGCTGATATAATTTTCTAGACCGACGAAATTTGGTCCGATTTCTCTCATCCCTGAACGATAATATTCAAAGAAACTATAACGAATAGTGTCCACCAATGGGATAAAAGAGAAAATAAAGAATATCAAGAAGAATGGCAGGATAAAAATATATCCCCATTTTCCATAATCTATACGCTTACGTCTTTTTTTCATCTCTATCACTCCTCTAAAATACAGGGAGCAAGCTAGAAAATTTTTCACTTGGAAAAGATTTTCTAACTCACCCCCGCAAGGTCTACCTAAATTCCCAAAAACTTTATGAAATAACGTAACAATCTAAAACGGTTGTGAGCCAAATGTTAAATCAGTTTAGTCTGGCCATTTAACATCTGTAATTTCTGGATAACGTTCTTTAATGGCTGTTTCAAAGTTTGTTTTGGCTTTGTTGAAGCTTACTTTTCCTTGAAGGTAGTCATTAAATGAGTTTTGAATCAACTCAACACAACCTTGGTCATAAGATGACAATGGTGCAATTTTAATTTTTTCTGCAACTGGTGCGTAGTATGAATAAGCATTTTCACCACCAAGGAAATCAGACTTGAAGCTATCATCGTTAGCAGCTGCTTCCATACCAGATTTAGTATTTGTAAAGTCTTGGTATTCTTTAGAAATCTTCAAGAGGTTATCTTTGTCAGCTGTCAAAGCTTTAATGATGGCTTTAACGTGTTTAGGATTGTCTGTACCCTCAGCACCATGAATGTATGAACCTCCCCAGTTGTATTCTTGTGGTGGATTTGTAACAGCCCAATCGCCGTCTGCACCATCCCAATTTGATTTCAAAGTAAAGTCAATACCCCAAGCTGGGAACAAGAATGAGAAGACTTTAGATTGTGAACCCATTGCTTTGTTCCAATCGTCAGTCCATTGACCTTTAACTGTTTTATTGAAGTAACCAGCATCAAGCCATTCTTTAGAATCTTTAACCCAATTCATAATTTGTGGGTCAACACGAACTGTTGTTGAACCATCTTCAACCCATGGTTTAGAAATGCTATTACCATACAAGCGGAATGTATCAGCGTATGATGCAAATGTGTAGTAGCCTTTATCAAGAAGTTCTTGCGCTGTTGCTTTCATTGTATCCCAGTCTTTAACTTTTTCACCAACTGCCGTTGGATCATCTGTACCAAAGACTGCTTTTGCAATATCACGGCGATAGATTAGAACACCTGGACAAGTTTGCCATGTTGAACCACGTTGAACACCAGATTCATCTGAAGCTGTTTGCTTAGTGAAGTCATATTGGTCTGCCAAATCTTTCTTAGGATTAATACCCAAGTCTTTCAAAGGCATTGCAACATTTGCTTCTTTAGAAGTGTATTTTGAAACGTAGTCAGTTTCTGATAGGAAAATATCAACTTTGTCATCAGCAGATGCTGAGTCTTGTTTTTCAAGAGCTTCATCCAATTTTTGTTGGTAAACACCATCTTGGTTTGGATTGATAATCCAGTGAATTTCACTACCATCTTTTAGTTTAGTAACACTTCCGTCTTTAGAAGTTTCTTTAACTTCTGGATAAACGGCTTCAACACGTTGGCGGAATTCATCATTCCAAGAATAAACATTGATGACTTTTCCTTCCTCACCTGAAGCTGATGAACTTGATTTAGAAGAGCATCCAACCATTGTCCCTGCTGCAAGAGCAATCGCTATAAAAGCGCTTACTTTTTTGTTCATAATCCTTCTCCTTTTTTGAGGTTTCCCCTCTTGTTTTTGTAACTGCATTATACCCCGATTACGAGGAGGGTTATATTATAATATTTTAAAAAATATCATTTTTATGACCTTGATTGAAAAAGTTTTTATAGAAAATAATTATTTTTTAATCTTTTTAACACGTAAACCCTTACATAGAAGTGCGCCATTTCGTTGTTATATCAACATTTACAGCCATTTCTCTAACTTTATTCTTCCTATTATACTAATAAAAGTACTTGTGTAAGAAATTTGATATCAAGCAAGTTAATATCATAAATATGATATTTTTCTCTTCTTTTTTATTTTCTCTAAATTCAATTTCGTCTAGAATATGGGCAGAAGATAAAGGAGATAACTATGAAGCCATTAACATTTACTAACAACAAAGGGGATTTCAAACTTTCCCAAGCAGAAAATATCAGTTCTTTGTACTTTCCACTTGCTTCAGAAATTGGACTAAAAAGCGCAGTCACTCCAAATCTAGGAGGCGATGCCAAAATCAATCAAGATACTTTCTTATTAGAACCTGTCAGCGTGGACAATCTCCATAATAATCGCTCAACGCGTAATTTTTGGGTCCGTGACAATAATGGAAATGTCTTTTCTGCAACTGGTGCATCAGCACAGCAAGAAGCCCTCAGATTTTCCGATAAGGAAGAAAAAAACTCTGTTGAGGCTGGCTTTATGTGGCACAAAATTGAACGCACAGCAGCAAACATGCCGTTAAAATCAACAATCACATCCTTTGTGCCACGAGATGAAAATGTCGAAATCATGCTCGTTACATTAGAAAACTTGTCAGACACTGACCAAAAATTAACTGCTTACGGTGCTGTTCCAATTTTCGGACGTAGTGCTGACAATATCCGTGACCACCGAAACGTCACATCTATGTTGCACCGAATCAAAACTACAGACGAAGGTGTCTTAGTTTGCCCGACAATGTCATTTGACGAACGCGGTCACCAACTCAATCACCAAATTTATTATGTTCTTGGATTTGATGACAAAGAAAAAACACCAAAAACATTCTACCCTACTGTAGAAACATTTATCGGAGAAGGCGGAACATTTACTCACCCAGCTGCTGTTTATAAAGACATAGAAGGTGTGACTGCAGATACGCACATCGATGGTCGCGAAGCCATGGGAGCTTTCAAATTTGAAACCTTCACCCTAGCTGCTAGTCAAAGCAAGACATTTATCCTATTAATGGGAATCAATGACAAAGAAAAAGCGATTCAAACTGTTGCTGAAAAATACAAAAGCCTTGCTACCGTTGAAAAAGCACTGCAAGAAACAAAAGATTACTGGCAAGAAAAAGTTGGTGTTGATTTTAAAACTGGAGACAGCGACTTTGATGGCTACATGAAATGGGTTTGCTTCCAACCATTCTTACGTCGATTATTTGGTTGCTCATTCTTGCCACATCACGATTATGGACGTGGCGGACGTGGTTGGCGCGACCTTTGGCAGGACTGCCTTTCACTCCTACTTATGGAACCAAAAACTGTTGGCGATATGATTATCAACAACTACAAGGGAGTTCGTCTTGATGGCACAAATGCCACAATCATCGGTGATGGTGACGGCAATTTCATTGCTGACCGTAATGGCATTACTCGTGTTTGGATGGACCACGCGCTTTGGCCATTAATGACCACAAAACTCTACATCGACCAAACAGGTGACGTCGATATTTTGACCAAAGAAGTCTCATACTTCAAAGACCCTCACGTCAAACGTGGCACTGAAATCGACCAAGATTGGAATGATAACTATGGCAATGAACAACGCACTTCTGACAACAGCGTCTACACTGGTAGCATCCTCGAACACTTGCTTATCCAACATTTGACTGGATTTTACGAAGTTGGTGACCACAATATCTACCGCCTACGCGGAGCTGATTGGAACGATGCGCTCGATATGGCTAATGACCACGGAGAAAGTGTTGCCTTTACTGCTGCTTATTCTGGAAATCTGATGGACCTTGCAAGCCTCATTCGTCTACTAGAAAGTCAAACTGGCACAGATTCTGTTGAAATCCTCGAAGAAATCGGTCTTTTGCTCAAAAATGACTCAGACATTTTCGATAATATTAAACGTAAACACCAAATCCTCGAAGCCTACACTAACCAATGCCGCCACAACGTTACTGGACGTAAAATCAGAATTTCACTTTCTGAGTTGGCACTAAATCTCATTCAAAAAGCTGCTTGGCTTCGCCAACATCTGCAAAAACAAGAATGGCTTGATTTTGATGAACACGAAGGCTGCTACAACAGCTACTACGACAATAGTGGTAAACCAACTGATGGCTACTACAACGACCGTATGCACATGATGTTGACTGGACAAGTCTTTCCTATCATGAATTTTGTTGCTACGGATGAACAAATCCGCAAAATCACAGCTAGTGCTGACCACTACCTCTACCGCCAAGAAATCGGTGGCTATCGTCTAAATACCGACTTCAAAGAAATCAAAACCGACCTTGGTCGCATGTTTGGATTTGCTTATGGTGAAAAAGAAAACGGGGCAGTCTTTTCTCACATGACAGTCATGTACGCCAATGCCCTTTATCGTCGTGGCTTTGCAAAAGAAGGCTGGAAAGCTCTTAAAACTCTAGCAGACACAGCTCTCAACTTTGAAACAAGTCGAATCTATCCAGGTATTCCTGAATACTTCCGTGCTGACGGTCGTGGTGTTTACCACTACCTAACTGGAGCTGCTAGCTGGTACATGCTGACAATGGTGACAGAAGCTTTCGGTGTTCACGGAAAAGCTGGTGACCTTGTCCTTTATCCAAAACTTCTTGCAGAACAATTCGATGACAAAGGGCGCGCAAGCATCACCGTACAATTTGCCGATAAGACATTCCATATTCACTACGATAACCCAAATCAAAAAGATTTTGGAAAATATATCATCAAAAAAGCTGTCTGTGATAACCAAGAAATCGACATCACTGATGACGCATTTGCTTTTATCACAAAAGATAAACTCACAGAACTCTCTGACGATACCCACGAAATTATCATTACACTAGCTTAAAAAACAGAAAGGACTCTCTCATGAAATACGGCTACTTTGACGATGACAATCGCGAATATGTTATCACTCACCCAAACACCCCCAAACCTTGGGTCAACTATCTTGGCTCACCTGAATACGGTGCTATCATTTCAAATAACGCTGGCGGATACAGTTTTGCAAAATCTGGTGCTAATGGACGTATTTTGCGCTATGTTTTCAACAATTTTGATCAACCAGGTCGCTACATCTACCTGCGTGACGATGACAATAAAGACTTCTGGTCTGCATCATGGCAACCTGTTGGTAAAGATTTAAAAGACTATCATAGTGAGTGCCACCACGGGATGGGCTACACTAAGATGATTGCTGATTACTCTGACATTCATTCAAAAGCTACCTACTACGTTCCAAAAGACAAAAGCTATGAAGTTTGGGCAATCACCGTTACTAACCGCTCTGAGCAAGCTCGTCATCTCACACTAACAGGCTACGCTGAATTTACCAACCACAGCAACTACGAGCAAGACCAAGTCAACCTTCAATACTCACTTTTCATCACGCGCACCCTTTTCCAAGGCGACCGTATCGTCCAACAAATTCACGGAAATCTTGACACCCTTAATGATAGCGAACAAGTGGACGAAAAAAATGTCACTGAACGCTTCTTTGGACTTGGTGGTGCAAAGGTTAGCTCATATTGTGGAGACAAAAAAAACTTCTTAGGTGACTACAACGGCTACGACAAACCTGAAGGAGTCACATCTGGAAATCTTGGTGACCAAACAAGCTACAACGAAAATGCTTGTGGTGCTCTTTCAAGCAAAATCACACTTGAACCACAAGAAAGTAAAACACTTGTCTTTCTCCTTGGTGAAAAAACATCCCAAGAAGCTGCTGACATTATCTCTCATTACGCTAATCCAGCAAAAACTGTTGAAGCTGAAATTCAAGAACTTCGAGATGAATGGGAAGACCGCTTAACTAACCTTCAAGTCCAAACACCAAGTCCAGAATTCAACACCATGCTCAATACCTGGAATGCCTACAACTGCTACATGACCTTCATCTGGTCACGCGCCGCCTCATTTATCTACTGCGGACTTCGTAACGGCTATGGCTACCGCGATACTGTCCAAGACATCCAAGGTATCATTCACTTGAAACCTGAAATGGCAGCTGAAAAGATTCGTTTCATGCTATCAGCTCAAGTCGATAACGGTGGGGGACTTCCTCTTGTAAAATTCACCCACAACCCAGGTCACGAAGACACACCAGATGACGCATCCTATGTTCAAGAAACTGGTCACCCAGCCTACCGTGCAGACGATGCCCTCTGGCTATTTCCAACAGTCTACAAATACATCTCTGAAACAGGAAACCTTGCCTTCCTTGATGAAGTGATTCCATTTGCCAATAAAAGAGAAGCAAGTGTCTACGAACATTTAAAAGCTGCTGTTCAGTTCTCACTTGACCACCTCGGACCTCACGGCATGCCTGCTGGGCTTTACGCTGACTGGAATGACTGTCTTCGCCTCGGTGCCAATGGTGAATCATCATTTGTCGCTTTGCAATTCTACTATGCCCTAAGCGTCTTGCGTGAATTTGCCAAAGCCAAAAACGATACTGACTACCTTGCTTTCCTTGACTCTGAACAAGATAAAATGGGACAAAAAATTCAAGACCTCTGCTGGGATAATGACCGCTTCATTCGTGGTTTCACCGAAGCAGGTGAACGTATCGGCGCAGCTGATGACCCAGAAGCTAATATGTGGCTAAACCCACAAAGCTGGGCTGTCATCAGTGGCTTTGCTGACAAAGAACAAGCAGACCTCGCTATGAATAATGTTTTTGAACAGCTTAACACAGATTATGGTGCTATCCTCATGAACCCACCATATCACGCTCACGCTTTCGACGGCGCTCTTGCTGTTATCTATAACCAAGGCACCAAAGAAAACTCTGGTATCTTCTCTCAATCACAAGGTTGGCTAATCCTAGCTGAAGCACTACGCGGACAAGGACAACGTGCCTTTACTTACTTTATGGAAAATGCTCCCGCTGCCCAAAACGACCGCGCAGACATCCGTCAACTAGAACCTTACTGCTACGGTCAATTTACAGAAGGTCCTGCTAGCCCACATTTTGGACGCTCACACGTCCACTGGCTAACTGGTACAGCTTCAACTGTTATGGTTGGCTGCGTAGAAGGGATCCTAGGACTTCGACCAGACTTAGGTGGTCTAAAACTCTCACCAGCCATTCCAAAAGAATGGGATGCTTTCAGCATGACCAAAATCTTCCGTGGCAAAGAACTTCACATCACTGTGGAAAATCCAAATCATAAGGAAACAGGCTTTACAAAACTCATCCTCAATGGTCAAGAACTTGACCAAGCCTACATTCCTGAAGACCTCCTAAAAGAAACCAACCAAATCACTCTTACCCTATAAAAACAAAAGCTGAGACTAAGTCTCAGCTTTTTAGCTATCAAAAAAAGGACTGAAATCATTCAGTTCTTTCTTCTTTTAACGTTTTAGTAAGAGTGATTTTAAAGAGTTATTTTTGGGGGAGTTAACCGATTTGTTTGGGGAGTGTAGTTTCAATCAGTTAAGTAAAAACAGACTGTTATGTCGCTAACAATAACTTAATTAAAATTTATCATAACTAATCCAGTCATAATAAGCATATAAAGGAGTCCAACCATTATAAGCGCCTAACCAAGAATCTACTTCATGAGTTCCAGGCCAAGCATTCATCATAATCTTACCTGGTGTGCTAGGAATATTGTTATAAGCTGTGTAAACAGCTCTTCCATCAACATACCAAGTAATATGGTCTGCTTGCCAATCAAAACCATAAGTATGGAATCCTTGAGAAGCATCGAATCCTAAATTATAAAGGTATTCGTGATTTCCTTGACCACTAGTATAGTAGTTAAATTGAACTTTAGTAGTATCTTTACCTAAAAATTCAATGTCAATTTCATCCCACTTTGTTCCATCACTTGGACCAGTGTAAGTAAAGAATGAAGAAACAACACCTGGATTTTTAATGGGTTTCATATTCACTTGGAAAAGACCATATCCAAAGCGTTCTCTACTACGCCATTCACCACCAGTGTAGCCTCCGCGGCCATCACTTCCAATTTTAAGGTTCATAAGACCGTTGTTAAAACCAACGTTTGCGGGATCCCAACGGCAATTAAACATACCGCCATTCGTTCCGCTACGAAGTTCCATGGTACCACCGTTATAGCCATTTAGTTCTTGACTATAGTGATATTTACTTTGCGCAGAAACACTTTGCGAAATCCCAAAGAAAGCTAATAAGAGAACAATTAAACAACTAACTTTTTTCAACATAGTAATACCTCAGTTTAAACATTTTCAAAAGTAAAGTTCTGGCAGAAAAAGGAACTAATCTCCTCTACCAGATTTGCAAGAGATAAGCAAATCTAGTCAAATTCACTTTTTCTAACCGACAACGATTTTTAAAAATGGGGCAAATTCTTTTTCATAATCCTGAAAAGATGCTAGTCACACAAATTTTTGTTTCTCTTTAAAATCCTCCGTTTTTCCGTTATGTCAATAGTATAGCGCTTTCATTAAACCTGTTATATTACTTTCTCTAAAAAAATATCAGATTTATGACATCAAGAGAAAAAAGAAAAAGTCTTCTTGGAACCATTTTAAGTAAAATAGCTCTAAGAAGACCTTTTATAAAGGTTAAGAAAATCAAGACTGATGACTTAATTTTACTCGCTTATAAGACAAAATCCCCTGCAGTAAAGCTGACAAGAATAAAATAACTACTGCTAAAATAAGTACACTTTTAACACCACTATCTAAAAGCGCTAAAACCAGCAAAATAAAATTAATGATTCTGATATAAAGGCTAACTTCTTTCATCAACTCACCCTCCCAAATTCTTTATCTTGCGTTTTTCATAAAACGCTTACATTTATATTATACTACATTTTTCGCCAGATTTTTATACTTTTTTCAAAAAATATGAAAAAATTTTATAAAAAACCACAATTTCATTCATGAAACTGTGGTAAATCGTATTATTTCTTTTTATCTAATGATTTCTTGATAGTATCGATAGCTCCTTCTGAGCCTTCTTTGAGGTCATCAACCAATTCTTTTCCCTTAGCAATTGTCTTTTCAACAAAGCCTTCAGCTTCTAGCTTTTTATTACCAGTTACTTTTCCCAAACCTTGTTTGAGACCGCCCTTAACTTGATCTAATTTTGCTTTATATTTTTCGTCAGACATACATGTGTCCTCCAATCTTTAAGTTACTTAAAGTCTAGCATTTTCGATTAGATAAGTAAAGTATCCGCTTTCAAAAATCATAAAATAAAAACCGCCAGACTCGAGCACTGGCGGATGATTTATCATTATGCAGATAAAACTTTACGTCCTTTACGACGACGAGCAGCAAGCACGCGACGTCCGTTTTTAGTTGACATACGGTGACGGAATCCGTGTTTACGTTGACGACGGATTTTACTTGGTTGATAAGTACGTTTCACGATGAATACCTCCTCATAGATTTTCGTATTCGTTTAGCCGGCTATATTTGATCAGTTACTAAACATACCCTACTATTTTATAATAAGTATGGCTAGCTGTCAAGCACTACTTATTTTTTTCCTGTAGTTTCTGATTAATATTTTTCACACGATGATTAAAATTAATGTAAAGCACAAGCCAAATCACTAGGTAAATCAAGGTAAATTCTACCAAAAAATCCCATGACCAAAAGAAACTTGTCGTGATGCCATTCATCAAATTTAAGCAGCTATTAATGCTGTAAACAAGGCAAAAATGGATAATCAGTTTCCAAGTCATAGCAAAAGCTTCTACCTCAAAAATCATACTAACTAACCCAATCAAACCACTTGTAAAAACAACATTAGCAATCTGCTGAACCGTCTGTGTCTTTGCACCACTTTGCCACAAGAAGAAAAGGTAACAAAGACCCCCAAAGCCTATTCCAATTAGAATATAAACAATCGCACGTTTAATAAATTTCATCAGGCACACCTCACAATCCCAAAGCTTTTTCCAAATCTGACAAATAACGACGACTGACGTCTGTCTTAATATCATTTGTCAAAAGAGCCAGCATATTTCCCGAGAAACTACTCTCTAAAGCCTTTAAATGATTGATATTAAGCACAGCATGCTTTGATACTTGTACAAAATCAGGGTTGTTCAGGCGAGCACGAAACTTGTAAAGACGGTCGTTAGTCACAAGTCTTCCGTGTCTTGTCTCTAAAATCAAAGAACTTCCGTCAACATCTATCAAAATTAAATCTGACACGCGCAATAACTCTGTACGCATAGCCGTTTTTACTGGTAAAACTTCCGTTTTTTCCTGATTAAATCTCGCTAAATAATCTAAAACATCTTGGACAGCTTGATCGTATTTTCCACTTCGGACCAAAACCTCAATAGCCTCTTTTGGCAAACTGCTATCCTCTTCAAACTGGTAGTGCACCCTTTAACTCCTCTTATTTATTTTTAGTCAATGAGAATCGCTCAAGATATAAACTTAGCGCCAAAAGAATGATTATCCCACAAATGACAAGGCTCACTAGGAGCATTTCTTGATTCAAGGTCGTTAAGTTTTTTAATTTCAAACCAATTCCTAAAAATTCCTTGGCATCTGCGTTTACAGCGTCTTTTGCAATCAAAAGCTGACGATAAGCAGCTGATACGTAGGCTGCTGGTGTTAATTTGACCACTTTTTGTGCAAAATCAGGCAAAGCACCAATCGGCATATAAACCCCAACAAGAAAACCTGAAACTGTTCCTACAATAGTCGAGAGAGCTTCGTTTGTCGTTAAAGTTTTGACAAATTGCAAAACAAGCAAAGCAAAACCTGCTCCCATGATTGAACTCAAAAGCATGATTAAAAGCATTTGAGGCAAGTGTTCAAGCCCAAAACTAATGCCATCTTGCCAGTAAAAATAAAGTTTCATGATAGCTAACATGACTAGCTGCATGATAAAACCAATCAAGCTAGATGAAATAAGATAGCCAAGATAAAGTTTTAATTGTGAAATATCTGTCAGCAAGAAATCTTCCAACTTATGACTCACCTTGTCTTGCACCAAGCGAGAAATCCCTGTCCACGTTGTTGTCATGCTGGTCACTGCAAGTGTACCGCCCAAGACCCAATTATCAAGCAGTTCTTCCAGATTTGGTGTCCCAGCAAAAGAATCCTGCATATTTTTCTGCAAAAAAATCACATAAAGAATAAAAGCAATCAAAGCTCCCAAAAGTGAGAAAAAGACACTTGCTTTATTTGAAAAATAGAGCTGTAAATTGCGTTTTGTCATCGCCCACATATTAAGCCATCTCCCTTCCCGTAATACTCAAAAAGACATCATTGATATTTGCTTTAACATAATCAAAATCATTAATCGCTGCACGCTTATCAGATAAAATTTGCAAAGCTTCTTTTGAATCATTGACAACAAGCTTCAATTGACCATTTCCCAAAAGCTGATACGCTACGTCCGAAAATGCTGATGCATCACTCGCATCAACGAGCAAGTATGGTTTAGAATAAGCTTCTTTCAGCTCCTTAGCAGAGCCTTTAGCCAAAACCTTACCACGGTCGATAATATAAGCCATATCGGCATTTTCAGCCTCTTCGAGATAATGAGTAGTCAAAAAGATTGTCAACTTTTCTTCACGCTGCAAGCGACGTAATAACTCCCAAATCGCCTTGCGTGTCTGAATATCAAGACCAGTCGTCGGCTCATCTAAGAAAAGAAGATTAGGTTTGTTCAAGAGGGCTCGCACAATATCAACTCGACGACGTTGGCCACCTGATAGCGTTCCATAAGCTTGATTAAGAAACTCCTCAATGCCAGTCAGATGAATCAGCTTTTCCATCCAATTCTTATCACGATTGCGATAAAGCGATTGGCGGCTCTTTAAATTGTCCAAAACACTAAGTTCAGCATCAAGCACACTGTCTTGGAAAACCATTCCGATTTTCAGATTTGGCGATAATTCAATCTCACCAGACGTTGGTTTTAACAAGCCTGTCAACATCTTCATCGTTGTTGATTTTCCGGCACCGTTTGTCCCGATATAAGCCAGTAATTTTCCTTCTTCTACCTCTAAGTTCAAGTGGTCAATAACCGTTTTATTTCCGAATGTTTTAACCAGATTCTTTGTCCTAATTAACATAGCCGTCCTCCCTTTTGACATTATTTTATCAAAAAAAGACCTGAAATAAAGCCTTTTTCGGTAAGCGGTTAAAAATAATTGCTAAGCGGTAAAATAAAAAGCCCTTAAAGGGCTTTTTTTATCTAACAGCAGTCACAACAACATAGCGATTTGGGTCATTTCCTTCTGAATAGCTGTCTACGCCTTCGATACCAGTAATGGTTTTGTGAACAATTTTGCGTTCGCTATTGCTCATCGGGTCCATGACATAATCTTTACCTGTTTCAAGCACACGGCTTGCTGCTTTACGAGTAAATTCAATCAATGTTTCTGTACGGTGTTCAACGTAATCATGAACATTTAAAATCACAGAGAAATTCTTTGAATAACGGTCATGTAAGAAATTTTGTGAAAGCAATTGAAGAGATTTCAAAACCTTACCGTGATAGCCAATCACACGACCAGCTTCCGGTGTTTCGATTTGCAAATTAATTTGGCGACGATTGTGGCTAGTCTCAACAGTTGCCTCAATATCCATTTCGTAAATGATTTTTTTAACATATTCAGCAACTTCTTCAGTCGCTTTTTCAATGTCTTTACTCAATTCACGTTGAGCTGGAAACTCACTTGCAACAAATTCTTCAAAGCTTTGTTCAGAACGAACAGGTTTTGGAACATCTGAAACTTCGACAACTTCAGGTGTTTTTTCAGTTTCTGCTTCATTAACTTTTTCAAGAGCTTCTAAGACTTCTGTGTGACCTGCTTCCTCAAGAATAGTTTGTGTTTTTTTCTTGTGCATAACGATGTCTTCTTTGACAGAATCATCGATGACTTCGCCACGCTCTTCCATTTTCTTGATGATACCAGTTACTTTTCGAAGTTCCATTGTATCTTCGAATTTTGATGATACAGGTTCATTTTTTTGATTAACTTCTTCAGGCACACCTTTGACCGCTTTTTGGTTAGCACGGTGTGCAGTCACTTCGTTAATGCCTTCAATATCTACTTGAGCAGGTTTCTTTCCAAAACCAAAGAAACCTTTTTTCTCACGAGAAACAACTTTAATATGAGCTTTGAGGCGTGAAAGATTTAATTCCTTCAAACCTTTTTCAATAGCATCTTCAACAGTTCGACCTGTGAATATTACCATATTTTTATCCTCTTACTTTCTTCTCTTTTGCGCTTTCTTCTTAGCACGACGAATTTTAGCGGCACGTTCTTTTTCAGCTTCTTCTTCTGCTTTACGCTTAGCAATAATTTTAAACGGATTGTTCAATAGAAGAACTTGGAAAACTTGGAAAGCGTAAGAAACTGACCAATAAAGCACAACCCCTGATGCCAAACGGAAAGCTAAGAAGAAAATCATGATTGGCATCACGTAAGTCATCATCGTCATTGCCATGTTTTTCTCGCGCGCAGCTTTATTACTCAACCAAGTTGAAAGGAAAGTAAAGAAAGCAGCCAAGACAGGCAAGATATAGTATGGGTCTGGTTGTGATAATTCAATCCACAAGAAAGTTCCAGTTTTTAGGAAAGCAACACGAGTCAATGCTTGGTACAAAGCCATCAAAATTGGCAATTGAATCACTAATGGAAGCATTGTCGCATATGGATTAACACCATATTCTTTATAAAGAGCTTGACTTTCCTCAGTCAACTTCATGCGGCTGTCAGTATCACGACCAGGATATTTTTCTTGTAATTTTTTAAGTTCTGGCTGCAAATCTTGCATTTTTTGACTAGATTTGATTTGCATATTAAACAATGGCATCAAGATTGCTCGAATGATGATTGTAAAGAGAATAATCCCCACACCAATACGACCATTAATTGAAAGCCATTGAATAGCTTTGGCAAAGAAGTAAACAATTTGTTCCCAACCATTTGTTGAGGAAGCGGTTACTTCGCTGCGCCCACAAGCAGCCAAAAGACCTAAAGTAAGACTACTTAATCCTAATAATTTAATCTTTCTTTTCACTATTGAGACCTTCCTGATATAAATTAGCAAGTTTTAAAACGTGCAATAGATTTTTTTTCACTTCATGGTAATCAAGTTCCTCGACACCTTTACGCGCAATGATGACAAAGTCCTGATTAATCAAGTTTGGTGACAATTCCATGATAACGTGTCGAATTTTTCGTTTAATGCTATTACGAGTGACAGCGTTACCAAGTTTCTTGCTCACAGAAAGCCCTACTCGATAGTGGCTCTGATTTTTTTCTAAATGATAAAGGACAAATTTTCGGTTAGCAACACTTGATCCTTTGCTAAAAATCGCCTGAAAATCTTTGTCACTTTTGACACGATAGGTTTTCTTCAACGTACGACTCCATTCTAAATTATTTTTATTATACCATAAAAATCGAAAAAAGCCCTAACCTCTAAGAAGTTTGGGCCTATTATCTTTAAAATATTTTTATTGGAATCTATGCTCAACGTTTTTTAAGTCAAAATGACAGTCGATTGAGTTTTTATAAAGCATTTTTTGCCAATTCAATTTGCCATTTTACTTGGTCAAAACCAGTTCCGCCAAGAGAGTGACGGCGTTCAACTGCCGTATGAGATTTGAGAGTTTCATAGATATCTTCCTCAATCAAATCAGAAATTTCTTGGTAACGTTCAAACGGCACATCTTGCAAATAATATCCAGCTTTTGTGCATTCAAGAACTAATTTACCAACAATTTCATGCGCTTGACGGAAAGGAAGTCCTTTGCTAGCAAGATAGTCAGCCAATTCTGTCGCATTTGAGAAATCTTTTTCAGTCGATTCAGCCATATGTTCTTTATTAACGGTCATAGTTTTTAGCATGCCAGCTAAAATATCAATAGCAACCGTGATTGTTTCAACCGTATCAAACATGCCTTCTTTATCTTCTTGAAGGTCTTTATTATAAGCTAATGGCAAAGATTTCATAACTGTCAAAAGCCCAAAGAGATTGCCATAAACACGACCTGATTTCCCACGAATTAATTCTGCCATGTCAGGATTTTTCTTTTGTGGCATGATAGATGAACCCGTTGAGAACGTATCTGAAAGAGTTACAAATTTGAATTCATTTGAACACCAGCTGATGATTTCTTCACAGATACGACTCATATGCATCATCAAAATCGAACTATTTGCCAAAAATTCCAAGATAAAATCACGGTCAGACACAGCATCAAGCGAGTTGCTGTAGGGTTTGGCAAAGCCCATAAGCTGCGCTGTCATTTCACGGTCAATCGGGAAAGTTGTCCCAGCGAGAGCAGCCGCACCAAGCGGTGACAAATCAGCATGCTTCACGTTAAACTCAAAGCGCTCGCTATCACGGGTAAACATATTGTAATACGCCATCAAGTGGTGCCCAAATGAAATTGGCTGTGCATGTTGCAAATGCGTGTAACCTGGCATGATTGTGTAAACGTGCTCTTCAGCCAAATCAACTAAAGTCTTACGCAAATTACCAAGCTTTCCAATCACTTCATCAAGCTTAGCTTTCAAGTACAAGTGCATATCAGTTGCAACTTGGTCATTACGCGAACGTGCTGTGTGCAATTTTCCAGCCACAGGACCGATTTTTGCTGTCAAAAGACTTTCCATATTCATATGAATGTCTTCGTTTGACACGTCAAATTCAATTTTTCCAGCCTTGTATTCTTCAAGGAGTTCTTCAAGACCGGCCTTGATTTGAGCTGCTTCATCTTTTGTGATAATGCCTGTTTCACCAAGCATTGTCACGTGTGCAATAGAACCTTTCAAATCAAATTCTGCCATTTTTTGGTCAAAAGAAATCGATGCACCAAATTCCTCAACCCATTTTTCAAGACCAGCTTCAAAACGCCCGCCCCATAATTTATGATTTTCTGTTGTCATATCACTGATACAATGAACCACCAAAGCTGGCGTTCAAAGCCTTTCTCTTTTCTTATTTCAATTAACAAATAAGTCCTAGGAGCTACCAAGGACTTATGATGTGTTGCCTCACTGGGCGAATGTCTTAAATGAATCTCACAGGATATCATTATTTAAGCTCGATGCCACTCTCTGTTGACACTAACGAGTGTTTGGTAAGTTATAAGAAAAGAGTCTCAGATGGGGCTCTCTGTCCCCTTTTATCTGATGCTTGGTGGAAATTTTTGGTACTAATCATAGGCATCATGACTTGCCGTATCCTAAGTACTGCCTGCGCCATTCTTCCTTGGTTAGCTTTGAACCCCTCACCAATTCTTTTCTTGTTTATTTGGCTGTGACATGTTCACGCCCATGTTTTTCTTTTCCATAATCGACTGCTTAAGCAGATGATTTATTTATTGTTAACTTGTGAGTTAACTTGAGTTGGTAGTCCCCAAAGTTTGATGAAGCCTACGGCTGCATCTTGGTCAAAGCTATCAGCTGATGTGTAAGTTGCCAAGTTTTCATCGTAAAGTGAATTTGGTGATTTACGAGCGACAACTTTTGCTGAACCTTTGTACAATTTGACTTTTGCAGTACCATTAACAACTTTTTGCGTTTCTTTGATGTAGGCAATGATAGCTTTTGTTGCTGGGCTGAACCACAAAGCATTATAGATAAGATTTGACAATTCATTTTCAAGAATTGGTTTGAAATGAGACACTTCACGAACAAGTGTGATATCTTCGATTTCTTTGTGAGCTGTCAAAAGAGTAATCGCACCTGGGCACTCATAAATTTCACGTGATTTGATACCAACCAAACGATTTTCAACGTGGTCGATACGACCGATACCGTGTTTGCCAGCGATAGCATTTACTTCTTGGATAAGGTCAGCAAGTTTCATTTCTTTGCCATTAAGAGCGACTGGCTTACCTTCTTTGAATTCGATATCGATAAATTCTGGTGTATCAGGAGCTTCTTCTGGTGAAGTTGTGATACCAAAAGCGTCTTCTGGAGCTTGATTCCATGGATTTTCAAGGACGCCACATTCGTTAGCACGCCCCCAAAGGTTTTGGTCAACTGAATATGGATTGTCAAGGTCAGCAGGAACTGGAACACCATTTGCTTTAGCGTATTCAATCTCTTCTTCACGAGACCATTTCCATTCACGGACTGGAGCAATAACTTTCAATTCAGGGTCAAGCGCAGCGATTGCTACTTCGAAACGAACTTGGTCGTTACCTTTACCAGTACAACCGTGAGCGATTGTTGTCGCACCAGTTTTATGAGCGATTTCTACCAATTTTTTAGAAATCACTGGACGGCTAAGAGCTGATACCAATGGGTATTTTTGTTCGTAGTAAGCATGAGCTTGAAGTGCTGGAAGAACATACTCTTCAGCGAATTCATCTTTAACATCAAGAACATAAGATTCAACCGCACCAACTTTAAGAGCTTTATCATGAATAAAATCAAGGTCTTTACCTTCGCCGACGTCCATACAAACCGCAACGACATCATAATCTTTCATAAGCCAAGTAATAGCAACTGAAGTATCAAGACCACCTGAGTAAGCAAGGATAACTTTTTCTTTTGACATAGGAATACTCTCTTTTCTTATTTTGTGTTTTTATCAACTTTATGTGTATAATTATACACACACCAAATATCCTTGTCAAGAATTTTTTGAATATTTTTTCAAAAAACTTGCAATTTTTATGATTTTATAACAAATATACAGTATATATACAAATATTCAATAGTTTTATGCAAAAAAATCCCCCCAGCTGAGCTAGGGAGATATGTATTATCTTAATTATAGAATTTTTTCAAATCGTTCTGTGTAGAATAGCGCTGCTGTCATTACAATTGTACAAATGAATAGGCAAAGTGCTGCTACTGTCCATGAACCAAAAAGGTCAAAGCTATAACCAAAGAGCGTTGGTCCGAAGGCTGCTAGCAAGTAACCACCTGATTGTACCATACCTGATAATTGTGCTGTTTGGCTTGGTGTATGTGATTTCATTGAGAAAGCCACAAGCATGTATGGGAAAAGGGCACTAACTGCGATACCGATAAGAATATTCACAATCAACCAGTAAGTAAAGCTGCTTGTTTGGAACAAGAGCATACCTGTACCTGCAATACCACAAATTGATACGATAGCAAGCATGATTTTACGATTTTTACTTGAAAGGCTAGTTGTCAATGTTGGAATAGTCAATGAGAATGGCAAGCTCATCAATGAGTAAATTGAAGCTAAAATTCCCGCTGCTTCGCTTGAAACGCCTGCTTGGCTAGCCATTGTTGGCAACCATGTCATCCCTGTGTAGAAAAGAAGTGATTGCAAGCCACCAAAGATAAGAAGGGCAATTGCCGCTTTGTTTTTCCAAAGAGATACTGAGTGTGTGTGTTCATCTTTTTCTGTCATATGATTGTGGAAAGTATTTGGAAACCAAACAACTAACGCAATCAAAATCAAGAGACTAAGGATAACGATTAGCCCTTTCCAAGAAGTCATTTTAACAATCGGCACAGCGACTGATGAGGCAACTGATGAGGCAATCCCCATAGCTGTTGTGTAAACCGTTGTTAACAACCCGATACGAAACGGTTGGTTTGCTAAAATGATACTTGGGAACAAAACGTTCATCATGGCAATGCTGATACCGATAATCATCGTACCAATGTACAGACTTGGAAGGTTAAATACACGCATGATTGACCCTGCAAAGAGTGCAACCAAAACCATAGTGAATAATTTTTCAAGTCCAAACTTGTCTGCTAGACGCGGTGCCAAAGATGAGCAAAACGCAAACATAATCAATGGAATACTAGTTAAAATCCCTAATGAATTCACAGAGACACCCAAACCATCTGCCACATCACTTAGGACAGTTGGAATAGTGGTAAAAGGAATACGCATTACGGCACCTACTAGGATAATCCCTGGAACAAAAAAGATTGAATTGTCTTTTTTCATGTAACCCCTCTTAACTTATAAATAACAATTTTTAAAGCCTATTATAGCAGGAACTGAGGCTCTTTAGAATAGGAAAAATCAAAGAAAACGTTTTTCACAAGCAATTAAAATCTTTCTAAAAATTCACAATATATAGATAAAAATACATTTTTTAAAATAACAAAAAAACCTGAGAAAAACTCAGGCTTTTTATCTATTATTTCAAGCTGTTAAGCATGTTTTCAATGTGTTCAATTGATTTTTCACGACCAAGAAGGTAGATAGTATCTGGAAGTTCTGGACCGTGCATTTCACCTGAAACGGCGATACGAATTGGCATGAAGAGATTTTTACCTTTGATACCAGTTTCTTTTTGAACAGCTTTGATTTGTGGGAAGATGTTTTCTGATTTGAAATCTTCATCACTCATAGCTTCAAGTTTAGCTTTGAAAGCTTCAAGAACTGTAGGAACTGTTTCACCAGCCATAAATTCTTTTTCAGCATCTGTCAATTCTGGGAAATCTTCGAAGAACAAGTCAGTCAATGGAATGATTTCATCAACAGATTTCATTTGTGGTTTGTAAAGTTCAACCAATTTTTCAGCTTTGTCAGTCAAACGACCAGCTTCTTCCAAGAATGGTTTAGCCATTGCAAAGATTGTATCGAAATCTGCGTTCTTGATGTATTCGTTGCTCATCCAGTCCATTTTCTTTTGGTCAAATGCAGCTGGAGATTTGCTCAAACGGTGTTCATCAAAGAGTTTGATTAATTCTTCACGTGAGAAGATTTCATCTTCACCACCAGGGTTCCAACCAAGAAGAGCGATGAAGTTGAATACTGCTTCTGGCATGTAACCTTTTTTACGGTAGTCTTCGATGAATTGAAGAGTGTTTGTGTCACGTTTTGACAATTTTTTACCAGTTTCAGAGTTGATAATCAATGTCATGTGACCGAATTCTGGTGCTTCCCAACCAAGTGCTTCGTAAACCATCAATTGTTTTGGTGTGTTTGCGATGTGGTCATCACCACGGATAACGTGAGAGATTTCCATCAAGTGGTCATCGATAACAACGGCAAAGTTGTATGTTGGGTAACCATCTTTTTTCTGGATAACCCAGTCACCACCGACGTTTCCACCTTCAAATTCGATGTCGCCTTTAACGATATCATGCCATTTGTAGATACCTGATTCGTTAACAGCCAAACGAACTGTAGGAATGATTCCTTTTGCTTCACGTTCTGCGATGTAAGCTGCTTTTTCTTCTTCAGACATACCAAGGAATTCGTTGATGTAACGAGGTGTTTCACCAGCAGCTTCTTGGCGTTCACGTTCTGCAGCTAATTCTTCTTCAGTAACGTATGATTTATAAGCTTTACCTTCAGCCAACAATTGGTCGATGTATTTTTGGTAGATGTCCAAACGTTCTGATTGGCGGTATTTTTCGTGAGTTTGTGGGCTTTCGTCCCAATCCATTCCCAACCATTTAAGGTTTTCCAATTGTGAACGTTCACCGTCTTCGACATGACGTTTACGGTCAGTATCTTCGATACGGATAACAAAATCACCACCGTGGTGACGAGCGTAAAGATAATTAAAGAGCGCAGTACGCGCATTTCCAATGTGTAAAAGTCCTGTTGGACTTGGTGCATAACGCACGCGAATTTTCTTAGGCATTTTCGTCTCCTGTTAAAATTTCAATCGTTTCTATTATAGCACAATCTTTAGTCTTGGAACAAAAAATCAGCTGAAAACAGCTGATTTCTAACATATCTTTCTATAAATTATCACTGTCTAAAGGCTGTAAAACTTTTAAAGCACTTTCACGCTTTGCCAGTTTCCCATCACAAACATCCTATGGCAAATCATTGCCTGCAGCTAAATAGATTTCGTACCATTCTTTTCGTGTTAGAACAATGTCTGCTGCTTTAGCTGCTTGGGCAACTCGCTCAGATTTTGTTGTTCCGATGACGGCTTGCATCTGTGCTGGGTAGCGAAGTACCCAAGCAATAGCAATCGCTGACGGCGTCACTTGATATTTTTCTGCTAAACGTTCCAAAACGCGATTCAATTCAGGGTATTTTTCTGAACCCAAGAACACACCGCCAAAATAGTCAAACTGAAGCACTGACCAAGCTTGAATCACCACATCATTTAAGCGACAATATTCAAAAATACTGCTGTCGCGGACAATTCCTGCATCTTGTTTCATATTGACATGAAATCCTGCATCAAAACTTGGCGTAAATGCTGCGCTCAACTGCAATTGATTAGCTACCAAAGGTTGCTTGACATCTTTTTTAATCAACTCCATCATCATCGGATTTTGATTTGAGACACCAAAATCAATCACTTTGCCTTGAGCTTTCAAAATATCAAAAGCTTCTGCGATTTCTTCTGGTTCCATGAGGGCATCAGGTCGATGTAGCAAAAGTGAGTCAATGTAATCCACGCCAAGACGTTCTAAAATCCCATCAACAGCTTCTAGGATATGCTCTTTTGAAAAATCAAAATAAGTAAAGTCTTCCATTCGGATACCACATTTTGATTGAATCCACATCTTTTCACGCAAATCGGGACGACGTTTCAATACTTCACCCAAAATACGTTCACATTCTCCGTGCCCATAGCAATCCGCAATATCAAAAGCATTGATACCAACAGCTAAAGCTGACTCAATCAATTCTTCAACCTGATCGACAGTCATCTCTGAAATACGCATCAAGCCCAAAACAACTTCTGAAATTTCTACTTGACGTTCACCAAATTTAATATATCTCATCTTTTTCCTCTTCTAAAAAATTTACATTCTAAACAAGGACTTCACTAATACGACCTGTATCGACATCATAAATAGCACCTGAAATCTCAATATCATCAGGAATCAAAGGTGAATTGCGCAGTTTCATAACATCCTCACGAACACTTTCTTCCACATCAGAAAACGGCAAAAAGTCTTTCCCTTGAACATCAACACCTAAATCACGCTCAAGCTGTTTGGCAAAGCCTTCATTGCTGAGTCCTTGCATGCCACAATCTGTATGGTGTAAGACAACAATCTCACGTGTCCCAAGTTGCTGCTCTGAAATGACCAACGAACGAATAGTGTCATCTGTCACGCGCCCACCTGCGTTCCGCAAAATATGAGCATCACCAAGTGCCAAACCAAGCGCATGCGCGACGTGCAAACGTGAGTCCATACAAGTCACGATGGCAACGTGCGTTTTTGGTTTTTGTGGCAAATGCGCCGTGCCATGTAAATCCGCATAAGCTTGATTGGTCTTTAAAAATTTTTCAAAATAAGACATAACAGTCCTCCTAATATGTATCTATGAGAGCGTTTTTATCATCTTATCATTTTTAGAACAACTTATCACTTAAAACGACTTGACACAAAAAAAGAGGAGTAACCTCCTCTGCAATTCTATTTAAAAACTTTCTTAAGAACTTCTCCAACAGTTGTCACACCAACAACTTCAATAGATGATGGCATATCAATACCAACTAAAGAATTTTTCGGTGCGTAAACTTTTGTAAAGCCAAGCTTAGCTGCTTCATTGATACGTTGTTCAATACGAGTGACGCGACGAATTTCACCTGTCAAGCCAATTTCACCGATAAAAGCTTCTTGTGGATTTGTTGGCTTTTCTTTGTAGCTTGACGCAATAGCTACCGCTACTGCCAAGTCAATCGCTGGCTCATCAAGTTTGACACCACCAGCAGATTTGAGATAAGCATCTTGATTTTGCAATAAAAGCCCACAACGTTTTTCAAGTACCGCCATAATCAGACTAACGCGATTGAAATCAAGCCCAGTCGTTGTGCGTTTGGCATTTCCAAAAACAGTCGGTGTCACCAAAGCTTGAACCTCCGCCAAAATCGGACGACTACCTTCCATGGTTACCACGATAGCTGAACCAGTCGCGCCATCCAAGCGTTCTTCCAAGAAAACTTGGCTCGGATTAAGCACTTCAACCAGTCCACCAGATTGCATTTCAAAAATGCCGATTTCGTTAGTTGAACCAAAACGGTTTTTCACTGCACGCAAGATACGGAAGGTATGATGGCGTTCACCCTCAAAATAAAGCACCGTATCCACCATATGCTCAAGCATACGTGGACCAGCAAGTTGTCCTTCCTTAGTCACGTGACCAACGATAAAGGTTGCGATGTTATTAGTCTTAGCCAACTGCATGAGCTCTGCCGTCACTTCACGCACTTGAGATACCGAACCTTGGACTCCTGAAATATCAGGACTCATAATCGTTTGAATCGAGTCAATAATTAAGAAATCAGGCTGGATTTGCTCAATCTGCGCATGGATAGCTTGCATATTTGTCTCAGCATAAAGGTAAAATTCATTATCAATGTCGCCAAGACGTTCACTGCGAAGTTTAATCTGCTCAGCTGATTCTTCACCAGAAACGTAAAGAACCGTTCCTTTCTCTGCCAGCTGAATCGAAACCTGCAAAAGAAGCGTTGATTTCCCGATACCTGGGTCACCACCGATAAGCACCAGACTACCTGGCACCACACCACCACCGAGCACACGGTTAAATTCATCCATGCCAGTCTTTGTGCGTGAATAATTAATCGAGCTAACGTCCTTCAACTTAGTTGGTTTGCTCTTTTCACCTGTCAAACTGACACGCGCATTTTTAACCTCTTGTACTTCGACTTCTTCAACAAAAGACGTCCAAGATGAACAGTTTGGACAACGTCCTAGATATTTAGGAGAATGATAGCCACACTCCTGACAAATAAACGTTGTTTTCTTCTTAGCGATAGCTCATTACCTCCTTGATATTCTTATCTTAAAACTTATTTTCCTGTTGAACCAAAGCCACCAGTACGAACGCCATCTGCTTCGTCACCGTCAGCAACCAAGAAAGGCATGAAAACACCTTGAACAATGCGTTCGCCAGCTTCAATCACAACAGTTTCATCTGTGATATTTTTCATTTGCGCAAAGATATGACCTTCATTGGCTGGATTGCCATAGTAATCACCATCAATGACACCAACAGAATTAATCAAAACCAAGCCTTTTTTACGTGGGTTTGATGAGCGGTCAAAGAGATAAAGCACTTCGCCAGCTTGCATGTAAGCTTTAACCCCAGTTGGCACCAATTTGATTTCGCCAGGTGCGATTTCTGTCGTTTCCGCAGCTTTCAAATCATAACCAGCCGCATGCGCTGTTTCACGTTTTGGTAGCAATGCTTCGTCTGTGAATTGTGAAACCAATTCAAACCCTCTAATTTTACTCATTTTGTCTCCTTAATTACTTATTCGTATTAAATTTCTTTACCTTCAAATGTAAAACGGATGTGTGGAAATTCTTTTTCGCCATCTTTGCCGACCATGAATTCTTTGGCTTCTTTTTTGATTTGATTCAAATCAACGCCTTGAATTTTTGCTGCAAAGACACAGCCACAGTAGCATTGACGATAAATGTCATACTCCTCGCACATTTCAACTGAACGGCGGTATCCATTATTTTTCTTGAAATCACTTGGCAAATACTTAGTCGCATAAACTTTTTGGACTTCGATTCCCACGCTGTTGATGACTTGGGAATTTTTGTGCGGGCTGATTGTCAAAGCACTGGCAAAGTAATCATATCCAAGCTCAACCGCCATTTTTGCCGCTTTATCCAAACGATAATCAAAACAAACCGTACAACGTTCTCCACCCTCAGGTTCGTCTTCTAGACCGTGAACCTTTTGAAAATATTCTGATGGGTCATAAGGTGCCTCAATGAAGTCAACATTATTTCCTGTTTTTTCATTAAAATCCGAGATGAATTTTTGCACCACATAAGCACGACGAAGGTACTCGTCTTTTGGATGAATATTTGAATTAGCAAAATAAACTGTTAAGTCAGCATACTGCGTCAAATATTCCAAAGTATATGTAGAGCACGGTGCACAGCAAACGTGGACAAGAATTTTTGGTCTTACCTCTTCTTGCGCCCAACGTTTAGCCATTTGTTGCATGACTCGGTCATAGTTGATTTTTTGATTGGGATTCATCTTAGATAGAACCTCTTCTAAATCAATCACCAGATAAGTCTTCCTTTCCTATTCCTGTTAAGTCATTTCATTATACCACAAGTTATTTTACAAAAACATATCGACGTTTTTTTCTATTGTAATAGCTTAAATAAAAACATGACAAAACTCACCTTTTCTAATAAACAAAGACAAACAGACTGCTCTTATGATATAATGGAGAATGTAATCTTGCTCGTTTAAGAGAGGAGTAAAAATGACAAGACAAAAAGTTGCTGTCTTAGGGCCTGGTTCATGGGGAACCGCTCTTGCACAAGTATTAAACGACAATGGACATGAAGTTTGTCTATGGGGAAATATCCCAGAACAAATTGAAGAATTAAATACGAAACACACAAATACTCGCTACTTCAAAGATATCGTTATCTCTGAAGATATCAAAGCGACACTTGATTTAAAAGAAGCTCTTACAGACGTTGATGCTATCTTGTTTGTTGTTCCAACAAAAGTTACACGTTTGGTTGCAAAACAAGTTGCTGAAACACTTGATCACAAAGCAGTTATCATGCACGCTTCTAAAGGTCTTGAACCTGGAACACACGAACGTCTTTCAACTATTCTTGAGGAAGAAATTCCTGCTGAATTGCGTTCAGATATCGTTGTTGTTTCTGGACCAAGTCACGCTGAAGAAACAATCGTTCGTGATATCACTTTGATCACTGCCGCTTCTAAAGATCACGAAGCTGCTAAATACGTTCAAAAACTATTTAGTAACAACTACTTCCGTCTCTACACTAATACTGATGTTATCGGTGTAGAAACAGCTGGTGCTCTTAAAAATATCATCGCTGTTGGAGCTGGTGCACTTCACGGTCTTGGTTTCGGTGACAACGCTAAAGCTGCTGTCATTACACGTGGACTTGCTGAAATCACACGTCTTGGAGTTAAATTGGGAGCTAACCCACTCACTTACAGCGGACTTTCTGGTGTCGGAGACCTTATCGTAACAGGAACATCAGTTCACTCACGTAACTGGCGTGCCGGTGACGCTCTTGGTCGCGGTGAAAAACTCGAAGACATCGAGAAAAACATGGGAATGGTTATCGAAGGCATTTCAACAACTAAAGTTGCTTATGAATTAGCAAAAGAATTAGATGTTTATATGCCAATCACAAGCGCTATATACAAAGTCATCTATGAAGGTGCTGACGTTCGCGAAAGCATTCTTGGTATGATGTCTAATGATTTCCGTTCTGAAAACGAATGGCATTAAAATATGGCACTAAAATTAAAATTATAGTATAATTTAATTCAGCATAGTTAATTTATGAAAAGGAGTTCTCTATGAACACAAGAAAAGTTAGAAAAGCCGTTATTCCCGCTGCTGGTCTCGGAACTCGTTTCTTGCCAGCTACAAAAGCACTCGCTAAAGAAATGCTTCCGATTGTTGATAAACCAACAATCCAATTTATCGTTGAAGAAGCCTTAAAATCAGGCATTGAAGATATCTTGGTTGTTACTGGCAAATCAAAACGTTCTATCGAAGATCATTTTGACTCAAACTTCGAACTAGAATACAACTTGGAACATAAAGGAAAAACAGATCTTCTTAAACTCGTTAACGATACAACAGCTATCAATCTTCACTTTATCCGTCAAAGTCACCCACGTGGTCTTGGGGATGCTGTTCTTCAAGCCAAAGCCTTTGTAGGCAACGAACCTTTCGTTGTTATGCTTGGTGATGACCTTATGGATATCAACAACGACAAAGCTGTTCCACTTACAAAACAATTGATTAACGACTACGAAAACACACACGCATCAACAATCGCTGTTATGCCTGTGCCACACGAAGAAGTTTCATCATACGGTGTTATCGCCCCTCAAGGCGAAGGTAAAGATGGTCTTTACAGTGTTGATACTTTCGTTGAAAAACCAGCACCTGAAGACGCACCAAGTGACCTTGCTATCATTGGTCGTTACCTTCTTACACCAGAAATCTTCAGCATTCTTGAAACTCAAGAACCTGGAGCTGGTAACGAAATTCAATTGACAGACGCTATCGATACATTAAACAAAACTCAACGCGTCTTTGCACGTCAATTTAACGGTGACCGCTATGATGTCGGTGATAAATTCGGCTTCATGAAAACTTCAATTGACTATGCCCTTCAACACCCACAAATCAAAGATAACATGAAACAATATCTTATCGATTTAGGTAAAAAATTAGAAGGTCAATCAGCCAAAAAAGAATCTAAATAATATACTATAAATTAAAAAAATTCCTCTAGATAATATCTAGAGGAATTTTTTAATGCAATGAAATCATAATCAAAAGCATACTCAGCACAACATATGTTGCCAACGCTAGCCAACGTTGCCATGGTTTAAACATATGTTTTTCCACAAGAGTTGGTAAAAAGATGGCACACAAAACACCACCAACAAGTCCACCAATGTGCCCTGCAATCCCGACACTTGGTGTGAATAAATTAAACAGCAAGTTAATCAAAATAAGCGCTTGATAATTGCGACCTAGCTCTTTCAAATAAGGATTTCTGCCAAAATATCCTGCCACCATAATTGCCGCAAAGACACCAAATAAGGATGTCGAAGCTCCTGCAGCAACAACGTTTGGCGTGAAAAATAGAGTAAAGACATTACCCACTATACCTGAGAGAACATACAAAGCTAAAAATTTATGATGTCCCCAGATTTGCTCTGCCATTTGTCCGACAAAATAAAGCGTTAAAGCATTAAAGAAAAAATGCTCCCAGCCGATATGAACAAAAATCGGTGTCACCAAACGCCATAATTGACTATGGTCGTACATGACATAAGCGCCATACATACCACCAGAATTAAAAATCGCTTGGGTAGATGTTGCATTGCCAAAATAAATCAATTGCATGGCTACAAAAACAAGTGTCGTCAGTGCCAGCAAAAGAATTGTCACAGGACTTTCCTTGATAACTTTTTTCATCGACTCAATACCTCCTTAACAGCTACGTCATGACCATCCGGCTGAAAATCAGCCTTTTGAAAATCATAAATCGTACTAATCGTATTTCCTTTATAATCTTTTAAATATCTATCGTAAAAGCCACCGCCATATCCAATACGGTAACCATCATGATTAAAGCCCACACCTGGCACATGAATCAAATCTATTTCAGATTTATCCACAGGTTTTCCACAATCAGGCTCCCATAAACCAAACTTAGTTTTAACCAGATGTTCGGGGTCATAAGCACAAAAAATCATTTTTCCTTTAGGATAAGTTTTAGGAATAAGAATTTTTTTGCCGTCTTTTTCTGCTTGATTAATCAACAGTTGGGTATCATATTCAAAATCAAAAGCCAAATATGTCGCAATTGTCTTTGCCTCTTTGTAAGCTTTTGTCTGTATAAAATCATCTAATAAAGCCTTATCTATCAAGGCTTTATCACGTTTATCTTGTCCTTTCAAATTGGCAAGAATGTTCTTTCGCAAGGCTTCTTTTTCCATGCTATTATGATAACACAAAACCGCGTTTTTACTCTGAAAAAACCTTAAAATTTACTTTAAGGTTTTTTTAAGGTTTCTCCGCTATACTATATCTATCCTAAATAGCGGTTCTCCCAAACCGCTGGGAATTGGCTCTTTTGGAGTTATTCCCTTTTCATAAATCTCCTGGACATGGTTGAAAAATCATGTCCTTCCCTTTTTAAGCCGCTAGCTCCCAATAGCGGCTTTTTTGTATTTTCTATTAAAAATGAGTTTGAGAATTTCTCAAACTCATTTATTTTATGACAAATTTGCTTTTTTCTTTAAAAAAGCTGATATTTCAGCAACTGCAAAGGAAAGAGCTGCCTCATTTGGGCTCATTTTAGGGTGATGCAAAGCATATGGCGTGTCCACGCCTAGCCAGAACATGACACCAGGAATTTGGTGCAACAAATACCCGAAATCCTCACCAGTCATGGCTGGTAGACAATCAATTAAGTTCACATTTTCCCTATTTCTAAAGAAATCCATAGCCTCACGCGCTAATTCAGGATTGTTTTCAACAGGTAAATAGCCACCTTGTTTAAGATTGATATCAACTTCCATTCCAAAACTTGCTGCAACTCCCTTAGCTATCTCAGTCACACGTTTTTGGATAAGAAGACTCATGTCTTGGGTCAAAGTGCGAATGGTACCATGCAGCTGCGCTGTTTCTGCAATGACATTATTCGTTGTCCCCGAATGAAATGACCCAAAAGTGACGACGCCACCTTGAATCGGGTCGACATTTCGACTGACAATTGTCTGCACTTGCGTGACAAAATAAGCTGCAGCAACCAAAGCATCGTTTGCTTCATGTGGAAAAGCCGCATGTCCACCTTTTCCTTTGAAAGTTATCAACACCTCGCAAGTGCCCGCAAAAAGAGTCGAGGTATTTGTCGCGATATCCCCAACCTTAAAATCAGGTCGCACATGTAGCCCGTAAAATTCATCTGGTTTCCACTCGCCAAATGCATTTTCTTGATACATGAGCATGCCACCAGCTTCATTTTCCTCAGCTGGTTGAAAAAGAAAGAGTAGATTGTTCTTTGGTTGTGTTTGCACCAATTCATCTAACAAACCAAGTGCAACGGTCATGTGCATATCATGTCCACAAGCATGCATGCGCCCTTCATGTTGACTTGCAAACGAAAGACCAGTCTCTTCAACCACTGGCAGAGCATCTATATCTGTACGCCAACCAATTGTTTTTTGAGGAGCAGAACCTTTTAAAAAGACTAAAATCCCAGTTCGCCAAGTTCGTTGTTCCACAAAGTCTTTTCCCGCTGTGATTTCTGCGATACGCTCTAAAAGGTAAACTTGCGTTTTAAATTCTTCCAAACCAATTTCTGGAATCTGATGCAAATCACGACGAATTTTAATTAAATCTAAAGTCATATGTTTTCCTTTATTTGTGAAAAGCTTGAGAAAACTCCCAAGCCTTTGAATCTCTTATTACAAATTGCGCAAAGCGTCTTCGAGTGCTGTTTTTTGTTGTGTTTTAGCATCAATTTCTTTGATGATACGAGCGGGAACGCCAGCCACAACAACATTTTCTGGAACATCTTTGGTAACAATAGCTCCCGCTGCTACGACAGAACCATTACCAACTTGGACACCTTCGATGACAACGGCATTAGCACCAACAAGGACATTATCCCCAATGCGCACTGGCTCTGCTGAAGCTGGTTCAATCACACCAGCAAGGACAGCTCCTGCACCAATATGGCTGTTTTTACCAACAATAGCACGTCCACCAAGAACAGCCCCCATATCAATCATCGTACCTGCACCAATTTCAGCACCAATGTTAATAACTGCACCCATCATGACAACCGCATTATCATCGATAGTCACTTGGTCACGAATAATGGCACCTGGTTCGATACGAGCGTTAATATTGCGTTTATCAAGCAATGGCACAGCTGAATTTCGACCGTCTTGTTCAACAACATAATCTTTATTTTCAGTCAAGTTTGCCAAAAGCGGCTCAATATCTTTCCAGTCACCAAAAAGCACGTTGCCAAGCTTAATGACACTTTCTGGAACAGCTGTAGCAAGTTTACCTTCAAATGTTACTTTAACATTTGTCTTCTTCTCAGCATTCCCAATAAAAGCAATAATCTCTTGAGCCGTCATTTTTTGTGCAGTCATATTTAAGATACCAAGAGCGTTTTAAAGACCTAGGAGAATCCTGATACCAAGACTTTCCAAGCCAAACACCCTACTCCTTCCAATTCAAAATTAGTTAATTGTATATTATTATAACAAATATTCAGAAAATTTGGAAAGAATTTTTATTTGTTTTCACAATTTCATGCCCACTTATTTTTAACACACAAAAAAGCTTCCGAGAGGAAGCTTTTTTATCTGTGTAGTGATGAATTAAAGACGTGCGTTCAATTCAGCTGACAAGTCTTCAAATCCTGGTTTACCAAGAAGAGCAAACATGTTTTTCTTGTATGCTTCTACACCTGGTTGGTTGAATGGGTTAACGGCGTTAAGGTAACCTGAAAGACCGATAGCCAATTCGAAGAAGTAGATTGTGTAACCAAGAGTGAATTCATCTTGTTGAGGAAGTGTCAAGAACATGTTAGGTACTCCACCGTCAGTGTGAGCAAGAAGTACACCATCAGTTGCTTTTTTGTTTACGAAGTCAACGTCTTTACCTTGAAGGTATCCAAGACCATCAAGGTCTTCTGACAATTCAGGGATAACAACGTTTTTACGTGGTTTATCAACACGAACAACTGTTTCGAAGATGTTACGGTAACCTTCTTGGATGAATTGTCCAAGTGAGTGAAGGTCTGTTGAGAAGTTAGCAGATGTTGGGTAGATACCTTTTTGGTGTTTACCTTCTGATTCACCAGCTAATTGTTTCCACCATTCACCGAAGTATTGAAGTGATGGTTCGTAGTTAGCCAAGATTTCAGTGATGTAACCTTTACGGTAAAGTACGTTACGAACTGCAGCGTATTGGTAAGCGATGTTTTCTGAGATTTCAGCAGAAGTCAATTCTTTACGAGCAGCGTTAGCACCGTTCATAAGAGCTTCGATATCGATACCAGCAGCAGCGATTGGAAGAAGACCTACAGCAGTCAATACTGAGAAACGTCCACCAACGTTATCTGGAACAACAAATGTTTCCCAATCGTTAGCAACAGCTTCAACTTTAACAGCACCTTTAGCTTTATCTGTTGTAGCGTAGATACGTTTGTTAGCTTCTTCTTGACCGTATTTTTCAACTAGAAGTTCTTTGAAGACACGGAAAGCGATAGCTGGTTCAGTTGTAGTACCTGATTTAGAAATGATGTTAACAGAGAAATCTTTATCTTTAACATATTCAACAAGGTCTGCAAGGTAAGTTGAAGAAATTGAGTTACCAGCGTAAAGGATTTGAGGACCTTTACGATCTGCAGATGCTTGAAGGTTGTAGAAGTGGTTGCTCAAGAAATCGATAGCAGCACGTGCTCCAAGGTATGAACCACCGATACCGATAACAACAAGAACTTCACTGTCTGATTGGATTTTAGCAGCAGCTTTTTGGATACGAGCAAATTCTTCTTTGTCGTAGTTTTCTGGAAGGTCTAACCAACCAAGGAAATCAGAACCAGGACCAGTACCTTTACGCAAATATTCGTCAGCAACGTTGACTTGTGTTTGCATGAAGTCGATTTCTTCTTGTTCGACGAATTGACCCAACAATTTTGAATAATCAAATTTAATATGTGTCATTACAAATACTCCTCAAAAAAAATTAAATTTCTCTTCTATATTACTCTTTTATGCGCTTTTTTTCAATCATTTTTGCTAAATAATCCCATATAATAAAGCGTTTCACAAGGGTTTGCCATCTTACTGAAAACTTTCATGAAACAATCAATTTAGCATGAAAAAATGCAACAATTTTTGCATAAAATAGCATGTCTTAAGAACAAAAAAGAGCACACACCTACAATCGCTTAGGGCTGCTGGATTCCTCCCCTGACCCGCTTCACGCGCAGATGTTGCTCCGAAGAATATTATATCATAAAAATTTAATTATGCAAATCAGCAATGTTCTTTAGCAGCACGTTTAGCTGCTTTTTTCTTTTCACGATTTTTACGGAAAAAATCTTGCATGATGCCTGCACATTCAGCCTCGAGAATACCCGTTTCAACCTCCACACGATGATTAAGACGAACATCTGTCAAAATGTCGTAAAGACTTCCAGCACCGCCGAATTTCTGATTGGCTGCTCCGTAAATCACTTGTGGAATTCGGGCAAGCCCAATCGCTCCGCTGCACATCACACATGGCTCGATAGTCACAAAAAGTGTGCTGTCTAGCAAACGCCAGTTACCTTCGTTTTCATTGGCTTCGTTGATTGCCATGATTTCAGCGTGCAAAATAGCCATCTGCTGCTCTTCACGCGCATTGTGCCCGCGTCCAATAATCTCACCATCTTTGACAATAACACAGCCAATTGGAATTTCTTCTTTTTCTAGCGATTTTTGTGCTTCCTTAAGCGCTTCTCGCATGAAAAACTCTTTTTCTTCCTGTGTAAATTCAGCCATTAGAGCTCCCCAATTTGCCATGATTTGTGAGGCTCTGCCAAATCAACAGGAACATCTGCAGCAAAACCTTGTGCTTCTTCTTTAAGCACTTGAAGATGATTTTCAGCAGAAATGCCTTGTGGTGGAACTGGTGGTGTGTGTGTCAAAACAAGTGATTTCACACCCGCAGCTTTGGCAATTTGCCCTGCTTCTTTGGTTGTCAAATGCGCTGGGTGATTTTCATTTCCTGCATAAAGGTAAACATCTGCCAAGAAAAGGTCAGCACCTGCGGCGAATTTTTCCAAGCCATCAAAATAACCTGTATCACCAGTAAAGACAAGGGTTTGACCAGTAGCACGTTCTACGATACGAAAAGCGTAGCAAGGCACTGGATGAACAGTCTTGATAAATGTAATGTCAAATGGACCAATGTGTTCAACACCATTGACATCATAAGCTCTACCTTCAGACACACCAGGCAAAGTCAACTTAGCAAATTCAGATTCATCTTCTTTATGACCATAAATCGGCAAAACTTTCGGTGCCCAAAGGTGTTTTGGATAAAGTTGGAAATAATGGCGGAGCACGCCAAGATCCGCAATATGATCAGGATGATAGTGTGAAATAATCACTGCATCCAAATCAAGTGGACTGATTTCTTTTTCTAGTTCTGTGACAGCGCGGCTTCCACAATCCATAAGCAATTGAAAACCATCTTCACTTGTAACAAGATATGAAGTTGTTCCGCCGTCTTTGTAAGGGTATGCGCCCCAGCAACCAAGTGTTGTGAGTTTCATAGTAGACTCCTTCTCTAGTATTACTTACTCACATTATAACAAAAAATGAAGTCTTTTTTCAAAAAGGTAAATCACTTAACACGCTACTTGAGACGGGATTAATTTATCTTTGAATTTATAGGCAATCGTTGCTGCGACAACTGATTTAATCGTATCTCCTGGAATAAAAGCTAGATTTGATAAAAGCGAAGCTACTAACGATGTATGTGTGTAAACTGACAAATAAACCGCACCAACAACATCCACAAAAATCATACCGCCAAGTAAAATGGCAATAAGATTTGCCACAAAGCTTGTCTTTTTAAAAATGGCTAAAATTCCTGAAATTACCATCGGTACAAACAACCAAGCAATGACATAGCCAAGCGTTGGTCCAGCAAAAACAGCAAACAAAGTGCTACCTGAAAATGCTGGAATGAACATCCCTAAAAGATAAAATAAAAGAATCGACAAGGTTCCCTTTTTCCAACCCAATAAAATTCCAGCCAGCATAACTCCCAAATTTTGCAACACAATCGGAACTGGAATAAAGCCCAAAGGTATAGCAGGAATGAATCCCAAAATCACTAAAATTGTTGACATCATCGCAATGTAGAGCAAATCTCTCACGTTTTTCATAAACTACTCCTTAAAATAAATGGTCTCGTGCACCTGGCACTTCGGATTAAAGGCATGATGACAATATGGACAAGCTCCCTTTTTATACTCATCAAAAGTTAAAAAATGCCGACAGCTCCCACAAATGACGGGCGCTACATCTTCTTTTGACACTGGTTCAAAAGGGTGATTTTGCAACTGATTGTGACACTGATAGCAAGCAAAATATTCCTTACATTTATTGCATTTTAAGGCAACGACATCACACTTTGTATGATAATGCAGGCATCTTCCCTCACTATCAAGTCCAATTCCATAAATCATAATCATCACCAACCTTTTAACAAAGTTTACTACTTCATCGATTTTTAGTCAACTAATTTTTGTAATTAGGTTAACACTTTTTAAAAATAGACATAGCTAAAACTAAAAAAAGCCTAGAACAAAACTGTTCTAGACTCTGTAGTTATTAGAAATTACGGTCGCTACGGTTGTAACCATAACGTTCGAAGAAATCTTCACGGAATTCCAAAAGATTGTCATCCATGATTGCTTGACGAACTTTTTTCATCAAGTTTACAAGGAAGTAAAGGTTGTGGTAACTTGTCAAACGAAGACCAAATGTTTCATCAGCTTTAAGCAAGTGACGAATGTAAGCACGTGTGTAGTTACGGCAAGTGTAGCAATCACAATCGTGATCAAGTGGTGTAAAGTCTTCAGCGTAAGCAGCATTTTTAACAACCAAACGACCTTCACTAGTCATACATGTTCCGTTACGAGCGATACGTGTTGGAAGGACGCAGTCAAACATATCGACACCGCGGATAACACCATCAATCAAGCTATCTGGTGCACCAACCCCCATAAGGTAACGAGGTTTATTTTCTGGCAACATTGGCACTGTGAAATCAAGTACCGCGTTCATTTCTTTGTGTGATTCACCAACAGCAAGACCACCGATTGAGTATCCTGGGAAGTCCATACTTACCAAATCATTTGCTGATTGACGACGAAGATCTTTGAAACCAGCACCTTGAACGATACCAAAAAGACCTTGGTCATGTGGACGACGGTGTGCTTTCAAACCACGTTCAGCCCAGCGGCTAGTACGTTCAATTGATTTTTTAACGTAATCATATGGTTGATAAAATTGTGGACATTCATCAAAACTCATCATGATATCTGAACCCAAATTATTTTGGATTGAGATGGCTTTTTCTGGAGACAAGAACATTTTTTGACCGTTAAGGTGGTTTTTAAATGTTACCCCTTCTTCAGTGATATTACGAGACTCAGCCAATGAGTAAACTTGGAAACCACCGCTATCTGTTAAAATAGCTTGGTCCCAGTTCATGAATTTGTGAAGACCGCCAGCGCGAGCGATTAATTCATCACCAGGACGCAACCATAGGTGGTAAGTATTTGACAAAATGATACCTGAACCCATTTCTTTGAGTTCTTCTGGTGATTGTGTCTTAACTGTGGCTTGTGTTCCAACAGGCATGAACATTGGTGTTGGAAATGTGCCGTGTGGTGTGATAATTTCACCCAGACGAGCACCTGTGTGTTTTTCTTTCTTAATTAAACGATATTTAATCGGATAATCTGTCATCTTTTTTCTCCTTGCTATCACAAAAAACAGTTGTGGGCATTTTTTATTATCGTCATGATTAAACAGTAATCAGACTGAGAAAATCTGAAAAAACTTCCAGATTTTTACAATGCATTGCTTAAATAGCGCAACCTTTACGATTTTACCAAAAATCACATTTTTTGTCATGTTTACCTCTTATCGTGTGACTTCTCTAATACAAGGTGCTATAATGAAAGCGTGGAAGTAATACATTTTACGGAATTTTTTAAGGAGGTTCATATTATGAAAGCTTCAGAAACTCGTCAAAAAGCTAGAGAATTTTTGAAAACTCTCTCTGGTAAGTACCAATTGTTTCTTGTTTCTATCATTTTAGCTATTTTAACAATTTCAATTAGCTATACAGAAACATATCATATTAATGGTACTACAGTTAATGCTACTGCATCTGTTCCAGGTATTGTTTCAATTCTATCAGCATTATTCCTTGCTTCAGCAAGTTACGCCGTGCTTGATGTTATTCGCCACAAACGCGACCATGTTGAAGTAGGAGATAACATGCGTGTTTTCTCAAATGAAATATTTGGAAAATATGTAGTAACTGCTATTGTCAAATGGGTATTCCTATTCCTATGGTCTTTAATCGGTATTGTAGGTTCTATCATCTTTGTTGCAGGAGTTACAGCAACTACTTCAAATAATTCTAACGGTGGCATCTTTGTCACTATCATTGGATTTGTTCTTATGGTTGCAGGTTTTGCTCTTTCAATCATCAAACAATATTCATATAGCATGACAACATACGTCCTTTATGACGCTGTTCAAAATGGCACTTATGAAGGTCCACGTAGTGTTATCAACAAGAGTACAGAATTAATGGCTGGTAACAAATGGCGCCTATTCTGTCTACAATTTAGTTTCATCGGTTGGTACATTTTAACTGCACTAACTTGTGGATTGCTTTACTTCTACACATTACCATATACAACTACAGCAGAACTCTTCTTCTACGAAGATTTAATTGCTAAAGCTGAATAAATGAAATAAACCCCAGCTTAGCTGGGGTTTTTTGTGTACAAAAAAGAAGATGTTAAGACACCTTCTTTTTATTTCTCTTCACGATAAGCCATGAATGGTTCGCCAGCTGCTCTAAGCTTTTCTTGGCAATTTGGGCAAATACCATAAGCAGTCAACTGAACCTTGGTAATCATATAACCAGTTTGTTCATAGGCTTCTTTACCGATGTCAATAGCGTCCACATCCATAAAGTCTGCAATATCACCACAACATTTACAAACGATGTTGATATGCTGATGTCCCATAAAGTCATAGTAAGTTGTTGTGTCGTTAGTCACTTTCAACTCAGCAACAAAGCCCTCTTCGACAAGGACTTTCATGTTGTTGTAAACCGTCGCTAAACTCATATTTGGATGTTCTGGCAACAAGTCTTTATATATCTTTTCAGCACTTGGGTGCTCATGACTATTTATGATATAAGCAATAATGGCTTTACGAGTCTCCGTAATACGAATGTGCTTTTTCCTGAGATGCTCAATGACATTTTCATAGGCATCCAAAGGACGGTGATGGGTATGAATGTCCATTATGGCTCTCCTGTTCTATTTATTTAAAATCATTATAACATAGTTTAATTTTTGCATGTCTTGACACGCTCATTCATTTTATTATAAAAATCAGACGATTTCAAGTTTTCATAGCAAATCTTCACTTTTTTAACAGGGAAAACCACAATTTCAGTATTTTCATGACAACAAAAATGAGAAAATCCATTTTGAAAGAATCCTCTCATTTTCAATGTTATTTACAAATTTTGATATTCAATTTTGATGCACTTGTTCATGACAATTTTGTCACGTCCTGCAGCTTGTAAAATGTCAGCCGCTTCTTGGCTTTCTAGACCTAGCTGAGCCCAAAAAATATCAGCATCCGTTTCGATAAAATCTTTGGCAACTTCTGGGAGAAACTCACTTCGTCTGAAAACATCAACAATGTCAACGTGAACGGGAATGTCTTGGAGTCTAGCATAGGCTGTCTCACCAAGTACCTTCTCACCCGCTAAACGTGGGTTAACTGGGATAATCGTATAACCTGCTTCTTGCATCACCTTAGAAACACTGTAAGCTGGACTATTTTCACGCTTGGAAAGTCCCACAACAGCAATGTTTTTGGCACTTTTTAAATAATCAGCAATCACATCTTGGCTAGGATTTTGAAATGTTGTCATCTGGCTGCCTCCTAAGAACGATTTTTTCTTAAGTATATCACAGTTGAGAAAAAATAAGATGACAAAAACTTGCCACCTTATTTTAATATTATTTTGCTTCGTACCATGTTTGTCCAGCACTTTCGTCTGCCACAAGTGGGACAGAAAGTTCGATGGCTGATTCCATGGTTTCTTTGACTAATTTTTCAATAGCTTCTAGCTCGTCTTTTGGCACTTCAAGGATGATTTCATCGTGCACTTGTAGAAGCATTTTTGTCTTGAATTTACCTTCAACTAAAGCTTTATCAAGGTTAATCATAGCAATTTTGAGAATGTCGGCTGCGCTACCTTGAATTGGCGAGTTAATGGCTGTACGCTCAGCAAATTGACGCACGTTGAAGTTACGAGCATTGATATCTGGCAATTCACGACGACGGTGGAAGAGCGTTTCAACATAACCTTTATCTTTAGCATCACGCACCACGCGCTCCATGTAGTCTTTAATACCTGGATAGCGTTCGAAGTAAGTCTCGATGTATTGTTTAGCTACTTTACGTGGAATACCCAAGTTATTAGCAAGACCATAGTCTGAAATACCGTAAACAATACCGAAGTTTACTGCTTTTGCGCTACGACGGTCATTTGGTGTGACGTCTTCTGGTTTTTCAATGCCAAAGACACGCATGGCTGTTGACGTATGAATATCTGCTCCTTCGTTGAAAGCTGCAATCAAATGTTCATCATTTGAAATGTGAGCAAGCACGCGCAACTCGATTTGTGAGTAGTCAGAACTTAGAAGGACTTCGTCTGCTGTTTCCGGGACAAATGCCTTACGAATCAAGCGCCCTTGTTCCAAACGCACTGGAATATTTTGCAAGTTAGGGTCAACACTAGACAAACGTCCTGTCTGCGTCAAATCTTGAAGATAGCGAGTGTGAATTTTTCCATCTTTTAAGATGAAATCTTGCAAACCAACGATGTAAGTTGATTGGAGTTTTGCGATTTGGCGGTATTCCAAAATCTTAGATACGATTGGTGAGATTGGTGCCAAGCGTTCCAAAACATCAACTGCTGTTGAATAACCAGTCTTAGTTTTCTTAGTATAGCTTGTTGGCAATTGCATCTTTTCAAAGAGCAGTTCACCCAATTGTTTTGGCGAGTTAATGTTAAATTCCATACCAGCAAGGTCATAGATTTCTTGTGTCAAGTTGTCAATGACTGCCTGGTTGGCTTTTTCCATTTCTTGGAGCGTTTCTTTTTTAACTGAAATACCCGCAATTTCCATCTTAGCAAGAACATTTGCTAGAGGTTGTTCCATGTCAAAAAGAAGGCTTGCTTGTTGATGCTCTGTCAACTTATCTAGCATGACTTTTTCAGAATGGTTCAAAACCACAATCTTACGCGCTAAATGGCTGAGCAGCACTGCTTTATCTGGGACAGCACGTTTGACACCCTTACCATAAACAGCTTCATCGCTATCAAGGACGTACTCTGTGTACAAACGAGCAATGGTTGACAGTTCATTATCATCAACGGTTGATAAAAGGTATTTTGCTAAACGGCTATCAAAAGCTGGCGCTGGCAAATCAATACCTAAATGGCTAAGAAGAACTTTGCTACGTTTAAAATCGTAAGTTTTTATTGGTTTAGCTAGCGCTGCTTTAAACAAATCATCTTTTAGAAGTTCAAGATTTGTTGAGGCATAGATAGCCTTGTCATTTCCCCAAGCAAAGCCAATGATGCTTTCAACGTGATAATTATCACCCAAGATTTCAAAATAGAAAAATTGGTCATCAGTGAACATGTCTGCACTCAAACTGTCCACTTCAGTGTAGGTCACATCAAATTTTTCTTGTTTCTTAGCAGCACCAAGATTATCTTTAAACTGTTTGAAGCCCATTTCATCATAAAATGGCACAAGTTTTTCCAAATCAGGTCCAGTGTAGTCGATATCATCTAAACCAATCGCAATCGGCGCAGTGATATTGATTGTCGCCAAAGTCTTAGACAAGAAAGCTTGTTCTTTATCGTTAATCAAGTTTTCTTTCATCTTAGATTTCTTCATGCCGTCGATGTTTTCATAAACACCTTCAAGACTACCGTACTCTAAGAGAAGTTTAAGACCTGTCTTTTCACCGACTTTAGTAACACCTGGAATGTTATCAGATTTATCACCCATGAGAGCTTTTAGGTCGATAAATTGTTTTGGCGTGATGCCCATTTTTTCCATGAGATAAGCTGGAGTGAATTCTTCAAACTCAGCGACACCTTTTTTAGAAATCTCAACGGTTGTGTTGTTATCCGCAAGTTGGATAAGGTCTTTATCTCCGCTGACGATGGTTACATCATATTCATCTTCGTTCTCTGCTAATTTATCCAAAGTTCCGATGATGTCATCAGCTTCATAATTTTCCAACTCATACCAGCTGATACCAAGTGCTGTCAGCATTTCACGGATGTATGGCAACTGCTCACGGAATTCATCTGGTGTTTTGGCACGACCAGCTTTGTAATCTTTGTACATTTCTGTACGGAAAGTTGTCTTACCAGCATCAAAAGCAACCAAAACATGCGTTGGCTGAATTCTTTCTAATAAGTGATTGAGCATAAGGTGAAAACCGTAAATGGCATTTGTATGAAGACCTGCTCGGTTTTTAAAACGATCAATCTGATTATACAGTGCGAAAAAGGCACGATAAGCTACAGATGACCCATCGATTAATAATAATTTTTTCTTGTTTTCCATGGCTTTATTATAACATATATTGACCACATCTGATTTTTAAGAGATTAATTCTTTTACTTAAGATTCATTTAAGCAAGTCTCCTTATACTATACTCATTCCTAAAAACTTTCACAGCTAGCATTGCTAGCTTGCATTCACCCGAAACCTCCCAAAACAACTGGGTGGATGCATCCTTTTTCATAATCTCCTTAAAGTCTAGCCGCCTCGGTTAGGCTTTTTGAAATTTAAAAACAGCAATCTTTAAAAGATTGCTGTTTTATTATAATCCATTTAACAAAAACATTAAAATCGGAATAACAAGCATGGTTAAAATGGTTGATTCGGTTACCATGATTGCTGCGTAATCACTGTCTGCACCGTAAAGTTTTGCAACAACTGGGGCATTTGTCATGACTGGCATAGCCGACTGAATAATGAAGACTTCTTTCATCAGTTGTGGCATTTGAGCATTTTTAACGATTAACATCATCAAAAGCGGAGCGACTACAAAACGTCCAACAAGTACCAAGACATTGTCTTGTGTGAAACGCAAGCGTGACAGCCCTGCATTTGCCACCGAAATCCCGATAAAAATCATTGACAAAGGAATCGTCAAATTTCCCAGATACTGGAAATCACTGAGCAAGAAAGCTGGTAGTTTGATGTTTAGAAGAACTAAAATCACGCCAATAATGAATCCCATAAGTGGCGGAGAAAAGATTTTCTTTAGCGTGCCTCGAAAATCAAGAGTAACTTCTTTACGTCCATCCTTTTGAATCAAATACGTTCCAATCGTCCAAAAGAATGTGGTGTTGCACATGTAGTAAACCAAGACGTACGGAATGCTTTTATCCCCAAAAAGCGCTTGGTTAATTGGCAAACCAACAAAAATCGTGTTGGAATTAAAAAACATGGAAACAAATAAGCCTCGGTGCTTTTCATCAATCAAAAATAACTGAGCAACTGCCATAGCAATAGCAAGTAAAATCACCATTGAAATTGCTGGAAAACGCAGCTGCGGCAACATTTCAAGCATTTCTTTTGCCGTGAAACGTCCGACAATCGTTGATATCATGTAACAAGGAAGAGCTACTTGCGTCACTAACTTAGCTATCAAATTTGGTGCTTTGTCGTCAAACCATCCTTTTTTGGTCAAAACATAACCGACCATAACCATGACTAGAATAATTAAAACACCCGAAAAACTGCTCACAAACCGTGTCATTGCTCACTTTCCTTTTCATCTTTTTGTTTCAGTATAGCATATTTTTAACGCTTTCTTAAACACTTTTAGTAATATTATTTATTCTAGCAAAAAAGCCCGAGGACTTCGTCCCAGACTCTTTATCTATTCAATCTTATTCTTCATTTTCTGAATCGAAAACTTGCTCGACATGGTCATGAATATCTTCTTTGATTTCTTTTGTTTCAACGACTGACTCTTCACCTAATCGTTGATATTCTACTTTATCTTTCTTGGTAAATTTCTTATCATCGTCATATTTTTTAGAAATCAAGGAAATCATGCGGCGACGCAAATGTTTTTCATCTTGAACATTACTCTTTTCGCGAATCCAAGCTTGAAGTAACACAACCAGCATAACCATACCGATGTAACCAAGAACTGGGTACATAATAGAAACAAGTTGTTTGAAACCAAGGAATGACAAGGCATAACCACTAATAACAAAAATAATCAAGTAACGTTTGAATTGACTTCCACCTTGAGTTTCAGAAAAACGTTTAGCTAGTGCATAGTACAAACTAAAAGCCGTATTGAAGATAAGCCCGAACACCACAAGTGCGTAAGCTAAAGCAAACCACGGATGAATCTCATTAGCAAGTACTAGCATTGGAATATCTGCTGAAGCAAGCTTTCCAACATTGACAAATAAGACAAGTGATGTCACAGCGATAATAAGACCAACAATCGCACCACCAAGGGTACCACCTTTTTCAGCCACTCCAATACGAATGATTGAACCACCAAGGACAAAAGCCATTGATACCCCAGTCATCACACAAATGGCAAAGTAATTAAGAACTGATACCCAAATATTTGGCATATTTGTCGGCAAGGTCTTAGCAACTGCATTCAACTGAGTAAAATCAAATGATTGTCCGATAAGCGTATGACCAGCAATAATCAGCACCATGATAATAACAATCGGTGTAAAAATCCCGATAATCTGAGTAATTTTTTCAAAATCAAGAAAGCTGACAAAAATCACAAGGAGAGCACAGATTAAAGCTCCTAACCAAGTCGGTAATCCAAATTGTTGATTAAGGTTAGACCCCGCTCCTGCTAGCATGACAAAGCCGATAACATAACAAGAAACAATCAAAGCAATATCAAGCACGCGATTTGTAAAAGGATGGGCAATCTTTGAAAGCACCTCTGAGTGGTCATTCGAACGATAGTAACTTCCTAATGTCACGATAATACGCCCAAAGATAGCATTCAAAATCCCTAAAACAACAACGCCAATCATTCCCCAGACACCGAATCCGACAAAATATTGCATCAAATCCTGTCCTGAAGAAAGCCCAGCACCAACAATAATACCAACATAAGCCAGTGCAATTGATAAAATTCGTTTAACCATTTTTCCTCCTTTTTAAATCAGGCAACATTAATAGGTTATCAAAAGCAGATTAAACAAACATTACTTTTGTAACACGGGAATAACAGTTATTATTTTTTAATTAATTATTTCTCAGCTTAATTTTAACACAAAACCCCGCTAGAATGGGATTTCTAGCGAGGCTTTTTAGTATTGTATATTGAATAATTTGTAAGCTTAGATATTTGCCCAAACTGATTCAAGAATGTTAGTTTGGTCGCGGTCTGGTCCAACTGAGAATGTTGAAATGCGAACACCAACGAGTTCACCAACACGACGAACGTAGTTACGAGCATTTTCTGGAAGCTCATCTAGGCTACGGCAGCCTGTGATGTCTTCTGACCAACCTGGCAATTCTTCGTAGATTGGTTTACAACGTTTCAATTGTTCAAGACTTGCTGGGTAGTGGTCGATACGTTGGCCATCAAGGTCGTAAGCCACACAGATCTTAACAGTATCAAGTCCTGAAAGAACGTCGATTGAGTTAAGTGACAAGTTTGTGATACCTGATACGCGACGGCTGTGACGCATTACAACTGAGTCAAACCATCCAACACGACGTGGACGTCCTGTTGTTGTACCATATTCGTGACCGATTTCACGGATACGATCTCCAACTTCGTCTAGAAGTTCTGTTGGGAATGGACCATCACCAACACGACTTGTGTAGGCTTTACATACACCAACAACTTTGTTGATCTTGCTTGGACCAACACCTGAACCGATAGTTACACCACCTGCAACTGGGTTTGAAGATGTAACAAATGGGTATGTACCTTGGTCAATATCAAGCATGACACCTTGTGCACCTTCGAAAAGAACACGTTTACCAGCGTCAAGTGCATCGTTCAAGATAACTGATGTATCTGTAACGTAATCTTTGATTTGTTGACCATATTCATAATATTCTTCAAAAATGTCTTCGAATTTGATTGGTTCGCATTCGTACATTTTTTCAAATAAACGATTTTTTTCTTCCAAGTTCACGCGCAAGCGTTCAGCAAAGATTTCTTTGTCCAAAAGGTCAGCAATTCGGATACCAACACGTGCTGCTTTATCCATGTAAGCAGGGCCGATACCTTTGTTTGTTGTCCCAATTTTGTTATCACCTTTAGAAGATTCTTGCAAACGGTCAAGTTTGATGTGATATGGCAAAATAACGTGAGCACGGTCTGAAATACGAAGACTATCTGTCTTAACACCTTCATCGTGCAAATATTTCAATTCAGTTACCAATGATTTTGGATTGACAACCACACCATTTCCGATTACAGAGATTTTCTCTGGGAAGAAAATACCTGATGGAATCAAATGCAATTTGAATTTTTTACCATCGATAACGATAGTGTGCCCTGCATTATCTCCACCTTGATAACGTGCAATCACTTCAGCATCTTGTGACAAGAAGTCAGTGATTTTACCTTTACCTTCATCACCCCATTGGGTACCAACAACTACTACTGATGTCATATTCTTTTCGATATTGATACGAAATCATATAGCAAGCAAACAAAAGACGATACTAACTTATTAAGCCTGTCGTCTCTATCTCCAAGCCATAAAATCGTATCTTCATCCTTTCTCTACAACTTGGCAGGAATCTCACCTGCGAGTTTGTCTTACAATTCATTATATGACTTTTCCGTCATTTTTTCAATATTTGACGTTAAAATTTTATTTTTTCCGAACTTTTTTCAAAAAAACACTATTATATCTCAGATTTTATAACAAAGTCTGAAAATTCTAAAAACTGTATTTTGCCGTCTTTAAGCTCCGTAGCAATTCTTTGCATTTTCACAAAGTTTTCCATAGAATGAGATTACGACACTAATGGTAGCATTATCATTAAATAAAAATCACTATGAGGAAATAAAATGACCGTCAATGGTTTATTACAAAATACATCAAAATATTCGCCGATTTTGCAAGCAACATTCGGGCTAGAAAGAGAAAGTTTGCGCATCAATCAAGAAAACAAAGTCGCACAAACTAATCACCCCGACAAGCTTGGTAATCGCTCGTTTCATCCATACATTCAGACTGATTACAGTGAAGCTCAGATAGAACTTATCACTCCTATTGGAAAAACAACCCAAAATGCCCTTCGTACCTTAGGAGCTATCACAGACGTAGCTGGGCGCTCAATCAATCAAGATGAGTACCTTTGGCCGCTATCTATGCCGCCAAAACTTGGTGAAGACGATATTCATATTGCCAAATTAGACGACGCTTGGGAACGCCAGTACCGTGAGCATTTGGCTGAAAGTTATGGCAAAATTCTCCAATCTATGTCTGGTATTCATTATAATGTAGAACTCGGTAAGGACTTGGTTGCAACCTTATTTGAAGAAAGCAACTATAACTCTCTTGTTCACTTCAAAAATGACCTCTATCTTAAATTAGCCCAAAACTTCTTACGCTATCGTTGGCTTCTGACTTACCTCTATGGTGCTTCGCCAATCGCTGAAGAAGGCTTTTTAAATGCTCCTTTGAAACAACCTGTTCGTTCAATTCGAAACAGTCATCTTGGCTATGTCAACCATACTGATATCAAGGTTTCTTACCAAAGTCTTGACCATTATATCGCTGACATCGAGTGTTATGTGTCAGCCAATCAGCTTACAGCAGAAAAAGAATTTTACTCTCCTGTTCGCTTGCGCGGTAGCAAGCATGTTCGTGACTATTTGACAAATGGTGTCACTTACCTTGAACTGCGCACATTTGACCTCAATCCTTTTGATAACCGTGGAATTACTCAAGAGACACTTGATACTGTGCACCTTTTTGTTCTTGCACTTCTTTGGCTGGATAGTAGCTCTGCTATTGACCAAGACATCACAGAAGCTAGCAAGCTAAATGACAAAATTGCACTTAGCCACCCTCTAGATAAATTACCAGAAGATGCTCCTATCGAAAGCATCCTTTCAGCTATGCAAGGAATTGTCGATTACTTTGAATTATCTGACTATTATCAAGGGCTTATCGATGCTATCAAAAATCAGATTGAGCATCCTGAACAAACTATCGCTGGACGTCTGCTAGATGAGATTGACACCCTATCATTAGAATCTTTTGGGCAAAAACAAGGTCAAGCCTTTCACGATTATGCTTGGCAAGCCCCTTACGCACTCAAAGGCTATGAAAACATGGAATTATCAACACAATTATTGATGTTTGATGCCATCCAAAAAGGTGTTCACTTAGAAATCCTCGACGAAAATGACCAATTCATTAAACTTTGGCACAGCGACCACGTTGAATACGTTAAAAATGCCAACATGACAGGCAAAGACAGCTACATCACACCACTTATCATGGAAAATAAAGTTGTCACTAAAAAACTATTGTCAAAAGCTGGTTTCCCAGTTCCAAAAGGTGAAGAATTCGCTGATAAAGCTGCTGCGCTCCGCTATTTCTCACAAATCAAAGACAAAGCTATCGTCGTCAAACCAAAATCAACTAACTTTGGTCTTGGCATTTCTATTTTCAAGGAATCTGCCGACCTGACAGCCTATCAAAAAGCCTTGGATATCGCCTTTGCTGAAGATGATACTGTTCTTATTGAAGAATTCATTTCAGGTACGGAATACCGTTTTTTCGTCCTAGATGGCAAATGTGAAGCTGTGCTACTGCGTGTTCCTGCCAATGTCATCGGAGACGGCAAGCACACCATCGCCCAATTAGTAGAGTTGAAAAATCAAGACCCACTGCGTGGACGTGACCACCGTTCTCCACTTGAAATCATTGACCTTGGCGACGTTGAAAAGCTCATGCTAAAACAACAAGGCTACACGCCTGATGATATTCCAGCTGACGGAGTCCGAGTTGATTTGCGACGTAACTCTAACATTTCCACAGGTGGAGATTCCATTGATGTGACAGACATCATGCCAGACAGCTATAAAGAATTAGCTGCGCAAATGGCTGGAGCTGTTGGTGCTTGGGTGTGCGGGGTTGACTTGATTATCCCAGACAAGACCTTACCAGCTAGCAAAGAAAATCCCAACTGCGCTTGTATTGAACTCAATTTCAACCCTGCTATTTACCTTCACACTTATTGTCACGAGGGTCCAGGACAAGCACTCACACCAAAAATCCTAGCCAAACTCTTCCCTGAACTTTAGTCCATAAAATCTTTGCCACAATTACAGTCATCGCTTGTCATTCTTGACCGTTTTGCGATAAAATAAAATCAATCTTAGATAGAAATGGATTGAATATATGTCTCGACCTAGAAATAACGGAGGAGGCCTCATTATCGCTATTATCGGGGTTATCCTTCTCATTGCTTTGCTTGAAAGCTTGTTAGAAATCATTATCCCACTTGCTATCGTTGGTGGTATTGGATATGGTATTTATTATTTTGCGACCAAGCAATCACGTCTTGAAAAGGTTAATACTAAGCAACGTTTGCAAGATTTAAAAGATAGCATTCGTATTGCTGACCGCCAAGTCAAACTTTTGGACAATTATCTCGATGAAAAAAATTACACCCAATACGTTGTCAATGCGCGCCAGCTATTGCCACAAATACGTCACATCAAGTCTGAACTTAGTGAGCTCAAAGCCAAAATGGATTTAAACATCTACAAGCGTGTTCTCAAAAAAGCTGAAACCGTTGAAAAAGATATCGAATTCCAACTAGAGCGACTGGATGTCTCACCAGTAAATCCTGACATTTCTGAGGAAGAAGCTGATTTACTAAAACTCGCTCCAGAGTTAGCTCATCTTTACAATAACATTCAGCAAGACCATTTGACTATCTTGAAGAAGATTGAAAATGCTGATAACAAAGAGGAACTCACTGCTCTTCACGAGGCTGATATGGACCGCTTCCGCGATATTTTGGATGGCTATCTAAAAATCAAAAAAGCCCCGAAAAATTATTACAATGCTGATGAGCGTTTAGCAAAAGCGAAATCCGCAATGGAAAAATTTGATTTGGCTCTCGATGAAACGCTTCGAAAACTGAATGAAAGTGACTTGAAAGACTTCGATATCAGTCTTCGCATGATGGCTGACGACGATACAAACTTATAAGTTTAATGGGAGGGTATTATGGCTGATACTTTTAACTTTGACATTGATAAAATCGCAGACAATGCAATCACAAAAACAGACAAAACAACCGAAATCATCGTAGCAACTGATACTTCAGCAACTGGTCAAGTCTCTTTTTACGACAAATTGACCCCTGAACAACAATCAGCAATCACAGCCAAAGCTCCTGCTTTAGTTGATAATTTTGTTGCTGACCAAAATGCTCTGCTTGATTTTGGAACATCTGCTGTTGAAGAAGTTAACACAACCGTCAACCGCATTTTGGCTGAGCAAAAGAAACTTGAAATTCCACAAGTTGATGACCTGCTCAAAAATGCTAACCGCGAGTTAAACGGCTTTATCGCCAAATACAAAGACGCTAAGCCTGCTGAGCTCGAAAAGAAACCAAATTTCCTACAAAAGCTCTTTAAGCAAAGCAAAAATAGCCTGCAAGAATTCTATTTTGATTCACAAAATATTGAACAAAAAATGGATGGCATGGCTGCCGCTGTTGTCAAACAAGAAGAAACCTTAGCACGTAACATTGTCTCTGCTGAAATGCTAATTGAAGATAATAACAAATCTATTGAAAACTTGGTTGGCGTTATCGCCTTTATCGAAGCTTCTCAGACAGAAAGTGCCAACCGTGCGCAAGCTCTTCAAAATGAACTTGCAACACTTGATAGCGCAACGCCTGATTACCAAGTAAAATCTGACGAGCTAGCTCGCATGACCGAAGTCATCAATACGCTTGAACAACAGCACACTGAATACCTCAGTCGCCTTTACGTTGCTTGGACAACCACACCGCAAATGCGCAACATGGTCAAAGTCTCATCAGACATGCGCCAAAAACTTGGCATGCTCCGTCGCAACACCATTCCGACAATGAAATTGTCAATTGCACAGCTCGGTATTTTGCAACAATCCGTCAAATCTGGTGTGACTGCTGATGCCATTGTCAATGCTAATAACGCTGCGCTTCAAATGCTTGCTGAAACGAGCAAAGAAGCCATCCCTATGCTCGAACGCACTGCACAAAGCCCAACCGTTTCTATCCAATCTGTCACAGCTCTTGCTGAGAGCCTCGTCGAACAAAACAACGGCATTATCGCAGCTATCGACAACGGTCGAAAACAACGTGCCCAACTCGAAGCAGCCGTTGTAAAATCCGCAGAAACCATTAACGACTCTGTCAAAATTCGTGACCAAAAAATCGTCGAAGCTCTCCTCAATGAAGGTAAAGAAAGCCAAGAAGAAGTCGAAAAAACAGACGTCACAGAAGAAAAATAAACTAAAAAGCGAGGTTCTCCTCGCTTTTTTCGCTTCTCATTTTTCACTGCATGATTACGCTTTACAGCTCACAATACTAGCCCATCAATTTTGCTTTGTGTTATAATATTCTTATGGATAAACTTATAAAATCAATTTCAAAATCTGGTTCTTTCCGTGCTTATGTGCTTGATAGCACTGAGACTGTTAGAACTGCTCAAGAAAAACACCAAACACTTTCTAGCTCTACAGTTGCTCTTGGTCGAACACTTATTGCCAACCAAATTTTAGCTGCTAACCAAAAAGGAGATAGCAAAGTAACTGTCAAAGTTATTGGTGATAGCTCACTTGGTCACATCATTTCTGTGGCTGATACAAAAGGACACGTTAAAGGTTACATTCAAAATACTGGCGTTGACGTTAAGAAAACAGCTACTGGCGAAGTTATCGTCGGTCCATTTATGGGAGCTGGTCAATTCGTTGTCATCACAGACTATGGCATCGGAAATCCTTACACTTCTTCAACTCCACTTGTCTCAGGTGAAATCGGTGAAGATTTAGCCTTTTATTTGACTGAATCTGAGCAAACACCTTCTGCCGTTGGACTTAACGTCCTTCTTGACGACGAAGACAAAGTCGAAGTTGCTGGAGGATTCATGTTGCAAGTTCTTCCAGGTGCATCTGAAGAAGAAATCAACCGCTACGAAAAACGTATCCAAGAAATGCCTGCCATTTCAAAACTTTTGGAATCTGACGACCACATCGAAGCTCTTTTAAATGCTATCTACGGCGAAGACGAATACAAAGTTCTCTCTGAAGAAGAAATCGGCTTTGACTGTGACTGTTCACGTGAACGTTTTGAAAATGCCCTTATCACACTTGGCAAAGACGAACTCACAGCCATGAAAGACGAAGACCACGGCGCTGAAATCACTTGCCAATTCTGTGGTAAAACTTACAACTTCACTGAAGAAGATTTGGAGGGGTTAATCAATGACTAAACTCAGCTCATCATTTATGATTGGTGATGTTGAAATCCCTCACCGTACGGTTCTAGCACCCATGGCAGGGGTGACAAACTCTGCTTTTCGTACTATTGCCAAAGAATTTGGAGCTGGCTTAGTCGTAATGGAGATGATTTCTGAAAAAGGTCTCCTTTACAATAACGAAAAAACTCTTCACATGCTTCATATTGATGAAACAGAACATCCAATGTCAATCCAACTTTTTGGTGGCGACGCAGATGGTCTAAAACGCGCAGCTGAATACATCCAAGAAAATACAAAAGCTGACATCGTTGACATCAATATGGGCTGTCCTGTCAATAAAGTTGTCAAAAACGAAGCAGGAGCAAAATGGCTCAAAGACCCTGATAAAATTTATCACATCATCGATGAAGTCACTTCTGTTCTTGATATTCCACTTACCGTAAAAATGCGTACAGGCTGGTCAGACAACTCTCTAGCCGTTGAAAATGCCCTTGCTGCTGAATCAGCTGGTGTCTCTGCCCTTGCTATGCATGGACGCACACGTGAACAAATGTACACAGGTAAATGTGACCTTGAAACACTTGCTCGCGTTTCAAAAGCCATCACTAAAATTCCATTTATCGGAAATGGTGACGTGCGCAGCGTTCACGATGCGAAATACATGATTGAAGAAATCGGTGTTGATGCTGTTATGGTTGGACGCGCAGCCATGAACAATCCTTACATCTTCACTCAAATCAATCACTACTTTGAAACTGGTGAAGAATTGCCAGATCTTCCATTTGTCAAAAAATTGGACATCGCAGAAGATCACCTCAAACGCTTGATTGACCTCAAGGGTGAAAAAATCGCTGTCCGCGAATTCCGCGGCTTAGCCCCACACTACCTCCGTGGTACTGCTGGCGCTGCCAAAATCCGTGGAGCCGTCTCACGCGCAGAAACCATCGACGAAGTCAAAGAAATCTTTAATAGCTTGCGATGATTGGGAAATTTCACCGATAACAAACCCAAAAATAGCTGCTAAGTTAAACTTAGCAGCTATTTTTATTTTATTATTATGCAATATCAAATTTGAGTTGACCTTTTGAAACACCAATTTTAAGAGTATTTCCGCTTGCCAAATCACCTGATAGGATAAGTTCAGATAGTTTATCTTCGACTTTATCTTGAATAGTACGGCGAAGTGGACGAGCACCCATTTCTGGGTCATATCCAGCTTCAGCAAGGTATTTAAGCGCTGATGGTTGGAATTTAAGTGTGATATCTTTTTCAGCCAAAGTTGCAATCAATGGTTTAACCATAATTTTAACAACATCGCGCATATTTTCTTGTGTTAAATGGTGGAAGACAACTTTTTCATCAATACGGTTGATAAACTCAGGACGATAAGCTTTCTTAAGTTCTTCCATGATACGTTTTTGCATAGCATCATAGTCATGAGCCATATCACGCGCACCAAATCCAACAGTTTTATCATCACGAAGAGCTGTCGCACCAAGGTTTGACGTCATGATAATAATAGTGTTTGAGAAGTCAACTTTACGACCACGACTGTCTGTCAACACACCATCATCCAAGACTTGAAGAAGCACATTGAAAATGTCTGGGTGAGCTTTTTCAACCTCATCAAATAGAAGGACTGAATAAGGTTTGTTACGAACCTTTTCTGTAAGTTCTCCACCTTCTTCATAGCCAACATATCCTGGAGGCGCTCCGTTAAGACGACTCGCCGCAAATTTTTCCATGTACTCAGACATGTCGAAACGAATAAGCGCAGATTCATCATCAAAAAGAAGTTCTGCCAAAGCTTTAGCAAGCTCTGTCTTACCAACACCAGTTGGTCCTAAGAACATGAAAGAACCAATTGGACGTTTACCTGTGCGAATACCTGCTTGATTACGGCGAATCGCACGGCTGATAGCAGAAATCGCAGCATCTTGACCGATAACACGTTTGTGAAGTTCTTTTTCAAGCGTCAAATATTTCTTGCTATCGGCTTGTGTCATTTTCTCAACAGGAATACCTGACAGACGGCTAAGAGTTGCCATAATGTCATCTTCAGTGACAACTGCTGGCTTACGTGTCACAACCTTGCGAGATTTTTTAAGCAATTTCGTTGCTTTTTTGAAATCACCTTCTAAGATAGCTTTATCAATATCAGTCAACGCTTCAGGAGCTTTTTTCTTAACAAGACCTTGAACTGTTGCACTCGTTTCATCAAGCAAATCAATAGCTGAGTCTGGAAGATTTTTGCTTGTCAAATAGCGGTGTGCAGCTTTAACAGCAGTCAGCACAGCTTCATCAGAAATGATAACATTGTGGAATGTTTCATAAGATTTCTTAAGTCCAAGAAGAATCTGATAAGCATCTTCAACACTTGGCTCTTCAATCGTAATTTTAGCAAAACGACGAGAAAGCGCAGCATCTTTTTCAATGTGTTTTTGGTATTCTTCTTGTGTTGTCGCACCAACCATGTGAAGTGTACCGCGCGCAAGAGCTGGTTTTAAGATGTTAGCAGCATCCAAAGTACTATCAATACCTGAGCCAGAACCCATGATAGTGTGAACTTCATCGATAAACAAAATGATATGACCATCAGCTTCAATGTCTGAGATGATTTGGTTCATGCGTTCTTCGAAATCACCACGGAAACGAGTCCCCGCAACAACACTCATCATATCAAGCTCTAAGACACGCATATCTTGGAGTTCATAAGGAATTTCACCATTGACAATACGTTGTGCCAAACCATAAGCAAGAGCCGTTTTTCCGACACCAGCTTCACCAACTAAGACAGGATTATTTTTAGTCTTACGGCTAAGTACTTGAACCATGCGAGAGACTTCTTTTTCACGTCCGATAACTGGCTCAAGTTTTCCTTGACGAGCTAATTCAGTCAAATCACGAGTGAAATCTGATAATTCTCCCGCAGTTGACTGAGGTTTCATCATTTCTGAGAAAGCTCCGCCCATCGTAGCTTTTTTAGGTTTACGAAGATCATGGATAGCTTTGATTTTTTCTTTGGTAAATCCAGCATTACGTGACAATGATTTACGTAAATCAAGCAAGCGAACTGAGTCACCATCTTCTTTATTTTTGAATCCAGCAACTTCTAACAAACGTGTCGCAAACAAATCAAGATTCAAGAGCATGGCATAAAGCACGTGCTCAGTTCCGATTTCTGTACCGTCAGTTACTTTGCAAATAGACTCAGCAAACGCCAACACGTCTTTTAAAGCCTTTGATTGTTCTAAAAATTGAACATTTTTCACATCTGACAATGGTGATTTACCAAGGGCCAAAACAGCTGCTGCTTCATACTCTTCATAGGCAATCTTATTTTGATATTCAGCAAACGTCAAGCCAGCCACTGAATCATGAACAGCAACCATGGCTAAAAGCACATGCCAACTTTCTAAATATGGGCTTTCAAATCGCGCAGCCTGAAACTGGGCAATGCTGAAAACCTCCTGCATTTTCATTGAATATTCACTCATAAATGGAATCCTTTTCTATCTAATCGTTGTAAAATTTTTCGCAACATGCGCGCTCGAATCTCAGGCGCATCTTTTCCAAGAACCTCATCAGAAGCTGTTGCTAAAATCAGATTTCCCTCACGTTCACTGATAATTTTTTCATCAAAAAGCAATTGAATCAAATCTGTAAAAACTTGCTCACTGATGCACTCGCCAATACTTCCCATCAAATTATCAAACATTTGGTGTTGATCTGAAAAGCTCACTCGCGCAATGCGGATATAGCCTCCGCCACCTCGCTTGCTTTCGACTATATAGCCACGACTTTCTGTAAAACGTGTTTTTATCACATAATTAATTTGGCTAGGAACAACTTGAAAGGCATCTGCCAAGTTTGACCGTTTAATCTCAGCAATACCAGATTGAGCTAGTAGTTGCTTGATATACTCTTCAATACTATCAGATGTATTTTTTGCCATTAGCTTCCTCCTTTTCAAGATTAAAGACCATTTTTAGATGGACTCTCTTTGACTATAACTGACTAATATTATAACAAAAATATCATGTTTTATAAACGAAAATACACTAAATGACCGAATCTACTAGGCTTTCCAAAAAAATACCATCTTAACAAGAAAATTCCTGAAAATAATATTTTCTATTCCTACAGATTTTAGTTGTTTTTGCCCAAAAGATAAGATACAATTGTCTTTGTAACAAATGAAAGGTTTCAAGTAAATGAACTATATTATTACATTTTTGATTGCCATGGTGCCACTTGTTGAACTTCGTGGTGCTGTTCCATACGCCATTGCGACAGGAATTCCAATGTGGCAAGCACTGATTATTGGTGTTATTGCAAATATGATTCCCGTACCAATTATTTTCTTCTTTGCACGCCGTGTCTTGGAGTGGGGCGCTGATAAACCAGTCATTGGCGGTTTCTTTACTTGGTGCTTGAAAAAAGGACATAAAGGCGGTAAAAAACTCGAAGAAGCAGCCGGAGACAAAGGTGTTTTCATCGCCCTTCTTCTCTTTGTTGGTATTCCAATTCCTGGTACAGGAGCTTGGACAGGTACCCTTGCCGCTTCAATCCTCGACTGGGACTTCAAACGTAGTGTTACAGCTGTCATGCTTGGCGTCATCCTAGCAGGCTTAATCATGGGAACACTAACAGTTCTTGGTCTTGGTGCTTTATCTTAAGAATTTGAAAAGAGTTTGGAAAAACTTCCAAACTCTTAAAACGTCAATAAACTTACTTTAAATTTAAAATAATACATAAGTAATATTTTCCTATGTTCAAATTCATAATTTTGGCGAGCTTTGCTCGCAACAAAAAGATACTGACCGACGTGGTGAAAGTGGCTGAAACAAAAATAATTTCAGCCACCCGGAAGTTTTGAGACCTTAGGCTCAAAACTTAGGCATGGAATTCCGTAGGGAGTTGCTACCGACGGCACCACCTAAGGAAAGTATCAAAAAATTTTTTAAATAAAGAGTTTGGAAGTTTTTCCAAACTCTTTATTTATTAACAAAACAAAAAAAGAAGACCAACAAGTGATCTTCTTTTTATTTAGCAAACAATTCTTATTTGTTAAGAGCTGCTGCCATTGTAGCTGCAACTTCTGATTCGAAATCGTTAGCTGCTTTTTCGATACCTTCACCAACTTCAAAACGAGCAAAAGTAACAACTTTAGCGTTTACTGAATCAAGGTATTGTTCAACAGTTTTGCTGTCGTCCATGATGTAAACTTGTGCAAGAAGTGTGTATTGTTGGTCAACTTTAGTGTTGTCAAGCATGAAGCGAGCCATTTTACCAGGGATGATTTTATCCCAGATTTTTTCTGGTTTACCTTCAGCTTTAAGTTCAGCTTTGATATCTTCTTCAGCTTGAGCAATGATTTCATCAGTCAATTGTGATTTAGAACCATATTTCAAGTGAGCAAGAGCTGGTTTGTTAACCATTGCACGTGATTCGTTATCAAGGTCGATTTTGTGGTTCATTTGAGCCAATTCATCGTGGATGAATTGTGGGTCAAGTTCTTCGTATGAAAGAACTGTTGGTTTCATAGCTGCAACGTGCATTGAAACTTGTTTAGCAAGAGCTTCGTCGCCACCTTCAAGAACTGTGATAACACCGATACGTCCACCGTTGTGTTGGTAAGCACCGAAGTGTTGTTCATCAGTTTTTTCGATAAGTGCGAAACGACGGAATGAAATTTTTTCACCGATTGTTGCAGTTGCATTAACAAAAGCTGCTTCCAAAGTGTCGCCTGAAGCCAATGTTACTTTAAGAGCTTCTTCGTTGTTAGCTGGTTTTTGTTCAGCGATAGCTTTAGCTGTTTCTTTAACCAATTCAACGAATTGTGCGTTTTGAGCAACGAAGTCAGTTTCAGCGTTAACTTCAACAACTGCTGCAACGTTACCGTCAACGTAAGTACCAGTCAAACCTTCAGCAGCAACGCGGTCAGCTTTTTTAGCTGCTTTAGCCATACCTTTTTCACGAAGCAATTCAATTGCTTTTTCCATGTCACCGTCAGTTTCAACAAGTGCTTTTTTGGCGTCCATAACACCAGCACCTGATTTTTCACGCAATTCTTTTACTTGAGCTGCAGTAATTGCCATTTTTATGTCCTCCAGGTTTTTTGTTTACTAAATAATAAAAACGAGACAGAGCGGTTTGCTTTCTGCCCCGTTTAAAGCATATCTAAGACTGTTAAGCCTCGAAATATTATTCGTTGTCGCCTTCTACAACTTCAACGATTTCTTCGATTGAATCAGCTTTTGCTTCTGCTGCGAAGTCAGCATCTGCATCTTCACCTTGGCGTCCTTCGATAACAGCGTCAGCCAATTTAGAAGTGATCAATTTAACGGCGCGGATAGCGTCATCGTTAGCTGGGATGATAACATCGATATCATCTGGATCAGCGTTAGTATCAACCATAGCTACTACAGGGATACCAAGTTTTTTAGCTTCTTTAACAGCGATTTGTTCTTTGTGTGGGTCAACAATGTACATAACGTCTGGAATACGAGGCATATCTTCGATACCACCCAAGAATTTTTCAAGACGAGCACGTTGTTTGTTAAGAAGAGCAACTTCTTTCTTAGGAAGAACTTCAAAAGTTCCATCTTCTTCCATACGTTTGATTTCTTTCAAACGAGCGATACGTTTTTGGATAGTATCCCAGTTTGTAAGAGTTCCACCCAACCAACGGTGGTTGATGTAGTATTGACCTGCGCGTTCTGCTTCTTCTTTAACAGCGTCAGCAGCTTGTTTTTTAGTACCAACAAACAAGATTACAGCGTCGTTTGCAGCTGCATCACGAACGAATTCGTAAGCTGCGTCAGCCATTTTTACAGTTTGTTGAAGGTCGATAACGTGGATACCGTTACGTTCTGTGAAGATGTATTTAGCCATCTTAGGGTTCCAGCGACGAGTTTGGTGACCGAAGTGAACACCAGCTTCAAGAAGTTGTTTCATTGAAATTACTGCCATGAGTAGTTTCTCCTTTATAAAATGTTTTTTTCCTCTTCCAGACTTCATCTTGCAAGCCCACCCGTAAAGAGCAACAGGTTCACAATACATCCAGAATGAGTATTTTGTTGCATAATACAACTATCATAGTTTATCACAAAATCAAGGCTTTGACAAGCCATATGCTGCTTGAAACACTTTTTATTTTCGCCGTTTGACAGCTCTTTTTATCAATCATTTTGAAAACGAAAAAAGCCCGACAATGTCGAGCTTTTATATGTCATGAAGGCGGTAGACGGATTTGAACCGACGATCAAGCTTTTGCAGAGCCGTGCCTTACCACTTGGCTATACCGCCATAACAGATAATATTTTACCTTAAATTCAAAAGCTCGTCAAGCCTTATTCGCGAAATTCTGCCAGACAATTCTGAAATCCTGCAAATAATTCTTTTTTACACATAAAAAAGTCACCCAACTAGAGTGACTCTCTCTCATCATCAAAATTGGCAGCACTCATCAAAACATTTAACTCACTAATTGCAACGACAAAAGGGAACGTAAAATTTGTCTTATACGGAGATAAAAGTTTTGGCGCCTTTGCTAATAGCTTCAAAACAGCATCATATCGGCTTTACTGTGGATTGCTCCACGGACAGGTTGGAAAGCCATAAAAATGCAAGACTTATTTTTTTGCTAATGCCAATTAACTGGCTCTTTTAGCCGCAACGCTTCATTATTCAACACATCTTAAGCACCACTATCGCACGCCATCTGTTACAAATGGTAAGAGGTTAAACAGATTTTTCTAAACAAGTTACCTTCAAAAAGGATGTAGTAGTTAAGATGGATTTGATGCCAAGAAATGTCTGACTTCCTGGAAGATACTATTGGCACCGCTTTTTAATATAAAGTGACAGATGGATGGTGGAAAGAAAAAAAGAAATTTCAACAGTACACAAGTAACACTATGAAAGCATTCTTCGTACTCTAATCCGCAGGAGATTATACTGACGTTAAAACACTCTTGTCCTTTCACCTTGTGAAAGTAATAATACCTTATATCAATAACGTTGGTAAGGCTGCCAGAACTAGTATCAATCATGATAACCAACACTTCTGTAGCTATCACCAGAAAACATAAAGCGCCACTTTCAAAATCAGACAGCTCAAATTAGTCTAATTTTCCCTAGAATCAACTCATGAATGGAAATGGAGAAGAAGCTAATGTAATCCTAGGACACACCAAAATGAGCAAAACAAATTTTGAATTCGCTAAAAAAATCCAGCCCTAAAGATAAAATCTCTAAAGTGATGATAATAAAACACGTTTCGGTATTCTTTTTCGAAAAATAATAACCAATAAGTAAACTATTCAAATAGGTTACACCAATATCTTACCACTCATGCGTATAATTTTCTGAAAATTGTATATTTGCTCAATAAAAAAAGTTTATTTGCGGATTTGCAAATAAACCGATTTCGCACTTTTCGCTGTTAAAATGAAGACATACTTACTAAGGAGGATACTACTAATGCTTAAACTAACCCTTAAACAATTACTAAAAACTGTCGTTCTGATACTTCCATTTTTTGTATATTACCCATAAACCTAACACTTGTTAAAACCAATCAAATCAACTAGAGTAACAACATTTATCCCTTCCCTGCCCTAATAAATGTCATTACTCACAGAACTTATGAATAATACGTAATATATAAAATTTGGAGGATACTTATTATGTTTACACAAATATTAAAACAATTATTGAAAATTAGTTTTTTTGTATATATTTTTCTTGTCTTGATTGCCTAACTATTGTTAAAAACATTTGATAGTGTAGATTTTAAAAGATTAACTGTTACTGGACTTCCTATTTCTTCTACGCAAGAAATAAAATGTTCTAAGTCAGACAAGTCACTTGATTCTTCCTCTAGGTGGCTAATTATTCTTTTAATAAAATTCAACCATGTCATAGCAAACATATCTTGATAAGTTAAAATTTTTTCTAGAGCCTCGATAAAATAGTTAGCTTGATAAATTTTACGATAATTAATCAAACTTAATATCAAATTTAAAAAAACAAGTTCAGCATTTTTTTTATGGCTTGTTAACGATAAATACAATTTATCACGATCCACAAATGCTTTCCCTAAAAAAATTAAATCAGATTCCGATAAAATAGTCATAGTATTACCAAAAACATATAATTCAAACTCTGTCCACTCTTCTATTTCGTAGAGATAAGATGTCAAAAATGTCTTTTCCTCCTCAGTAATAACATAAGATGGATTAAGTGTGTGAATTGCTATTTTAATCATGAGCTCATTCAAACGATTATATACATCAAAGGCTTCAGACTCCTTTTCTGACCCAAGCAACCTGTAAAGTCCCTCAATGTCTTGCTTGTTATATAATTCAGATATTTTATTCGATAACTGAAAATATTTAGTCTCTTGATAGTTATTAATCGCGTGTCCGAATTCTGAGAAGGTCATGTGGATGCCTGAGATAGCGATTAGAAGTTTATCGGCAGCGAGCATTGATTGTCCGTTTTCGAAACGTGAAAGTTGTGACACAGAGAGGTTTTCTCGTGCGACATCTTTTAGTTTCAACCCACGCGCAATTCGTAGTTCGCGATAAAGTTCACCCAGTTGCATTGATTTTTCAAGTTTCATACAGTCTCCTTTTTTGACAAAATTCCAATAATCTTGGATTTATAGAAACTACGTTTTCTAAATTCTCCCAACAAGAAAGGTCATGTCTGTTATCCTAAACAGCTTAGAAAATCATAGCTCTATATTTCTATTTTAAAAAACTAGTTATATTATCTAGGTATACTAACTAATGTTTATTGTATCATATTTTTAAAAAAGAAATAGAAAAAAACAAGAACTTGCCTAATACAAGTTCTTGTTTGGCTCATTATCTTAAGTGATTACCAAATAATGACGCGGTCTTCTGGTGCACGCCACATTGGGTCGCCAGCTTTGATATCAAATTCTTCATGAAATTCATCAAAGTTTGTCAGTGTCACATTAGTACGAAGTTTACCTGGTGCGTGAACATCAATACTTGCTAGCATTTGCATGTACTCACCGCGAGCTTTCATACGCCAAATAGTTGCGAAATTGATGAAGAAGTCTCGAGCTGAAAAATCATCATCTTGTTTAGCAGCTTCAAGCGCACAAGCAACACCGCCAAGGTCTGCGACATTTTCTGAAACGGTTAATTTACCATTTACTTTTGCCCCATACGAATCAAGGCCGTCAAATTGGTCAACGATTTTATCAGTGCGTTTCGTAAATGCTTCGTAATCTGCATCAGTCCACCAGTTATTCAAGCTACCATTTTCATCAAATGATGCTCCATTAGTATCAAAGGCATGTGAAATTTCGTGAGCAATGACTGCTCCGATACCACCATAGTTAGCTGATGAACTTTGTTCCAAGCTGTAAAATGGTGCTTGTAAAATAGCTGCTGGGAAAACAATTTGGTTTTGTTGTGGGTCGTAATAAGCATTGACCATGTGAGCTGGCATGTGCCATTCGCTACGGTCAACAGGCTGATTCCACTTGCTCCAGCTGTGTGCGATAGAAATTTTAGCAAGGTTTCGTGCATTTTCAACAAGTGATAAAGACTCATCGATAATCTTCTTCGCATAAGTTTCTGGCAATTTTTCTGGATAACCAATATGAGGAGTGATGACATTTAATTTCACAATAGCTTTATCACGAGTTTCTTGCGCCAACCAATCTGCAGAGGCTAAACGTTTCTTGTAAACGTCAATCATTGTTGCCACTTTGTGCTCAACATCAGCTTTTGCTTCTGGTGAGAATTTTTGACCAGCGTACCAAAGTCCAAGAGCTTGGCTGTAAGCACCAGATGCTAGATAGTAAGCAGCTTTCTTCTTGTCCATGGCTTGTGGTGTTCCAGAAAGAGCACGACTGTAAGTCCCTGCAAGAACCCGAATCTCGTCTGTCAAATAGCTATTGTAACTTGTTGCTGCAGAAAGGATAAGATCTGCTTTAAGCAATTCCCAATTCTTTTCAGAATAATATTCAGCAGCAAATTCTGTCCAAAAACGTTCTTCAGGAACGATAACTTTATCAGGAATTTCTCCCAAGATTTCTGTGAAAATTTCATCCAAAGGAAGTTCTGGTGCTAATTTTGTAAAATCAGCCCAGTCATATGGGTGATAAAGTTTGACATACTCTGAAGATTCTTCGCGTGAAAGGACGTACTTAGCAAGTTTGGCATCGAGTTCGATTGTTTTATCCAATAAATCTTTGATTTCTTCTGCTGAAAAATCAAACTTCGCTAGCAATTCTTCTTGTATCTTGCGCCAAGTCGCTAATAATTCTTTACCTTTTTCGTGGTCATCAGCGTAATAAGTTGTATCTGGCAAGATTGTGCCAGGAGCTTCTGCCCACAACACATTAAGCTGAGCATTCATGAAATCTGGTGCCACACCAAATGGAAAAGCATTTGGTTTTCCAGCCATTTCAAATTCTGCAATACGTTTAGCAAAATCTGAAAATGACGCTAAAGCTTTATATTCTTTAATCAGCGGTAAAACAGGTGCTACACCGACTGCTTCACGTTTTTCATAATCAGATGTCATGCGGTGAAATTTAACAAAGTTTTGTAGGATGCTATCTTCTGGAACATTTTTTCCAGCTAACCAATCATCGGTTGTATCCAACATCAAATCTTCGATTTCATCAGCCAAATCTGAAAAACCACCTGTACGAGGTTTATCATCTGGAATAACAGCTGTTTTTTCCCACTCGCCATTGACGGCATCATAAAAATCATCTTGATATCGAGTCATAAAAAATCTCCTTTATTCTGTTATGAACATTCTATCAAAAAATTCAGATAATAACAGTTTTAAAAAACTAAAAAAAGCTAGCCGATTAGACTAACTTTTTGAATGACTATTTCCGTAGTCTGCGATAAACAGCACTCACCAATAACAAGATGATGAAGAGGAAGACCGCGATTATCGGCGCAACAATCATCGCGTCAACGCGGCTCGCTTCAGATACCACGCGCGCATCTTTGACTTTATTTGGAATGCGGTGACCGCGTACCAAAAGTCTGTGACTGTTAACACCGTAAGGCGTACACGTTACCAAAGTCACGTAATCTTTATTTGGGTCAATGGCTAGCGCTGAGACATCATCTGGCAAGACCGTCAGAATCTGGTCAACTTCATAAGTCAGTGTTTCATCCAAAACCTGAATCATGAACGTATCACCTTCACGCAAACGGTCGATGTCTGTAAACAGCTTAGCCGAAGGCAACCCACGGTGACCTGAAATCACAGCGTGCGTCCCCTTACCACCAACTGGCAGAGACGTTCCAGGAATATGACCAACAGCCACCTGCAAAATACTATCTTCAGTACCGTGATAGATTGGCAAAGTCGTATTAACCTTTGGAATATCGACATATGCCATGATACCAGTACCTGTGACATCAAGAGTCTTGTCATAAACAGACTTCTCAGCCTTTGACAGATTCAAATCAGGCATCACACCTTTTGCCAAAGATTGATTATAAGCCTTAGCTGCTGCCAACATATCATCTTTCTTTTGCTGACCCATGTCTTGAACATTTTGGACATAGCCAGCTACCGCTTCTGATTGGTGAAATGAGTTCCAATAATCGCTAACTGTCGGATACAACAAAAGGGACAGCCCGATTATTAATATAAAGACGAGTGCATTCGTCAAAAAATTATCTTTTGATTTTTTTTGCATATTAAAGAGCTCTCCCGACAGTTGCAAGAATAAAGGGAGTAGAAAGTGAGCCCGTGCTCCTTGCCACTCCCTTTATCGGATGATTAATTAAACAAAGTTAATATTATTATAACAAATTCTTATTTAGCTGCATCCATACGTTTTTTAGTGATAAGAAGAACAGCCGCTACAAGAACAAGGATTGAACCGATAACGTAAAGGATTGTTGTACCCATACCACCAGTTGATGGAAGAAGTGAACCTTTACGGTTGACGATATCAGCTTTCAATGAACCGTCAGCTTTGTTAGCATCAAATTTTGCTACACCTGAAGTGACATCACCTGAAAGGTTAATCAATTGAGGGTCATCAGCTTCTTTATCGTAGTCAGCGTCGATTGTGAATTCGATTGGTTTGATTGTGTTGTAACCATCTGGTGTTTTTGTTTCTTTAAGAACATATTTACCAGCGTCAAGACCTTTGAAAGTGAATGATGTTCCTTCAGCATTTTTAACTACATCTACATTCTTAGTTGAACCATCTTTATTTTTCTTAACAAGAGTGAATTCTGCACCAGTCAAAGGTTTACCATCTTGGTCAACTTTATTAATGATTGTTTGGTAAGTGAAGACTTTTACAGTATCTTTTGGAGTTTTACCAGTATTTTCTGGTTTAGATGTACCATCACCAGTAGCGTTAGGGTTGTTTGAGTAAGTCAATTCAACGCTGTTTGGGTTACCTGCTGAACCAAGAACAGCATTTGAGTTAAGTTCAGCGTTGTATTCTACAACAACTTTATTTTCATCTTTTGTAATATTAGCAACAGCTTTCACATCAGTAATTACAATAGAAAGTGTTGTTGTATCGTCACTATTTTTTGTTACAGTCTTTTTATATTGATTTTCATTAAGTGTTGTACCATCTGCTGTTACTTTTGTGATTTCTTTAAATGTCAAACCAGCAGACAAAGTATCTGTAAATTCTACATAGTAGTGATCATAATCATCAACACGTTTTTTAGGTAATTCTGCTGTCAATTGGAATGGAACAATATCACCCATATCATAGTCAGCAGCATCTTGCCAATCAGTTGTTTCACCAGTTGAATCGTTAGTTTCTTTTACTTTCTTTTCAACAGTTGGAACGTCATTTTTGACTTCAACAGATTCAGCACCAGTTACTTGCATCATAAAGCGAGTATAAGCTCCATTTTTACTATCTTGTGAGCCATCTTTATCTTTTACCAAGTAATAACCAGGGGCACCTACTGTAAGCTCAACTGTATTACTAGTACTTTCTTCAGATGTAGCTGCAGTTGCAAGATGTTTACTAGCTTCCTTTGCGAAATCTTTTGCAGTTTCTGAATCAAATGCTTGACCTGATAATTTTTCAGCAATTTTAGCGGCATCAGATTCACCATCATATGTGAAAGCATTAACACCTTCACCCCAGTCAATATTTGAAAGTGTTGGTGTCGTTGCACCATCTCCTTTATAAAGGTCGCCACCAAATACTTGGTAAGCTTCATAAGTGTGACCTGTTGATACATTTTTAATGGTAATAGTATAAGCGGATGCTTTCACACCAGCAAATGCGAAGAGTGTAGCAACAAAAGCTGCTAAGAGCAATTTAAACTTCTTCATTATAAAATCCTTTTCCTTCTTTCTTTTTTTGAAAACTAAATTGTGTAAACTCCTAAAGTGAAGTTATAACCTAAATCTTTACAGTAGTGAATCAGGCACCACCACCTTTACCATAATCTCTTATCATCAGGAGTCACCTCCTGCTTGATATGTTTTGTAAGCTTTCAGGATTATCAATCCTGTAGTAAGTAGAACGAGAGCCGCACCAAGTACATAGTGCATCTTCACGCCACTACCACCAGTCTCAGGCAATTCATATTGCTTCTGAACTTTATTTTTAATAGTAATCTGACCATCAGAAGAATCCGTCTTCATGTCAGATGGATTATCAGATGTCGTTTCACCATTTGAATAACTAGTATCATAGCCAGAAGCGGGCGTTTCACGAACATAGTATTTATAATCTACTTCATTGCCCGAAGCATTTTTACCAGAAACAGGCAATCCCTTGTACGTTCGAGTCCAATCATCATCGTGAGTCAATGTCTCACCTGATTTATAGTCTGTCTCAGTAGAATTGCCTTGGCTATCAGTCGCAACTTGAATCAAGTCGTAAGTGATTGAGCCATCAGAACGCTCAGTTTTGCTACCGTCAGCTCTTAGCCATTCTTTCTTAACGGTTAAGTTCGTTTGCTTGATTTTTTTATTTTCAACCCTAAACGAAGCACCGGTTTTAGCTAAGTTTACAACATTATCGCAACCTTGCCAAGGATCATAACAAGAAGTACCATAATAAAAATAATGTACTTCAGGATTTTCTGGTAAGTCGTAACCTTCTGGAGAACGGACCTCTTTAACATAATAAAGTTGGTTATCTTCAAAATTATACTTAGAATTTATCCAACCGACCACTACCCAACCATAAAATGGCACCCAGACTGGTTCATGGTAATTTTTATATTCTAAAAGTTTTTTAGAAATGGAAATTTGACCATCTTCGTCACTAACATAATATCCAACTACTTCATCGTCGTCATAACGATGATAGTACTTATCGTCACACCAATTATAAATATTATTACAATCATCGTACTTGTAAACAGCAAAAACAGCGCCTTTAAGTTTTTTACGATAATTATCGGAATCAACTTTGTTGATAACAATACTTCTATCTGTTTTTGCTGTACCAGACGTAGAGTATGTTTCCCATTCTTTTTTACACTCGTCAGAACCAGTTTTAATACCTTCGATGGAAGCAGTGTTAATAACTGTGTACGATTGTTTTCTTACTATATCACCTGAGACACCATAAACATACTTCAAAGTATATTTTTGATTATCAGGAACAACTACCGTCAAAATACTTTTAGTATTTAGACCATCTTTAACTTCTTTGACTTTCCAAGACCAACCATCTTGTACCTCGTTACCAGATGAGTCAATTAACTTAACAGTGTCATCTAACAAACTATAACTTATATTATCTTCTACTCCACCAGACGTATAAGTTAAGGTATCAGTTACTGTATAAGTATCTGAATCAGCATTCAAATCTTGCGCATCTGGGTTAAGATCTAACTTGTAATGAATCCCTCGTATATCATCTGGGTTATTAGGATCCCCTTCATGCCATTCACCAGATTTGGTAAGCTTTTGACGAGGGGTGATAGTCACTGTCTTAGTGTGCTCATCAGAACCAACTGGATCACCATTAAGACTCGCTGAAGCTTTGTTTGTTAACTTCTTAGTAAGACTATCATCCAAAGGTAGCTCACCAGTATACTTAAAGGTAAACTTAGCATATAAGTATTTACTATCACCAAGAGCTTTTTTAATAGTTTTCCCGTTAATAGCTGTAAATGTCATCTTAATAGCACCATTGTCATCAATTATACCAGAAGACGAGATTTCATACTGTCCTGGCCATCCAGGATCTCCCCAAGTAATTGAGGTACTTGTTATATCATATTTGGAGTTAATCATTGAATTATAAGCAGAACCAAAAGCAAATCCTACTAATTTCAAACCTGCTGGTGGTGTATCTGTTATAGTAACTGATGTCGTATCATCTTCAAGTTCAACTTTAACCGCCCAACTCAAATTTTTATCAGGTGATATGGTTTGACTTGTATCCTCAGATTGAAAATCTGATCCACTCACTTGGTTCCAAGATTGAGTATCAGCATCCATCTTAGTAACACGATTTTTTTCTTCATAGAGATATTTATCAGTAGCTGAATATCCATCCGAACTAATCGTATTAGTATAAACTAATCCAATTGATTTTTTTATTGATGATTTATATTCAAGAGTTATATCCTTTGTCCCTTCATAATCCTTTTTCAGTTTAAACTTAAATACGCGATAAGTTTTATCGCTACTAATTTGGTTGTAACTTATATCCTGCCAAGTACCAGATTCTTGAACTGAAAATTCAATATCACCAAAAATATCTTTTAATTTTTGATAAATATCATCTAGCTGAGCTTTCGTATAATAATGTGAATACCAATCATTATTATTACCAGCCACTAATTCATCAGTAAATTCAGTCCCCTCTGGAATTGTTTTATTTCCAGGTAGTGAAATAACTGATTTCCAAGATAATTCTTTAACGTGAGAATCTGAAGTTGGAGTCATCTTTTCAAACGACTTACTGAGTCCACCTTTCTGAGGTTGTCCTTCATCGACCGTTTTAGTGGCTTTTGACTTCTCACCGTTATCATCGAGTTCAACCGTATTTGTCTGTGTCACTGGATTAGAATTCCAACTCTTATCAACCTCACCAGCTTTAGTTTTATAACTAATTGTATAATGTTGAGTATTTTTCCCATTATTATCAACTGCTACAAACTTATAACCGTCACTTGTTTTTTCATAACCTGTTGATGGTGAAATATCAACTTTTCCTGATATAGCATCAGAGAACATATCATCCTTCAAAGTAGCTCCAGCAATATCATTATGATTTTTATTTACTTCAATTGTCCAGGTGATAGTATTATCACTTGAGTTGTACTTACCATCTTTAGAAATTTTATTGCGTTCAATAGTTAGCCAACTATTTGAATTACCAGGATGATCTATATCTGGACTTTCTAACGTAACATCATTTTTTATTACATAAGCTTTTCCTGCTGGAAATTGTTTCACTTTATAGCGATATTTAATCTCGTAAGACTCTCCAGCATTTAATTTTGGCAAAGTCATTGTAAATGACTTCTTGTCACCATCATCTACCTTATCCTTAATTACTATACCTTTATCTAGTGATTGATTATTTTTCTTAAGCGAATCAATTTCAATAGAACCAATCTGAACATCAGCAAGACTATCCCCTGATAACGCGTCATTCAGAGTAATCTCACCTTTTGTTCCCTTATCTGACCATACCTTAACAGTATATATTAAATCAGCTTGGTCTCCATTATACTCAACTTTACCTGATTTACTGCTCTTCACATCATATGAAGCTTCATCTTTTTGAGGAATAACATCCTTTGCAGGAATCTCAACAGTTGCCTTATCTGAGTACTTAATACTATAACTTTTATCATCCTTACGATAAGTACTACCAATGGTAGCTGTATAGTTTAACGTTCCTGTAACATCCTTTCCCGCACTATTAATATAATCATCACGGAAAGTTATTATAATATATTTTTTATCATCTTGCTGAATAAACTTATAATCAAAAGCTAGCAGTGGATGATACTTATTTTCCTCGTCATATCCTGGATACTCATTTCCTTCTAAATTAGAAGGCCATGCAGCATCATCAGGTAGTTCAAGTGCGTATTTATCATTAGCAAGCAGAGTTTCTTTTGAAATTGCAAAAGATAATCCAATATCAGTTGTCAACGTTTTTGTTGATTCAGTATAAGTTGGTGTCGTCGTACATTTCGCACCCGTCAAATACCCTGAAAAGTCAGCGTATGTTACTCCTGCTAAGGTATAGATTGAAAATGTATTTGATTTGAAATCAATACTTTCAACAGCCCCATCACCAGTTTCTTTGATGTCTGTATCTGTCGATTCAGTCAAATCTTGAACTTGATTGATATCGTTGTCCACGAAGTGGTACAACTTCCAACCAGCTTGTTTGTCGTCGTTGGTAGATAAGTCATTCTTGAAATTCATTGAAACCTTAACATCTTTGCTTGGTTCAACTTCCTTGCCCTCATCTGTAACAAATGAAATATCATAAGAATGAGCTTGTGACAACTCTTGCTTGCTTTCGCTAAGAAGTGTTGTCAATTTATTATCAATGGCACTTGTATCTTCAACAGGTTTTACTTTTAATTGAACCGGTTCCGAAAACGTATTGCCTTCGTAAGAGACATTTACGGTGATATCAGATGTCTCAGCGTTCAAAGTACCTGCCTGTGACATGTCCTTTTTTTCTTGACTTGACTCAGTCGATGTCGTTTGTGAGGAATTTTCAGTTTGATTAGTTTCTTGAGAACTTGCCGCCGTTGATTCAACTTGCGAAGAACTACTGTCTTGCGATTGAAAAACAGCTGAGCTATTTCCCGTACTAATCGTTAGGGCTGGTAATATCAGCAAATAAGTTGTACAAAAAACAATAACAACAGATAGCGCCAGAGCAATCTTTGCAATGATGCTATCTTGGACTCGCTTTTTTATTAAAATCGCTAGCTTTGCCCAAAGCTTTACCATAAAATCCCTTTCTAAACATAATTTATTAACTGTCTAAGCAATTGCCACATACAAATTGTGACTAACTCTAAATTTTAGTTTCCCAACTAACCATTCAGAGTTTAATCAATTGCACCCATGCGAGATAGTGGCCAAATTCTTAGCGTTAGTTTCCCAACTAACTGTTCACTGCCTACCGGACCAACGGTTTTATTACGTGAGTCGATTGAAACTTTTCGGTGATCTCCCATCACGAAATATTTCCCATCTGGCACCTGATACGGAAGTTTGATATTTGTCTCTCCGTAATCTTTCTCGCCTTTTTGTAGGTAAGGCTCATTTAACTTTTTACCGTCAACATAGACATTCCCTTTTTTATCAACGTTAACCCATTGACCTGATGTCGCAATCACACGTTTTACAAGAACTTTATTATTGTAATAAAATGCAACGACATCACCCTGCTTTAAATTTTTCTTACTAACAGAAACTACCATGTCTCCAGCTTTCAAAGTCGGAGTCATTGAATTTCCATAAATCTGTAAAACAGGAAGCCAAATTGTCGCAATCAGTACAGCCAACGCTGCCACTGTCACTAGCGTAAAAACCGTGCTGCGAAGAGTGCGAACGTAACGTTCACGATATTTAATCTTTCCTAATTCTTTTGAAAGGTCATCAGCTTTCGGTAAATCAGTTAAATTGATTTTCTGTGATTTTTTTTCAAATAATGGTTTCATTTTAAAAATCCCAGCATTCTACGCTTTATTATCTATATTATTTTTGGCATCTGCCATACGTTTTACATTATAAAGATACGTATCCGCTGCTGCCTGTGCTTCCTCAAAAACTTTACTAATCGCTAATGCTGCCTCAGCAATTGATCCCGCATCAGTAACTTCTAGCTCGCGACGTTCAAGTTTTCCTTCAAGTTCTTTGACCTGACCTTGGAGTTCCTCAATCTCTTTTGCCTGCTCAACAAGCAATTCAAAAAGGTCTGAACGGCGAAGTTTCCTTAACTGTTTAGCATCAAGCATCCTAATTCCTCCTTTCCAATATCGTCTTTCACATAAAACTCACATAATTCTAAAGGCATATTTATTCTTGTTTTGGAAAAATAAACATTTTTTCATTTTGCTATTTTATGCATCTAGACGTTTTGGGGTTTATTATAATATTTTTTTGCTAATTTGAAAAGCAATTTTCCCTAAGTGATACATTTTTTAAAAAATTGTTTCCTATTTCTAATTTTTTTAATATTCTTTCTCAATTCATGTTAAAAAAGCTAACAATAACAATTTTATGAAGTAAAACGTTAACAATATCGTATGATTGATGTAGCTTAACTTTTAGCTTTATGTTACAATGTTAAAGTGATTAGGTATAATTTTTTGTCTTTTCAGAATTATTACATCGTTCAAGTTGAGGATTGTTTATGGCAAATTTATCAAAAAAACAACACCAAGTCTCAGAAACAAAACACCGTTTATCAAAAGCACTTTATCTACTAATTACTGAACGACATTATGACGAAATCACTATCTATCACATTCTTGATAAAGCTGATATTTCACGACGAACATTTTATCGTTACTTTAACAGCAAAGATGATTTAATGGATTTCTGTCTAGAAAACTTTGTCGATGGATACTATCATCAACGTGATAATTTTATCTTAGCAGAAAGTGCCGAAGATGTATTCTTAGTCACTTTGAATTTTATGTATTCAAATCGATTATTCATCGCATCGCTTGTCAGAAGTGGACATTTTTCACTGCTATCAGAAAAATTAAATAAAAATTCCGCAAAAATCTACAAGAAAATCAACCTACCATGGTGCATCGATGATTCTGTAGAAAGCAACATCGACTATATCTCAAAAGGCTTATACGGCGCTTATCTTAACATTTTACAATTTTGGTTAACTAAAGATAAACCCGAAAAACCTGAATTTATTGCTAAAAACTTATCCCTTCTTTTTAATTCTATTCCTGGTTACTTCAATGCTCCTTCAAAAGAACATACCCCGTTAAGAAATGAAAAGTAAGAGATATTTTTTTATAATGTTTTCCTCGTTTTTTACATCTTGACAAAATTTTTACGAGATATTGACAGAAAAAACGTTAACATTGACAGAATTATCGCTTACATTATGTCAGAAGTTGACACAAGAATGATTTAGTTGACAGTTCTTGACACTTTTTTAAGCAAAAAGTTATCCACAGACTATCAACCAAACAATCAAAGATTAACCGTTCAGTTAAATATAATTGCTTTTGATAACCTCGATTTCATACCTGTGCTCCCGAATAAACAGATCTCAGTCGATCTTGAAATAGATGAAAGCCAGTAACATTTTAATGTTATTGGCTTTTTGCATGAAATTTTCAAATCATTCCTGAATTTTTTATAAAAAAAGCTAAAATAGCTTGAAAATTCTTCTTTTTTTACACAATTTGTTAACAGTTATTCACAACTTGTGGATAAATATGGTTATATATTGGGGATAACTTGTGTATAAACCACCAACAAATCCTTTAATATCAATGGTTTTAGGCTATTCACAATTTTGATAAACAACCTGTGTATAACTTCTTCTTTTTGACATTTTCCCAACAAAAAGAAGCCGATTATTCCCATCAGCTTCCCATTTTCACAACTAATAAGTCATTTTAGATTAAATCATCCCGGCTAACTTGTTCAAAGTTTTGATTGCCATCGTTTAGTTTATCCCAAATGACAACTTTTCCAGCTTTTAGTGACTTTTGAACATCAATAATACGTTGATTTTCTGAACCACGGAACTGTAACATCAAGTTTTTCTTGGTAATGTCAAAACGTCCATCAACCAGAATATCAATCAAACTCAACATTTCAAGTTTGTCTGGTGTTTCCTGCATCATTTCTTCCCAAGTATAGCCAGTCCATGACCAGATATCCTTTTCAGGAAGTTCGCGGCGGACACGTTTTACCAGCGGTAAAAGAATTCCAGTATTCAAAAATGGTTCTCCACCGAGAAGCGTAAGACCTTGAACATAAGGTTGAGCCAAATCTTCCATGATTTGTTCTTCAAGCTCTTTTGTATAAGGCATTCCTGCTTTAAATGACCAAGTCGCAGCATTATAGCAGCCTTTGCAGTGGAACATACAGCCTGACACGTAGAGAGAATTACGAACACCTTCTCCGTCAACAAAGTTAAAGGCCTTGTAGTCCATGATTCTACCTTGACTTAAATTTTCTGAAGTCCATTCACCAGGTTTAGGAGTATTCCAATTTTTTTCTTCCATACTAGTCTTCTTTCTATTAATTTTCTAAAGATATCCAGTAACGTTCTACAGAATCTTGAACATCTTCCAATACACCACCGTTAGCTAATATAACTTTGCGGCTACCTGGATTATCATCATGACAAGTCACCAAAGCTTTTTTAATATTTTTCTTCTTAGCTTCTAGCAAACCCAAGCGCAACTGTTCTTTAGCATATCCTTTGCGGCGTTCTGATGGACGAATAGAATATCCGATGTGCCCACCTTGTTTTAAAAGATTGTCATTAAGACGTAAACGCAAATGCAAAAATCCCAAAGTCCTGCCATCATCAGAAAACGAGACAAATTGGACCGCTGGAACAAACGTATCTGGAATATTAATTCCCATTTCACTCAAACGATTATCCTCAAGCCATTTTTCATAATCAAAGTTATCCACAGACCAGAAACCACCATCGTGGGCAGACTGGCTCACTTCAAATTCTTTCATCATTTCAATAACTGCTTCTTTATCCGATAATTCAGGTCTTCGTAACTGCATAAGCTCACCTCTTATTTACTTTTCTTTTTAGCTTTTTCTAAAAATTGTGCTTTCAACTGGTTAACACGCGCTTTTTTGTCAGCTTTCACATTTGAATTTTTCTCGTGAAAACGTTCGACTTGCTGCATACCTTTATAGTCTAATTGGTATTTTCCCACGTTATTGCTCCTTTCATCTTAATTATTTATCAATATAACAAAGAAGCTGGGACAACTGTCTCCAGCTTCAATTATTTTATGAAACTGTCTAACAAGAATCTATGCTTTGTGCATGTGAGGATCACCAGGATTTTTAATAGTTGATCCGTTCATGTTTTTAACACGCGCAGAAATTTCTTTGTGACGGCCATTAACCATTGGACGAGCTTGAGGGTTTCCAAGATATCCACAAGTACGTTTAACAACGTCTACAGATTTTGGATCGCTGTTTCCACAGTTTGGACAAACGAATCCACGTTCTGTTGGAGTGAAGTCTCCTTCAAAACCACATTTGTAGCAACGGTCAATTGGAGTGTTAGTTCCAAGGTAACCAACACGAGTATAGGCATAATCCCAAACAGCTTCTAGGGCTTTTGGATTTTGTTGAAGAACTGGGTATTCACAGTAGTGAATGAATCCACCTGTCGCACCAGCTTCTGGATAAACTTTTTCAAAGTCTAATTTTTCAAATGGTGTTGGGTTTTTACGCACATCATAGTGGAATGAGTTTGTGTAGTATTCTTTATCTGTAATATCTTTGACAATACCAAATTTCTTAGTATCAAGACGGCAGAAGCGGTCTGTCAAACTTTCAGATGGTGTTGAATAGATTGAGAAGTGGTAATCATATTCATCTGACCATTCTACACAATATTCTTTCATCTTGCGGATGATATCCACTGTAAATTCTTTAGCTTCAGCATTTGTTTCCCAGTTTGGTCCGAAGAAAACTGTTCCGACTTCGTAAAGTCCGATGTAACCAAGAGAAACTGTTGCACGACGGTGACGGAAAAGTTCATCAACGTTGTCGTATTTGCCAAGACGTTTTCCAAACGCACCGTATTGGTAAAGAATTGGTGCATTTGCTGGAGTTGCTTCTTTGACACGTTCAACACGGTAAACAAGAGCATCTTTAGCAATTCCCATGCGTTCGTTGAAGATTTCCCAGAATTTGTCCATATCACCGTTTGATTCCATAGCAATACGAGGAAGGTTAACAGTGACAACCCCAAGGTTCATACGACCTGAGTTAACTTCAACGCCATTTTCATCTTTCCAGCCTTGAAGGAATGAACGGCATCCCATAGGTGCTTTGAATGAACCAGTCAATTCAACGATTTTATCGTATGAAAGAACGTCTGGATACATACGTTTTGTAGCACATTCCAAAGCCAATTGTTTGATATCGTAGTTTGGGGTACCTTCTTCAAGGTTAAGACCACTCTTCAATGTGAAGATTAATTTAGGGAAGATAGCTGTACGGTGTTCGCTACCAAGACCTTTGATACGAATAGTAAGAATAGCTTTTTGAATTTCACGTTCAAACCAGTTTGTACCAAGACCAAAACCTAGAGAAGTAAATGGTGTTTGACCATTTGATGTAAACAAAGTATTGATTTCATATTCAAGACTTTGCATAGCATCGTAGATATCTTTTTTCGTTTTTGTACGTGCGTAATCTTCGCGACGATCTTCAGCAACCCATTCTTGGGCATCTTTCATATGTTTTTTATAGTTAAGTTCAGCATATGGTGCCAAAAATTCATCGATACGGTCTGCTGTACATCCACCATATTGGCTTGAAGCAACGTTAGCAATGATTTGAGAAATTTGAGCTGTCGCTGTTTGAATAGATTTTGGACTTTCAACTTCAGCATTACCAATCTTAAAGCCATTTCCCAACATTCCTTTAAAGTCAATCAAACAGCAGTTTGTCATTGGAGTGTATGGGCTGTAATCAAGATCGTGGAAGTGAATATCACCTTTTTGGTGAGCATTGGCAACGTGAGCTGGCAACATTTTAAGTCCGATTGACTTACCAACGATACCTGCAGTCAAGTCACGTTGTGTGTTGAAGACTTCACTGTCTTTGTTTGCGTTTTCATTTACGACCGTTTGATCTTTGTTCAACAGTTTATCAATAGAAAAGTTGATATCTGTCGCTTGAGAGCGCGCAAAATCGCGTTTTGTACGATAATTGATATATTCTTGAGCAATTGCATATTCATTAGCTTCTAAAAGTTCATGCTCAACGATATTTTGAATCTCATAAATTTTAACGTTATCTTTGAAGCGGTCAAAAATTTCAGCAACGATATTATCTGAAATACTTTCCAATTTTGCTTCGATAACTGGAGACATTTTTGTCACATTATTGCTAGCTTTTAGCAAAGCATTATAAATCTTATCTGCATCAAAGTTTACAGAACGTCCATCACGTTTGATAACTTTTACAGTAGGCTGAGTAGCAATTTTTTCTTTTTCTAATGTAATCATATGAACACTCCTTCTTACTCGTCTATTATAACACGGGACAAAAAAAAATCAATATCTTGTGGTCACTTTTTTTGACGACCACAAGATATTGCGTTTTTCTTTATTTTTTATGATAGACGGTAAAGCCTGTAATACCGCCGATTTGGACCTTTTCGTAGTTAGAAGAAAAATTATTTTTTAGTGATTCAGAAATTTTTTGGTCCTTGTTAACCACAATATATGACCCTAGATTTTGTAGCAATTCATCTTCTAAAACTTTTTTATTAGCAGATTTAGCAGTATTAACTACTGGTGAAGTAAATTGTGAACTACTTGGGAGTTGACTATCGATACCAATCTTAGACGAATCATCCCAGACGTAAACAGTATCATCTTTAGACACTTCTTTTTCGAGATATTTTGCAATAGTTGTGCGTTCACTATTAGCATTAACTGACAAGCAAGCATGTAAAACAGGCTGCCCAACACCAACTACTAACACCAAAATTGGCAAATAAAAGTGACGTTTAAGATAAAATCCAAAACTTCCAACATTGTCTGAAGCTTTTCTACGACGGTGTGACGTTTTTGTCAGACTACGTTGATATTGCTCACCTAATGCCATAGCTGTTAGCAATACACCAAAAGGCATAGCTGCTAATAGATTGTAAAACTGATAACTTTGCGTTAACAAATCAATAACAAAGAAGCAGATAAATACTAAAAGGATAAGCCATTTGGCTACTTTATCGTGAGAGATTCTAACAATTTTACCAAATGACACTGCACCAAGCACTAGCCCAGAACCCAAAGCAACAACGATTTGGAACAACAATGTCAAAATCAAATTACCATCGCTTGTCGCAAAACTAGTAAATTGATAAACAATAGCTTGGTTAAGGTACGGCAACAATACTTGTGAGTTCAAAATAAAGTAACCAGCAGTGTAAAATACCAAGATAGTACCAAAAATGATACACAATAATTGGTAGAAACCACGCGCAAAGTGACCTTTTCTCAAGTTATACACAATGATTGTCAAGAATGAAAGTACCCAGAACACCAATGTACGAGGTTCTAAAAGCATGGCTGCTGCGCCAGCAAATCCATACAAGATGAAAGCTTCATCCTTGATAATATCAGCAAAATACTTGGTCAAGAACCACAATGAAACCATAACAAAAGGCATGGCAAACTGGATAGGATATAAACCACCAAAACCAAGCGCAACATTTAATAAGTAAAATACTCCAGTAAATGTAACAGCAAGACGGTGACTGTCAGTAAAGTAGTTAACCAACTTGTAGAAATAGATTCCTGACAAATAAAATGCCACAATTTGGATAGGAACTAACCACAAAGTTGACCCAAGAATGTATGCTAATGCAATGACAGCATAATAAAGGAAACCACCTGTCGCAAACATATCAGTAAATGGAAGGTGTCCTTTAGAAAACATTAATCCAATATAAAGATTTTGTGACTGTAGGCTATTTGCCATATCAGTAAATAAAGGCACTGCTACTGATAAGCAACTCACCACAACACTCAATAGTAAAATATACAATTTATGAGGTTGAGGAACCTTTGTTCTCTTAGAAGGCTCTAGATGGCTTCTAACTTCACCGACTTTACGAGATGTGCGACTGTACGATGAAAACGCACTCTGATCTACATTTACTTGTTCTGATGTATTCACTTATTCTCTCCTTGAATTGTCATACATTAAGTATAACAAAAACTAATCATTAGTCAATTTGTTAAGGATAGCACAATAAGCTAAAAGTTCCCTAAAACCGTGGCGTGGCTTGTTTTGATAGCGTTTTAAGAAATCCTTTTCTTCTTGGCTGAGAACATCCGCTTTTTTCATCAAATTTTCCTCCTTCATTTACCTATTCGTAAAATAAAAAAGAGTCATTTTTGACAAAAAAATAAAGGCTAGGAAATACTCCTAACCTTTATAGCAAATTAGTCTTCGTCTAAGAAGCTATTGAAAACTTCTTCAATCATATCCCATTCAGCATCTGAATCTTCAGGAATTGGTTGAAGATCACCTTCAGTACCATCTTCATTTTCAGTGAATGAGTAAGCTTGAATTTCGATTTGACCTTGTTCATCTTCTTCAGCACCTGCTGGTACCAAAAGAACATAGTTTTTACCGAATTCTTCGCGACCATCGATTGTCAAAAGAATTTCAAAAAGTGTTTCATTACCTTGTTCATCTACAAGTGTAATAACTTCATGCTCGTGATCATGGTTATGATCGTGGTTATGGTTATGTGCCATAATAGTCTCCTTTAAATGAATTAATGATTAGATTAAAACATTCTATCTAAATAATTTTGCAAAATAAGCTGTGCTGCTAACTTATCGATAACTTTTTTACGTTTACCACGACTAACATCAGCTTGCTCTACTAACATACGTTCTGCTTGAACAGTTGTTAAACGTTCATCTTGATAATCAACTGGAATGTCGAAAAGTTCTTTGATTTGGTCGCCATAAGCTTTACTTGCTTCAACACGAGGACCTTCGGTATTATTCATATTTTTTGGTAAACCGACAACGAACTTATCAACGTTATACTGCTTAACTAACTCTCCAAGTCTTTCAAAACCAAATTCGCCAGCTTCTTCGTCAATTTGGATAATTTCTACACCTTGCGCTGTAAAACCAAGTGGGTCACTAATCGCAACACCAACAGTCTTTGAGCCGACATCTAGTCCCATAATTCTCATTTCAAATTAATTCCATTTCCTTTGAGATAATAGCGGACAAGCTCTTCAACAATTTCATCACGTTCGTATTTACGAATTTGATTTCTGGCATCATTGTAACGAGGCACATAAGCAGGGTCACCACTTAGGACATAACCTACAATCTGATTGATTGGATTATAGCCTTTTTCATCAAGAGAGCGATAAACCGTTGTTAAAGTCTCACTAATTTCTTTCTTGTTGCTATCGTCTAAATTAAAGCGTACAGTTTCGTCAGTAAATCCCATACTTACACCTTCTTTCTAAATAGCTGTCACCAATTATTATAGCTTATTCACAAAGATTTCACAAGAATCTGACTTTATTTAACCAAAGTTTATTTCACAATAGTAATAGTTATGACAAAAAATGTCATAAAACTTGACATAGATACAATGTAACCTTTTTCAAAATTTGACAAAATTGCTATTTTTTAGAACAAAAAAAGCCCCTAAAAAGAGACTTTTCTACTATATATTATAACGCTGCACGAAGACGAGCTTCTGCATTTTCCACATTACGAATTGAGCGTGGCAAGAAAGCACGAATATCGTCCTCTTTGTAACCCACTTGAAGACGTTTGTCATCAATCAAAATTGGGCTTTTCAAAATACGCGGATTAGCTTGAATGAGATCGATAACCTCACTTAAACTTAATTCCTCGATATCGCAGTCAAGTGCTTTTGCGTAACGGTTTTTAGATGAAACAATACTTTCAATACCGTTTTCTGTTTTAGTTAATATAGCTAAAATTTCTTCGCGTGATAGTGGTTCTTTTCCTAAATTCTGTTCTTTATAAGGGAGCTGATGAGCGTTGAGCCATGTTTTGGCTTTCTTACAGCTTGTACAACTTGAAATTGTGTAAATTTTAATCATGTGCACTCTCACTTTCTATCCCATGATAGTTGTATTATAGCACACACACATTGAGGAGCACATGGGACCTAAGACCTATTTTTCTAAAAAGTCAATTAAAAAGATTTATTTTTTTCTTGAAAATGTACTCATTTTTATCAAAAATTTATTAAAAAAAGCCTGAAACGCATTGTTTCAAGCTTTAAAGCAATTCAAAATTATTCTTCGATTTCAATCGCATCGTCTAGGTCAAGAACAACTTCATCTACTTTTTCAGAAGTTGCAGCTGATTCGTCAGCAGCATTTGCTGCTTTTTCATCTTCAGTTTCTTCAACAAGTCCATAATGAACACGAACTTTGTGATCAATTTCGTCAAAGACATCTGGGTGATCTGCCAAATATTTCTTAGCATTTTCAGAACCTTGACCAATTTTCTCACCATTGTAAGAGAACCATGCACCAGCTTTGTTGATGATATCCAAATCACTAGCGATTTTAATCAACTCACCTGTACGTGAAATTCCTTCACCGTACATGATTTCCACTTCAGCAGTTTTAAACGGTGGAGCAACTTTGTTTTTAACAACTTTGATTTTAGTTTCTTTACCGATGTTGCTATCTTTTTGGTCACCAGTACCTTTAATTTGTGTATTTCCACGAACATCAAGACGAACTGATGAATAGAATTTAAGAGCACGTCCACCAGGTGTTGTTTCTGGGTTACCAAACATGACACCAACTTTTTCACGCAATTGGTTGATAAAGATAGCGATTGTTTTTGTTTTGTTGATAGAAGCTGAGAGTTTACGCATAGCTTGACTCATCATACGAGCTTGCAAACCAACGTGGTTATCACCAATGTCACCATCAATTTCTGCACGAGGTACAAGAGCGGCGACAGAGTCGACAACAACAAGGTCAACAGCACCAGAATCAATCAATTTACCTGCAATTTCAAGACCTTGTTCACCTGAATCAGGTTGTGACAAAAGAAGTTCATCGATATTAACACCAAGAGCTGCTGCATAAGCTGGGTCAAGAGCATGTTCGGCATCAATAAAGGCTGCAATACCACCTTCTTTTTGTGCTTGTGCCACGGCATGAAGAGCTACTGTTGTTTTACCTGAACTTTCAGGACCATAGATTTCAATGATACGTCCTTTAGGGTATCCACCAGCACCTAGGGCAATATCAAGCGCCAGACTACCAGTACTCATGACTTGAACTTTTTGTTCAGCACGCTCACCAAGGCGCATGACCGCTCCTTTACCAAAATCTTTTTCGATTAATTTCAAAGCATCATCAAGTGCTTTTTTACGCTCATCACCGAATTTCTTCGTGATAGCTTCTGTTTTCTTTGTCTTTTTAGCCAAATTTTTCCCTTTCTGTTTGTTCGAGATACTAGCCCTATTATATCAGAATTTAGTCTTGTAATAAAGCTTGACGTACTAAGTTAAAAGCATACAAACATGCAATATGACGCACATCTGAACGGCTTCGTCCACCTATAACAACACGGATAGAATGAACTTTTTCTTTTGTAGCAATACCTATGAAAACTGTTCCCGCTGGATGACCTTCTAGACCATCTGGACCAGCAACTCCTGTTAAGCCAATTCCAAAATCAGCGTCTGTCAGCAATCGTGACTGCTCAGCCATTTTTTCAGCTGTAAAATGACTCACAACCCCATGTTCTTGTAAATCTTTTAAAGGGATTTGAAGCATTTTTGCCTTTTCTTCAATGCTATAAGTCACAAAACCACCATTAAAAACTGCTGAAGAGCCTGGAAAATCAGCAATACTTGATTGAAACAGACCAGCTGTCAAACTTTCTGCAGCCGTAATAGTCTTATGTTTTTGCTTAAGTAAATCAAAAACAACACGCGCCATACTATTATCATCACCGTATCCATAAAGTAAATTTTCAAGCGGAATGCTATTTAAAGTCTTCTTAGCAAGAATCTTATGCTCAAGCTCATCCAACTTAGCCTTAGCTGTTTCAAGGTCATCAGCCTTCGTTGACAATCTAAGTGTCACTTCACCTGTTTTAGCATATGGAGCAATTGTTGGGTCTGTTTGATTTTCAATCAAATCTGACAAAACAGTTACCAACTGACTTTCCCCGATACCAAAGAAACGTAAGACACGTGAATACAATTGCTTGTGGTCACTAGATAGCAATGGCACTAAATAGTCCCAAACCATAGGCTTCAATTCACTTGGTGGTCCAGGAAGAACGACATAAGTAACACCATCAACTTCCAGAATACCACCTACAGCAAGTCCCGTACTGTTTTGAAGAGGTGTTGACCCTTCAATCAATTGAGCCTGACGTTCATTGTTAGCTGTTCTTGTAAATTGCGGACGTGTCGCAAAGAATTCATCCAAACGTTTACTTGCCTGCTCATCAAAAACCAAGTTACGTCCTAGATATTTTGCCAAAGTTTGTTTTGTTAAATCATCTTCGGTTGGTCCTAAACCACCGCAAAGAACAACTAAATCACTGCGCTTACTTGCCAAAGCAATGATAGACAGCAGACGTTCTTCATTGTCCCCAACTGCCGTTTGGAAAAAGACATCAATCCCTAACTTAGCAAATTCCTCTGATAGAAATTGTGCATTCGTATTTGTGATTTGTCCTGTTAAAATCTCTGTTCCAACAGCAATGATTTCAGCTTTCATAATTGCCACCTACTTATCTATTCGTAATTTAATTTTATTCTACCAAAAAAAGCTGAAAATTAACGTTTTTTTGTAATAAGCTTCGCGTAAACAAGTGTAAAAACATTGTAAACTTACTTTACATCACTGTCAATGACGGCTTTTTTCATAATTATCACAGACAAAACCGCAAGCAAAATCAAAGATAGCATAAAGTTGATTGCCATGACTGCTGAAACAGACATTTGCTTCACCATAAAACTTAATATGCATAGTAGTAAAACACTTCCTATACGACTTACTGTTGACTTAAATGAAATCAAAGAAGAAATATTCTCAACAGAAACCATTTTGTTAAATTGATAATTTAAAATAAATTCAATCACATAAAAGACAAAAACAAATATGAAATAAGCTGTCAAGAAAATCTCAATCTTCCCTAAAAAGAATGTCAACGGTAGAAAAACAATCAACGGACTGAACTTAAGCACACCAGCATATTTTTTAACACCATCAATGTTGATAGAATATGAAAAAAGTGTGATGACTTGAAAAGCAATGTAAAAGAATGGAAAATACTGACTATCAATCCCCTTGCTTAAGAAAAATGATTGCCAAAGCTGAAAATGTGTCTGAAAGAAAATCTGAGTTAGAAAATCAAAAATCAGAATTAAACTCAAACGTGGCTGCTTGCGAAGTTCTTTAAAACTATCAGTAATTTGCTTTTTCAAAACCATTACATGACTATCTTGTAGTGACTCTGACTTTGTTGTCTCTTTAAAAAAGAAAAAACTGATAAGGGTTGAAGCCACAAGAAAAACTGTCCCTAAGACATAAATATTAATCCCGATAAAGTGATAAAGAATCCCACCTAGACTACTTCCTAATAAGAGTCCAACGATCTCTAGACGGTTACTCAAGGCCAGAAATTTTCGAAGTTCTGCTTCACGGTGCGCTAATTTAAGCTGATTAATAATGTAAGCATCAAGCGTTCCACTATCTAAAGCTGCGGCAATCCCGTAACAAAACCAAGCCGCAAAAATCAAGTAAAACTGATTGCTAAATAGCACAATCAAAAACATGATGATTAAAAATAGCTTTGACAGGCTGTAAAGATTTTTTCTGGAATAATTATCTGCTAATAGTCCACTTGGAAATTCAAATAAGACGATAGCAATACTATAAGCTGACTGAATGATTAGAATTTGTGATAAGCTTAAACCTTTGGCTAATAAAATTACTGTCAAAATAGAATGCGGCAGCGAATAAGCCACACTAACCAGAAAATTTGATAGTAAAAAAACTAATGTATTCCTTTTTATGCTTAAACTTTCCATATCTCCCACCAACCCTTCACAGAATTTTCTTTACAGAATACCTTATTTCACTAATACTGTCAAGATGTTTTACAGATAATTGACAAGAGTGTCAAAAAAAAGCCACCTGACACTATCAGATGACTAAATTGATTTAAAATCACAATCTACTTCATGGTCATTTACCAAACCTGCTGCCTGAAGAAAAGAATAAACACAAACAGGACCTACAAATTTAAAGCCACGTTTTTTTAAATCCTTAGAAAGATTTTCAGATAAAGGCGTGCTAGCTGGAAAATTCGCGTAATCCTTCACCTCATTTACGATAGGAGCGTAACCAACCCAACGCCAAAGATACTCATCAAAAGAGCCAAATTCTTTCTGAATCTTGATAAAAGCTTTAGCATTTGTACGTGTCGCAAAAATCTTACGACGATTTCGAACAATTTCAGGATTTTGAAGAAGCATTTCAAGTTCTTCATCAGTCATTTGCGCCACTTTTGTCACATCGTAGTCATAAAAAGATTGCTTAAATGCTGCGCGTTTATTAAGAATAGTCTCCCAAGAAAGTCCCGCTTGATAAGTTTCAAGACATAAAAGCTCAAAAAGTGCTTGATCATCATGCAGTGGCTTTCCCCACTCAGTATCATGATAAACAACATACAAAGGATTATTTTCCCTTACCCAACTACAACGTTTCATGTGAAACATCTCCTGTAATTCCTTGATAACTAGCCCTTCATCAACATCTTAAGGCTTGATTTGATGTATTGTTCTGCGGTTTCATTTGTACCTTCAAAGAACTTACGAATTTTCTTAAGTTCTGCTGCCTTGTAGCCAAGTGCCAAAAGAGCTTCCATGGCCTCTTCAAGCTGTTCGTTTGCCACTGCTTTTGCCTGAGAAGCTAAGCCATTTTCCATAGAAACATCAGCAAACTTACCAGCTAAATCAAGCACCATTTGTTGAGCTGTTTTTTTACCGATTTTTGGAAATTTCATCAGATAACGAATATCACTATTGTCAATAGCAGTTACGAGACCTTCATTATCATCCACTGCGATAATCGCTAGCGCTGTTGTCGGACCAATTCCAGAAACTGAAATAAGGTTAAGAAAGACTGCTTTTTCATCTTCTGTATGAAAGCCAAACAAAAGCTGTGCATCTTCTCGAACAACTTGATGAAGGTAGATTTGAACATCTTGATTCATCAAGTCAGAAAAACTATATGGATTGGCAACGTTGATAATGTAGCCTAATCCTCCAGCTTCAACGACAATATATTTTGCAGTAATTTTAGTTAATTTTCCTTTGATATAATCGTACATTTAGTATTTTCCTAACTCTCTTAAACTTGTATGATTTTCTTGAATACGACGGAACATCTTTTCCATGTCTGATTTGGTAAAATTGACCAGGACAGGACGACCGTGTGGACAGTTATATGGGTTCTTACATTGTGATAATTGCACTAGAAGTTGACGTGCTGAATAATCATCAAGAGTGTGATTAGCTTTAATTGAACGTTTACATGACATCATAATCGCTAACTCTGCACGGTATTTTTTGACAGATACTTCATTCGTCAAAAGCAACATATCACACATTTCATAAACAGCCGATTCAATCTCCTCTTCTTTCATCCAAATAGGATGTTCACGAAGAATAAATGTATTGTTTCCATATGGTTCTAGATTGATGCCAACTTGATTTAAAAGCTCCATTTTTTCTTGAAGCTTGATAAAATCTGCTCCAGAAAACTCAAACAAATATGGCATGAGCAATTGTTGAAGTGAGGCATCGACATCACCAATTTTGTCACGATAATATTCATATTTAACACGTTCCTGCGCCGCATGTTGGTCAATGATATAAAGGCCACCGTTTCCCTGCGCAAAAAGATATGTCCCATGCATCTGACCAAAATAATCAAGTTCAGGGAAAGTTGATGATTCTTCACCATCAAGATTTTCGAGCAACTTATTAATTTTAGATTTATTTTTGAAATCAAGGTCATCATGCTCGCCGTCTGCAAGGTTTCCCTGAGTAGAACGCTGTGCGTATTTGACTGAAGACTGCTTGTCAACTTCCTTGACAGGTGTGTCAACCTCATTAAACAGCTGAACAGGCTGCTCTTCAACAGTATCTGATTTCACAAAGAAATCGTGTCGCTCTTTGTCATAATAAAGATTTGATTGTTTTAAAGGCAGACTCGTTTGCTCTGGTTTAGGCAAGCCACGAGTGCTTGACTTAGCTAGATTTTCAAGAGCATCTGGAATCAAATCCTGAGCACGTAAACTCTCTGCAATAGCTGAGCTGATGAGAGTCATCAGTTCTTTTTCTTTTGAGATACGAACTTCTTGCTTTGTTGGGTGAACATTGACATCAGCAAGATACGGGTCAATCTGGATATCAATGACAGCAATCGGAAAACGACCAACCATCAATTTTGAACCATAGCCGTCCAAGATGGCACGATTCAGTAAGAAATTTTTGATGTAACGCCCGTTAATCAAAATCGTAATATAATTGCGATTCGCACGCGTCAATTCAGGTAAACTAATGTAACCTGATACCTCAAAATCAAGATCCGCATTTGAAATCTCAATCATCTTCTTAGCTGTGTTTAAGCCATAAATCCCAGCAATCGCTTGGCGCAAATCTCCAGTACCTGATGTCGTTGTCATCTGACGTCCATCATTAATCAAAGTGAAGGCAATTTCAGGATGTGCCAAACTCAAACGATTGACCACATCAACAATATGTGCCAACTCTGACTGTAGACTCTTCATATACTTAAGACGAGCTGGTGTGTTGTAAAACAGATTTTCAACTGTAATTTTTGTTCCAACGGGCGTTGAGATTGGCTCTTGTTTTTCAATTTCGCCACCCTTAGCAATCAAAAGCGTCCCATAATTTTCATCAGCCGTTGCTGTTTTCACCGTAAAATGACTGATTGAAGCAATGGAAGGAATGGCTTCGCCACGGAAACCAAGCGTTCTGATTCGAAACAAGTCAGCTTGACTTTTAATTTTACTAGTCGCGTGACGGTGCAAACTAAGAGCAACATCCTCTTGAGCAATTCCCTCACCGTTATCAGTAACTTGGATTTTTTTCAAACCAGACTCTTCGATTTCAATAGTAATCTGACTGCTTCCAGCATCAATCGAATTTTCTACTAATTCCTTGACCACGCTAGCCGGGCGTTCAATAACCTCACCAGCAGCAATTTGGTTGGCTAGAACCTCTGGTAACTCGATAATTTTACTCATAATTTATCTGATAGAAGCGCTCAAAGGCTGCCTCTCTTCCTTTCATTAACGATTGTTTACCTCTAATTATAACACAAAGTAAAAAGGCAATCCTTTTTTGATTGCCTCCTTATTTATAACATATTTTTCAATTCATAGATGACATTCATAGCCTGCATAGGTGTCAAGTTCATCAAATCAACTTTCTTAAGTGCTTCAATCACTTCTTGATTAGAAGAATCTTCTGCAAAAAGACTCAATTGCTCCGCTACAGGTTCTGAAACTTCTGACTCAGTTGCTACTGGTTCACTGTCAACTTCTGGTGTCAAATGAAGCTGCGCAGCACCTGATTCAAGATTAGTTAAAATGCTGTCTGCACGTTGTAATAAATCTTCTGGTAAGCCTGCAATTTTCGCAACGTGAATACCATAGGATTTATCAGCTGGTCCTTCTGCAATCTTGTGAAGAAAAGTCACATCACCATTACGTTCAAGGGTTGCAACATGGACGTTGACAAGGTGTGTCAACTTCGTTGACAGAGCTGTCAATTCATGATAGTGCGTTGCAAACATCGTTTTAGCCCCAATATGGTCGTGAATATACTCAATAATAGATTGTGCCAAAGCCATACCATCATAGGTTGCCGTACCACGTCCCAATTCATCAAAGAGAATCAGAGACTTATCACTAGCACGTTTAATAGCTTGGTTAGCTTCCATCATTTCTACCATGAAGGTTGACTGACCTGAAATCAAGTCATCTGCTGCGCCAATACGTGTGAAAATAGCATCGAATACTGGTAGGCTGACACTTTCAGCAGCGACATAAGACCCCATTTGTGCCATGATAACAGTCAATGCTAGCTGACGCATATAAGTTGACTTACCACTCATATTAGGACCAGTAATCAACTGAATATTAGTATTTCTACCAAATGTAATCGTATTTGGAATATATTCCTGAGTACCCATGACTTTTTCAACGACTGCGTGACGACCTTTTTCAATCTTAATCTCATGGCTATCGTTGAAAGTTGGACGCACATAATGATTGTTTTCAGCAACCACAGCTAAACTTTGCAAAACATCGACTGTTGAAATGGCTTTTGCTAAGTCTTGCAAACGAGAAATATAACGTTCAACCTGCGCACGAACACGCATGAAAATATCGTATTCTAGGCTTGCTGATTGTTCACGCGCTTCTAACATTTCACCTTCAATTTTAGCCAGTTCTGCCGTACCAAAACGTTCTGAATTCTTCAAAGTTGCTTTACGGAAGAAATAATCTGGTACTAAAGAAAGGTTAGAATTTGTGACATGGAAATAGTAGCCATCTTTTTTATTGTAATCAATTTTTAGATTTGTAATACCACTTGCGGCACGTTCTTTAGCTTCAATCTCAGCAATCCAGCTTGTGCCTTCACGCATGACTTTGCGGTATTTATCCAAAGTCTCATCAAAACCAGTTTTAATGATGCTACCTTCTGTAATAACAGCTTGAGCATCTGGATCAATAGCAGAGCTAATCAATAATTCCAACTCAGGAAGAGTGTCAATGCTGTTGACAAGTTTGTCAAGGTATGGACTATCAAAGGATTCCAAAATAGCCTTGATAGTAGGCACTTGCCCCAAAGTATGACCAAGTTGAAGAAGGTCTTTTGGATTAGCCTTACCAAATGACACACGACTCGCCAAGCGTTCAATATCATAAACACCCTTAAGACTATCCGTCAAATCACTACGCTCAAAGAAATTGTCTAAGAAAACTTGAATGATATTTTGACGCTCTTCGATTTGTTCTCGATTAACCAAAGGACGGTCAATCCAATTACGCAAAAGACGCATACCCATAGCAGTCTTTGTCTCATCAAGCAACCAATAAAGACTACCGTGTTTCTTACTTGTACGTGCATTTTCTAACAAATCAAGACTTGATTTTGTCGTATAAGACATTTGAAGATAATCTTTGATTTCATAGTGAACCAATTTTTGCAAATGGCTGAGCTCACGTTTTTGAGTGGTATGGACGTACTGTAGTAATTTCTCAGCAGCTGAAATCTCCAAAGATGCCAAATTAGAATCAATCAAGTGCACATCTTCAAAACGTTCTTGTTCAAACGATAAGAGTAAATTGAGTTGTTTAACAAGACTGTGTTTTTCTTCTTCTGAAAGTTCGTAGCCGACAACAATCTCACGTGCTTTAAGGTTTAGGATTTCACTTTTAAGACTGGCAAAATCTGACAGACTTGTCGCATAAAACTCACCTGTCGACACATCCATGTAGGCTAAACCAAAAGTCTTGCCATCAGAATCAATAGCCACCAAGAAATTATTGGCATTGTCAGGTTTTGTCGAATCAACTGCCGTACCTGGCGTAATGACTTGAACAACTTCACGTTTTACAACACCGACTGCTTTCTTGGGATCTTCCATTTGTTCTGCAATCGCAACTTTGTAGCCCATTTCAACAAGGACATCAATATATTGCTGAGCTGAGTGATATGGTACCCCTGCCATTGGAATAGGATTTTCAGCGTTTTTATTTCGACTAGTCAAACTAATCTCTAAAATCTGTGCAGCCTTAACTGCATCATCGTAAAATAATTCGTAAAAATCTCCCATGCGGAAAAGTAAAAAAGCATCTGGATAGTCTTTTTTAACATCCAAATACTGTTGCATGCCTGGAGAAATTTTATCTTTTGCCATCACTTAACTCCTCGTTAATTTTCATTTCCAAGCTGTTTGTAATATATTGAATCAGATCACTCGCATCTTGCATTTTATCACGATAATCTTTAACAATTGGAAGTTCTGATAATTCCTCTTGCAGCTGGTCAGCCTGCATACCAGCAGTTTTCTCAGCAACTGTTTTATCAAGCTTTTGAAATAAAACAGCTTCTTGCTGGTATGCCTTCATCTCTTTGACCAAACTGTCTAGTTCTGGAAATTCTTTAATCTTTTTTTCTGCCTTTTGAAATTCGACTACGCTATCATGCTTTTGGATAGCTTCAACCAAATGTTCAACGGCTTGGTCGTAGTCAATCATAGCCCTGTTGCTAAATCACGCTCAAATGCTTGAGCAGTTTCTTCATCCTTGCAAATAACCAATAGCGTATCAGCACCTGCTATAGTTCCAAGGACTTCTGAAATGTCACTGCTGTCAATCAAGTTTGCCAAAACATCAGCCTCACCAAGATTAGTATGAAGCACAAGCATGAAACCAGCACGAGCCACTTTCAAAATATATGAGCGAATGTTAGCTCCAAAAGTTGTCTCTGACGTTTCAGACAAACTGTAATAAAGTTTTCCAGAAGCATCACGCAATTTTAAGAGCCCAATCTCACGAAGGTCACGTGATAGGGTTGCTTGTGTGACGTTAATACCTTCTTCTTGCAAATGTCGCTTGATTTCTTCTTGGGTTCCAATATGCCCAGATTGAATCAATCGTTTGATTCGATTTTGACGTTCTATTTTATTCATCTAAGTTTCCCTTTGTGTATATTTATCCTTAAAATTATACCAAAAAAATAAAATATTTTCACCCTTTCACAGCCCATCTTTCCTTTAATAGCTTAATTTTTCTTACTTCAAACGTTTTCTTGACAGGAACCTCGTTTATTTCTTATTTTTATGTTAAAATAATATGACTAACTAATTTAGGAGAAAATTATGGATACTAAACGTACAATTGCAGAACGCATTCAAACTATTGTTCCAGAATTAGACCAAGAACAAATTGTTAATCTGCTTGAAATCCCAAAAAATTCTGATATGGGTGACCTTGCTTTCCCTGCATTCTCATTGGCTCGAATCCTCCGTAAAGCACCACAAATGATTGCAGCTGATATTGCTGAAAAATTGGATAAAACAGGTTTTGAAAAAATTGAAGCTGTTGGTCCATACATCAACTTCTTCCTTGACAAAAAAAGCATCTCTGCTGATGTTCTCGGAAAAGTTATCGCAAACGGAAGCGACTATGCTAGCCAAGATTTAGGACAAGGTCGCAATGTTGCTATCGATATGTCTAGCCCAAATATCGCTAAACCATTCTCAATTGGACACCTTCGTTCAACTGTTATCGGTGATAGCTTGGCTAACATTTTTGAAAAACTCGGTTATAAAGCTGTTAAAATCAATCACCTTGGTGACTGGGGTAAACAGTTCGGTATGTTGATTGTTGCCTACAAAAAATGGGGTGACGAAGAAGCTGTTAAAGCTCATCCAATCGACGAACTCTTGAAACTTTACGTTCGTATCAACGCTGAAGCTGAAACTAAACCAGAACTTGATGAAGAAGCTCGCGAATGGTTCCGTAAATTGGAAGCAGGCGACGAAGATGCTATCTCACTATGGCAATGGTTCCGTGACGAAAGTCTTGTAGAATTCAACCGCCTTTACAATGAACTTGGTGTTTCATTTGATAGCTTTAATGGTGAAGCTTTCTACAATGACAAAATGGATGAAGTTGTCGATATCTTGACTGAAAAAGGTCTTCTTGAAGAATCTCAAGGTGCTCAAGTTGTTAACCTTGAAAAATATGGTATCGAACACCCAGCACTTATCAAAAAATCTGACGGTGCAACACTTTACATCACACGTGACTTGGCTGCCGCTCTTTACCGCAAACGTACTTATGACTTTGCCAAAGCCATCTACGTCGTTGGTAACGAACAATCAGCTCACTTCAAACAATTAAAAGCTGTTCTTAACGAAATGGACTTCGAATGGAATGAAGATATCACTCACGTGCCATTTGGTCTTGTTACAAAAGAAGGTAAAAAACTATCAACTCGTAAAGGTAATGTTATCCTTCTTGAACCAACAATCGCTGAAGCTGTTAAACGCGCTGAAGACCAAATCAACGCTAAAAATCCTAACCTTGCTAACAAAGAAGCTGTCGCTCACGCCGTTGGTGTCGGAGCAATTAAATTCTACGATTTGAAAACAGACCGCTTGAATGGTTATGACTTTGACCTTGATGCTATGGTATCATTTGAAGGTGAAACTGGACCTTACGTTCAATACGCTCACGCTCGTATCCAATCAATCCTTCGCAAAGCTGAGTTTACACCATCTGTAAATGACGTTTACAGCCTTAACGATGCTGAAAGCTGGGAAATTATCAAACTTATCCAAGACTTCCCACGTATTATCAAACGTGCAGCTGACAATTTTGAGCCATCAATCATTGCAAAATTCGCTATCAGCCTTGCACAAAGCTTCAACAAATATTACGCACACACACGTATCCTTGACGAAAATCCAGAACGTGACAGCCGTCTAGCCCTCAGCTACGCAACTGCTACAGTTCTTAAAGAAGCACTTCGTCTTCTTGGCGTTGAAGCACCAAACGAAATGTAATTTCAAAAAAGATGTTGCTAATAGCGACATCTTTTTTATCTTTCTAGGGAATATGAGGTAAAATCGAGCATAATTACTATCCCACACATAAGAAAAGCCGCTAATTGCGGCTTTTCTTATTCCCTTTTTAAACCAACTATTTTTCATAGAGTTTTGGGATTTTTGTAAATTGTGTCAAAACAAATCCCAAGATAAATGAGATAAAGATTGAAGCGATGAAGTACCAAACGTTATTAGCATCACCAGTCATACCTGCTGGTAAGATATATGACGGAATGGCAAACAATCCCATACCTCCCATTGTATAGCCAGTTACATTAAAGAATCCTAGGAATGCACCTTGGATGGCACCAGCAACACAAGTCATGATAAATGGCATACGCATTGGAAGTGTAATACCATAAATAGCAGGCTCTGTTACCCCAAATAGAGCTGAAATAAAGGCTGGAATTGTCAGTTGTTTCACTTTATCTTCTTTGGTTCTAAAGAAAATGTTAAGGAGTGAACCAGCCTGAGCGAAACAGATTGAAACAGAAGCTACAAGGAGATTACTGTAACCTTTTGTCGCAAAATCCAAAATCGCAATTGGAACAAGACCCCAGTGAAGTCCAAACATAACAAGCACTTGCCATAAAGCACCCAAAATAATACCAAAAATAACTGGATTAAAGTCATAGATTGCTTGGAAGACAACACCAACAAGGTCTGATGCCCAAGTCATCAAAGGTCCAATGATGATAAAAGCAAGCGGAACTGTGATTAGCATAACAAAGAATGGAACCACGAAAACTTTCACAACATCTGGAATTACTTTATTAAAGAATTTTTCTAATTTTGCTCCTACAAAAATGGCAAGTAAAATTGGAAGAACAGTTTGTAGGTAGCTTGATGCTGGGAAAATAATTGGCAAGCCAAGGAATGTCGCATAAATATCTGATTCAATGACAGTTCCTTTAAATAACGTATAAAGAGGAGCATCTCCAGTAAAACTTTGAGCAATATCAGGATAAACTAGAGCAAAAGCGATAGCCATTGCTGTAAATTTGTTCATCTTGAAACGATTAGCAGCATTATAAGCTAAGATAATTGGTAAGAATTGGAAGAATCCATCACCAACTGCATTTAGGACAATGTAGGCTCCATCAGTTGCTGGTACGCCACAAGCTGCCATCAAGGCAACAACACCTTTTAACATACCAGCTGCTGACAAAGCTCCAAGCATTGGTTGGAATAGACTTGATACCAAAGCGACGAATTGGTCAAAAAGATTGCCTTTAGCTTTTGTATCTCCTTCATCAATGTCTAAACTACCTCCAGCTGCTACCCCCCCAACTTTCACAACTTCGTCATAGACATCTGGAACGTGATTTCCGATAACAACTTGATATTGTCCACCAGCTTTAACAACTGTTACAATACCATCACGTTGTTTGAGGTAATCATCATCAGCTTTTGATTCATCTTTCAAATCAAAACGAAGACGTGTAACACAGTGTTTTAGACTATTGATGTTTTCTCTACCACCAACGTGTGCGATAATGTCTTTTGCTAATTCAGTATATTTTGCCATACGAATAAGCTCCTCCTATTTTTCTTTTCTGACCATAAAGAAAAACCTAAATAAATACCAAATAAACTTGTAAGCAGCGGAGTCTTACAATCCTTTCAGTATCTATTTAGGTTTTGCCTGCTTGACCAGTAACAATCCTTACACTAATCATGATAGCACAATAAATTTATCGAGCAAGCGTTTACATACACTTTAGTAATATACTATCATTTTTTCAGATAATAATATCAAAAAAATAAAGATGGGTGATTTTTCACCTCATCTTTGTTTTTATTTATCGTAATTTTTTCGTCTGATTTTAAAGTCTGAAGACACGACTTCATCAACATCAATAATAGAAATGAACGCATCTGGATCCAAGTTTGCCATAATGCCTTTGACATCACGAACTTCACCTGGATTTAAAACCACGTACAAAATATTCTTTTCATTTCCTGAGTAAGCACCCTTACCATTAAGGAAAGTAACACCACGATTGATTTCATTGAGAATAGCTTGCGCAGCTTCTTCAGATTTTTGTGTAATGATAATCATACCACGTACCGTATAACCACCATTTTGCACAATCGTCAATACTTGACTGTAAACAAAGCTCGCTACCAAAGTATAAAGCATGTGTTGCAAGTCAATGTAGACTAAAGAAGCTGTAAGTACAACAGCATCTACGAAGAGAAGTGTTTGACCAAGTTTCGTACCAAATTTTTCTTCAACCACACGTCCGATGATATCAGTACCACCAGTTGTTGCTCCATATCGGAAAACTAATCCACTACCAACACCGGCAAATAGACCAGCAACAACCGCAACCAACATCATATCATTATGAAGAACAATCTGAATTGGCACTCTTTGCCAAATCCAAATAAAGACTGACATTAAAACCGTTCCATAGATGGTCAGCGCTAGCGATTTTTTCCCAAAGATACGCGCTCCTAAAATAAACAGTGGAACGTTTAAAATAAGGGAAGTATAAGCAGGGTTAATGCCGTACAGCGCATGAATAATCAATGTAACTCCGGCAACGCCACCTTCAGCAAGAGCGTTTGCCATATTGAATTTAACAAAGCCAAAAGTATAAATTGCCACACCTAAAGCAATGAGCAATAGACTTCGAACTTTTTTTAATGTTTGAGACATGTAACACTCCTCCTAAAAATCATAGGAAATCTAACAGTAAAGACTAATCATCAACGAATCGACCAATAATATGAACATTCTCAGCAACGGAAACGAAAGCTTTTGGATCAGTCTTTTTCATTAAATATCTAAAATCAGCATATTCCTCACGGGTAATAATAGCTAGTAGCACAGCTTTCTTCTCATGATTATAAGTACCTTCAGCATCGTTAATCTGTGTCACACCACGGTGTAGTTTGGTATGAATCATCGCGATAACTTTTTCAGGGCAACTTGTGACAATCATTGCTTGCATTTTCTTTTGTTTGGTGAAAATCGCATTCGTCACACGACTTGAAACAAAAATAGTCACCATTGAATAAAGCGCATATTGCCAACCAAATAAGATACCCGCAAAAATCATGATAACACCATTTACCATGAGAGAAATACTTCCGACATCACGACCTGTTTTCTTGCGAATGGTCAGACTGACGATATCAGTACCACCACTAGAAATACGAGATTTCAAACTAAATCCGACACCCGTTCCCATGACCAAACCACCAAAAATGGCATTAACCAAAGGGTCTGGTGTTAAAGTAACCTCAGGAACGATTTGGATGAAGAAAGAACTCATCGAAACTGTGATAAGGGTAAAAACAGTGAATTTGTGACCAATTTTATACCAAGCTAAAATCAAAAGCGGTATGTTAATCGCATAAAAAACGATAGAAATTGGTAACTTAAATCCAATCACACGCTCGCTAATAGCAGATAAAACCTGTGCCAAACCAGTTGCTCCACTTGAATAAACGTGACCTGGTTGGAAGAAGAAATTCACCGCGATAGCAGAAAGCAAGCCATAAAAAAGAGAAGCGGAAATTTTTTCCGCGTACTTCTCTCTTGAAATGCTTTGCATCGTTTTTAAAAGACCATATTTTTTAGCCCAGCGGCTTACAATATATTTTGTTTTCTTTTTGAGAGATGCTTTTTTAATCATTAGTTTTTAGTTGATAAAGCCAATTCATCCAATTGTTTGTCTGATACAAGACTTGGTGCTTGTGTCATTGGGTCAGTTGCTTTGTTATTTTTAGGGAAAGCAATAACTTCACGAATGTTATCTTCACCAGCAAGAAGCATAACGAAGCGGTCAAGACCGATAGCAAGTCCACCGTGTGGTGGGAAACCATAGTTCATAGCTTCTAGCAAGAAACCAAATTGGTCATTTGCTTCTTCAGCTGTAAAGCCAAGAGCTTTGAACATACGTTCTTGCAATTCACGTTGGTTGATACGAAGACTACCACCACCAAGTTCATAACCATTAAGAACGATATCGTATGCAACGGCACGAACTTTAGCAAGGTCACCTTCTAATTCGTGAGCTGATTCTTCAGTTGGCAATGTGAATGGGTGGTGAGCTGACATGTAACGTCCTTCTTCTTCAGACCATTCAAACATTGGCCAATCAACAACCCAAAGGAAGTTGAATTTAGAGTTGTCAACCATATCAAGTTCTTTAGCGATACGAGTACGAAGGGCACCAAGTGTATTGTTAGCAACTTCAAGTGTATCAGCTACAAAGAGAACCAAATCGTTGTCTTCAAGTTGTAAACTTGCTGTCAACTCATCTTCAATAGTTGTCAAGAATTTAGCAACAGGTCCATTTAGAGAACCGTCTGTGAATTTAACCCAAGCAAGACCTTTAGCACCGAATTGTTTTGCGAATTCAGTTAATTTATCAATGCTTTTACGTGAGTATTTATCAGCGTTACCTTTAACAACAATTGCTTTTACGACTGGAGCTTGTGAGAAGACTTTGAAGTCAACATCCTTGACAAGGTCTGTCAAGTCTTGTAAAAGCATTTCAAAACGTGTATCAGGTTTATCTGAACCGTAATTGTTCATCGCATCGTCATAAGACATACGTGGGAATGGTAATGTAACATCGATTCCTTTAATATCTTTCATGACTTTTGCAATCATTCCTTCAGTGATATCTTGGATATCTTTATCTGACAAGAATGATGTTTCCATATCAACTTGTGTAAATTCAGGTTGACGGTCACCACGCAAGTCTTCGTCACGGAAACATTTAACAATTTGATAGTAGCGGTCAAAACCAGCATTCATCAACAATTGTTTTGTGATTTGTGGACTTTGTGGCAAAGCATAGAAATGACCTTGGTTAACACGACTTGGTACCAAGTAGTCACGCGCACCTTCTGGAGTTGATTTTGTCAACATTGGTGTTTCAACATCGATAAATTCAAGACCATCCAAGTAGTTACGGATTGAGTGAGTAACTTTTGCACGTAATTTAAAGTTGTTAAGCATTTTTGGACGACGAAGATCCAAGTAACGGTAACGAAGACGGTTATCATCACTGACTTCAACATCATCTTTGATTTCAAATGGTGTTGTTTTAGCTGTATTCAAGATTGTCAAAGCAGTTACTTTCAACTCAACTTCACCAGTTGGCAAGTTTTTGTTTGCTTGTTCACGTTGTGCAACTTCACCAGTAACTTCGATAACGAATTCGTTACGAAGTTTTTCTGCTGTCGCCATAACATCACTTGAAACTTTTTCTGGATTAATGACTAGTTGCATAATTCCTTCACGGTCACGAAGATCGATGAAGATAAGTCCACCTAGGTCACGACGACGTCCGACCCAACCTTTTAAGGTAATTTCTTGACCAATGTGTTCGCTGCGAACACGACCAGCATACATTGTACGTTTCATTTGATACGATTCTCCGTTTAAAATTTATTCATTCTTATCTATTATAGCAAAAAGCAAAGAAAAACCCCACCCATGTGGCGGAGTTTTTCAAATTCTTTTCTCATTAAGCCTTTTCATTAGCATGGCATCCATAACGCCTTGAATTTTAGCTATTCTTAGCTTAGTTTTGCCAAGATTTCACCGAAGTTTGACTCGATTTCGGCAAAGCTTGCTGAAACTTCTTCACGAGTTTTGTTATTTTTCACAGTTACTTGACCAGCTTCAATTTCACTTTCACCTAATGTGATAATTGTTTTGGCGTTGAAAGCATCAGCTGATTTGAATTGAGCTTTGATTTTACGTCCAAGGTAATCACGTTCAGCTGAGAAACCTTGGTTACGGATTGCTTGAACAAGTTCAAGGGCTTTAATGTTAGCACCTTGACCCAAAACAGCAATGTATGTGTCCATTTCTTTTTCAACTGGCAACTCGATACCTTGTTTTTCCAAGATAAGAAGTAAACGTTCAAGACCAAGTCCAAAACCAAATCCTGGTGTTTCTGGTCCATCAAAGTATTCAACAAGGCTATCGTAGCGACCACCAGCACAGATTGTCAAATCTGATTTATCAACTGTTGTGATGAATTCAAAGATTGTGTGGTTGTAGTAATCAAGTCCACGAACCATGTTTGTATCGATAACATATGGAATGTTAAGCGTATCAAGCATTTCACGCACAGCATCAAAATGAGCTTGACTTTCTTCATCGAGGTAATCAAGAATTGATGGTGCATTTTCAACAGCTACCTTATCTTCTTTTTCTTTTGAATCAAGAACACGAAGTGGGTTTTCATCCAAACGACGTTGACTATCTGCTGACAATTTGTCACGCATTGGTGTCAAATAATCAATCAAAGCTTGACGGTAAGCCGCGCGGCTAGCAGCACTTCCTAGAGTGTTCAAGTGAAGTGTCACATCTTTGATTCCCAATGTTTGGAACAATTGGTAAGCCATAGCGATTGTTTCAACGTCTGTCGCTGGATTTGCTGAGCCAAAGCACTCAACACCAACTTGGTGGAATTCACGTAAACGACCAGCTTGTGGACGTTCGTAACGGAACATTGAGCCAATGTAGTACATTTTGACTGGTTTTTGAACTTCTGGTGCAAATAATTTATTTTCCACAAAAGAACGAACTACTGGCGCTGTTCCTTCCGGACGCAAAGTGATATGACGGTCACCTTTATCATGGAAATCATACATTTCTTTTGTCACGATATCAGTTGTGTCACCGACAGAACGGCTGATAACTTCGTAATGTTCGAACATTGGTGTACGAATTTCGCTGTAGTTATATTTCTTAAAAGTTTCACGCGCAACAGCTTCGACATATTGCCATTTAGCACTTTCGCTAGGTAAAATATCTTGTGTTCCTTTAGGTTTTTGTAATTTCATAAATAAGATATACCGGCACCAAATTTTTGCAAATTCAGCCCATTTATTCCTTTCTACTATTGTAGCTATTCAATCTCTTCTATTTTATCACAAAAAAGGACGGTAAAGAAGAAGAGACACCTCATTTTTAGATATTATTTAACTTGAAAACGTTAAATAGCCAACTTTTTAAATTTTTTTGTCAAGTAACTTTACTTTACAAAAAAGATATGTTATTATGTTAAAGTTGATTCAAAATCAAGAACAAATTAAAAAATATTATCGGAGGAAATAAAACATGGCAGTACCTGCACGTCACACTTCAAAAGCGAAGAAAAACAAACGTCGTACACACTACAAATTGACTGCTCCATCAGTTAAATTTGACGAAACTACTGGAGATTACTCACGTTCTCACCGTGTATCACTTAAAGGATACTACAAAGGACGTAAAATCGCTAAAGCAGCTAAATAATTAGAAGGGAGATACCATGCGCGTAAATATTACACTTGAACACAAAGAATCTGGTGAACGCTTGTACCTTACTTCAAAAAACAAACGTAACACTCCAGACCGTCTTCAATTGAAAAAATACTCACCAAAATTGCGTAAACACGTAATCTTTACTGAAGTAAAATAATTGAATACAAAAACCACTTTAGCAATATTGCTAAAGTGGTTTTTTACTGTCTAAACTAAAAAGTGCTATAATCAAGGAAAAAGTTAGTTAGGATGTGATGTTATGGATAAGCATCAAGTGAAAAAAGGTTATCTATTTATGTTTCTAGCGCTTCTTATCTTTTTTCTCTTAATGGCATTAGTATTTGGCAAAATCTTATCCAGATTTGGACTAAAATTAATCTTATGTGGTTTGATTTTAGCCCTTCTTGAACTTATTATCACTGGGTATCGGTATGAGTGTGAAAAATTTTCCAACACAGATGACATCACGCGCTTAAGAACACTTGGTACATCCATCAATCCTAAAAGTGTAGTCGGTAAATTTTTTATCGCTCTAACTATTATCATCCTTATCGCTAGTTTACTGACAATTATCTTTGCTATCTGATTTTTCTTGATAAATCGCAAGGGTTTGATAAGGTTTTAGAGTGATTTTTGATGAGAGATTTTCTGCTGGATAATTGCTTAACAGAATTTTTCCAAATTGATAGTATTTTGGCAAATCGATCTCAACTTCTGTGGCAAAAAAATTATTTAAAACTAGTAGACTTTCATCACCCAAATGACGTTCAAAAGCGTAAATTTTAGGATTATCCTGATAAGCAGACTGATAATTTCCTTCAGCAATAATTGGCATATCTTTTCGAAGACGAATCAATTTTTGATAGAAGGAGAAAATCGGTCCTTTTTTTTCACTTTCAACATTAATGTCACGATAAGTTTTACCCACTTTCAACCATGGTTTACCTGTTGAAAATCCAGCATTTTTAGAGGCATCCCATTGCATGGGAATGCGACTATTGTCACGTGATTTTGCACAGATAATAGCAAAAGCTTCTGCTTCGGTCTTGCCAGATTTCAACAAACTTTGATAAGCGTTCAAACTTTCCACATCAACATAATCTGCCATACTATCATAATCAGGGTCAAGCATACCGATTTCCTCCCCCATATAAATGTAAGGTGTCCCACGTGACAAATGAATAGCCGACGCGAGCATCGTCGCTCCCTCATTACGGAATTTTTTGACATCTATAAAACGATTAAGGGCACGCGGTTGATCGTGATTATTCCAAAAGAGAGCTGACCAGCCACCACCTTGACTCATTTCTTCACCCCAAGTGTGAAATAGTGATTTCAATTCTTCAAAATCAAATGACTTTAAAGTCCATTTCTGGCCATTTTCATAATCAACTTTGAGATGATGGAAATTAAAGACCATATCAAGCTCATGACTCGCAGGACTACTGTATTGGATACAATTTTCAGTGTTTGTAAAACTCATTTCCCCGACAGTCATGCTATCGTCATCTTGCCCAAACGTTGCTTGATTTAGCATTTTTAGATAGTCATGCGCAATTGGTCGGTCAGTGTACTCTGGTTTACCATCAAAAGCTTCGTTATCTTTCAGCTCTTCATCTTTACCAATCAAGTTAATCACATCAAATCGGAATCCTTTGACACCCTTGTCTCGCCAAAAATTAACCACTTTAAACAACTCTTCACGGACATGTGAATTACGCCAATTCAAATCTGCTTGTGTCACATCAAATAAATGCAGGTAATATTTTCCAGTATCCCCAAAAGGTGCCCAGGCATTGCCTCCAAATTTTGATACCCAATTCGTTGGTTTATCGCGCAAGATGAAGAAATCTTGATAGTATTTGTCACCAGCTAAAGCTTTTTGAAACCACTCATGCTCGGTTGAACAATGATTTAACACCATATCAAGCATCAACTCAATGCCATAACTCTTAGCTTTTTGGACCAACTCTTCAAAATCAGCCATCGTCCCAAATAAAGGATTAACAGCTGTGTAATCTGAAATATCATATCCGTTGTCACGTTGCGGACTTGGATAGAAAGGATTGAGCCAGATGACATCAACACCTAACTCTTTCAAATAAGGTAATTTTTCAATAATTCCTTGCAAATCCCCGACACCATTTCCTGTGGTGTCTTTAAAAGATTTGGGATAAATCTGATAAACGACTTTTCTCTTATCAAATGTCACTCTATTCTCCTTTATGACAATTTGCTAGCTGTAAAAATAGTTTCTCCGTGAGTAACTTCGCACGGCATTTTTCTTGTCACATCTGCCTGAAAATCATTTTGGTTCGTAATAATAATAGGTGTGTCAACTGGATAACCTGCTGCTTTAATCGCTTCGATATCAAAGCTAATCAAAGTATCGCCTACAGAAACTCTATCGCCTTGCTTAACATGAGCTGTGAAGCCTTGACCATTTAGATTTACAGTATCCATACCTATGTGCATCAAAAGCTCCACACCCTCGTCAGAAATCAAACCAATTGCGTGTTTTGTTGGGAAAATAGCCGAAACAACACCATTAATCGGAGCAAGCAATTCTCCATCAGTCGGTTCAATGACAATTCCTTGTCCCATGACACCTTGTGCAAAAACAGGGTCTTGTGCTTGGCTTAAATCTTTTGCATGACCGACAAGTGGACTTTGGATAGAAATAATTGTTCCAGCAGGCGCTTGCGCCTCTTTTTTCGCAGCTACTATCGCTTGAACTTGTGATTTTTCTCCATCTTTCAAATCATCTTCAGCTTTTGTCAAAATACTTCCTTTACGGAAAACATAGGTCAACATAAACGGAACAGCTACTGCAATCAACATATTAATCGCAAATAATCCCATGTATTTGGCTTGAATAGAAAGAATTCCTGGGAGTCCACCAATACCAATCGCATTTGCTGTAATATTGAAACTTGTACAGAAAAGACCTGCTAAACCAGAACCAATCATTCCTGCCACAAATGGGTAAACATATTTCAAGTTAACCCCGAAGAGTGCTGGTTCTGTAACACCAAGGTAGGCTGAAATCGCAGCTGGCAACGAGATTTGCGCCTCACGCTCGTCATGACGATTCATGAAATAAAATGCCAAAACAGCAGACCCTTGTGCAATATTTGACAAAGCAATCATCGGCCAAAGCCCAGTACCACCAGCATCCGCAATCAATTGGGTATCAATCGCATTTGTCATGTGATGTAAACCAGTAATAACAAGTGGCGCATAAAGTGCTCCAAAAATAGCGCCAAAGAGCCACTTCACAGGGCCTGTCAACCCAGCAAGAACAACTGCTGAAATTCCTTTACCAATTGTCCAACCAATCGGACCAAGTACAGTATGTGCCAAAATAAGAGCCGGAATCAATGATAGAAATGGTACAAAAATCATTGAAACAACTTCTGGAATGTGTTTACGCCAGAAACGTTCTAGATAAGCCAGAGATAAACCTGCTAAAAGTGCTGGAATAACCTGAGCTTGGTAACCAATTTTTTCTATCGTAAAGAAACCAAAATCCCATGACCAATTTGCTGCAATCTCCGCAGCTGGTGTACTTGCTACACTATAAGCATTAAGAAGTTGATTTGGTGATACCAAACAAATTCCAAGGACAATCCCTAAAATCTGACTAGTTCCCATTTTTCGTGTGACAGACCAAACGATACCTACTGGCAAATAATGGAAAATCGCCTCACCTGGCAACCACAAGAATGAGTTAACACCAGCCCAGAATTGAGAAACTTCAACAATTGTCTTACCATCTAGTGCTGACCACTCAACACCCTCTAAAATATTACGGAAACCAAGTATCAAACCACCTACAATAATAGCTGGAATGATTGGCGTAAAGATTTCAGCTAGCATTGATAACGCACGTTGCAGCCAATTTTGATTTTTCTGCGCAGCTGATTTAGCGGCTTCTTTTGACACACCTTCAATGCCAGAAATCGCAGTAAATTCATTGTAAAATGTTGGAACATCATTGCCGATAATCACTTGAAACTGTCCCGCATTTGTAAATGTTCCTTTAACTGCTGGAATTTTCTCCAAGCGCTTAACATCAGCTTTGCTGTCATCATTTAAGACGAAGCGCATGCGCGTTGCACAGTGTGTTACGGCTGCAATGTTTTCTTTCCCACCGATTGCTTCAAGCATCTCGCGGGCATCTTTTTCAAATTTTCCCATAATTTCTCGGTAAAACCGACTCCTTCGTTAGTCTATAAATAGTCGCTAGCTGTATTTACAAGAGTCATTGTAATCGTTTTCTATTTTGTAGGCAAGTTGTTTGGCTAAATTTCATTGCTTTTTTCTTGAAATCTATCATGTTGTATGGTATTTTACAGACAAATCGAGAAAAGTTGAGGATTTTCAAAAACATCATGAAGAAATACGAGCACATTTACCAAATTCTAGAAAAAGACATCACATCAGGAGTCTATTCAGCTGGTGATTATCTTCCTACCGAAAATGAACTCTGTACACAATATCATGTCAGTCGCGACACCGTCCGTAAAGCATTGAGCTTGCTTGCCGAAGCAAGACTAATCAAGAAAATTCACGGCTCTGGTTCACAAGTTATCAAACGCGAAACGATTGACTTTCCTGTTTCAAAATTAACGAGCTATAAAGAACTTGTCGACAATTTCGGTATTAATTCTAAAACCAACGTCATTTCCATTGATAAGCTGATTGTCGATGAGAAACTTGCTGCGCTGACAGGATTCTCAAAAAACAGCTTAGTTTGGCGCGTGATTCGCCAACGTGTGGTTGATGGCACAGCTTCTGTCATTGATATTGATTATTTAGATAAAAAAATCGTGCCAAATATGACACGGGAAATTGCAGAGAAATCTATTTACGATTATCTTGAAAATCAACTCCACCTGAGCATCGCTTATGCTCAAAAAGAAATTACCATCGACCAGCTTAACGACCGTGACAAACTACTTCTTGATATTGGCGCTGAACATCACGTCGTTTCAATCAAATCAAAAGTCTATCTTGCCAATAATCAACAGTTTCAGTTCACTGAAAGTAGACACAAACTTGAAAAATTCCGCTTTGTGGATTTTGCAACACGAAAAAACTTGCTACCGACCAAACATTAAACATCAAAAAAGAATACGTTGATGACTACATCATTGTTCAAGTTCGTCAATGGTGCAGCCAATATAATATTGAAAAGGATGGTAATCCTATGGATTATATCGCTAATAAGCTGTTACCATTTGTCTACGAAAATCGAGAGTATTTAAAAACACTACATACCGCTACTGTTGCAAAAAGTTTTGAAGACACAATTATTGTAAGTTTCACTGATTGGGCAATAGACATCATTCGTCCCCAAAGCGAAACCTTTAATCTCCCCAAAGACGTCTTAACCAAAATTATCGTGGAACAAATCGTTGTCATTATCAAAACTTGGCTCCTTCAAGAAGCACCTATCCCACCCCAAGAATTTAAAAAAGACTTTTTAAATTTAGCAAAAGCCCCTTTATATTCTTATTACACCATGGAAACACAAAAAAGCTAGAGACTAAGTCTCTAGCTTTTTGTATTCTACTCAAAACGAACACCGATTCTAATATCTGTATAAACAGTTCCGTTAATCTTTGAAGACATGAAAAAAATTGGTGAAGCTTCTTCGGCATCATCCTCAATTAACATAGCCTGTAATTTTTCTAATGCTTTATCAAAATCCTCAGGATTTGTGCTTGAAATACGAACACCATACATGGTGGGAATTGAAAAATAGCTATTAAATTCTGCTAATTCAACCTCTTCTCCTAGATAGTCTTCATTCACAGGTAAATAAACTGTGATATCTAGCATGCCATCATGACCTTCGACTTGAGGTGTTGAATAAAACAAATCAGTCTTTAAGGTGTAACCAGCAGCTGTGATACTATCTAAGGCATCTTTAAAAGCAATCCCTATCTTATCTACCTCAACAGTATAATTAACACTCCAAACATTAGATAGCGTTAAGGTTTGATTGCGTCCTTCTAAAATCTCTGTCATTTCAATTTTCCTCCGGAATAATAATATCCGCAAATAATTGACCATAAACCGGTGTAATGATTAAAAAGAGTTTATCAGGAATAGCCAGACCTTCTTCTCGCATGTAATCTTTCATGCTATTTAAATGTTCATCAAGTCCTTCCTCAAAAGGCACTCGCTTGCGCACACCTTTTATTTCTAGGCTTGGTACATACGTAAAATCATCAGTTGAAGCAACCTCAGTATTAATTGGAATATAAACATCATAAGTTTGTTTTTCTTCTTGATATTGTGACGGCGTAATTTCAAAAAATGTTGGACCATCTTTATAAATACCAAATTCAAATGGCAAATACTCTGTATATTCAAATAAAGCTGGCAACTGATCTGCCTCAATACGAACCGTCTTTTTCACTAAATGTGTTTGCTTAATAATAGCTTTTTCAATCATTTTAACTCCCTTTTATTTAAATCTCTCTTTATCAAAATATTGTTCTTGTAACGTCTCATTTAATGCATTCACTGCTTTACTTTGAACTTCTGAAGCTTCTGTCAAATCAGCCCCTTCATCATCCTTGTGATGAAGGGGGTAGAGAATAATAAACCATCCAGAAATTATCGAAAAAGAAAATACTGAATTTAATCCCCAGACTAAATAGATAAGATAATAATCTGAAATAAATTCTGCCATTAGAATTGCTGGTATCCCCATAATCAAAAGAGGGGTACACATTAAATAGGCTAACCTTCTTCTTGTTTTTTCTGAACAAATTTCTCCGTTATTTTTTACAATGCTGTATGCTAAAATAAATTCCCACATTATAGGATATAAGATAATTGAAGTTTCTTGAAAAATAATAAAGTTCAAATTACCATCACCCCAAGCAGCTGATGATGAAATTGGTGAAGTAAATAGATAATAAGCAAACATCAGACCAGTTGAAATCCCAACAAGAAATTGATTATCATGAAAAAAATCCCAAATAGTTAAAAAGAAGGATGTCACCCAAATAATAATACCCAAATAAAAAATCATTTTATTTAATACCATTGGAAGTTCAGAGTCATTCATAGTAGCATAAAACATAAAAAATACAATAGGATATAAAATAAATAATCCTGATAAATTTCCTGAACGAGATACTCCACACTTAATATTTCCTTCGTGATACTTCAACAATATTTTAAAACGTTCAATTAATCCCATGTGACCATCAATCTTCCTTAATTTCATCTTTATCAAAATGTTTTTCCTGTAACGTCTCATTCAAAGCGTTTACTGCTTTACTCTGAACTTCTGAAGCTGCTTCTAAGTCAGACTTGTGACGGAGTGGGTAGAGGATGTATTGCCATATAGCTACTAAATAAACAGAAAATGTTACCTCTAATCCCCAAGCTAAGTAAATATAATAATATTCCGAAATAAAATAAGCCATTGGGACAGCAAAAATAACAGATAGAGCCGCTGGGAATATCATAATATAAGCAAAAATTAGTTTTTCTTTATCATTTTTTAAAACATTTCCTTCTTTATCTATCATGAAATAGGCCAAAATAATATAATAAATTATTGGCCATAAAATAATTGATATTTCTTGCAAAGCCACAAAATTCAAGTTGCTATTTCCCCAAGCTACTGTTGAAGAGATTGGTAAGGTAAAAATACCATAAATATACATTAAACATGTTGAAATTCCAACAAGAAATTGGTTCTTTTTTAAATAATCTATGAGCGTCAATAAAAGTGTAGCTCCCCATACAATAAGACCAATGTAAAAAATAAACTTACTTAAATTAAACGAGAGTTCTGAGTTCTTCATTGTTGTAAAAAAACTCCAGAGTACGAAAGGATGTAATATAAACAATCCTGTATAATTTCCAATTCGACTCACACCACTTTTAATATTTTCTTCTTGATATTTCAATAATATATTTAGTCGCCTAATTAAGTTTAAGTCCATTGTTTCCAACCTTTCATTCCTTTTACAAAATCACCACAACCTTTAATAAACGAATTGGCTTTAGTTTTAATTTCGTTAGTTAGATTAATACTCTTATCAATCTTATCAATCCTATTACTTACAAATAGAGCAGCTACAACTGCTACAATTCCCGTTGCTAATACAGGAGCTGCAGTGAGCCCAAGAACTCCCGTTGCAAAGGCACCCACTGCTACCGCTCCTGCTGTAGCAGCAGCCGTACTTGCGACTCCTTTAACAGTAGCTTTAGCTGCGTCCACAGCAAAACCTGTTGCTACACTGGCTGAAACTTCTGCTCCATGTAACCCTTGTCTTTTAGCTTGGGTTTTATTTTTACTAACATTGTCAAAAGTCTCAACCACACCATCTACAACATTAAGAACAGCTACACCCTTCGCAAATTTTGAACCAGTTTTTAGAGCTGTTCCAACATTTGATTCCTTAAATGCTGTTTTCACACCTTTAGTGATTCTACCAGATTTCTTGGTAGCCTTAATCACATTTTTAAGTGTTTTTGTATTAAATGCTTCCTCAGCTTCAGAAATCACATTAGATTTTGTTCCTCTTACAACACCTTTCGCAATTTCTTTGGCTTTAGCTACCCCTTTTAAGCCATCTTTTTCAATTGTTTTTAATGACTTTCTGACTTCTTTTGAATAATCCGTTTCACCAAGTGTTTTCATCATTTTTTCAAAACTCTTAGTCACTGTTTTATTGCCATGATATTGAACAATACTGTGTGACTTTTTCTTTTTAAGAGTTTTACTTGTTCCAAAAACAAAATCCAAAACACGGTCAACAGTTTTCTCGGATTTTTTAATGATTGTATTTCCAAGTCGATCTTCTGAGAAGCGATATTCAGCATAAGCTGAGGTTGCCCACTTTTTAGCAGTTTTATAGTATTTTTTCCCCACCAAGTAAGGTGCTGTGATACTACCAACAGTCGTTTCTATCATTAACACCTACAGAAAAAGCGCAAAAGCGCCTTAAAATCAATCAATCTGTTTTCGTGGAATTTTCAAATTTTCTTCCCACTCATGATAAACTTTTAAAAATCTGTCCTCTTCATCATCATGATAGCCCTCAAAAACAACTTCATCGATATTCTCATGTTGGAAGAATAATGTTGAATTTGTTTGAAGGCCTGCTGGATAAACAACCCCCATATAATCTGCAAAGACTTGTTCATCAGTTTCTGGATCTTCAAAAATGGCCCCACGACCAACAATAACTAATTTTTGAGTTCCTTCTTCAAGATAAACAATACTTCCAAGTGGTAACAATTCTTTTGATTTATTCATGTTCTAGTAGCTCCTTGTGTTTTTTCAAATATTTCTTTCCATACCATTCTTCAAGAGATTTACCCTCCCATTCACGGTATTCTTCAGGGTATTTGAGTTTGTAATAAACATGCAAATAGGTTGGAAATTCAATAAAGATTACAAGTGCCACTATAGCTATATTTAAAATTCCCCACAGGAAAATAAAACCTATTCCAGTTAAATAACTCGAAAACTCTACTGAAAAAGCCTTAGAAATATATTTAATAATAATTGCTAAACCTAACAGTGAACCACCATACCCTAAAATTACTTTTGCTAATCTATCACTAAAAGTTACATCAGTTAATTTTTTGTACAAACGTTTCTTCAATTCAGAAACCTGTTTTTTTAACATTAAATAGCTTAAAAATAATACTGTACAAAAGAATAATAGTATCCCAAAGGGAGATATATTTGGTAAAGCCAAATCAACTCCGATAAAATTAATTTCCATAATAAACCACAGCAAAAAAGTTATAACATGGAAATGATAACGATATGGCAACACAAAAGCTTGACGAAAAACTTTTCCAATTAACACCAATAATAACCAAATTATTAGACAAATAAGATATACTTCTACTGTTAAAATTGGTTCTTTCGATATCATTATTCTTAAACTGCTTTCGTCCGAATCATGAAACATCATTGAAACAACAAGTAGCATAAAATTCATCAAAATCGGACCTATCAAAGTCAAAATAGCACCTTGTATTCTCAGTGATATTTTCGGTTTTCCATTAACATAATATTTCTCTAACTTAGAATAAACATCTTTTTTCTGATACTGTAAAAATCCATCATCTTCTAAATTCAAACTTTCTTCAAAACTTGCACTAAATAGTGATTTTTTCATATTAGTCATCCAACACCCACTGCCTTTCCAATTTTTTCAAATGCTCTGTCGATTTCTTTACTAGTTGTTTCTGTTCCAGCCTCAATCTTATTAATAATATTTTTTGTTCCTTTTACAGGATCATCAAAAAAATCAGGTTCTACCCATTTGGTGATTTGAATGACACCTCCAATACTTGCTCCTAGTGCTGCTCCAGCAGCGGTTCCAAGTCCTGGAATTACACTACCTACTGCAGCTCCTAATGTTGCTCCTTCTAGTGGTCCTATACTTGAAACAGCATCTAAAGCTCCATGTTTAACCGCCTTTCCAACATCTTTTGTTTTAGAGTATTCTTCGATTCCTCCGGAAACTCCTTCAAAACCAATATCTGCAACGGTCATAACTGTTCCAACTTTTCCTAAAATCTTGATACCTTTTCCTAAGAATTTTGCATCACCTACAAAATTTTTACCTGTAGTAACAGCCTTCTCCAAAGAAGTAAAACCAGAAATTTTTTCAATTCCCCACTTAACACCTTCTTTGACAGGAGATGCAACCTTTCCAGATAATTCGCCTAATTTAGACAAATACTTACTACTTTTACCTAATCCTTCATACTTAGATAAACCTTCTAGAACCAAATCGACAGCCTTGCTTCCTTTAGCTCCACTTTTTTCAACACTTGATAAAATTTCCCAGAAGCCATCCGATTTTAGAATATCCTTGGTTAAATTATCTGGTAAAAGTTTAAAAAGTTGTCCTAAGCGTTTCGCCGTATCACTATCCATAACTTTTTCAAACTCTGTATAATAGTCGCTACCCTTTTTCTCCAATGTTAGCAAAATTGGAGCTGGTAATGAATTTGTTTTTACCATATACCCACTATATTTAGAATCATACAAATTCTTGGCGAGTTCGTTTTTTAGCTGGTCTCGTCTAGCCTTACCACAAACAACAAGCTTAGTTTCTTTAACTTCTGTCTTGAAAGCTGTTTTCTTGTAGAAATCTTTAGCTTTCTTGCTAGTATATGAACTACTTCCTAGGTTAGATAAGCTTCCAATTTGCGTGTTTTGTTCGTCTAGGATGTCGCCTGCTTCGCTGGTGAAGACAGTATTATTGAAAGTCCCCATGTCCTTGATGGTGTTGGTTAAGACCTTCTTGGCACCTCTAAATTCTGAAATGGCATCATTCGTTGTCACTTTGGTTAGTATGACAATGTCTGCGACATCGTCAATTGCCTTGTTAATCGCGTCGGAGCTTGTCTTTAATTGCTCTAGCGGCGTGTCGAACTTGTCCACCATTTGTTGCAAGACATCTGTGTCAATAATGGCAGAGTCGCTGTTTTCACTCACAATACTCTTAAAAGTGCTGATGAGATTATCATAACCTTGCGAGATGACATCCAAACTGTTCACATAGTTAGTTAACAAAGGCACTTGGTAGTTAGTGATTTTATTGTTAATCGCATCTTTAACATCACCTTTTAGGGCCTCTGAATTGGCTGCGCTTTTTAGTTTTTTCTTGGCGCTTGATAATTGACTCTTTGTTTGGCTGATAGAGCTTTTGAGGCTATCGCGTTGTGCTATTACCTCGCTCATCTTAATCTTCATAAATCTCTCCCTTTGGATACAACGTTGAGAAAATTTTATCATAAAAATAAGCTCGACGTAACTCTTCATCACAATAATGCTTGTCACGCGCATCCGTATAACCTTCTGAAATCACACGTTTAACAAAAAGATTACTAATCAAAAGCGGTTGCGTCTCAAAATCCATACCATACGGCCAGACATAGCCAATATAATCAGCATAAGCTGTCTGATTATTGACCAAAGCACGGCGACCTGTGATAACAACGTTAAAATCCATATTTTCTCGAGCAAAAGAAGCCACCAATTCTTCAGGTAAAAGCTCCTTATCAAGCTCAACAATACTGCCTAAAGGATAAATTTTGCCAAATAACAAGTCCACGTATGATAAAAATGCTTGAAATAGTGACAGTGACAAGTCCAACTGACCATCTGGTCTGCTAATCGTCACCTTGCCTAAATCGTAATCAAAGGTAAATTCATAAGAGGCTCCAATAATTGGATGGTACTGGTAAGCTTTTTCTTCATCCAAATAAGCCAAGTGACAAGCGGTAAAAACATCTGGATGTCCTGAAAATACTAAAGCCAAGCTCTCCAAAAATTCGATATCTGCATCAGCAATTTGTAAAGATTTCAAAGCTTCTTTAAGCATTAGCATCCATTCATTTTGCATTATTTGCCTCCCTTACTACGTGTGTGCTTGGCTTCATTAGCATCATCATCTGATTTATTTTTACCAGCTTTATACATTTTATCAGCATCATCTTTAGTAAAAGTCTTCAATTTCTTGATTGATGCATTAAATTTATCAATATTCTTATGAAAATCAAGAAATGGTTTTAAAGTTGTTTCTGCAAATGTCAGTGATTTTATTTTACTAATACCTTTTGTCGAAGAAGCAACACCATCTGTTAAACTCTTCCACTCTTCTAAATCTACTCCCGTCTTTGCCATAAATTCTCCCCTTACATACTACTTGCAGCCATACGATCGTACATCACAGCCTGTTGATCCCAACTGCTAATTTGCGATGTTAGGCTTGAAATCGTAGTCTCCAGTTCAGCAATTTTATTATTAATAGATGTCAAATTATCATCTTCACTTGTTTTATAAGTTGATAACTTTTGAAGCGCCGCCGACATTTTTCCTTGATACTTAGCTTGACGGTCACCTACAAAATTTCCTGTGTCAACGTTATTTAAAGTCAACAAGGTCGATTTTTGACTAGATACCTGACTCAATTCACTGGTAATTTTAGATTTTGCCTTTTCCAATTTTTCTTTTTTGTCCATAGCAGCTTTGCGATTCGAACGCAAACTACTACTGTGACTACGACAAGTTCTAGCACAACTTTGATAATGTTTTACTTCTTTGCTCCCCACAGCATTCTCCCTTTTTAAAATAAATGCAAGACAATCCAGATGCTAAAAGCACCCGGACTTATCCTACTTAATTAGATTTTGGTTTGCTTGATTTCGTTAAGAAATATGTCACGATAATTGATAAAATACTTGAAACAAGAGCTGTCACAACAATCCAAATCTTATTATCTTTTTCTGCAACCACACCACTGGTTGTTTTTTTCGTGATGTTTACTGGATTAGACAAGAAATTCATGACTGCTTCATTATCTGTACCACCACTACGAGCATTTTTCAATACTTTAGAAAAGTTCGTAGCATATGTTGTGCTTTCTTGGATATTGCCAGCTTGGCTGCTAATAAGTTTATTAGTATTTGCCATAGTATCATCAACATCTTTTTGAATCGTATTCACTTGAGAAACCAATTGTGTAAACTGGTCAGTCATTGTTCCCAATGCTTGATAATTACTTGTTGTTGATTGAGCATTATCTGACGTTGATTTGACAAGTTCTGAAATACTGCTATAAAGAGCATCTCCACTAGAAGCATCAACATAAAGACTAGTTCCGTCTGCATTTCCACTGCCATAAGGAGCTACGTTAAGTACCTTGGCTTGATTATGTGACCAATTTGAAAATTCTGCATTCAAACTATCGGCAGCTGAATTATACCAAGCCACTAAACTTTGTAAACCTTGTGCAAAGTAATTACGAGGCAAACGCTCGTCTGATAAACCAGGTAAATCATTAATAGCTGATTGCAATTCAGTCATTTCATTAGTCAATTCAGTGTACAAAGTAAGCCCTGAATTTTTATAGTTATCAATATCAAGACCTGCGATATTGTCGTACGTCAAATTGCCATACATTTTAACTACAGAGTTAGCTGATGGATTGGCTACATTGACTTTACTTAAATCAGTTTGACCAGGTTCGCCATATAAAGTTTGAACCATAGCAGCTGCTGTGCTGATATTGCTTAATTGCGCTAAAATAGCTTTCAAATCTTCTTTAACCAATGCCACATCATCTGCAGTGTCTGTCACAAAGGTTGTATAAGTCATTGGAATAGTACTGTCACCAATTTTCAAATTGAAGTTAATGGTATGAGTACCAACAGCAAGTGAGTCAAAAGTATATGCAATCTTCAGGCTTTGAGCGCTTGTGATTTGTTTACTTGTTGAGCAGTCATCTGCAAAAACAACTCTTCCTCCTGAAACATCAGTGATGGCAACAGTTGTAGCATCTTGTTTTGTTTCAGTGCTTTCTTGAGAGTTTGTTTGCTTATCTTTTGATTCTGCTTCAGAAGCATCTTTAGCTGAATCACTTACTTGTGTTGTTACTTGTGTTGAGGTTGGTGCAACATTAATAGAAACTACGTTTGATTGGCTAGGTTTAGCATCTTCAGCAGTTAAGAATGAATAAGTTGCTCCACCAGCAGTTGTCACACCTTTTACTGCTTGGTATTGGCTAAGTAAGCCTAGTTTTGCTTGATAAGCAGTCACTTCGTCAGACGTGATAGCTCCCATGCTTTCTAGTTTTGAAAAGAGGGCGTTGTAATCAGCACTGTTAACATCGATACTTCCCATCAAATTAGCAATCTCTCCTTCATACTCTGATGGAAGAGTCCCGCCAAGTGAGCTCTTAATTTGATTAGCAAGAGCATCTTTTACTTGCTGATTAGTGACTTGATTTTGAACATCGCCTTTAATAGCTGATTTACGGTCTTCTCGGTTACCAATTCCTAAATAATTATTTTTATCGAGCCCTAAATCTGCATTGAAATATTGTTCAGATACTTTTGAGCGTGTTCCTTGAACCTGGTTCAATAAATCCATCAAGCGATTTCGGGTATTTTCAACTTGACTGCGATAATTTTCAATAATGCCATTATAATCTGAAATGCTGTTTGCAAATAAATTATAAACGGTATTACCACCATTAGATTCACTTGTGATAGCCGATGGTGCGTAAAATTTATTTAAACTACTAAGAGCGTTATCGTTTAAGTTGTTATAAAGGTCTGTATCTGTTTTAAATTGATCTGAAATAGCTGTATTAGCGGTAGCGACATTACTTTTAGCAATATCTGCTTGAAGATCAACAAAACTTTTGACTTCTGGTAATTCCCCATTTAAACCATTACTTGTTGAGTTAAGCATTTCAAAAACGCCTTTGGTGAAATTCGCCTGACTATCTTCAAAAGCTTTGTTCCCTGATTGGAGAGCAGTCGCATAACTTGTTAAACCACCAAGATTTTGACTAGCCGCATTTGATGGAGTGTAAATGTAGTTAGATAAGCTTGTATAGCTTGTTTCTTGGTCATTTACGATATTTGCAACATTTCGCTTGGCATCATCAAGATTTCCAATCACACTAGAGAAATACATTTTAATCACACGTTGATTAATCAAGTTCAAGTATGTGCCAACTTGGCTTTCAACATTTTTTTCTTTAACAGTGTCTGTTGATTTTTTAACTTTATAACCAATTTTAGCTTGTGACGGATTAAAACTTTCCAATTGAAGAATTTTGTCTGAAAAGTCGTTTGAAATATAAATAATGACATCTGCACTACCATCACTATATTTACTTTCAGCTAAGCTACGTGGCATGGTAACCCAGTTCTCTTTGGAATCCCCTGCATTGGTTAATAAATTCGTGAATTCTTGACCGAAGTTATAATTGACATTATTTAAGTTACCACCTGCATCTTCATTAACCAAAGCAACGGTCAATTGCTCGTCTTTTTTAGCTTTATCTGTCACTGAAACTTCTTTGTCTTGCGTATACACAAAGACTCCTGACGAAACTGCCAAAATAGAAATGAAAACACTAAATGCAATCACTACAACACTTGGTTTAATCTTAATTTTTTTCATTTTTCTCCTATCCCTTAGGTATTTTAACGCGAGAAACTTCTCTACCTTCAAAGAACTGCGCTTCATCTGCTTCTAATAAAGGTTCTCCATAACGTGTTCGACCTTTAATAAGGGTTTGATCTGCAAATCGCGTACCAAACATTCCAGCTGGAATATTTGATCTCAAGCGTTTGTTAAATTCATCAAAGCGCGTTTCAATCGTTTTTTGATGTCCTTGGAAAATAAAATAGATATTAACTTTGGCTGCTTTTTTCAAGATGGTATCCAAAGCAGTGTTAGACAACATTAATTTATCATTGATAGCATGAGCATCTGGTACATAGACGAAAATTGGTTGATTAACAGCTTCTGGCGAACGCGAAGCCATTTCTCCAAGCAAATCATTCATGACCGTACTGTAATTTTCTTCAGACGCTATCAAATCAAAACTATCGACAGCCCCTTCAAAACGTTGGTCTGGATCAAAGACGATACGTTGCGCGTGTCCTTTGAAATAAGCCATATTCTTAAGAATAATCGTTTCAAACAAACGTGTTTGCGTTGGGGTATCATCCATAATGACAAAATAGCCATGTTTTTCAGGCACAAAACCGATAACATTTGTGGTTTCCTTATCAAAGGCAAGCGGTACTTGCAAATGATTTATCATTGTCATCGTATAAGCATTGCCATAGAAGTCAGAAAGGCTAATGTCATTTGGAAGCATTGGAATAGCTTTTGGACGTTGTCCAGTCCAAGCTTTATCCATTTCAGCCACTTCTTCTTCTAAGTGACGCAAACGTTCAATATCTTCATCACCTTCACTTGGAAGATAGATTTGAATTTCGTATGGTTTATCATCATTCACCTGAGCACGTCCAAAGATTTCCTGTGGGATCAAAGCATTACGTCCAATAACATCCTTAACCGCATGGTCCTCAACCAAGAATAAAGCCATCTTAGTTGAAACGTTACTTGACATGCTAATCTTCAAGCTATTAGCTCGCAAAGCTGTCACAATCAAATAGCAACCCAAGCTTGAACCTTCTCGTAAAATACGATTCATGCATGCTTCGATAATCTCCTCTTTTGGACTATCCTTAATCGCATCAAAACCATCCATTACAGTAAGAATAACAGGAAGTTTTTCACCAGTTTTTTGCTCATATTGAGAAAGACTTGCAACACTATATTCAGCAAATAAGTCTTTACGTTTTTTCAATTCATTATCAATACGTTTTAAGAATTTTAGAAGTTTTTCTTCCTCATCCAGACGGGTCAAATCAGCAACATGAGGCAAATCTTTCAATGGTAAAAGCCCATTTGTTCCAAAGTCAAATAAGTTAAACTGGACTTGTTCAGGCGTATTGAGACGGGCAAAATTCATTACTAAAGTCTGCAAAGCAACAGATTTACCAAAACCTGGTGAACCATAAATAACAGTGTGACTCAACTCTTCCACATCAAAATTATAATTACGCTTAGCTTGTTCAGACGGCACATCCATCATGGCAAATGGCACAGCCAAACATTTTTCCTCAGACCAAGACATCTCTAAAATTGGAGAAATAATCTTAGTTTCTAACGGTGGCAACCAAGGTTTATCAGGAATTATCACTCCTGCTGTTTGCGAATAGGCTGAAATATAATCCACCAAAGCTTCTAGCTCTGTCTGAGTCTTCTCTGTTTGAACATTCAAGTCTTCTTCCAAAGAAAGGTCTTCTGTCAAAAGTTCGTATTGCCCCAAATCATTAATCAACCAAATACGATCATCGACTTCCTCTTGCTTCTCTGATTTGTTTGGTTGGTAACTTGCTCCACTCCAAGCAGATTGGAAGAGTTCATAAATTTCATTATTCCCGACTTGTAGGTAAGCACGTCCAGGTTCTACGATACTAGCAGCATCAGGTGTTTTTATGATTTCATTTGAATCTGACTTATCTGATACTTTCAAAGCCAATTTGAAGCGTGAGTTTGACCAGATTTGGTCATCAACAACTCCTGATGGTTTTTGCGTTGCCAAAATCAAATGAACCCCAAGTGAACGACCAATACGAGCAGCAGAAACCAACTCTGACATAAACTCAGGCTCATTAGCCTTCAACTCAGCAAATTCATCACTAATCAAGAATAAATGTGGTAATGGTTTTGTAGGATATTTGCCACCATCTGTGGCTGTTTTCCCTTGCTTATAAAGCTTCGTATAACCATTAATATGATTGACTCCAAAAGCCTCAAACAGACGTTGACGTTTTTGAAGTTCTGCTTTAATAGAAGCTAGCGCACGCGCACTGGCTGCACCATCTAAGTTTGTAATAACTCCCATAAGGTGCGGAAGACCTTTAAAGAGATTAGCCATTCCCCCACCTTTAAAGTCAATCGGCAAGAAACCAACATCTTCTGGACCAAAATTAACAGCCAAAGATAGCATATAAGATTGCAAGATTTCAGATTTCCCTGAACCAGTTGTCCCTGCAACTAAACCGTGAGGACCGTGAGCACGTTCGTGCAAATTCAACTCAACAATGTCATCACGTCCTCGAAGTCCCAAAGGAACCGCTAAAGTCTTAGATGTATCTGCCTTAGCCCATCGCTCAGCTAACTGCAAGTCTTCAACTTTTTCAACCTTATAAAGTTCCAAGAAAGTAACTGATTTAGGAATCGAATTCTTTTCGACTTCCACGTGATGCAAATTTGCCAAGGTTCTAGCAATCGCTTCGTAATTTTTACTTTCTGGATATGGTGTGAAACGTTGTGCTAGATATTCTCCATTATCATTTATAATTTGCCCCACATTTTGGTTTTGGTATTCCACCAAAGTTGTCACAGTTTCTGGCAAGAAACGCTGTGCTTCCTTAATCCAAATCACTGTGATTCCTAATTCTGTCATATCCTCAGCTAAATATTCATTTAGACTATGTCCAACCAAGTAAGAATCATCAAAGATAGTCACTACATAATGAGGTGCAAAGCGAACATCTTTACTTCCCATTTCTCGCTTAAGTTGCATGCGTTTTTGAATAATTTGATAAAGAGCATTTAAAACAGCATCTCGGCTACGCGCATCATGAACAATCCCACGAACATTACGTTCCTGAAGTTTGAAATGCGGTAAAAAGCGCCATTGATACCAATTTTCTTGATAAGACTCCTCAGGTACTAAAATTACAAAATTAATATCTTGATAACTATGAAAAACCGCCAGTTGCATCAAAAGATTAGAGATTGCTGGATAAGTTGTATCATAGGTTCCAATGATACCAACAGTCGCTTGGCTAAGAGACAAAGTAATCGGCACCTGATGTTGTTTACGATACTTTTCAACCGTCTTTTTAGCAAAAATAGCTTGTTTATCTTTACTTTGCTCCTTAAAGGAAGTTTGAAGTTTCAACTTCGTATCAATATCACCAGTCCCTAAAGACACTTGTAAAAAGTCAGCATTATAATTCATTCGTTCATAAATGCGAGAATCATAATCAAAAACCATTTTAGCCAGAGTATCCATATCTGGTTGGTTGTAGTCTAAAATTTCTTTTTCTTCATTGTGATAATGACTTAATGTTGAGATTTGTTTTAAGAGATAGCGGTCATAATCTTCAACACGAATTAGTTCTTGCTTTTTATAATATTTCTTGTCTTGGAAATATTGTGTCAAAGTCATCCCAGCAGTGAGCAAACTAAAGCCGCCCATACCAAGCATCATCCAAGGATTTCTACGACTGACAAGACTTGTCAAAGCAGTAATCCCAAACATCCCAAGTGGCGGAACAATCGCGCGAAGTAGAGAATTACGTCCCATTGAACTGGCTTCCATAGGACTGTCAATGACAATCGCATCACTATAAATGGTTGGTACAATACGAGGGCTTCTGTGATAATCTGGAAAATCACTTGGAAATTCACTCATCGGTGCTTGAAACAAAAATTTTTCCATTTGTGTCAGTTCTGGCTTGTTCCAAAAACGTGTTATCTTCCATTGGTGATGACGACATTCAATCAAATAGTCCTCAATAAAAACAGAATCACCCACATTAAATGATTGTGAAATATTATCACGGACACGCTTGCCATTAAGATAAACTAACGAAGTTCCTAAAGACTCAATATAAACCTTTTCTTTAGAAAATAAGACAACGGTCTCGCTATCCAAATGAATATCTGCCGTATCAGATGACGACAAGACAAAGTTTTCATGTGGCGGATACAAGTAAAGCGTAAAAATATCTGTTTCAGGTTTCAAAAAATAATAATCTTCTGTGTCTCCAAGAACTTTCTGATTAGCTATCTTTTGACCATTTCTAAAAATCTCACCATCACCTAAACTATAGCGACTACCATCAAAATCCAAAGGAGTTGTTTCAGAAAAACGCATGTACAATAATTTATCAGACAAACTTAACAAAAAAGCTTGTGATTGATTGTCATCTCCCAAATAGTCACCAAGGTGGTGGTAATAAGTTACATTATCATTTTGATTCATAAATCATTAATCCCCATTAGATTGTGAACCTGATGTTTCTCCAAGTTCTTTAGAAAGCTTACTAATTTCTTTCTCGTATTCGTTGAGTTTCTTTTGCTTATCAGAACCACTCATTTTCGTATCAGCTTTCACTTTTTCATATAAATTCGTATAAGCGTGTAAAATCAACTGAGTGTCGCCGATATTTTGAGCCACATCAAGTGCTTTTTCCAAGTCACCACGTCCTAAATAAATCCAGTAATTTAAAATGGTTTCATCTGAAGACTGAGTAATCGTATTTAAAACAGCTTCCATTTGCTCAGAATTAAGATTATCTAATTTTACAAAACTAGTTGCCAAAACATACTTGGCCGATTTCGGCAGACGATTAATACCGTAAGGTTCTAAGATATCAATAGCCTTGTCATAATCAGTTGACATAAAAGCAGCTTGCGCATCAATCACAGCATTTTTCAGCGGTAAATCTCTCGAATATGACTTATAAGTAAAGAATCCTAAAGTCAATGTTGCTACTGCTAGAACAATTGCTCCGACAACTAACGCACGCCATTGTTTTTTATTAACTTGGACCTTACTTTCTTTATTTTTTTGCTCTAAACGATGACATTCTTCACTGATAAATTGATTAATTTCAGCAATCGAATGAAAGGCATTGATTTTTTCAGCAATTGACTCACGAACCGCATCGAGTCCTTCAACCGCTAATTCAAAATCAACCTTGGGCAACAAAATAGAAGCCACTAAAGCTTTATAAACCTTCAAGTAGCGGTCTTGATTAAACACTTGAGGCGCTAAAATATGACTGACCCCATAGTGAATCAAACGAACATCATTACCTGAAACATAAATATTTTGCGGATGAAGGTAAACAACATTAAAGTCATTTGGTTTTACAGTCAGTGTCGCCACTTTTTGAGCTAAAGAATAACGCTCCAAATCTGTCGTTGCCTTAGCAATGCAAGTTGCTAAACTCTCTGAAAAAGCTGGCAACTCATATGCTAAGATCAACTCCCCATTTTCAGTCAATGATACTTGCGCCTTAACGTATTCTTTAATAAATTCTTGGCTCTTTCGATCATAATCACTTGGCTGCACAGTCACTAATAACTGATTGTCTTTTTCTACAAGTTTTAAATGGTTATCCTCAAATATCATAAGTTTTAATCTCCAAAATATCCCCATTTCCTAACGGAAAATTAACTAACATCTCGTAGCGATTTAAAGTTATCGCCTTATTTTTCAAGCAAAGTTCCCAAGCTTGATCTTCCTTTTCAACAAAACCCAGCCGAGACAAAATATGTAATTCTCTTAATAACTCTTCTAGCTTAATAAGAGACAAACCTCGCGAAATTCGTAAATCAATTTGCTTATCTTGATAAGCAATTGTAATATCAATGTTGTCGAATGCCATGACGTTTCCTTCCCAAATAAATTCCCAATCCTGTCATCAAAATAAAAAAGCAAAAAACAGCAATCGAATTCAAATACGATTTCTTCTGAGATTGGTTCTCTTTAGCAACTTTATAACTCTCATCAACATGATAATTAACAAATTGCTTTGACGTCACCTTCTCAGTATCTAAGCGATAATAAATTGTCTTTTCATTATCTTTCTTAAAAACAGAATGATTTGCAGTTGTTAGCATCTTCTTTTCTTTTTGATGTTCCTTATCGACAACTTCTTGTGTGCGATTTAAGAAAAGATTCGGCGCATAAAGCTCCTCAATGCTATTACCTGCTGACTTCTGTTTCGTGTTAGAAATAGAGTCCGTATTTAAATTTAGATTGCCGTTTTCTGCCAAAACGACTGATGTGCTTAAAAATAAACACAAAATATAAATCCCCATTATCCCTTTTTTCATTTCCCTAAATATTCTATATTTAAATTCCCTTTCATGTGTGTCTCATAATTATACCACTTTTTAAGCTATCTACCAATAGCAAAATAAGCCTTTTCACTCAAATATTTTGCCATATAAAACAATATCATAGGGCCAATTTATTTATTCATCCGATGAAATAAAATTTATTTTTTGCGGTTTATACTTTACAAAAAAAAATAAAAGCGTATAATTTAGAAAAAAATGAATTTTAAAGGAGATTTATATGGCCGCTATTAGCGTAACACCAGAACAACTTAAGGAGCAAGCTCAAGTTTACACTCGTTCAAAAGAACAAATTGAGCAAGCTATCCAATCTGTAAACAGCATGAACAGTCAAATTGCTGAAGAATGGAAAGGTCAAGCTTTCAACGCTTACCTTGAACAATACAACCAGCTTTACACTCAAGTTCAAAAATTTGAAGAGTTGCTTGCAAGTATCAATCAACAATTAAACAACTATGCTGAAACTGTTGCAGAACGTGACGCACAAGACTCTGCTTCATTCGGACTTAACTAATTTGTTCTGGCAAGGTGGACTGGGAGACTGTTGAGAATATCATTAACAGAATCCACCTTTTCCAAAATTTGATTTTAACAGCTACTGTAAACCTAAGTTTACAGTAGCTTTTTTTATCTTTACACTCTATTTTTTATAATATATAAAATTTTTATATATTATGCTTGACTTTTCGATTAAGCTAATTTATAGTTTATATATAAAATATTTATATATAAAAATTTTATATATTGCCAGAAAGGAATTTGCTATGTATTTTCCAACTTCTGCGACGGTTATTGAATTTCTTATCCTAGCGATTGTCGATAAAGAAGATTCTTATGGTTACGCTATTAGTCACACCATTAAAAAAGTGGCTAACATCAAAGAATCAACGCTTTATCCCATCTTAAAGAAACTCGAAAAGGCAGGTTATTTAAACACCTACCAACAAGAATACCAAGGTCGCAAACGCAAATACTATACCACTACAGAAAGAGGTAAACAACAGCTCACCTTTCTAAAGGGTGAGTGGCAATTGTATATCACAAAAATCGATGACATTGTTGAAGGGAGATTAGAGGATGACGAAAAGTGAATACTTGGCAAAATTAGATAAATATCTAAAGAAATTGCCAAAAGAGGATTATCTGGAAGCAATGGACTATTTCAGAGAATATTTCGATGAAGCTGGTCCTGAAAACGAAGAAGAAGTTATTGCTGAACTAGGCACTCCTAAAGAAGCCGCGCATGATATTATTAGTCGATTACTCAATGAAAAAATCGTTGAAGATGAAAAAACACCTAAAAACAGAGCTGTTATTTTCTGGATTGCTATCTTAGCCATTCTAGCTAGTCCAGTTGCTTTACCGCTTGTCTTTTTACTTTTAATGATAATTGTTGCTATTGTAGCTGTCGTTGTCAGCATACTTGTTGCAGTCATCGCTTTAGGGGTTGGGCTTTTCATTTCTGGTGGAGCTCTACTTGTTAATAGTTGGTCTTATCTCAACATTTCTTATGCAAGTACGACCCTCGGACTTGGCTTAGGACTACTTGCTGGCGGCTTATCAATACTTGCCATTCTAGCTGCTGGTGCCGTTTGTAAATATACTGGGATTGGACTTGTCAACTTAACAAAAATCATTGCAAGCAAAAGGAGAAAATCATGAAAAAGTGGACAAAAATTGTTTTAGGTATTGGTATTGGTGCTAGTTTAATCGGTGCAGGATTGACTGCTGCAGGACTTGCTGGTGGCGGGCTTTCACAACTTCAAAGTTATTATGATAACAAAGAAAAACATGACTCGCATTTTTACACAAAAACAGTAGAAAATTTTGACAAAATTGATATTGATACGACAGTGTACAATGTCATCATCACCCCAACAAACAGTGATAAACCAAGCATCTCATACACAGATAATTCAAAACTTCGTGTTTCTCATCAAGTGACAAACGACGGAATCCTAGCTATTAAACAAACTGGCGACTGGAAAGAATCAACAACTGGCATTCACTTCCCTAGCCTATCTGATTTTCTGACACTTGCCAAAAATGGTGTCGTTACGGATAACCACACCATTACTATTGCGATTCCTAAAAAAACAACTATTCACTCACTTATTGCAAAAGTCAAAGTTGGTGACCTTCAAATCAATCATCTAACTGCTGATTATGCTAACATCGACCTAAATGCTGGTGATTTTGAACTCACAAACAGCTACTTCAAATCAGGTAAAAGTAACTTATCTGTCGGGGATAGTAATTTTCAAGATGCTCAGCTAAAAAATTTCACTTTGACAAGTAACACTGGTGATATCGACTTTGAAAATGGTAAAGTCTCTGACTCAACGATTAGTCTCTCAATTGGAGATTTTTCAGCCGACAATATTGCATTTGAAAATAAAAATGAGCTCTCCGTTTCAACAGGAGATGTTGACATTACGCTAGCTGACAAAAATCTTACCCTCCAAGCTAGCAACAACTTAGGAGATGCTGATATTTCTGATTCACTCAAACCATCTACAAGTAACATTTTAAGTCTCAAAGGAAATACGGGTGATATTTCTATCCAGTAAACTAAAAAGGTATCGCAATGCGATACCTTTTATTTTATTAAAATAAAAATGTTAACAAGGCTAAAATAGCTAGGCCACCTTGCTTAAGTATGATTTTTTTATCAGCCGTCAAGCTACCATAAATTGCTGCCAAAATAACGTTCAAAAGAAAAATAACCACAATACTAATATTTTCTGTAAAGATACCGTAAAGCAAAAATACCGCAATCAAACCATTATAAATTCCTTGATTTTTAAATAGACTAGTTACAGACTCACGTTGTAACTCTTCTTCTGACATGTTAAAGACACGCGCTGTCGCTTTGGACTGCGTCGCAAAAGTTTCTAAATACATGATGTAAAAATGCTCTAAGGCTACTAAAATAGCTAAAACTATTGTAATAATTGACATGTTTTTTCCTCTTTTCATAAATTTAAAGTTTTACAAGCCTGTAAACATGTTGTAAACACTTCTAAACTATTTGACTTTTGTTAAGTATACAAAAGCTTACACAGTTCTTCAAATGATTTGCTTACAAAAAACAGAGGATAGAAAATCTATCACTCTGCGTCTTGTTTTCTATAAATGATAAGTCCTAATACCATGAAAGCAATAAGGAATCCAATTAGAACACCAACTTCTTTTCCAATTGAGCATGTCATTGAAATGGTTTGACGTAAACCTAAAACAATGTAAGACATTGGCATATATGGATGTACAACTTGGAAGAATTTCGGACTAAGTTCAATTGGATATGATCCACCTGCAGACCCTACTTGTAAGAGCAACATAAGCAATGAAGCAAATGAACCATAGCGGTTATCCCAACCGACCAAGGCTGTAACAAGTGCCATCAATGTCCATCCACTCAAGATGATGAAGAGAAGTGTTTGCCAACCATAGTTAGCTTCAACTCCAAGAAATTGAATAGCTACATAAAGAATGATTGAACCTGCTGTTGAAATCAAACCATTGATGAACAATTTTTGTTTTGCCCACTCAAAGCGATTCTTAACAGGACGACCTGATAATGAATCAGCAAAGATAACATTTGTTGAAAGAGCAACAACCATAAGTGATACAGCAATCATGTAAGGCGCCATACCAATACCATTTGTTTTCACGCTATCTTTATCCTTAGCTGTTGTAGAAACAGGTTCAGAAACAAGTTTTGCATTCTTACCGTCCACAGAGACAAGTGATAATTGGTGACTTGCATCAGAAAGTGACGTTGTCAATGTTGTCAACCCATTTGTCATTGTTGTCAACCCATTTGTCAATGTACCACTACCAGCAGCCAATTTGCTTGATCCAGAAGCTAATTCTTGTGCCCCTGATTGTAATTGCTTAGCACCACTATTTAGCTTATCATTGTTTGCAGCTAACTTGTTAGCACCTGATGCTGCTTCACTTGCACCGCTTCTTAACTCATCACTTTTAGAATCGAGTTGATTAGCGCCATCTGTTGCTTTTTTGACACCGCCAGCTACTGCCTTACCACCGCTTACTAATTCTTCATTTTTCGCAGCTAAAGCTGAAGTTGCAAATTGAACTTGAGCAAGACCATTACTTAATTCAGGACTATTTAAAACAAGTTGATTGCTACCTGAGCTCAATTGAGAGGCTACAGATAGTAACGCTTCATTATTACCAGTTAATTGGTTAGCTCCTGTAGTTAATTGTCCAACAACTGATGTATAGCTAGAAATACCTGAAGCCAAAGCTGGAATACCTTTATCTGATGTCAAACCTGCTTTAAATTGCGTTAAACCATCCACTAATTGTTGACTTCCTGCGCTAGCAGTTGAAGCATTAGCTTTTAAGGTAGCTACTTTATCAAGAAGAACTGATAAATTCGTTAATTGTGCTGATAAATCTTGAAGTGAGGCAAGCTGTGTTTGAATACCTGAAATTTGACTTTTTAAATTATTTGCAGTTGTTGCACCACTATTAGTGATAGCAGCATTAATTTCATCTTGTTGTTCTGGGCTAAGACCTTGGTAAGCAGACGTTGACTGTACTGCTGCCAAGTCTGAACTATTAATAGATGAAATCGCTGAACTAATCGCAGACAAATCTTGTCCAAGTTGATTTAGACTATTAAGATTTGCTTGTAATCGTGAAATGTCTGGCAAGCTTGTATTATTTAGTTCATTTTGAGTGGCTTGTAAGCCGTTATTTAGGTTAGTCGCACCTGCAATTAATTGATCTAGATTATTGCTACTTTCTGTTTGTAATTGATTAATACCATCAGTTAAATTTTTAGATTTGGCATTTAATTGAGTCAAACCAGCTGAAAGCTGACTTACGCCATCAGTATATGAAGTTACTGCTGTTTCAAAGGCAGATTGACCAGCTGAGATTTTTGAAACACCATTAGCATACGTATTAAACCCTTGCGTTAATTGAGGCATTCCATTGGCGACTTGACCTTCAACAGTGGTATACTCTGACACACCTGCTGATAATTTATTAGCACCAGCTAATAACTCTGGTAAACCAGCTGATAATTGTCCGACACCATTGGTATATGCTGAAACACCTCCAGAGAGTTTGTCAAGACCAGGTGCTAATTTTCCAACACCAGCTGTATATTCACCAAGACCATTGGCAAGTGTTGTTGAGCCATCAGCAAGTTGTTGGCTTCCTGATGCGGCTTTATTAAGGTTATCTGTAATGATTTGGCTACCTGATTCAAGCTTTTGACTTCCATCAACCAGTTGTGTTCCACCATCACTAGCCTTTTTCAAACCATCTTGAAGACTAGTCATACTTTTGAAGACTGCTTTCGTATAAGTCTTCGTGATATTTTCTGAGACAGTATCCTTAAGCTTAGTCATTGCTGATTCACTCATTTTTGAAGCAACCACACTACGACCAGCTGTTGTCTGATATTTAATGTTTAGTTTCTTCGGTTTATCTGTTAGCAAGCTTGAAGCTTTCTCTGACAAATCTTCTGGCAAAGTGATAACCATATAGTAGTCACCATCTTTTAAGCCTTGATCAGCTTTTTTCTGACTAACAAAATGATAATCGAGGGCTTTATTTTTAGACATGCTGTCTACCATGTCGTCACCGATTGTTAATTTCTTGTCATTAAGCGTTGCTGTCTTGTCTTCATTTACAACTGCCACTGGTAAGTTATCTAAGCTACCATAAGGGTCCCACATAGAGCCTATAAATGACAAGTTATAAAGAGCTGGCACAAGCGCAACCCCAATCATTGTTACCCAAAGTTTAGGATTTTTAATAAGTGCTTTTAATTCTTCTAACATATTTTCTCCTAATTTAGACACACTGTTCAAAAATTATGATAAAATATATTATACAAGGATATAAAATAATTTCAAGACAAAAGAAGGAGTTTTTGGACACCCTGTCTAAAAGTGTTCAAAAGGTTTTTTAGTATGGCACATGACAACCGCAAAGCAAACACAAGAAAAGCTATCCAAGAGGCTATGGTAACTCTCTTAAAGTCCGAAAGCTTTGATGACATCACAGCTATTAAAATCGCTAAAGAAGCTGGTATCAGTCGCTCAAGTTTTTACACTCACTACAAAGATAAATTTGAGTTAATTGATTCTTACCAACAGACACTCTTCAACCAAGTCGAGTACATTTTTGAAAAGCACGAAGGCAGTAAAGAACACGCTTTTTTGGAAATCTTCGAATTTCTACAACGCGAACAATTATTGTCAGCTTTGATTTCAGCAAACGGGACACGCGAATTTCAAACGTTTATCATCAACAAAGTCCGTATCTTTATCAATACAGACTTGCAAGATCGATTTGGACGCGAAGTTGCTTTATCACCAATTGAAAGAGAATACAGCAGCATTTATTTCGCCTATGCATTTTTTGGTGTTTGTCAAACATGGATTGCTAAAGGTAAGAAAGAATCCCCACGTCAAATGACTAATCTCATTTTAAAGTTATTACCTCTTTAAATAATTTTACCGCCGTTAGGCGGTTTTTTATTTTTTTAAAACAAAAAAACCACGGCAAAAACCGTGGTTTTAAATACTTCAATAAACTGAGAATTAAAGCATTTTGTTGTAGTATTCAACGATAAGAGCTTCGTTGATTTCTGGGTTGATTTCGTCGCGTTCTGGAAGACGAGTCAATGAACCTTCAAGTTTTTCAGCGTCGAATGATACGAATGCTGGACGTCCAAGAGTAGCTTCAACAGCTTCAAGGATAGCAGGTACTTTAGCTGATTTTTCGCGAACTGAGATAACTTGACCTGGAGTTACGCGGTATGAAGGGATATCAACACGTTTACCGTCAACAAGGATGTGACCGTGGTTAACGAATTGACGAGCTTGACGACGAGTAGTTGCAAGACCTAGACGGTAAACAACGTTGTCAAGACGACGTTCCAAAAGAACCATAAAGTTGAAACCAAGAGTTCCACCTTTAACTTTAGTAGCTTGTACGAACAAGTTACGGAATTGTTTTTCACCTACACCGTAAGTGAAACGAAGTTTTTGTTTTTCAGCCAATTGCAAACCGTATTCAGAAAGTTTGCTACGGTTGTTAGGACCGTGTTGACCTGGCACGTAGTTACGACGTGCTAATTCTTTACCTGTACCTGTAAGAGACAAGCCAAGGCGACGTGATTGTTTCCATGATGGACCAGTATAACGTGACATTTAAAATGTCCTCCTATAAAATAAAAATTTTGTAGGAAATAACAATTTAGAGAATCCTGATTCGTGCAGTTGACTTTCATCTAAACAGCCAAGATTACTTTTCCGACTTCTAGAAGCTTTTCCATAAAAAGAAAAACTGTAGAAGAGCCAACTGTTGACGAGCTTCATACTCTCCCGCTATTATTTCACACGGAACTTAGTTTAACATAAAAAAAAGGCTCTGTAAAGCCTTTTGTATGCTAATTCTAAGATTAATTTAATCAAAATAACGAATCAATGTTTTTTCAGTTAAAATATCTGAATATGTGTATGATTCGACGTAAGAATTATTGATAGCACCTGGAACATCAGAATTCTCATTGTATTCAACGATAAATAATGATGGGTACACTTCAGTTAAACGACCGATTTTATTTTTTTCACGTTTACGGCCATTTTCTAGTGTCAATTCAACCAATTGACCTTCGTGTGCTTTAATATCCTCTTTAATTTTCTTCATTTTAGCAACATCTGCAAATGCATCGCTCATATTTTATTGTACTCCTTAATTTTATTAACGCTCTTCAAACTGCGCAATACTAGAAAATTTATTGTATTCCTTCTGGAAAATGAGTTTTACTGTCCCACGCGCACCAGAACGGTTTTTTTCCAAAATAACTTCAATGGTATTATCTTCAACAGCCTCATCGCTCTCTTCACCCTCACGGCGATAGTAATCATCACGATACAAGAAGGCTACAATATCAGCATCTTGTTCGATAGATCCTGATTCACGAATATCAGACAATACAGGACGCTTATCTTGACGCTGTTCAACACCACGAGATAACTGACTCAATGCGATAACTGGTACTTTCAATTCTTTCGCCAAGATTTTCAATTGACGTGAAATATCAGATACCTCTTGTTGACGGTTTTCAGGACGTGTACCTGTAATCAACTGAAGATAATCGATAACGATTAAACCAAGTCCACCCTCAACTTCTTGAGATAGTTTACGCGCACGCGCACGTATTTCAGTAATTTTAATACCAGGCGTATCATCGATGTAAATTGGTGCTTCAGCTAAGGCACCTTGAGCAATCGTAATGTTATTCCACTCTTGATCGGTTAACTGACCTGTTCTAAGGTGATGAGAATCAACCATTCCTTCAGCAGCCAACATACGGTCAACCAAACTTTCAGCCCCCATTTCTAGAGAGAAGATAGCTACTGGTCGATTTTGCTTAGTTCCGACATTCTGTGCGATATTTAGTGCAAAGGCAGTCTTCCCGACGGCTGGACGTGCTGCCAAAATAACCAATTGATCAGGGTGCAAACCTGTCGTAATCTTATCCAAATCACGGAAACCTGTTGGTAATCCCGTAACATCACTCGTTTGGCGTGAACGGATTTCTAAGTTTTCGTAGTTTACTTTCAAGACATCTGAAATCTTGCGAAAACCACTACGATTACTGTGCTCGTTAATCTCAACAAGAGCTTTTTCAGCACCGGCAATCACATCCTCTGAATCCGTAGCTCCTTCATAAGCTAGATTTACAGTTTCTGTCAATCTAGAGATAATATTACGCAGCATTGCTTTTTCAGCAACAATCTTAGCGTAATACTCCGCATTGGCACTTGTTGGAACACTGTTGACCAACTCAACAATATAAGACAAGCCACCAATATTTTGCAAATCTCCTTGATCATCAAGAATGGTTCTCACTGTTGTAGCATCAATAGCCTCATTACGATCACTTAAGGTAATCATAGCTTTAAAAATCACTCGGTGTGAGTATTTATAAAAATCATCTGGGCTAACAAATTCACGAACAGTGATGAGTTTATCTGGCGAGATAAAAATAGAACCTAATACAGATTGCTCTGCTAATAAATCCTGTGGCTGAACTCTCAATTCTGGCTCTTCTGCCAAACTTTTCACCTCCCCTAATAAGCTCGAATACGAATTATGCTTCTTTAATGTTTAATTTGATTTCAGCGGTTACTTCTTTATGTAATTTCACAGGTACTTCGACAGAACCAATTGCACGAATTGGGTGATCTAAAGTAATAGAACGTTTGTTAATTTTTAGACCGAATTGTTTTGACAATTCTTCTGCAATTTTCTTAGCCGTAATTGAACCAAAAGTACGTCCATCTGGACCAACTTTTTCAGTGAATTTAACGACAGTTTCTTCTTTTTCAAGTTCTGCTTTAAGAGCTTTTGCTTCAGCCAAAACTTCAGCTTGCGCTTTTTCTTCTGACTTTTGTTTTCCTTTCAATTCACCAATGGCTTGATTAGTAGCTTCTTTAGCAAGATTTTTCTTAATCAAAAAGTTTTGAGCGTATCCAGTTGGAACTTCTTTAATTTCGCCTTTTTTACCTTTTCCTTTAACATCTGCTAGAAAAATTACTTTCATTATTCTGCCTCCATATTTTCTCTTAAATCATTTTCAATCACATCAAGTAGCATTGCTTCAGCTTGGCTGACCGTTGTATTTTCTAGCTGACAAGCAGCCAATGTAAAGTGACCACCGCCGCCGATTTCTTCCATCATACGTTGGACATTAATCTTACTACGACTGCGTGCTGAGATAGCAACTGTGTTTGGTGCCACTTGCACCAATACAAATGTCGCCTCGATACCAGCTAGAGATAACATGGTATCTGCCGCCTTACTAGCAACTACTTTACTGTAATTAACATCATCACGCCCACTTGCAATGATGATATTGTCATAAATTCTGCGACCTCGAAGAATTAATTCATTAACCAATCGGTATTCCTCAAAATCTGTTTGAGAAATATTTTGAATCTCAATACTGTCACTACCATGAGCTCGAAGATAACTTGCAACATCAAACGTTCTGCTTGTAACACTTGCTGAGAAGTTCTTAGTATCAAGCATAATACCAGCCATCAAGATGCTTGCTTGAATCTTACTCAAACGTTTCTTAGCATTTTGAAATTGAATCAACTCTGTAACAAGTTCACTGGCACTACTTGCACCACTTTCAATAAATGTCAAAACAGCATTTTCTGGGAAATTATCATCACGACGGTGATGGTCAACGACAATCACATCGTTAAACTTATTATAGAGCTCTTGCGACAAGGTCAAATCAATCTTAGAGTGATCGACCATAATCAACAACGATCTCTCAGTCAACATTGACAAAGCCTGATTAATCGTAATCAGTTTAGTCTTTTCATCCTCTTGCAATCGTTTGATAGCACGCGTGATATCTGGAGTCATTTCATTTGGATTGTAGACCACATAAGACTCTTCATTAACGTTACTTGCAAAGAACTGCATACCAACAGCAGAACCAAGCGCATCCATGTCAATATTACGGTGACCAACCACAAACACACGATCAACACCTTTAATATGATCTGAAATAGCAGTCATCATAGCACGTGTACGCGTACGAGTTCGCTTAACAGTAGAAACAGATCCGCCACCGAAGTACAATGGTTTCTTATGCTCATCATTTTCACAAATAACGACCTGATCTCCACCTCGAACAAGCGCAGTATTCAAATTTTGCAACGCAACTTGTCCAATTTGTTGATGATTATCATCGCCATAAGCCACTCCAATACTAAGGGTCAGTGGCAAATTGTGTTCTTCTTTTGCCTGTTTTCGGAAAGCCTCCAAAACATTGAATTTATCGTCAATTAAAGTACTCAATACCGCATAATCTGTGAAAAAGTAGAAACGATCTAAATTAACACGGCGATAAAAAATATTTTTTGATTTAGTAAAATTCGAAATAAAGTTGGCAATAAAGCTATTGATTTGTGAAATCTCAGCATCCGACAAATCATCTGTAATGTCATCATAGTTATCGATTGAGATAACTCCAATTACTGGGCGCAAAAAAGCCACATCGCCTAACTGACGATTTCCCATAGATGTATCGAAGAAATAGAAAATTCCCGTTGATGAATCGATGTAAGATGAGTACTTATTACCATTCAACTCAAATGTCTGACTAGCATCACCTTCACGCTTATTCCCAATAATTCTCCGAATGATGTCGTCCTCAAACTCTCCTTCTTCACTAGTAAAAATAAGCTCTGCGTACGGATTAAACCACTCTACCTCATTTGTCTCTTGATCAAATTGAACAACACCTACTGGCATTTGTTCCAGAAGATGTTTTAATCCAACTTCTGTTTTGTCGTTTAACAATTCAATTTGTTCAAGCTCTGATAACTCATAAGTTTCCTTTTGATAGTAGAGCAAAGCTACAAGTAAAGAAAGCGCCAAAAAGATTGCAGCTAAGATAGCTGACTCCGTCTGAAAAAGTCTGACACAAATAGCCAAGATACCAAATAAAATAAGGCCAATCATGACTAAGTGGATAGTTGCAAATCGAAATCTTTTCATTGGTTAACCTCTTAGCTTATAATTATACCATAAAACAGCCCTATTTAATAGGGCTGCGTTCTGTTTAATAATTACAGTTTGATGACTTAATCTTCGTGATGGCGATGGTGTTTTTGTTTACCTTCCAAGTAAACCATCAAGATTGAAATATCGGCTGGGTTAACCCCTGAAATACGGCTAGCTTGACCGATAGTTTCTGGATTAATTTTCTTGAATTTTTGACGAGCTTCTGTCGCAATAGAATCAATATCATCCCAATCGATATTAGCAGGGATACGTTTTTCTTCCATGCGTTTCATCTTAGCCACTTGATCAAGAGCTTTGTTGATGTAACCTTCGTATTTGATTTCTGTTTCCAAAAGTTCAATCACTTTGCTATCAAGTTTTTCTTCGGCAGGACCAACAAAGCTTGTTGCAATTTCATAATTGATTTCAGGACGACGCATGAATTCTTTAGCTGTCAAGGCATCTGTCAACGGTTTGAAACCTAATGCTTCGATACGAGCGTTTGTTTCCTTGACTGGCTTGATTTTAAGGCTTGACAAACGTGTCAACTCATTGTCAAATTGACGTTTACGCTTCAAGAAACGAGCATAACGTTCTTCATCAACCAAACCAACACGATGACCAATCTCAGTCAAGCGCATATCTGCATTGTCATGACGCAAAATCAAACGATATTCTGCACGACTTGTCAACAAACGATAAGGCTCCAAAGTTCCTTTAGTTACCAAGTCATCAATCATAACACCGATGTAAGCATCACTACGTTTAAGAATCATTTCTGGTTTACCTTGAACTTTCAAAGCAGCATTAATACCAGCAACAATACCTTGACCAGCAGCTTCTTCATAACCTGATGTTCCGTTAGTTTGACCTGCTGTGAAAAGTCCTGAGATTTTCTTCGTTTCAAGCGTTGCACGCAATTGGTGTGGAAGAACGATATCGTATTCAATCGCATAACCTGTACGCATCATTTCGGCATTTTCAAGCCCTTTGATAGAATGAACTAATTCTTTTTGAACATCTTCTGGAAGACTAGTTGACAAACCTTGGATGTAAACTTCTTCTGTTTCACGACCTTCTGGTTCTAAGAACAATTGGTGACGTTCTTTATCCGCAAATCGAACAATTTTATCTTCGATAGATGGGCAATAACGAGGGCCAACACCTTTAACAATACCAGAGAACATTGGTGCACGATAAAGGTTTTTATTGATAATATCGTGACTAGTTTGGTTAGTGTATGTCAACCAGCAAGGAATTTGATCTTTAAGATAATCTTCATCATTTGACATGAATGAGAAATGATTTGGTTTTTCATCACCTGGTTGGATTTCTGTTTCATCATAGTTGATAGAACTTGCTTTAACACGTGGAGGTGTTCCTGTTTTGAAACGTCCAATTTCAAGACCAAGTTCTTTCAAGTTGTCAGCAAGACCGATAGAAGCCAAACTATTATTAGGACCTGATGAGTACTTGAGTTCTCCTAAAATAATTTCTCCACGAAGAGCTGTTCCTGTTGTGATAACAACAGCTTTAGCTGAGAATTTTTGGTTAGTAGCTGTACGAACACCAACAACTTTTCCATCTTCAACTAGAACTTCTTCAATCATTGATTGACGTAAAGTCAAGTTTTCTTGTTGTTCAACCGTATGCTTCATTGTACGTGAGTAAAGTGCCTTATCAGCTTGAGCACGAAGAGCACGTACAGCAGGACCTTTACCAGTATTGAGCATTTTCATTTGGATGTAAGTCTTGTCAATGTTTTTACCCATTTCCCCACCTAGGGCATCGATTTCACGAACGACAATCCCTTTAGCAGAACCCCCAATTGCAGGATTACATGGCATAAAGGATAACATTTCCAAGTTGATTGTAGCGAGCATTGTTTTACAACCCATACGAGCTGCAGCCAAACTAGCTTCAACACCAGCATGCCCTGCACCAACAACAATTACATCATAATTTTCAGCAAATTCATGTGTCATGATTTAATTACAATATCAAGTAAACAGTTACTAGGTTTTATCCAATTTGAACAGCTTAAAATCTAGCTATCTACTTAAAGCATTCCTTTCCAAATATAAAATGATTTATAAAACACAAAAATGATCAAAACCCTCGAAAATTGTGCAGTAAAAACGCACAATTCTCATGAGCTTTGACCATCATGATTATTGTTATGATTATTGTATCAAATTAAGTTAAAATGTCAACTTATCTTTACAAACTTGTCAATTAGATGTATTGGCAAGCAACGCCGTCTTTGTAAGCCATATCGATGATACCGCCACCGAGGCATTCTTCACCATCATAGAATACGACAGCTTGACCTGGTGTGATAGCACGTTGTGGTTCAGCAAAAACAACTTCTGCTTTGTCACCTTTTACATGAACAGTAACTTTTGAGTCCGGTTGACGGTAACGGAATTTAGCTGTTACTTCCATTGTAAATTCTTCTGGCATATCACGTGTGAAGTGAACGCTTGAAGCATCAAGGCTAGTTGACATTAATGATTCATGATAGAATCCTTGACCAACGTAAAGAATATTTTTTGAAAGATCTTTTCCGACAACAAACCAAGGAGCATTATCGCCACCTTGTTGACCACCGATACCAAGGCCTCCACGTTGTCCAATTGTATAGTACATCAATCCAGCGTGTTCACCCATATCACGACCATCAACAGTCATCATACGACCTTTTTGTGCTGGTAAATATTGACTAAGGAATTGTTTAAAGTTCTTTTCACCGATAAAGCAAATTCCTGTTGAATCTTTTTTCTTAGCCGTAGCAAGACCTGCACGTTCTGCAATTTTACGTACTTCTGGTTTTTCCAAATGACCAAGCGGGAACATTACTTTTTGCAATTGTTCTTGTGACAATTGGCTCAAGAAATAAGTTTGGTCTTTGTTATTGTCTGCTCCGCGAAGCATGTGAACTGTACCATCTTCATCACGAGAGACTTGTGCGTAGTGTCCAGTCGCCACGTAATCAGCACCAAGTGTCATGGCATAATCAAGGAAAGCTTTAAATTTGATTTCTTTGTTACACATAACATCTGGATTTGGTGTACGTCCTGCACGATATTCCGCTAGGAAATATTCGAAAACGCGATCCCAATATTCCTTTTCAAAGTTAACAGAGTAGTAAGGAATACCAACTTGGTCAGCTACAGCTGCTACATCTTTATAATCTTCGGTTGCTGTACACACACCGAATTCATCTGTGTCATCCCAGTTTTTCATGAAAACACCAATAACATCGTAACCTTGTTCTTTCAAAAGAAGAGCTGTTACAGACGAATCAACGCCTCCACTCATACCGACAACAACACGTGTTTTTGAATTATCTGTCATGATAATCCTCCCATCAAGATATTTTTTCGAACATAGGCTTGAAGGGCCTAGTTTTTCAAAAATCGATTTGAAGGTCGATTTTGAATGCGTGAAACCACGCGAAGTCTATTATAACATGAAATCTCTATTATGTAAGTCTTTTATGCTTTCCTTTTACATTTTTTTCTCATTTTTAATCAAGTTAAGCGGTTTATTATCGTTTACCCAAGTCATATCCTTTGTTATAATAAGTAAGCATAGATTCTTAAAGGAGTAGATATGAAAAATCTTAAATTCCAATCCGTATTTGACATTATCGGACCTGTTATGATTGGCCCATCAAGCAGCCACACTGCTGGAGCTGTTCGTATTGGAAAAATTGTTAACTCTATTTTCGGAGAAATCCCTGATTCCGTAACATTTCATTTATATAATTCATTTGCTAAAACTTACCGTGGACATGGAACTGATAAAGCACTCGTTGCAGGTATTCTAGGAATGGATACTGACAACCCAGATATTAAAAATTCATTAGAAATTGCCCACCAAAAAGGGGTTCGCATTTATTGGGATATTTTAAAAGACAGTAACGCTCCTCACCCCAATACAGCTAAAATTACCGTAGAAAAAGGGGATAAAAACATGAGTATCACTGGTGTGTCAATCGGTGGTGGAAATATCGAAGTCACTGAGCTCAATGGCTTTTCTGTTTCTCTCAAGATGAATACACCTACTCTAATTATCGTTCACCAAGATATCCCTGGTATGATTGCTAAAGTAACAGACATCCTTTCTGAGCACAATATCAATATTGCTCAAATGAATGTTACCCGTGAGCGTGCTGGCGAAAAAGCGATTATGATTATCGAAGTGGATTCACGTGATTGTCACCAAGCTGTCGAACAAATTCAACACATTCCACACTTACATAACGTAAACTTCTTCGATTAGAAAGGAAAAAGATGTTTTATTCTATTAAAGAATTAGTCGAACAAGCAGACCAGAGATTTGACGGCAACATCGCTGAATTGATGATTGCAACAGAAACCGAATTAAGTGGACGTAGCCGTGAAGAAATCATCCATATCATGGAAAAAAATCTTCAAGTCATGAAAAATTCTGTTACTGATGGATTAACACCAAGTAAATCTATCAGCGGTCTAACTGGCGGTGACGCTGTCAAAATGGACAATTACCTAAAATCAGGTAAAACATTGTCAGATACCACTGTTCTTACAGCAGTTCGAAACGCTATTGCTGTCAATGAACTAAATGCAAAAATGGGACTTGTCTGTGCCACTCCAACAGCTGGTTCTGCCGGATGCCTACCTGCTGTACTAACAACTGCAATCGACAAACTAAACCTTTCTGAAAAAGAACAACTCGACTTTTTGTTCACTGCAGGAGCATTTGGTCTAGTAATCGGAAATAACGCCTCTATTTCTGGTGCTGAAGGTGGCTGTCAAGCCGAAGTTGGTTCTGCTTCAGCAATGAGTGCAGCTGCGCTAGTCAAGGCTGCTGGTGGATCTGCTTTCCAAGCCAGCCAAGCTGTTGCCTTTGTTATCAAAAATATGCTTGGTCTTATCTGTGACCCTGTCGCAGGGCTCGTCGAAGTTCCTTGTGTTAAGCGCAACGCTTTAGGATCTAGTTTTGCACTTGTTGCTGCCGACATGGCTCTGGCTGGTATCGAATCACAAATTCCTGTCGACGAAGTCGTTGATGCGATGTACCAAGTTGGGGCAAGTCTTCCAACAGCCTTTCGTGAAACCGCCGAAGGCGGGCTCGCTGCTACACCAACTGGACGTCGTCTTCAGGCTAAAATATTTGGTGAATAAAGATTTAGTATTTCAATACTAAATTCAAAAATTGCTTAGTAATTGACAACTTCGTCAATTAATGTTTACAAAATTTACAGGAGAGTAAACGTGAAATCAATTCTATTTGACCTCGATGGAACATTGGTAAATTCAAGCCCTGGTATCAAGGCGGCATTTAATTACGCTTTTGAAAAGTTACAATTACCTTCACAGACCGATAAACAACTGTCAACATTCATCGGTCCACCTTTAGAAGTCACTTTTGGGAATTATTTTGACCAAACTGATGACATTAATCACGCTATTAAAACGTTTAGAGACTATTATGGTACTAAAGGAATTCATCAAGTTTCACTTTATGAAGGAATTTCTGATGTGCTAGAAGAGTTAAATCATTTAAACTATTCACTCTTTGTCACAACAAGTAAACATCAACCAATGGCAAGACAAATGTTAACAGACCTTGGTATCATTTCATATTTTGAAAAGGTCTATGGCTCTACACCTCAACACTTCCACAAGGCAGATGTTATTAAAGCTTGTCTGACAGAACAAAAAATTCAAGCACATGAAGCTGTTATCGTTGGTGATACTAAATTCGATATGATTGGCGGTAAAAAAACTGGTGTTAGAAGACTTGGAGTAACATGGGGCTTTGGTAGTCTAGAAAGCCTAAAAGAACATGGAGCTGAGTCCATTTGCTATCAACCTGAAGATTTAAAAAAAGCACTATCATCTTTATAAGATGATTAGTGCTTTTTCTTTTTTGTTAATATCCCCAAGCTGATAAACCTTGAGTGTTGTAAACTGTAATAGCTGTTGCAATTTGGTCTTCAACAGTTGCCGTTGAACCCCAACCAGGCATTGTTTGGAATAAACCTGATGCACCTGATGCGTTAGCAACATTTGGGTCACCATTAGACTCACGTGCAATAATAGCTTCCCAAGTTGATTGAGGAACACCTGTAGCCGCAGCCATTTGAGCTGCTGCCGCTGAGCCAATTGCTCCTGCTGTATTGCCATTTGGTGCAACATATGAATCTGTAGAAGATGCTACAGTCGTTACTGTGCTAGCTGTCGTATCTACAGTAGAAGCTTCAACTGGAGTTTCCTCAACGTATGCAACTTCAGGTTCTTGTACTTCCTCAGTAGATGATGATTCAGCTACTTCGCTCTCTTCTACTGAGCTTGAACTGCTTGTTTCTGTAGAACTAGAGCTTTCTGATGATACTTCTGAACTTTCTGAAGTAGATTTAACAACTTTTGTTTCTGAACTAGTTGTGATTGTCTCTGCAAATGCCTCAATTTTTGGAGCAAGTGCGACAACCACTGTTGTCATTAAAATAGCGCCTAAGACGCTAATAATTATATTTCTAATTGCTTTATTATTGATTTTACTATACATGATAAATAAAATATATACCTCTCTAAACTCCTGTTTCCTATCATATAATTTGTTTATTACTCTGAGATTGAAAATATGTTAAAAATATTACAGAGATATTGAAATTCACTCCATTTTCACAATGAAAACGCTAATTTATCGAAAACAAATCAAAAAAATCGGAGAACATTCTCCGATTTTTTCATTCTAATACTGGTAATTCTATCTCTAAATCTTAGTACCAACCATTTGCATTCCAGAATGCAAGGGCTGCTGACCATGAACCGTAGCGTCCTGCAACGTATGAGTCTGCAACACGTTCTTGGTTTTCAGCTGACAAGTCACCGTTAAGGTATGACATTGTCAATTGGTAACGACCATAGTATTGACCGTTTTGAGCTGTGTAGCTACCGCTTGATTCGCGTTGAGCAATGATTTCTTTAGCTTGAGCATCTGAAGTACCCAAGTTTGATGCGTATGATGATGTAGTTGTTGTTTCAGCTGGTGCTGCGGCTACAGTTTCAGCTGAGTTAGCTGCTGGTGCAGCAGCTTCTGCAGAAGTTTCTACTGATGCTACAGTAGCTTCTGGATCTAGTTCTAAGATTTGACCTACAGTGATGAAGTCAACGTCAGCAATTTGGTTTACTGAAGCCAATTTTTCAACTGTAGTGTTGTAAGTTACGGCAATTTCAGAAAGTGTATCACCTGATTGAACAGTGTATGAATCAGCGTTAGCAACTGTTGGGGCGATTAGTGCTACTGCTGCGGCTACACCGGCAAGACCAAGCTTAATTGAGTTAGATTTAGTTTTAAAAATATTTGTTTGCATTATATGCTCCTTTTTTATTTCAAAATTAGTACAGGCTATATAATACAGACTTAATGTTACTCAGGCTTTAGACTTATATTAAAAATATTACAATTAGATTGATATAACATAAAGAAAACGCCTACAGATTAGGCGTTTTAGCTTTTTTTAAGATAAAATAAGAGAATTCCTAAAATTACAACGATCAAAATAATCAAAGAATCTTTCAATTTCCATTGTAAAATTCGATATTTTGTACGTCCATCTCCGCCTTGATAGCCCCTTGCTTCCATCGCAAGTGCTAAAGCATCTGCACGTTTAAAGCTTGAAGCAAAGAGTGGAATTAGAATTGGAATAATAGATTTTACCTTCTGAATAAGATTTCCTTCACCAAAATCAACCCCACGCGCCTGTTGCGCCTTCATAATACGTGTTGTATCATCCATTAATGTTGGAACAAAACGCAAGCTTAATGACAACATCAAGCCGATTTCATGAGCTGGTACCTTAAATCGCACAAAAGGTTTTAAGAGAGATTCTACCCCATCAGCAAGGCTTAGAGGCGTCGTTGTAAGAGTCAATAGCGTTGAGAAGAAGATAATCAATACAAAGCGCATGAAAATCAATACCGCTTGACTAAAACCATAGCTTGTAATTTTCAAAATTCCAAATTGGAAATAAGTTTCCCCACCTTGCGTAAAGAACATTTGGAATAAAGTTGTAAATAAAATAATACCAATCATCGGACGAACGCCACGCAAGAAAAAGCTCAATTTAATCTTCGATAGAATAACAGCTACCAAAGTAAATGCAATCATCAAAAGATTGGTAACAAGGTTATTTGCCCAAAAAACAATAACAATATATAGAATCATCGCAAGTAACTTACTACGTGGGTCTAGGCGATGAATCAATGAATCTCCAGGTATGTAACGACCAAGTATTAGTTTATCCATGTTTCACCACCTCAGCAAATTCTTCTATAGTAATTGGTAAACTTTCTAAATGCAACCCTCGTTTGACAAGCTTTTGAGCAAACTTTGTGATTTTAGGAACACCCAGTTGCTTACTTTCAAGGAAGTCTACATCTTGAAAGACCTCTTTTGGATAACCAGAACGAACTAATTTACCACCTTCAAGGACATTGACATAATCAGCATAATTAGCAACATCATCCATTAAATGTGTAACTAAAACAATTGTCATACCACTTTGATGCAATTCTTTAAATAACGTCATCAACTCACGGCGACCTTTTGGATCTAAACCTGCTGTCGGTTCATCTAAGACTAATACTTCTGGTTCCATAGCTAAAATACCAGCAATAGCAACTCGTCGCATCTGACCACCTGAAAGTTCAAAAGGATTTTTTTCAAAAAATTCTTCTTTAATTCCGACCATTGCAAGTTTTTCACGAGCAAGTTTTTCAGCATCTTCTAGAGAAACACCAAAATTTTGTGGTCCAAATGCAACATCTTTAAGAACTGTTTCTTCAAAAAGTTGACTTTCTGGAAATTGGAAGACAAGCCCTACTTTTTTACGAACAGGCTTAATCTCCTTGCTTTTTGACTCAGCTGTAATTTTAATATCATCAACGATGACAGCACCTTCTGTTGGAATATTAAGCCCGTTTAGTAGCTGCATGATTGTTGATTTTCCTGAACCAGTATGTCCAATAAAAGCTGTATAAGAACCTTCTTTTATAGAAAGATTAATGTCAAAAAGGGCACGCCCTTCAAAAGGTGTCCCCGCTTGATATGTGTAATTTACGCCTTCAAGAGTAATTCCCATAATTGATCTTCTAATTCCTTTTCCGTAAGATAATCCTCTGTAAATTCAAACCCTTTATCTTTTAAAGCAGAGATGAGATTAGCTGAAAAAGGAATATCAAGTCCTAATGTCAATAATTCTTCTCCTCTAGCAAAGAGTTCTCTTGGTGTTGAACTTGACTCAACTTTTCCTTTTTTCATGACTAAAACACGGTCGCTAAGCGCCACCTCATCCAAATCATGAGTAATAGAGATAACCGTCATATTATATTTATCACGAATCTCCTTGATCGTCTGAATCAGTTCAATACGCCCTTCTGGATCTAACATGCTTGTTGCTTCATCCAAAATAATAATGTTAGGACGCATAGCAATCGCTCCTGCAATCGCAACACGTTGTTTTTGTCCACCCGAAAGGCGAGAAGGCTCGCGGTTGGCAAAAGCAGACATACCAACAAGTTTGAGTGCTTCTTTAACACGCGCTTTCATTTCTTCTAAAGGAATTCCTTTATTTTCCAACCCAAAAGCTACGTCATCTTCGACTGTTGCACCAACAAATTGGTTATCCGGATTTTGAAAAACCATTCCTATTTTTTGACGAATGTTCCACACATTTTCTTCTGTTAATAGTTCACCTTCAACAAAGATTTGACCTGATTCAGCAGCTAACAACCCATCAATTAAGCGGACTGTAGTTGATTTTCCTGAACCATTATGGCCAATAATTGATAACCATTCTCCCTGTTTCACGTGAAACGATAAATCATCTAAGGTATTGTAATCTTGTTGATCAGTATATTTAAAAGTTAAATGCTTAACGTCAATACTATTTAATGTCATTTAAAAGTGTCCTTAAAGAGGAATCCCGCTCCTTTGAAGTAATCATATCCTGAATAGATAGTGAAAATCAAAGCAACATAAAGTAAAAGTGTTCCAATAAGTGAAAAATGGAAAAGCAAGAAAATAATAGAAAACATTTGAGTAAATGTTTTGATTTTACCAGGCATAGCTGCTGCTAAAACTGTTCCACCATTTTCAACAAGTAGTAAACGAAGCCCTGTTACAGCAAGTTCACGACAAATAATAATCGCTGCAATCCAAGCTGGAACCATTTTAAGTTCAACCAACATGATAAATGCAGTCATAACTAACATTTTATCAGCCAATGGGTCTGCAAACTTCCCGAAATTTGTAACAACTTTCCATTTTCTAGCAAGATATCCATCCAAATAATCTGTAATACTTGCAAGTGCGAACACTACCGCTGCAACAGCGTGACCAGCAGTATTATTTGCAAAGCAAAGAATTAAAATAAATACTGGAATTAATACGATGCGTCCTAATGTTAACAAATTAGGAATATTTTCTTTTTTTGTAAAATCGACTTTCATTTTCCTACCTTATTGAATATTAATTGTAATATAACTTACTGTTGTACTTGTCAAAGCTGACATATCAACTTCTTGACCATTAATTGAAACAGTGACTCCTTCTGTAACCCCTAAAGTAATTACAGATGTTTTAGCTCCAGCAACAAGTGCTGTTGAGAAGCTTGTATTTCCTGCTGAAGAAAGAAGTGTTCCACCTTCACCAGTTTCTGAGTTACTTACAGAAACCCAGCTGCTATCAGCACCAGATAGTTTAATATCAACTGTCAAATTGTCTGTGTCTGAAACATTTGATACATTAACAGTTAAATTACTTCCGCTACCTTCAGTTTCCATTTTCAACCCTTTCTCTTCAGAAGAAGATTCGCTAGTTGAACTTTCTGAAGTTGATGAGCTGCTTTCTGATGAAGAACTATGAACAACAGAGTAGCTTGGTTTTGAATTATTATTACTATCAGTTTGAAGTTGACTCCAAGTCACAAATGTGACAAAAGCTAAGATAGCAAGTGCAACCACACATAACATAACAATTGGAAGGTATGTAGTGTTTTTTTCAGCGCTCTTATAGCGACTTGAGCGTGAACCAACACCAAATTCATCTTTATTTTCTACTTCTTGTTTTTGAACTGGCTTAACAGCTTGTTTATGACTTGGTACGATGGTAATTTTCTCATCTTCAGCAACTGCTGAACCTTTTTGAGTCTTGCCATTAGTTAACTCTCGATAGCGCTTTAATAGCTTAGCTGAATCAACATCAACCAAATCAGCATATTGAGTAAGATATTCCTCAACCTCATCTGCAGGAATCAGCTTGAATTTTTCTAATTCTAATGCTAGAAGATGGGGCGATGGAATCGCTGTTTTTTCTTCGACTTCTTCTAGGGTCAAGTTTTTTGCAACTCGACCTTTTCTTAAGATCTCTCCGATTGTTTCTTCTCTCATACAAGGTTTCCTTTAACAAAAATATAATCAGATTTATTATAGCAAATTTTAGCCAGTATTTCGATTTTATTTTGGAAGGATTGTGAATTCTGTTGCATCTGATTTTGCAACAAATTCAGTTCCTATGTTCAATACTTCTTCAAAAGTTAAGGTAGCCAAAATTTTTGGAACAGCTAAGTAAGTCTCTTCATCAGATAAATGATTGATAAATTGAGCAGATAAATTTTCAATAGAATCTAAACTCTTGAAAAAGTCACCATATAATTCCTTTTTGACAATTTCAAAATGTTCTTTCGATAAATCCTCTAAATCACTAGACTGCGCGACTTTATCAAGATATTGTCGGAGGTTAGTCGCCATAGCAATTGGTGTTGGTGTATCTAGGGAAATAATCAAAAATTGGAAATTCTCATAAACTTCAACTTCAAAATCAAATGAATCATCGATTTGACCATTTTCGTAAAGCTCCTGATAATGTTTTGATGTCCATCCTAAAATCATGGCAAAGAAAATCCTTAAAATCAATTCTTGTCGTAAAGTAGACATTCCTACAGATAAGGCTGGTCCTCTCAACCCAATTGCTAGTTTTGGTTGAACAACCTCCATCTGAACTGACTTTTGAGGCACTACAGGTTCATAGATTAATTTTTGATGTTCTAAGTGATGGACATCCTTTACATTTCCTTTTTGAATGTCCTGAATTTGCTCAAAGATGACATCTTTATCAAAATTACCAACAACTAATAAAGCCATTTCTTGTGGCGAATAGAAAACTTCATGATTTTCTTTTAAGTCGTTAACAGAAATTTTAGCGACACTATCTTGATTTCCTGCAATATCCTGAGCTAGCGCTGTTTTTGGATATAAGTTCTCTAAAATGCCTTGATATAATCGATAATCCGCATCATCCTGATACATATCAATTTCTTGTCCGATAATTGATTTTTCACGTTCAATTGACTCTTCTGTAAAGGCTGTATCTGATACAAAATGCTGCAATAAAGCTAGATTTTCACTTAAATTGTCTGCCGTTGAAAAATAAAAGCAAGTCTTATCAAAAGTTGTAAAGGCATTGCTGTTGGCACCTGCATTAGTGAATAATTCTGAAACATCTTGTCCATTTTCTAATTCAAATAATTTATGTTCTAGAAAGTGAGCAATTCCCTCTTCATAATTTCTAACCTTACCATTTTGTGTAAACTTGTTGTCAAGCGATCCAAAATTGACCACCAACATTCCACAACTTTCTTGAAAATCATTTTTGGGAATCAAGTAAACTTTCATGCCATTATCTAGTACGGCAGTATAGAGATTTTCACCAATTTCAGAGAAAAATTTTTCAATTAATCTTGTCATTTATTTTCCCTCCAAAAAATACAAAGCTTGTAATCTAATTTTTCTTGTCAATTGAAGAATATCAGCTTTACTAACCTTGTCAATCTTGTCAATCATTTCGTCAATGTTATAGTGATTTTCCAAATACTGTCCATTATAGCAACGTTCAATCAAAACTTTTGGAGAATCTCCTGACAATCGCAAATTCACTGTTAGCATCTTCTTAGTCTGCTTTAAAAGAGCTTCTGAAAAGCGCCCTGTCTTAATAATAGAAAATTGTTTATTAATCAACTGCATCGCTTTATTACGATTTTTTTGATCAATGCCAGCGTAAACATTCAGTAAACCTGTAAAAATATCAAAGTGGCTTCCGATAGTATATGCCAGCCCTTCTTTTTCACGAACTTCTGTAAACAAACGTGAATGGGCAAACCCACCAAAAAGTCCATTAAAAACAAGCAAAGCAAAATAATCTTTGTCACCATACCGCGTTGGAAAAGAATATCCCAACTGTAAAACTGACTGATTAACTTCTCTGCTTTCTAATTTTTCTTGAACAATATTGCCAAATTCTTGTTGGTAGTCAAATACTAAATCCTTGTGACGGTCTTCAAAAGGGAATTTATTAAACAGCTGCAACATACGATAATCATCAAATTCTCCTAATATGAAAATGTCCAGCTGATCTTCGCGAAGCATTTTCTGAAACTCTTGAAATGCTGTGTAAGAATTTTCAGCTGCTGCCAATTCTGCCGTACCATATTTTGAACTTTGAAAAGCTGGATTTTCAAAAAAGAGTTTTTTCAACCCTAATTCACTACTATAAAAACTATCATCTTTATCAGCCTTCAAATAATTAATCAAATTAGTTTGTTCAAGTTCAAAAAGTTTGGATTGATACTGCTCAACAGTGACAAGCGGAGAAAAAAGAACCTGATACAAAAAATCAATGACTTCTTCTAAAAGATTTTCCTTAGCCATTGTATATCGATTTTTCATAAATGATAATTCAATATCAACAATGTGAACTAGTCCCTTCGTTGACACTTTAGTTGATAAAGTGGCTCCGTATAAGCTTGCCAAGCGTTCTCTAAAGCGCTGAGCAGTCGGGTATTTGGCGTTAGCAGTTGCCAAAATTTGAGCCACTAAAACACGTCTCGAAACCGTTTTTTGATTAAAATCCCCAGAAAAACGAAAGGTAATGTGGTTCATCTTGAATTTTTCATTTTTAATTAAATGTAACTCAACACCATCAACTATTTTCATTACAAATTCCTTACTAATACACTTTATTAGCTAAAATTATACCACGTTTATGTTATAATTACTTGGATTACAAAATGGAGAAAACAATGGAATACAAATTATTTGATGACTATATTACTTTACAAGCTTTATTAAAGGAACTGGGCATTATCCAAAGTGGTGGTGCTATTAAAGGATACTTAGCAGAAACAACTGTCCTATTCAATGGTGAAGACGAAAAACGTCGTGGGAAAAAAATTCGCATTGGTGATGTTGTAGCTATTCCAGAAGACAATATCACAATCAATATTGTTGAACCAACAGCTAAAGAAAAAGAAGAACATCTTGAGGCTGTAGCTGAAAAAGCTCGTGTTGCTGCTATTGTCAAAGAGTTAAACGCTAAAAATAAAAAAGCTAAAAAACAAAATCAACCTAAAAAACAAGCTAAACAAACGAAAGAACGTAAACCTATTCGTTTTCCAGGAACTTAATCATGTGGATTCAAAAAATAGCCTTAAAAAATTACCGTAATTATTTAAATAATGAACTTGAATTTTCCCCTGGACTCAATGTTTTTATTGGGAAAAATGCCCAAGGAAAAACTAATTTCTTAGAAGCTATTTATTTCTTATCTTTAACTCGCAGCCACCGTACACGCTTAGACAAAGAGCTGATTCATTTTCAAGAAAAAGAACTCCGCGTCTCAGGTAATTTACAACGCTCAACTGGGGTAGTTCCTCTAGAGATCGACCTTTCAAGCAAAGGGCGTGTTACCAAAATCAATCACTTAAAACAAGCTAAATTATCTGATTACATTGGTGTAATGACTGTTGTTCTTTTTGCTCCCGAAGATTTGCAACTCATAAAAGGGGCACCAAGTCTTCGTCGCAAATTTATCGATATCGACCTTGGACAAATCAAGCCAGTCTATTTATCTGATTTATCAAATTACAACCATGTTCTTAAACAGCGTAATACCTACCTTAAAACGGCTGAAAAAGTCGATATTGACTTTCTAGCAGTACTTGATGAACAGCTAGCTGACTTTGGTAGCCGTGTTATGGAACACCGTCTAGATTTTATTGCTAATTTAGAAAAAGAAGCTGATCGCTACCACTACACCATTTCTGATGGCGTAGAACATTTGAAAATTCACTATTTATCATCCGTACCTTTTAATAAAAAATCTGATATCAAAGAACAATTTTTAAAGACTTTAGAAAAAAATCACAAACGTGATATTTTCAAAAAAAATACTGGTGCTGGTCCACACCGTGATGATTTAGAATTTTTCATCAATGATATGCCTGCTAATTTTGGAAGTCAAGGACAGCATCGTAGCCTAATTTTATCTCTAAAAATGGCTGAAATTGAGCTCATCAAAAATGTTACGGGCGATTATCCGATTCTACTTCTCGACGATGTTATGAGTGAGTTAGATAATTACAGACAAACTGAGCTACTGAAAATGATTATCGCTAAAAATGTTCAGACTTTCATCACAACAACAAGTCTTGAACATTTATCACAACTCCCCAAAGAATTAAAAATTTTTACTGTTACCAAAGGACATATTCAAGAGAACTAAAAAAAGCTGGCTTAGCCAGCTTTTTATTTATGTTTACAAAATCATTGACACCACTGTCAACAAAGATTAATAAGATTTTACAATTCCTAGTAATACAGCTCCAAGAACAAAGCATGCAATACCAATGACTAACCAACGCATTTCTTTACGTGTTTTAGTTTCACCTAAGAATAAGATACCACCCATGATTGAAATGATAACACCTAATTGTGAGAAACTAAAGGCAATTGCAAGACCAGCTTTTGCAGCAGCAAGAAGCATGAAGACATTACCAATACCCCACATAAATCCAACGATAGCATTTTTAATAACAACTGTTTCAAATTTAACATTAAATTTCATGAAAGCAACAGCTCCAAGAACCATACCAACAGCCATTGGGAAAATAACTGCCAAAGCATCAAAGTTCATGATATTGTTAAATAAGATAGTATAAGAAAGGTAACCAATTGTTGAATAAGTCAATGCACGGAAACCTTTACCAAAGTCAGTAAGAACGCCTGATTCAATTTTTTCAGAATCACGTTTACTTGTGAAATAGAAACCGATAACCAACAGAAGCAAAGCGACAATACCTAGTGTGTATTGAATTGGTTTACTCCATTCTCCAAATACGATTGCACCAATCAAGCTACCAAATACAAGTTGAGCACCACTTGATAGAGGGTTACCAACTGAAACACCCATATATTGCATTGCACGGAATTGACCATTTTGTCCCATAGACCAAAGCATACCACCGATAATTCCGACAACCCAAAGTGTAACTGACATTTCTGGTTGAACAAACAACCATACAACAAAGGCAAATACAAGTGCCCCAAGAGTCATTCCTAATGTTTGTTGATCTGGTTTACCTCCAATTTTATTGCTGACAAACCCGATACTTCCCCATGCAACCATGGGAATCAATGCAAATAAAATACCCTGCATTTTTTCTCCTTTACGATATGTTTTACAGATTAGTAAACGTTGTTTACACTGTTGTAAATATATAAATTAGTCGTTCGCTTTTATGAAAACGCTTTTTCAGAAAACTAAAAGAAAATTTCATGTTTTTGGCGAACATAGTTAAATATTCTAACATATTCTATAGCATTTTGTAAAGGCCTTCTTACAAAAAAATTCTGACAGCGTATCGCCATCAGAATTTCTATCTATTACTTATAAGATATTATTTTACAGAGTAGTTAGGAGCTTCATTCGTAATTTGAACATCGTGTGGGTGGCTTTCTACCAAACCTGCACCTGACATTTCAACGAATTGTGCTTTTTCATGAAGAGCTAGAATGTTTTCTGCTCCAACATATCCCATACCTGAACGGATACCACCGATCATTTGGAAGACGATATCAGCAACAGCACCTTTATAAGCTACACGACCTTCAATTCCTTCTGGAACAAGTTTGTTAGCTTCATTAACTGAACCTTGGAAGTAACGGTCGCTTGAACCTTTCTTCATAGCTGCAATTGATCCCATACCACGGTATGTTTTGAATTTACGTCCTTGGAAGATTTCAGTTTCACCTGGAGCTTCATCAGTACCAGCAAACATAGAACCTAGCATTACAGCATTACCACCGGCTGCCAAAGCTTTGACGATATCACCTGAATATTTGATACCACCGTCAGCAATGATTGTTTTACCATACTCACGCGCAACTTGTGCTGCATCATAAATAGCTGTAATTTGAGGGACACCGACACCAGCAACAACACGTGTTGTACAGATTGAACCAGGACCGATTCCGACTTTAACAACATCAACACCTGCTTCGTAAAGAGCTCGTGCTCCTTCTGCAGTAGCAACGTTACCAGCAATCAATGTACGTTCTGGGAAGTGTTGACGAATTTCAGCGATTTTACGTAGAACACCTGCTGAGTGACCGTGAGCAGTATCGATAACAATTGCATCTGCACCAGCTTCAAAGAGTGCTTCAGCACGTTCAAATGTATCAGATGTAACACCAACAGCACCCGCAACTAAAAGACGACCAAATTCATCTTTAGCAGCATTAGGAAATTCAATAACTTTTTCAATATCTTTGATAGTGATAAGACCTGACAAACGTCCAGCTTCATCAACCAAAGGTAATTTTTCGATACGGTGTTCGTGAAGAATGCGTTCCGCAGTTTCCAAGTCAGTTCCAACAGGAGCTGTTACCAATTTTTCACTTGTCATATGTGCAGAAATTGGAGCATGGTAATCTGAGATAAAACGCATATCACGGTTTGTGATAATCCCCACCAATTTACGATTTTCAAGAGTTTCAACAATTGGAACACCACTGATGCGGTAGCGTTGCATCAATTCTTCAGCTTCTGAAACAGAGTGTTTTGGTGTTAAGAAGAAAGGATCAATAATAACACCATTTTCAGAGCGTTTTACTTTACGAATTTCTTCAGCTTGCTCTTGGATTGACATGTTTTTGTGAACAACACCAAGACCACCAGCACGTGCAATCGCAATTGCCATTCGACTGTCAGTAACAGTGTCCATAGCCGCTGTTACGATAGGAATGTTCAATGTCAAATTTTTTGCAAGTTTTGTTTGCATGTTAACTTCATTTGGAAGAACATGACTTTCAGCAGGAATGAGTAGTACGTCATCAAAAGTGTAACCTTTTTTCAAAAATTTAGTGTCCCAATTTGACATTAAATAAACCCTCTTTTCTATATATTTGTAGGGGATTTTTAACCCTAGCTAATTTTTTATTGTTATTATAATAACACGCCAAAATCATTTGTCAATAAATTAAATTCAATTTTTTTCCAAAAATTCTCTTCTATATTAGACTGATTATTTTTGCAATTCTCATTTAAAACACATGTTTTATAGTTCTAAAAGAACTCCGAAGTAATCACCTCGGAGTTCTGTGTATTTTAGAAGTAGTTAATTCCCATAGCTGCTTTTACTTCAGCAAGTGTTTGTCCTGCAACTTCACGCGCAGCTTCACTTCCTTTTTCAAGCATACGGAAAACTTCACCCATATCTTTAGCGTATTCTAAACGACGTTCACGAATTGGTGCTAATTCGCGTTCAAGAATTTCAAGAAGGTAACGTTTTGTTTTCACATCGCCAAGACCACCACGTTGGTAGTGCTCTTTCATAGCAGCAATATCTGCTTGATCTTCTTCACGTCCGAAGACATCAAGATAATGGAAGACCATATTTCCTTCGATTTGACCTGGATCTTCAACGCGAATGTGGTTAGGGTCAGTATACATGCTCATAACTTTTTTACGAACTGTATCAGCATCATCAGATAAGTAGATACCATTACCAAGCGATTTAGACATTTTGGCATTACCATCTAAACCTGGCAAACGACCAGCTGCTTCGTTTTCAGGGAAAATTCCTTCTGGTTCAACCAAGACATCAGTTTTATAAGTATGATTGAAACTACGAACAATTTCACGTGTTTGTTCAATCATTGGTTTTTGGTCATTTCCGACTGGCACATAGTTAGCTTTGAAGGCTGTGATATCTGCAGCTTGTGAAATTGGATAAACCAAAAATCCTGTTGGGATTGAGCTTCCAAATCCTTTTTGAGCAATTTCTGTCTTAACTGTAGGATTGCGTTCCAAACGTGACAATGAAACAAGGTTCATGTAGTACATTGTCAATTCAGCTAATTCAGGGATTTGACTTTGAATGAAAATTGTTGATTTAGCTGGGTCAAGACCTACAGAAAGATAATCAAGTGCAACATTTCCTACTGATTCTCTGATAATTTCAGATTCTTTAGCATGGTCTGTCAAAGCTTGTTGGTCAGCCAAGAAAACAAACATGTCATATTTATCTTCATTTTGTAGAAGAACACGATTTTTCAAACTTCCAACATAATGTCCCAAGTGCAATTTACCTGTTGGACGGTCACCTGTTAAAATAATTGGTTTTGCCATTTTATCACCTCAATAATTAATTCAAATAAAAACGCCTCACGTAGTTTAACTACGTGAGGGCGTTATCGATACGCGGTACCACCTCAATTAATAGACTTAGTCTATCATCTCTTTACCACTATATAAACATTTACACAATCAATGCAAAGATTATTTCGTTTTTTCTCATCAGCCCATTCATGTAAGGTTACTACTGATTCTCAGCACCATCAGCTCTCTAAAAGTACGCGTTTACATTACTATTCTGAATCCTCTTCATTTTATGAAATTATACCTTCTTTGTCAAGTTCAGACCCTATCTCACAGGATAGATTTTGGATATTCATCGCTTTGGTATATTTATTCATTTACTTTTTAATTAAATTAAAAAGATTAAAACTTATTTTTGAGCTTTATCTCAAAAATTCTTGACGATATGGTGCTTCTTTGCCATAATATAATCGTTTGTTATTAAGAAGAGGATTAATATGAAGAAAAAACTTATTGATTTTGGACTCGTAACTGCCGGGTCTTTTATTGCTGCTGTTGGTTTTAACTGCTTCTTCCTTGAAAACCACATCGCCTCTGGTGGGGTGGTCGGAATTGCTGTCAGTCTCAAGGCTTTACTTGGGTGGAATCCGGGTAACTTTGTCATGATTACCAACTTTCCATTATTGATTTCATGCTGGCTTTTCTTGGGAAAAGAAACATTTTTTAAAACAATTTACGGATCATGGATTTACTCTATCTTCATCAAATTAACTGAAGACCTCCCAAATCTTACCCATAATCCACTACTTGCTGCTCTTTTTGGAGCTGTTATTTGTGGTTTTGGTCTAGGAGTTGTTTTCTGGGGAAATTCTTCAACTGGTGGAACAGGGATTATCACCCAAATTCTCCATAAATACACACCACTGCCTTTAGCTGTCGCAATGACTATCGTTGATGGCTGTAGTGTAGCTATGGGATTTCTAGCCTTCGACGTCGATACTGTTATGTACTCTATTATTGCTTTATTGGTCATTGGATATGTCGTTAACAGCATGCAAATCGGTGTCACATCATCTCGTAACCTTATGATTATTTCTCCGAAAAATGATTTAATCAAAAATTATATTTCTATGGAAGCTGACCGTGGTGTGACAGAAATTCCTGTGACTGGTGGCTTCTCAGGCGAGCAACAAACAATGCTGATGACAACTGTCTCACGTCAAGAAGTTCCTCGTTTAGAAAAAAATATTCAAAAAATCGACGAAGCAGCCTTTATCGTTGTTATGCCTGCCACACAAGTTATGGGACGTGGTTTCAGCCTTAAAAAATACTACAAGCTTAACGAAAAAGATGCTATCTTACCAATGTAACTGAAATGTAACTCAAAGCCCCCTTTCTCTAATTGAAAATTGGGGCTTTTTCATGTACAATGAGCTTATAGATAAATATTATGAGGTGAAAAATTGCTTACAGTTTCTGATGTATCACTACGTTTCAGCGATAGAAAACTGTTTGATGAGGTTAACATCAACTTTACAGCTGGAAATACCTATGGTTTAATCGGTGCCAACGGTGCAGGAAAATCTACATTTTTAAAAATCTTGGCAGGAGATATTGAACCAACAACAGGTCATGTTTCCCTTGGACCAGACGAACGTCTATCAGTTCTTCGTCAAAATCACTTTGACTATGAAGAAGAACGTGCGATTGACGTTGTTATCATGGGAAATGAGCGCCTATACAACATTATGAAAGAAAAAGACGCTATCTACATGAAACCTGATTTTTCAGATGAAGATGGTGTCCGCGCAGCAGAATTAGAAAGTGAATTTGCTGAGCTTGGCGGTTGGGAAGCTGAAAGTGAAGCTTCACAATTGCTCCAAAACCTTAATATCCCTGAAGACCTTCACTACCAAAACATGAGTGAACTTGCTAACGGTGACAAAGTGAAAGTTCTCCTTGCCAAAGCTCTTTTTGGTAAACCAGATGTTCTTCTTCTTGACGAACCAACCAACGGTCTTGACATCCAATCAATCACTTGGTTAGAAGATTTCTTGATTGACTTTGAAAACACTGTTATCGTTGTTTCCCATGACCGTCACTTCTTGAACAAAGTATGTACACACATGGCTGACCTTGATTTCGGTAAAATCAAACTCTACGTTGGTAACTACGACTTCTGGAAACAATCTTCTGAACTTGCTGCCCGCTTGCAAGCTGACCGTAACGCCAAAGCAGAAGAAAAAATCAAAGAATTGCAAGAATTCGTTGCTCGTTTCTCTGCCAACGCTTCTAAATCAAAACAAGCCACTTCTCGTAAGAAAATGCTTGATAAAATCGAACTTGAAGAAATTGTTCCATCAAGTCGTAAATATCCGTTCATCAACTTCAAAGCTGAACGTGAACTTGGTAAAGATTTGCTAACAGTCGAAAACTTATCTGTCAAAATCGATGGGGAAATAGTTCTTGACAATATCAGCTTTATCCTACGTCCAGGTGATAAGACAGCATTTATCGGACAAAACGATATTCAAACAACAGCTCTTATCCGCGCTTTGATGGACGACATCGAATACGAAGGAACAATCAAATGGGGGGTAACTACTAGCCGTTCTTACCTTCCAAAAGATAACTCGCGTGATTTTGCATCTGGTGAATCAATCCTTGAATGGCTTCGCCAATTTGCATCTAAAGAAGAAGACGATAATACTTTCCTTCGTGGTTTCCTAGGACGCATGCTTTTCTCCGGAGATGAAGTTAACAAATCAGTTAGCGTTCTTTCAGGGGGAGAAAAAGTGCGCGTGATGCTTTCTAAATTGATGCTTCTTAAATCAAACGTTCTTGTCCTTGATGACCCAACTAACCACTTAGACTTGGAATCAATCTCAAGCTTAAACGATGGTCTGAAAGATTTCAAAGAATCAATCATCTTTGCTAGTCACGACCATGAATTTATTCAAACTCTTGCTAACCACATCGTAGTTATCTCTAAAAATGGAGTTATCGACCGTATCGATGAAACTTACGATGAATTTCTTGAAAATGAAGAAGTTCAAGCAAAAGTTAAAGAACTTTGGAAAGATTAATCATTTTGTCATAGCTTGCTATGACGGCTACAATATTTTATAGAAAAGAAACAGGTTGGGATTTTTATCTCAACCTGTCTTACTAACATTATGACATTTAAATCATTTAAACTAACCAAAAACAAACTTTACTACGCAGCTGCTTTTTGTCTACCATTGTTTATCTTATTTTTTGCTCTGTTAGCTGAAAATATTACCTTCAACAGTGAGACAACCATTTTAGCCAGTGATGGTTTTCACCAATATGTTATTTTTGCTGAAAATCTCCGAAATATTTTACACGGCTCAGATAGCATTTTCTACACTTTTACAAGTGGACTTGGGCTCAATTTTTACGCTCTAATAAGCTACTATCTCGGAAGTTTCTTCTCGCCTTTAGTCTACTTTTTCAGCTTAAAAACTATGCCTGATGCCATATATCTTTTTACGCTATTAAAAGTTGCTTGTATGGGGCTATCTTGCTTTTATAGCTTGCGAAAACTTTATCCAAAAGTATTAGAATCATTCACTATCATCTTATCAACATCATATGCTTTGATGAGTTTCGCCATTAGTCAAATTGAAATCAATATGTGGCTTGACGTCTTTATCCTCTTGCCACTTATTATTCTTGGTCTTAATCGTTTAATATTCCAAAAGAGATTCATCCTCTACTACGTTAGCTTAACCATTCTTTTCATCCAAAATTACTACTTTGGATTTATGGTAGCTATTTTCCTCACCTTGTATTTTCTTGTTCGATTAAGCAAAAATACAACCTGGAAAGATATTGGACGTCAATTCATCGACTTTACAGCCGTGTCAATCTTAGCAGGTCTATCTAGCTGTATCATGCTATTACCAACCTATTTAGACCTTTCAACGCATGGCGAAAAATTTTCTAGCTTTACAGAATGGTTTACAGACAGTTCTTGGTTCTTTGATTTATTTGCTAAGAACTTTGTTGGTGCTTATGACACCACCAAGTTTGGCTCTATTCCTATGATTTATGTAGGAATCTTTCCACTTATTCTTGCCATTATCTTCTTTACAATCAAGTCAATCAAATGGCAAACACGCGTAGCATACGGACTAATGTTGCTACTAATTATTGCTAGCTTTTATCTCGAGCCCCTTGATTTGATGTGGCAAGGAATGCACTCACCAAATATGTTTCTTCATCGCTACTCATGGACTTTCTCTATCTTGGTTATCCTTCTTGCAGCTGAAACATTATCGCATCTGAAAGAGCTAGAAACCAGACACTATCTTACTGGACTTATCCCGCTTGCTGCTGGTTTCTTGGCTAGCGCAGTGTTAAAAAATCACTATGATTTCTTAGAAACTCCTCAAATCGTTATCACATTTTCTTTCTTAATCGCCTACGCTATTATCCTACTTAGCCATGCTAAGCAATATTTGACCTTTAATTTTGTTGTAGGCTTTACACTTATCTTTACACTCTTTGAAATCTCCCTTAACACTTATTACCAAATTAATGCTTTAAACAATGAATGGGTATTCCCATCTCGCCAAAGCTATGCTCATGATTTAACAGATATCGAAAAACTCGTTCACAATGCCAAAGAACTAAATACAACATTCTACCGTACTGAAGAATTACTTCCACAAACAGGGAACGATAGCATGAAGTATAACTACAATGGTATTTCACAGTTCTCATCTATTCGCAATACAATATCTAGCAGCACATTAGACCGACTAGGATTTAAGTCAACTGGGACTAATCTAAATCTCCGTTACCAAAATAATACTTTGCTAATGGACAGTCTATTTGCTGTAAAATATAATCTTTCTGAAACAGATGCCAATAAATTTGGCTATAGTTGTGTTGATACTTCTGATAACATGTCACTATACGAAAATCAATATGCTTGCCAACTAGCTCTTCTGACAAATGGTCTTTACAAGGATATTGACTTCAGTGTCAACACACTTGACAATCAAACCAATTTAATCAATAACATCACAGGACTTTCTGAAAATTACTTTACACGTCTAGCATCCCAGCTAACTAGTGGCGCAAGTGATTTAAACGGTCGTATAACAACAAATAACGGCGATGAATTAAGTGCTCACGCTAATTACAGCCTTACAGTAGCTGGAAATACCCAACTTTATGTTAGCGTGCCAAATATTACCTTTGCTAACGAAAATAGCCAAAAAGTTCAAATTACTGTGAATGGTAAAAGCACAGAATATACGACTGATAATGCCTACACATTCTTTGATCTTGGTTACTTTAAAGACCCACAAACATTGCAAATTAACTTTATATTCCCTGAAAACACTCAGGTATCATTCAATCAGCCAAACTTTTATGCACTTGACTTGACTAGCTACCAAAAAGCTATAGATGCTATCAATAGCCAGCCTGTCTCAGTTACCACTGATAAAAATACCGTAACAGCGGCTTATACTGCAACAAAAGATTCATCACTGTTATTTACCATTCCCTATGACAAAGGATGGACAGCAACTCAAAATGACAAAAAGCTATCATTATCTAGAGCTCAGAATGGCTTTATGAAAGTTAATGTAAAAGCTGGAAAAGGCAAAGTAACGTTAACCTATCTTCCAACAGGATTTAAGCAAGGAGTAATCCTATCGCTTAGTGGTGTTATTCTATTTATGATCTACCATACCATAAGGAAACGAAAAAAAAGTAATTAAACATCAAACATCCCTCTGTTAATAAGTTGACAGTGGGATGTTTTTTCTTTAGTGGCTAACAAAAAAGGCAGACCATAATTGTCTGACCTTACCTAAATTAATTTGAAAAGCTTGATTCTTTTGTTTATCTGAGCAATAAAAAATCCTAAGTAAAACTTAGGAAGGTGTCTTATCACTCCGGCAGTAGGACTCGAACCTACGACATCATGATTAACAGTCATGCGCTACTACCAACTGAGCTATGCCGGATAAACAAAAAAACTGCTAAGCAGTAGTTTTATAGTCCGTACGGGATTCGAACCCGTGTTACCGCCGTGAAAAGGCGGTGTCTTAACCCCTTGACCAACGGACCAGAAGTTTTAGGATTTCCCCTCAACACTCTTATTATTATATCAGAAATTTTCGGTTTGTCTATAGTTTTTTTCAATTTTTTTACTTTTTTTTGAAGTTTTTTTGCACTAAAATATCGCCGAAAAATTCAAATAATTTTAACGTGTCAAAAATCCCTAAATAACAGGCTTTTTGAGATACTCTTATAGTAAAAATAAAGTAGTTGTTTACTAGTAAAAAGATGATATTTCGTTTACTACTTTTTTCCTTTTAAAAAATCACTTCTGCCCGAAAGTACGATTTTTAGTTGACAGAAAAGCTGTTATTTTGATAGAATGATTAAGTTGATATGGTCTCATAGCTCAGCTGGATAGAGCATTCGCCTTCTAAGCGAACGGTCGCAGGTTCGAATCCTGCTGGGATCAAATCTTTAGCCGACGTAAGTCGGCTTTTTTTATACATGTTTCACACGAAACCATAAAAAAGCAGTTCAGCTGAACTGCTTTTTTATTTATGATAAGGACTTCCTTGTTGAATCATGAAAGCACGGTAGATTTGCTCAGATAGCACTAAACGCATCAACTGATGAGGTAATGTCAGCAAACCAAAACTCATTTTCAAGTTAGCTCGCTTTTTAACTTTATCCGCTAATCCTAAGCTTCCTCCAATAACAAATACAATATCTGAATAGCCTCTCAACGTTGCATCAGCAATAATCTTACTAAATTCTTCTGATGGGAACTGTTTACCTTCAATAGCTAAGACAATGACGTAGTCACGATCTGAAATTTTACCTAAGATACGCTCGCCCTCTTTTTCCATAATTTGTTGATTTTGAGCATCACTGGCATTATCAGGTGTTTTTTCATCGGGTAATTCGATAATTTCAAATTTTGCAAAGCGACTCATGCGTTTGCCATATTCAGAAATGCCATCTTTTAAATATTTTTCTTTTAATTTTCCTACAGCGATAATTTTAACTTTCATGCTTTTATTTTACCACATATTCACAAGCTTTTCACACATTATCCACATGTTAACAAGCTATAAACAGGGCTATAATCGCCTTATTATCAGCTTTTTTGCACAAAAGCAAAAAGTTTTCCACAGGCTGTGGATTACTTTATTTTTTTTGACTTTTAAGGTATAATTAAGTCGTTTTTTGTATGCTAGCTATAAATAAAAAGGGAGGAAGAGACATGAAAAAAGTCAATTTTCCAAAAGTTAAATCAAAAAAAATTCTCAAGCCGCTGTCTGTCATTTTAATCGGATTCATCGGAGGTGTAGCTGGGACGCTACTGATTTTAAATATGGCTGGCATTTCGATAAATAACGTTAGCGGTTCAAGCACTAAAACAACCACAAGTAAAGTAAGTTATTCAAATTCTAATGATACGACAAAAGCCGTTTCAAAAGTTCAAGATGCTGTCGTATCCGTTATTAATTATCAATCAAATACTTCATCAAATGATCTGTACGCTCAATTATTTGGTGATAATGCAAATAGCAACAATTCAACATCTGATGACGATTTAAACATCTCTAGCGAAGGTTCTGGTGTTATTTACAAAAAAGACGGAAATTCTGCCTACGTTGTAACAAATAACCACGTCGTTGACGGCGCTGAACAGCTTGAAATCATGCTATCTGATGGTACAAAAGTCGTTGGAGAATTAGTCGGAGCTGATACTTATTCAGATATCGCTGTTGTCAAAATTGCTTCTGATAAAGTTTCTACCGTTGCTGAATTTGCTGACTCAGATAAAATTACCGTCGGGGAAACAGCTATTGCCATTGGTAGCCCACTTGGAACTGACTACGCAAACTCTGTAACACAAGGGATTGTCTCAAGTCTAAGCCGTACAGTAACAATGACTAATGACGATGGCGAAACTATCTCAACAAATGCTATCCAAACCGATGCCGCTATTAACCCAGGTAACTCTGGAGGTGCTTTGATTAATATCGAAGGACAAGTTATCGGTATCAACTCAAGTAAAATTTCTTCAACATCTAGTTCAGGTGAGTCTGTAGAAGGTATGGGATTTGCCATTCCATCTAATGATGTTGTTAAAATCATCAATCAATTGGAAGAAAACGGAAAAGTTATTCGTCCAGCACTTGGTATCACAATGGCTAACTTAAGCGATCTCTCAACTGTATCTATTAGCCACCTCAACATTCCAACTAGCGTCACTAGTGGTGTTGTTGTTGCTTCAGTACAATCAGGTATGCCTGCTGAAGGAACTCTTGAAAGATACGATGTCATCACAGCTATTGATGACGAAGAAGTTAACTCAATCACAGACCTTCAAAGTATTCTTTACGGACACTCAACTGGAGACTCTGTCAAAGTTACTTTCTACCGCGGTACAACTAAGAAAACTGAAGCAATTAAACTAACTAAAACAACTCAAGACCTCTCTTCTTCATCAGATTCATCAAATCAAAATCAATAATTTATAATCAAACATCAATGAGGCTGAGTTCTCTCAGCCTCATTTTTTAAAGGAAAAAATATGACTGAGACACTTAACCTAATAAATATTGACGATATTTCTCCAAATCCTTACCAACCACGCTTAGAATTTAAACAAGAAGAATTAGAAGAGCTATCCCGCTCAATCAAAGCTAATGGCCTTATTCAGCCCATTATCGTTCGAAAATCTGCTATCTTTGGATATGAGCTTATAGCAGGAGAGAGACGTCTTAAAGCTTCTAAAATGGCTGGTTTGAGCGAAATTCCAGCGATTATCAAAGAAATTTCTAATAAAGAAAGTATGCAACTGGCTATTGTCGAAAATTTGCAACGTTCAGACCTTAATCCCATCGAGGAAGCAAAAGCCTACCAGCAATTATTAGACAGAAATCAGATGACACACGAAGAATTGGCTCAATTCATGGGAAAATCTCGCCCTTACATCACCAACTGCTTACGATTATTGAATTTACCAAGTGCCATTTCTAAAGCCGTTGAGCGAGGGCAGCTATCCCAAGGTCACGCGCGCGTGCTTCTCACATTAAAAAATGAAAAAGAACAAGAGAAGTGGTATCAAAAAATCATTACTGAAGAAATTAGTGTCCGAAAACTGGAAGAATTAATCAAAAAATCTAACCCCGCTAAAAAATCTTCAAAAAAAAATAAAAAAAATATTTTTATTCGTCATCAAGAAGAAGAACTGTCAAAATTGTTAGGAGTCCCAGTTAGCTTATCCCTTGCCAAATCAGGCTTCAAGGGAGATTTGCAATTGCATTTTCAGAGCGAAGAAGACTTTAACAGAATTATCAACAGGCTAAAATAGCTTGTGAATTGCTCATTTTTTATTTCATAGTTTTCCACAAGAAAAAAAGGCTAAATCACCCGATTTTAAGCCTTTTTTTGTGTTGTCCACAACCTGTGGATAACTTTTATAAACACTGTGGATTTTTATTTTTCACTGTTGTGGAAAACTTTTTTATTTTATGTTAGAATATTGTATGAATTATCCACAAAAAAGGAAACTACTATGACTGAAAATGAACAAATTTTTTGGAATAGGGTTCTCGAGTTAGCAAAAAGTCAACTAAAACAAGCAACATACGAATTTTTCGTTTTAGATGCTAGGCTGATTCAAATTGAGCAAAATATAGCGACAATTTATCTAGACCCTATGAAAGAACTATTTTGGGATAAAAATTTGAAACCAATCATTTTGACGGCTGGTTTCGAGGTTTATAACGCTGAAATTGTAGTAAACTATGTTTTCGAAGAAGACTTAGCAAAACAAGCAGTAGCTGAACCAACATCCCAAGTTCTCCAAGCACCACAAAAAAGTAACTTGCCACAGGTTGATTCAGACCTAAATACAAAGTACACTTTTGACAACTTTGTACAAGGGGATGAAAACCGTTGGGCTTTTTCTGCGTCTTACGCTGTTGCGGACGCCCCAGGAACGACTTACAACCCTTTATTTATTTGGGGTGGACCTGGACTTGGAAAAACTCACTTGCTAAATGCCATTGGTAATGCCGTACTTCAAAACAATCCTAAAGCACGTGTGAAGTACATCACTGCAGAAAATTTCATCAATGAATTTGTTATCCATATTCGATTGGACACTATGGAAGAATTGAAAGAAAAATTCCGTAATCTTGATGTCTTGCTCATCGATGATATCCAATCTTTAGCGAAAAAAACATTATCTGGTACGCAAGAAGAATTTTTCAATACCTTCAATGCGCTTTACGATAACAACAAGCAAATCGTGCTCACCAGCGACCGCACACCAGATCATCTGGACAATTTGGAACAACGTCTGGTCACGCGCTTCAAATGGGGATTAACTATTAATATCACACCGCCTGATTTTGAAACACGTGTTGCCATTTTGACAAACAAAACACAAGAATATGATTTTGTGTTCCCGCAGGATACTATTGAATATCTAGCAGGACAGTTTGATTCTAACGTGCGTGATCTTGAAGGTGCTTTGAAAGATATTAGTCTTGTTGCAAGTATCAAAAAAGCTAAAACAATCACCGTTGATATTGCTGCGGAAGCCATCCGTGCACGTAAGCAAGATGGTCCAAAAATGACAGTCATCCCGATCGAAGAAATCCAAAGTCAAGTTGGAAAATTCTATGGTGTTACCGTCAAAGAAATTAAAGCAACCAAACGAACACAAGATATCGTTTTGGCGCGACAAGTAGCAATGTACCTCACACGTGAAATGACAGATAACTCACTTCCGAAAATCGGTAAGGAATTTGGTGGGCGTGACCACTCAACGGTCCTTCACGCTTATAATAAAATCAAAAATATGATAGCTCAAGATAACAACTTACGTATTGAAATCGAAACTATAAAAAACAAGATTAAATAGTGGGTGTGGATAACGTGCCAAAATTCTAGAGAGTTATCCACAGGTTGTGAACAACTCTCTTTCGCTGATTTTTCTAGCGTTTTTAGAGTTATCAACAGTTTAAACAAGACCTACTACTACTACTAACTTAATACTTATAAATAAAGGAGTTATCTCATGATAAAATTCTCAATTAATAAATCATTCTTTCTTCAAGCATTGAATGCAACTAAGAGAGCAATCTCTACGAAGAACGCACTTCCAATTTTATCTACAATCAAAATTGAAGTACAAAACAACAACATTACTTTAACTGGTTCTAATGGACAAATTTCTATTGAAAACACAATTCCAACAACAAATGAAAATGCAGGTCTATTAATTACATCACCAGGTGCAGTACTATTAGAAGCAAACTTCTTTATTAATATTGTTTCAAGTCTTCCAGATGTAACATTAGATTTTGAAGAAATTGAAAGTCACCAAATCGTATTGACAAGTGGTAAATCAGAAATCACACTTAAAGGAAAAGATGTTGATCTTTACCCTCGTCTTCAAGAAATGGCAACTGAAAATCCACTTGTTATTGAAACAAAACTATTAAAATCAATTATTACTGAAACAGCATTTGCAGCTAGTCTTCAAGAAAGTCGTCCAATTTTGACAGGTGTTCACATGGTTCTTAGTGATCACAAAGATTTTAAAGCTGTAGCAACTGACTCACACCGTATGAGCCAACGTAAATTAACTTTGGAAAATACATCAAACGACTTTAATGTTGTTGTTCCAAGTAAATCACTTCGTGAATTTGCGGCTGTATTTACAGATGACATTGAAACTGTTGAAGTCTTCTTCTCAGATAGCCAAATGCTCTTTAGAAGTGACTACATTAGTTTCTACACACGTCTTCTAGAAGGAAATTACCCTGATACTGACCGCTTGTTGACAAATTCATTTGAAACTGAAGTTACATTCAATACAAATGCTCTTCGTTCAGCTATGGAACGTGCTCACTTGATTTCAAATGCTACACAAAATGGTACTGTTAAACTTGAAATTACAAATAACAGCGTATCAGCACACGTTAACTCTCCAGAAGTTGGTAAAGTAAACGAAGAACTTGATATCATTGACCAATCAGGTAGCGATTTAACAATCAGCTTTAACCCAACTTATCTTATTGAAGCTCTTAAAGCTTTGAAGAGTGAAACAGTTATTATCCGTTTCATCTCTCCAGTACGTCCATTTACTTTGGTACCAGGTGATGATGCTGAAAATCTTATCCAACTTATCACACCAGTTCGTACAAACTAAAAATCTTTAAGGAAACTTTAAGGATGACTTCGTATACTATAATCATCCTAAAACTTTTCTTTTTCATAATCTCCGGCAAGGGTACTGTCTATGCAGTGCTCTTGCTTTTTATGTTATAATATCTTTTGATATGACACTTTATATTATTGCTAATCCTCATTCAGGAAATCGTAGTGCCAAAGATATTATTGCAACGTTGAAAAATCACTCAGAGCAAAACGTAATTACTTTTTTTACGCGATATCGAAATGATGAAGAAAATCAAGTTAAGCAAGTTTTAAAATCTTTTCAATGCTCACAAGATAAGTTATTGATTCTTGGTGGTGATGGAACTTTGTCTAAAGTTTTGTATTATTGGCCAGCTGAAATTCCATTTGCTTATTATCCGATTGGTTCGGGAAATGATTTTGCGCGTGCTCTTGGTTTAAGAAAAAATCCAATTCAGCTAATGAAATCACTGGAAAAAGCGCCAAAAGAGATTACTGTTTTCACTTATCAGAAAGGTTTAGTGTTAAATAGTTTAGACCTTGGTTTTGCTTCATGGGTGATTAATCACGTTGAACATTCAAAGCTTAAAGCGAAACTCAATAAATATCATTTAGGAAATTTAATTTACGTTTTAACGGCAATTCAGTGTTTGATTAAGAAACCAGCATTTGCTTCACTTGTTTTAGAAAATGAAGTGGGAGAGTCTATTGAGCTGAAAGACCTTTTCTTTTTTTCACTAGCCAATAACACTTATTTTGGTGGTGGCGTGATGATTTGGCCAGATGCAACGGCCTATTCTGGAAATTTAGATTGTGTTTATGCTAAAGGTGAGACTTTGTGGAAACGAGCTTTGGTGTTGCTTACTTTAGTTTTGAAACAGCACAAGCGTCTCAATTATTTCCAGCATCAGACTTACCGAAAAATCACTCTAAAACCATCTGAGAGCAGCCTAATCGAGATTGATGGAGAAATTGTATCGCTTGATGAAGTGACTTTATCACCTCAGAAACGTTATATTTATTTGTAAAGGAGAAATCATGTACGAAATTGGAAGCCTTGTTGAAATGAAAAAGCCTCATGCATGCACTATCAAAGCCACTGGTAAAAAAGCGAATGAGTGGGAAGTTGTTCGTGTTGGTGCTGATATTAAAATTCGCTGCACTAACTGTGACCATATTGTCATGATGAGTCGTCATGATTTCGAACGTAAATTGAAAAAAGTATTGTCATAAGAATATATCAATTTGATTAAGTCTGCGCATATAGCGGGCTTTTTTGTTTGATTTTATGCTATAATAGTTTTGATTGAATAAATTTAACGGAGACTAATAAAATATGGCTTTAACAGCAGGTATCGTTGGTTTACCAAACGTCGGAAAATCAACACTTTTTAATGCGATTACAAAGGCAGGTGCGGAAGCTGCTAACTATCCTTTCGCGACAATTGACCCTAACGTTGGTATGGTAGAAGTCCCAGATGAACGTCTACAAAAATTGACTGAACTTATTACACCTAAAAAAACAGTTCCAACAACATTTGAATTTACTGATATTGCAGGTATCGTAAAAGGTGCATCTCGTGGTGAAGGCCTTGGTAATAAATTCCTTGCTAACATTCGTGAAGTTGATGCGATTGTTCACGTTGTTCGTGCATTTGATGACGAAAACGTTATGCGTGAACAAGGTCGTGAAGATGCCTTTGTTGATCCACTTGCTGATATCGATACAATCAACTTGGAATTGATTCTTGCCGACTTAGAATCAGTCAACAAACGTTATGCGCGTGTTGAAAAAGTGGCACGTACACAAAAAGATAAAGATTCTGTTGCAGAATTTAACGTTCTTCAAAAAATCAAACCAGTACTTGAAGATGGTAAATCAGCTCGTACAATTGAATTTACAGAAGACGAACAAAAAATTGTTAAACAATTATTCCTTTTGACAACAAAACCAGTTCTTTACGTAGCAAACGTCGATGAAGATAAAGTTGCTAATCCAGATGATATCGAATATGTGAAACAAATTCGTGAATTTGCAGCAACTGAAAATGCTGAAGTTGTTGTTATCTCAGCACGTGCAGAAGAAGAAATCTCTGAACTTGACGATGAAGATAAAGAATTCTTCCTTGAAGATCTTGGTTTGAAAGAATCTGGTGTCGACCGTTTGACTCGTGCAGCTTACCACTTGCTTGGTCTTGGAACTTATTTCACTGCAGGTGAAAAAGAAGTTCGTGCATGGACATTTAAACGTGGTATCAAAGCACCTCAAGCAGCTGGTATCATTCACTCTGACTTCGAACGTGGATTCATCCGTGCAATTACAATGTCTTACGATGATTTAATCAAATACGGTTCAGAAAAAGCTGTCAAAGAAGCAGGTCGTCTTCGTGAAGAAGGGAAAGATTATGTGGTTCAAGATGGTGACATCATGGAATTCCGCTTTAACGTCTAAGCTAATTAATAATTGAAAATCAAATGAGGTTGGAAAAAGTTTTTCCAGCCCTTTTGACATTTGAAAGGAAAAATAATGGTAAAAATGATTGTTGGTCTGGGAAATCCAGGCAGTAAATATCACGAAACACGTCACAATATTGGTTTTATGGCAATTGACCGTCTGGCAAAAGACTTAAATGTGACATTTTCAGAAGATAAAAACTTTAAAGCAGAAGTTGGCTCTGCTTTTATCAACAGTGAAAAAGTTTATCTTGTAAAACCAACAACTTTTATGAATAATTCTGGAATTGCGGTTCATGCTTTGTTGACTTATTATAATATCGCTATTGAAGATTTTATGGTAATTTATGATGATTTAGATATGGAAGTTGGTCGTATTCGTCTTCGTCAAAAAGGCTCTGCTGGTGGTCACAACGGTATCAAATCAATTATTGCTCATACAGGAACACAAGCATTTGATCGTATTAAAGTTGGCATTGGACGTCCAAAACAAGGACGATCAGTTGTTGATCATGTTCTTGGAAAATTTGATAAAGATGATTACATCACAGTAACGAATACACTTGAAAAAGTGAATGATGCCGTTCAATTTTATTTACAGGAAGCAGACTTTGTGAAGACAATGCAAAAATTTAATGGGTAAAGTCTATGAATATCATTGATTTATTTAGCCAGAATAAGCTGATTCAAACATGGCATAGAGGAGTATCAAATCTTGGTAGACAACTTATAATGGGGTTGTCAGGAGCAAGCAAGGCTCTTGCCATTGCTTCGGCTTATCAGGCAAATGAAGAAAAAATTGTTGTTCTGACATCAACTCAAAATGAAGTTGAAAAATTAGCCAGTGATTTATCTGGGTTAATTGGTGAGGATAAGGTTTATACATTTTTTGCGGATGACGTTGCAGCAGCAGAATTTATTTTTGCGTCTATGGATAAAGCTCACTCGCGATTGGAAGCTTTAAATTTTTTACAAGATACTACACAAACAGGAATCTTAATTACAAGCTTGGTAGGGGCACGAGTTTTATTACCAAATCCCAAAGCTTATGCTGAGAGTCAGTTGAAATTTGTTGTTGGTGAGGATTACAACCTTGACAAGGTTGTAAAGGTCTTGTCAAACGTAGGTTACCAGAAGGTATCCCAAGTTTTAAATCCTGGGGAGTTTAGCAGACGTGGTGATATTGTAGATATTTATGAGGTGACGGCTGACTATCCTTATCGTTTAGAATTCTTTGGTGATGAAGTTGATGGTATTCGTGAGTTCGATGCTGAAACTCAAAAATCACTTAGTAACGTTGAGCAAGTTACAATCTACCCTGCAGATGAATTGATTTTGTCTGAGGAAGACTTTACTAGAGCTAGTACAGCTTTTGAAAAATACCTAGAAACAGCTAAAGATGCTCAACATGCTTATCTAAGTGAACTTTATGCTGCAACACAGGAACATTATCGTCATCAGGATATAAGACGTTTCTTATCGCTCTTTTATGCTAAAGAATGGACGCTTTTGGATTACATTCCAAAAGGGACACCTGTGTTCTTTGATGACTATCAAAAGATTGTTGATCGCAATGCTAAGTTTGATTTAGAGGTTGCAAACTTGTTGACAGAGGATTTACAACGTGGTAAAGCTGTGTCAAGTTTGGTTTACTTTGCTGATATTTATAAAGATTTGCGTCAGTATCAGCCAGCAACCTTTTTCTCAAACTTCCATAAAGGATTAGGAAATCTAAAATTCGATAGTCTGCACAATTTTATGCAATATCCTATGCAGGAATTTTTCAATCAGTTTCCGTTATTGATTGACGAAATCAATCGTTATCAAAAGTCCAAAGCAACTATTCTAATTCAGTCGGACACACAACATGGCTTAGAGCGTCTGCAGGAAAACTTGCAGGAGTATGGTTTGGATTTGCCGATGGTTTCTGCAGATGAAGTGCAAGAACATCAGGCACAGCTAATTACCGGTAACCTTTCAAATGGTTTTTACTTTGCTGATGAAAAAATTGTCTTAATAACAGAGCATGAAATTTATCACAAGAAAGTCAAACGTCGTATTCGTCGTTCAAATATCAGCAATGCTGAACGTTTAAAAGACTATAATGAACTTTCTAAAGGTGATTATGTTGTTCACCATGTTCATGGTATTGGTAAGTTTTTAGGAATTGAGACAATTGAAATTCATGGTGTGCATCGTGACTACTTGACCATTCAATATCAAGGTTCTTCGACAATTTCCTTGCCAGTTGAGCAGATTGAAAGTTTATCAAAATATGTTTCAGCTGATGGCAAAGAGCCTAAAATTAATAAATTAAATGATGGTCGTTTCCAAAAGACTAAACAAAAAGTTTCTAAGCAAGTTGAAGATATTGCTGATGATTTATTGAAATTATACGCCGAACGTAGCCAGATGAAAGGTTTTGCTTTCTCACCAGACGACGATCTTCAACGAGAGTTTGATGATGATTTTGCTTATGTTGAGACAGAGGATCAACTTCGTTCAATCAAGGAAATCAAACACGATATGGAAGAAGCTAAACCTATGGATCGTCTTTTGGTAGGTGATGTTGGTTTTGGTAAAACAGAAGTTGCTATGCGTGCAGCCTTCAAGGCAGTTAATGACCACAAGCAAGTAGCTGTTTTGGTGCCAACTACTGTTCTTGCTCAACAGCACTTCACAAATTTCTCAGAGCGTTTTGATAATTATCCTGTAGAGGTGGCTGTTCTTAGCCGTTTCCAAAGTAAAAAAGAGCAAAATGAGACTTTAGAGAAATTAAAACAAGGTCAAGTTGATATCATTATTGGTACGCATCGACTCTTGTCTAAAGACGTTGAATTTGCTGATTTGGGCCTGATTATTATTGATGAAGAACAGCGTTTTGGTGTTAAGCACAAGGAAAAATTAAAAGAACTTAAAACTAAAGTCGACGTGCTAACGTTAACGGCAACCCCAATTCCACGAACTTTGCATATGTCCATGCTAGGAATTCGTGATTTGTCAGTTATCGAAACGCCACCGACAAATCGTTATCCTGTTCAAACTTATGTTTTGGAAACTAATCCTGGCTTGATTCGCGAAGCCATTATTCGTGAAATGGATCGCGGTGGTCAAGTTTTCTACGTTTACAATCGAGTTGACACGATTGACCAAAAAGTATCAGAACTGCAAGAGCTAGTTCCTGAAGCTAGTATTGGTTTTGTTCATGGTCAAATGAGTGAAATTCAACTTGAAAACACGTTGATGGATTTTATTGAAGGTGTTTACGACGTTCTTGTTGCGACGACTATCATTGAAACAGGCGTTGATATTTCAAATGTTAATACACTTTTCATTGAAAATGCTGACCATATGGGCTTGTCAACTTTGTATCAACTTCGTGGTCGTGTTGGGCGTTCTAATCGTATTGCTTATGCTTACCTCATGTATCGCCCAGACAAGATTTTGACAGAAGTTTCTGAGAAACGTTTGGATGCTATTAAAGGTTTTACAGAACTTGGATCTGGTTTCAAGATTGCAATGCGAGATTTGTCTATTCGTGGTGCGGGAAATATTCTTGGTGCCTCACAAAGTGGTTTTATCGATTCAGTTGGATTTGAAATGTATTCGCAACTGCTAGAAGAAGCTATTGCTAAGAAGCAGGGCAAATCTCAAACACGTCGTAAGAGCAATGCTGAGATCAATCTACAAATTGATGCTTATCTTCCAAGTGATTATATTGATGACGAACGTCAAAAAATCGAAATTTACAAACGTATTCGTGAAATTGAAAGTCAAAATGATTATCAAACTTTACAGGATGAATTAATTGACCGTTTTGGAGAGTATCCAGATCAGGTTGCTTATCTTCTTGAAATTGGTCTCGTGAAATCGTACATGGACAATGCTTTTACTGAACTTGTTGAACGTAAAGATAACAATTTGTTGGTACGTTTTGAGAAAGCTTCGCTGCAACACTATTTAACACAAGATTATTTTGAGGCTCTGTCTAAAACAGATTTGAAAGCCCGCATTGGAGAAAATCAAGGTAAGATTGAAATTACGTTCAATGTCAGAGGTAAAAAAGATTACGAAATTCTAGAAGAACTTCAAAAATTTGGTAGCATGTTGGCTGAAATCAAAGCCAGAAAAGCCCAAGAAAACTAGTTGTCAAAGAATTTTGACAATGTTTCACGTCGAACATTTTTATACTTACTATAGTAGAAATAGTATTTTCACTAAGAGAGCATTTGCTCTCTTTTTATTACATTATCTTAACAAACAGATTGAAAGCATCTATTTTCTGAAAAAAAGTGATAAAATAGAAAAGATTGCGAGGTAAAATATATGAGACTAGATAAATATTTAAAAGTATCCCGTATTATTAAACGTCGTCCAGTAGCAAAAGAAGTTGCTGATAAAGGGCGTATCAAAGTTAATGGCATCTTAGCCAAATCATCAACAGATTTAAAACTTAACGACGAAGTTGAAATTCGTTTTGGAAATAAATTGCTGACAGTACGTGTCCTTGAAATGAAAGACAGTACCAAAAAAGAAGATGCTACTAAAATGTATGAAATCATTAATGAAACAAGGATAGAAGCGGATGGAGAAGCCTAATATCGTTCAGTTGAACAATCAATACATCAACGATGAAAACACCAAAAAACGTTACCTTGAAGAGGAAAATCGTAAACGTAATCGTTTTATGGGGTGGATTTTGATTGTTGTAATGTTGTTGTTCATTTTACCGACATATAATCTTGTCAAAAGTTATCAAACACTGCAAGAGCGTAAAGATAAAGTTGTATCACTTCAAAAAACTTACAATAACTTAGTTGTTGAGACAGATGCAGAAAAAGTCTTGGCTAATCGCTTAAAAGATGACACTTATGTTGAAAAATACGCTCGTGCGAAATACTATTTGTCACGCTCAGGCGAAACAGTTTATCCATTGCCAAATTTATTACCAAAATAATATGGAAAATTTAATCGAAACAATTGAAAAATTTTTAGCCTATTCCGATGAAAAATTAGAAGAATTGGCAAAAGAAAATCAAAAATTACGTGAAGAAAACCATCAAATACCCAAAAAATAATGAAAGGAGGAGCCAATGAAAAAATTATTCGCAGTGATGCTAATACCATTTTTCTTGACTTCTCTTTCTGCTGTTAGTACTGAAAAAAATGTTGATTTAACTAATGTCGAAAAGTATCAATTGGCTGCTGGTATTGCAACAACAGCAGCTTATTATGACTCACTACCGTCAAATCCGATTCTTATACAAGCAACCGATGTTTTTAAAGATAGTAATTTGACAACTGTATCAGGGTCACTTGCTGCTAATCAGCATCTAGATGTTATTGATTTATCCGTTAACGATAATTCAGAACCTGTCTTCAAATTATCAAATGGTTCTTATATTGAGGCGAGTCATCAATTGATTTACGATGATGTGGTTCTTAGTCAAGAATCTGATAACGAAAAATATTGGCTAAAAGAGGATTTCAAAGTGTATCAAGCACCGTATGTTGTAGGTACACATGAAGTTCAGACTGATTTAACAGCTTATTCAGCTGTTACAGTTACTCAAAAAGCTACAACTTATCATGGAACTTATTATAAAGTTGATGGCAAAGGTTGGATTAGCGAAGACTATCTATCAACCTCTGATAACCGTATGGAAAAAGTTCAGCAGGTTCTTAATCAGAAATATAATAAGGGTAATTATTCTATTTACGTTAAACAATTATCAACGCAAGAAACAGCAGGTATTAATTCTGACACAACCATGTACGCAGCTAGTGTTGCTAAACTCGCAACACTTTACTACGTTGAAGAAAAAATTCAAGACGGCAGTGTTAAGATGGATGATAAATTAAGATACACTGCTGATGTGAATAATTTTTCTAAAGCCTATAATCCAAGTGGTAGCGGGAAAATTAGCAAGACAGCTGACAATAAGGATTATAGTGTTGAAGACTTGTTAAAAGCTGTCTGCCAGCATTCTGATAATGTTGCAACAAACATCTTAGGTTACTATATTGCTAAACAATATGGTGAACATTTCACTTCAGATATCAGTGCTATAACGAATACAGCATTTGATATGAAATCGCGTGAAATGTCTTCCAAAACAGCTGCTGACTTAATGGAAGCTATCTATCAGCAAAATGGAGATATCATTTCTTATCTATCGTCAACTGATTTTGACACAGCACGTATCTCTAAAGATATCAATGTTCAAGTTGCTCATAAAATCGGTGATGCCTATGACTATAGACACGATGTTGCGATAGTCTACGCTAATGAACCTTTTATCTTATCAATTTTCACAGATAATGCTTCGTACGACGATATTTCAAATATCGCTAACGACGTTTACAATATTTTAAAATAGTGATGTCTTATGTATGATAAATTAGTAAAAGAAATTCAAAAGAAGGCATATTTTGCCAAACATAAAAAAGTTTTAATAGCTGTCTCAGGTGGAGTAGATTCTATGAATCTGCTACACTTTTTGTATATATACCGAAAAAAATTAGGTATAGAAATTGGGATTGCTCACGTCAATCACAAACAACGTGTTGAATCAGATACAGAAGAAAATTATTTACGAGATTGGGCAAACGAGCACCAAGTTCCAATTTATGTTTCTTATTTTTCAGGAAATTTTTCTGAAAAAACGGCGCGTGATTTCCGATATCACTTTTTTAAGCAAATTATGAATGAGCAAAACTACACAGCACTTGTAACAGCTCATCATGCTGATGACCAAGCAGAAACAATCTTTATGAGACTTTTACGGGGTAGCCGCTTGCGCCATTTATCAGGAATTCAAGCAGTCTCTCCCTTTGCTAATGGTGAATTAATTCGTCCCTTTTTAGACTATTTCAAAAAAGATTTACCAGATGTTTTTCATTTTGAAGATGATTCAAATCAATCTTTAGAGTTTTTGAGAAATCGTATTAGAAATCGTTATATTCCGATTTTGGAGGAAGAAAATCCAAAATTTAAGCAGGGACTTCGTCAGCTTGGAGAAGAAAGTGAGCAACTTTTTCAAGCTTTCCAAGACTTAACACAAAATATTGATGTGACGAATTGTTCTCAGTTTTTGGCTCAATCTCAAGCAGTTCAAACAATTCTTCTTCAAAATTATCTTGAAAATTACCCTGATTTACAGGTTACTCGTGGACAATTTGAAGAAATTTTACAGACGTTGAGAAATAAATCAAATGCGAAGTATCACATAAAATCTAATTATTGGTTAGTTAAGGACTACGATGCATTTCAGATTAAAAAAATCAGCCCTAAGACCGATAGGGAACTAGATCAAAAGATGATAGACTATAGTAGTATAGTCAATTATGGTCAGTATCGATTTCAATTTGTCAGCAGAGATAAGGAAGGTATTGCCCTTTATAGTCTAAGTCCGGTTCTTCTACGGCGAAGACAAGAAGGTGATCGTATTGATTTTGGAAAATTTTCAAAGAAATTGCGTAGGCTTTTTATTGATGAAAAGATTCCAAGTCAAGAACGAGCTGATGCCATTATTGGTGAACAAGATGGAAAAATAATTTTTGTCCTGGTTGCTGATAAAACTTATTTGAGAAAACCCTCTAAACATGATATAATGGAGGGCAAATTGTATATTGAAAAAATTAGAAATAGGTGATGTCATGCTTGAACAAGATATTGAAAAAGTGTTATATTCTGAAGAGGAGATTGTTAGTAAAACCAAAGAATTGGGTGAACAACTCACAAAAGATTATGAAGGTAAAAATCCTCTATTGATTGGTGTTTTAAAAGGTTCTGTTCCGTTTATGGCAGAATTGATTAAACACATTGATACGCACGTTGAAATTGATTTTATGGTCGTTTCTAGCTATCATGGTGGAACACAAAGTAGTGGTGAGGTAAAAATCCTTAAAGATGTAAATACGAATATTGAAGGTCGTGATGTCATCTTTATCGAAGATATTATCGATACAGGACGTACTCTAAAATACCTTCGTGACATGTTTAAATATCGTAAAGCTAATTCAGTTAAAATTGCAACCCTTTTTGATAAACCAGAAGGTCGTGTTGTTGATATTGAAGCTGACTATGTCTGCTACGATGTACCAAATGAGTTTATCGTAGGGTTTGGCCTTGACTATGCTGAACGTTACCGTAATTTACCATATGTTGGCGTTTTGAAAGAAGAAATCTATTCAAAATAGTAGAAAGTCGTTAGTTATATGAAAAATAACAAAAATAATGGCTTTGTAAAAAATTCCTTTATCTATATTCTTGTTATTATTGCGGCGATTACCGCATTCCAATATTATTTAAGGGGAACAAGTACACAAAGCCAGCAAATTAATTACTCGACTTTAGTTAAACAAATTAAATCGGGTGATATTAAATCAATTACTTACCAGCCAAGCGGAAGTATTATCGAAGTAAGTGGTAAGTACAAAAAGGCTCAAAAAACAAAATCAAGTGCCTCACTTCCATTTCTAGAAGGAGATACTTCAACTTCTGTTACTGAATTTACATCAATCATCTTACCAAGCGATTCTTCTATTGATTCACTTACTAAAGCAGCAGAAAAAGCTGATGTTGATGTAAATATCAAACAAGAGAGCTCAAGCGGCACTTGGCTATCGTTGGCACTTACTTATCTTCCACTTATCTTAGTGATCGTTTTCTTCTTCATGATGATGAATCAAGGAGGAAATGGTGCTCGTGGAGCAATGAGCTTTGGTAAAAACCGAGCTAAATCACAACAAAAAGGTGATGTAAAAGTAAGATTCTCTGATGTTGCTGGTGCTGAAGAAGAAAAACAAGAACTTGTTGAAGTTGTTGATTTCTTGAAAAATCCTAAAAAATATAAAGCACTTGGAGCACGTATCCCGGCAGGTGTCCTTCTTGAAGGCCCTCCAGGAACAGGTAAAACACTTCTTGCAAAAGCCGTTGCCGGTGAATCAGGCGTTCCATTTTTCTCAATTTCAGGTTCTGATTTTGTTGAGATGTTCGTTGGTGTAGGTGCAAGTCGTGTAAGATCTCTCTTTGAAGATGCTAAGAAAGCTGAACGTGCCATTATTTTCATCGATGAAATTGATGCTGTAGGTCGTCGCCGTGGTGCCGGTATGGGTGGCGGAAACGATGAACGTGAACAAACCCTCAACCAACTTCTTATCGAAATGGATGGTTTTGAAGGGAATGAAAATATCATCGTTATTGCTGCAACTAACCGAAGTGATGTGCTAGACCCGGCTCTTCTTCGTCCAGGACGTTTTGACCGTAAAATTCTTGTCGGTAGTCCAGATGTTAAGGGACGTGAAGCTATTCTTCGAGTGCATGCTAAAAACAAACCATTAGCAGAAGATGTTAACTTAAAAGTCGTCGCACAACAAACCCCTGGTTTTGTCGGTGCAGATCTTGAAAATGTCTTAAATGAAGCTGCCCTTGTAGCAGCTCGCCGTAATAAAACTAAAATTGATGCTTCAGATATTGATGAAGCTGAAGATAGAGTTATTGCAGGACCATCTAAGAAAGATCGTACTATTTCACAACGTGAGCGCGAAATGGTCGCATACCATGAAGCTGGACACACTATTGTTGGTTTAGTTCTCTCAAGTGCTCGTGTTGTACACAAAGTCACAATTGTCCCTCGAGGTCGTGCTGGCGGATACATGATTGCTCTTCCAAAAGAAGATCAAATGCTTCACTCTAAGTCAGATCTCAAAGAACAATTAGCTGGTTTAATGGGTGGACGAGTTGCTGAAGAAATTATCTTTAATGCACAAACAACTGGTGCATCAAATGACTTTGAACAAGCAACACAATTAGCTCGCGCGATGGTCACTGAGTACGGTATGAGTGAAAAACTTGGCCCTGTTCAATATGAAGGTAGCCATGCAATGATGGCAGGTCAACTGTCACCAGAAAAATCATACTCACCTCAAACTGCACAGTTGATTGATGATGAAGTCCGCGCACTTCTTAATGAAGCACGTAACAAAGCTGCTGATATCATTAATAATAATCGCGAAACTCATAAACTTATTGCAGAAGCACTTCTTAAATATGAAACTCTTGATGCTGCTCAGATTAAATCAATTTACGAAACAGGTAAAGTACCTGCTGAGTTAGAAGAAGATACTGAAGAAGCACATGCACTTTCATATGATGAAGTGAAAGAAAAGATGGATGACTCAGAAGAATAACTTTTGAACAAGTCTAAGACATCATATAAGCAAAAAAGAAGGCCGTTTGGCCTTCTTTTTACTTATGTATATAATAGAATAAACAGCTGTAAAAACGCCTCAAAATGAGCCATTTACGCGGTATGAAAGGAAGAATAAGATAAAATGAAAAACTTTTCAAAAAAGTGTTGACAGTGTAAGTTAAGTTTAGTATACTAATATAGCTGTCGCATGAGACGGCAAGAGTTTCTAAGAGGTTGAAAAAAACTTTGAAAAAAGTTCTTGACAAAGCCTGTTAGAAATGTTAAACTAATATAGCTGTTGTTTGAGAGAGAACGATGGCAATCAGATTTGAAACTTGTTTGAAAAAACTTTGAAAAAGTTGTTGACAACGAGAGTTAAATTTGATAGAATATAGAAGTTGTCTCGAGTGAGACAAAGACCTTTGAAAACTGAACAATACGAACCAAACGTGCGGGTTACGGAAGTAACCTGTCAAAAAACGATAAATCTGTCAGTGACAGAATGAGAACAAGATTAAATGAGAGTTTGATCCTGGCTCAGGACGAACGCTGGCGGCGTGCCTAATACATGCAAGTAGAACGCTGAAGACTTTAGCTTGCTAAAGTTGGAAGAGTTGCGAACGGGTGAGTAACGCGTAGGTAACCTGCCTACTAGCGGGGGATAACTATTGGAAACGATAGCTAATACCGCATAACAGCATTTAACACATGTTAGATGCTTGAAAGGAGCAATTGCTTCACTAGTAGATGGACCTGCGTTGTATTAGCTAGTTGGTGAGGTAACGGCTCACCAAGGCGACGATACATAGCCGACCTGAGAGGGTGATCGGCCACACTGGGACTGAGACACGGCCCAGACTCCTACGGGAGGCAGCAGTAGGGAATCTTCGGCAATGGGGGCAACCCTGACCGAGCAACGCCGCGTGAGTGAAGAAGGTTTTCGGATCGTAAAGCTCTGTTGTAAGAGAAGAACGTGTGTGAGAGTGGAAAGTTCACACAGTGACGGTAACTTACCAGAAAGGGACGGCTAACTACGTGCCAGCAGCCGCGGTAATACGTAGGTCCCGAGCGTTGTCCGGATTTATTGGGCGTAAAGCGAGCGCAGGCGGTTTAATAAGTCTGAAGTTAAAGGCAGTGGCTTAACCATTGTTCGCTTTGGAAACTGTTAGACTTGAGTGCAGAAGGGGAGAGTGGAATTCCATGTGTAGCGGTGAAATGCGTAGATATATGGAGGAACACCGGTGGCGAAAGCGGCTCTCTGGTCTGTAACTGACGCTGAGGCTCGAAAGCGTGGGGAGCAAACAGGATTAGATACCCTGGTAGTCCACGCCGTAAACGATGAGTGCTAGGTGTTAGGCCCTTTCCGGGGCTTAGTGCCGCAGCTAACGCATTAAGCACTCCGCCTGGGGAGTACGACCGCAAGGTTGAAACTCAAAGGAATTGACGGGGGCCCGCACAAGCGGTGGAGCATGTGGTTTAATTCGAAGCAACGCGAAGAACCTTACCAGGTCTTGACATCCCGATGCTATTCCTAGAGATAGGAAGTTTCTTCGGAACATCGGTGACAGGTGGTGCATGGTTGTCGTCAGCTCGTGTCGTGAGATGTTGGGTTAAGTCCCGCAACGAGCGCAACCCCTATTGTTAGTTGCCATCATTAAGTTGGGCACTCTAGCGAGACTGCCGGTAATAAACCGGAGGAAGGTGGGGATGACGTCAAATCATCATGCCCCTTATGACCTGGGCTACACACGTGCTACAATGGTTGGTACAACGAGTCGCGAGTCGGTGACGGCAAGCAAATCTCTTAAAGCCAATCTCAGTTCGGATTGTAGGCTGCAACTCGCCTACATGAAGTCGGAATCGCTAGTAATCGCGGATCAGCACGCCGCGGTGAATACGTTCCCGGGCCTTGTACACACCGCCCGTCACACCACGAGAGTTTGTAACACCCGAAGTCGGTGAGGTAACCTTTTGGAGCCAGCCGCCTAAGGTGGGATAGATGATTGGGGTGAAGTCGTAACAAGGTAGCCGTATCGGAAGGTGCGGCTGGATCACCTCCTTTCTAAGGATAAACGGAAGCACGTTTGGAGTATTGTTTAGTTTTGAGAGGTCTTGTGGGGCCTTAGCTCAGCTGGGAGAGCGCCTGCTTTGCACGCAGGAGGTCAGCGGTTCGATCCCGCTAGGCTCCATTGAATCGAAAGATTCAAAGATTGTCCATTGAAAATTGAATATCTATATCAAATTCCACGATTCAAGAAATTGAATTGTAGATAGTAACAAGAAATAAACCGAAACGCTGTGATTTAATGAGTTTAAGGTCAACAGACCAAAATAAGGTTAAGTTAATAAGGGCGCACGGTGGATGCCTTGGCACTAGAAGCCGATGAAGGACGTGACTAACGACGAAATGCTTTGGGGAGTTGTAAGTAAACATTGATCCAGAGATGTCCGAATGGGGGAACCCGGCATGTAATGCATGTCACTCATTACTGTTAAGGTAATGTAGAGGAAGACGCAGTGAACTGAAACATCTAAGTAGCTGCAGGAAGAGAAAGCAAACGCGATTGCCTTAGTAGCGGCGAGCGAAAAGGTAAGAGGGCAAACCGATGTGTTTACACATCGGGGTTGTAGGACTGCGTTGTGGGACGACAAGATTATAGAAGAATTACCTGGGAAGGTAAGCCAAAGAGAGTAACAGCCTCGTATTCGAAATAGTCTTTAACCCTAGCAGTATCCTGAGTACGGCGAGACACGAGAAATCTCGTCGGAATCTGGGAGGACCATCTCCTAACCCTAAATACTCTCTAGTGACCGATAGTGAACCAGTACCGTGAGGGAAAGGTGAAAAGCACCCCGGGAGGGGAGTGAAATAGAACCTGAAACCGTGTGCCTACAACAAGTTCGAGCCCGTTAATGGGTGAGAGCGTGCCTTTTGTAGAATGAACCGGCGAGTTACGATATGATGCGAGGTTAAGTTGAAGAGACGGAGCCGTAGGGAAACCGAGTCTTAATAGGGCGACTTAGTATCATGTCGTAGACCCGAAACCATGTGACCTACCCATGAGCAGGGTGAAGGTGAGGTAAAACTCACTGGAGGCCCGAACCAGGGCACGTTGAAAAGTGCTTGGATGACTTGTGGGTAGCGGAGAAATTCCAAACGAACTTGGAGATAGCTGGTTCTCTCCGAAATAGCTTTAGGGCTAGCGTCGATGTTAAGTCTCTTGGAGGTAGAGCACTGTTTGATTGAGGGGTCCATCCCGGATTACCAATATCAGATAAACTCCGAATGCCAACGAGATATAATCGGCAGTCAGACTGCGAGTGCTAAGATCCGTAGTCGAAAGGGAAACAGCCCAGACCACCAGCTAAGGTCCCAAAATATATGTTAAGTGGAAAAGGATGTGGGGTTGCACAGACAACTAGGATGTTAGCTTAGAAGCAGCTATTCATTCAAAGAGTGCGTAATAGCTCACTAGTCGAGTGACCCTGCGCCGAAAATGTACCGGGGCTAAAACATATTACCGAAGCTGTGGATACCTTTTAGGTATGGTAGGAGAGCGTTCTATGTGTGATGAAGGTGTACCGTGAGGAGCGCTGGAACGCATAGAAGTGAGAATGCCGGTATGAGTAGCGAAAGACAGGTGAGAATCCTGTCCACCGTATGACTAAGGTTTCCAGGGGAAGGCTCGTCCTCCCTGGGTTAGTCGGGACCTAAGGAGAGACCGAAAGGTGTATCCGATGGACAACAGGTTGATATTCCTGTACTAGAGTATATAGTGATGGAGGGACGCAGTAGGCTAACTAAAGCGTGCGATTGGAAGTGCACGTCTAAGCAGTGAGGTGTGATATGAGTCAAATGCTTATATCTATAACATTGAGCTGTGATGGGGAGCGAAGTTAAGTAGCGAAGTTAGTGATGTCACACTGCCAAGAAAAGCTTCTAGCGTTAATTATACTCTACCCGTACCGCAAACCGACACAGGTAGTCGAGGCGAGTAGCCTCAGGTGAGCGAGAGAACTCTCGTTAAGGAACTCGGCAAAATGGCCCCGTAACTTCGGGAGAAGGGGCGCTGGCTTTAAGTCAGCCGCAGTGAATAGGCCCAAGCAACTGTTTATCAAAAACACAGCTCTCTGCTAAATCGTAAGATGATGTATAGGGGGTGACGCCTGCCCGGTGCTGGAAGGTTAAGAGGAGCGCTTAGCATTAGCGAAGGTGTGAATTGAAGCCCCAGTAAACGGCGGCCGTAACTATAACGGTCCTAAGGTAGCGAAATTCCTTGTCGGGTAAGTTCCGACCCGCACGAAAGGCGTAATGATTTGGGCACTGTCTCAACGAGAGACTCGGTGAAATTTTAGTACCTGTGAAGATGCAGGTTACCCGCGACAGGACGGAAAGACCCCATGGAGCTTTACTGCAGTTTGATATTGAGTATCTGTACCACATGTACAGGATAGGTAGGAGCCTATGAAATCGGGACGCTAGTTTCGGTGGAGGCGTTGTTGGGATACTACCCTTGTGTTATGGCTACTCTAACCCAGATAGGTTATCCCTATCGGAGACAGTGTCTGACGGGCAGTTTGACTGGGGCGGTCGCCTCCTAAAAGGTAACGGAGGCGCCCAAAGGTTCCCTCAGAATGGTTGGAAATCATTCGCAGAGTGTAAAGGTATAAGGGAGCTTGACTGCGAGAGCTACAACTCGAGCAGGGACGAAAGTCGGGCTTAGTGATCCGGTGGTTCCGCATGGAAGGGCCATCGCTCAACGGATAAAAGCTACCCTGGGGATAACAGGCTTATCTCCCCCAAGAGTTCACATCGACGGGGAGGTTTGGCACCTCGATGTCGGCTCGTCGCATCCTGGGGCTGTAGTCGGTCCCAAGGGTTGGGCTGTTCGCCCATTAAAGCGGCACGCGAGCTGGGTTCAGAACGTCGTGAGACAGTTCGGTCCCTATCCGTCGCGGGCGTAGGAAATTTGAGAGGATCTGCTCCTAGTACGAGAGGACCAGAGTGGACTTACCGCTGGTGTACCAGTTGTCTTGCCAAAGGCATCGCTGGGTAGCTATGTAGGGAAGGGATAAACGCTGAAAGCATCTAAGTGTGAAGCCCACCTCAAGATGAGATTTCCCATGATTTTATATCAGTAAGAGCCCTGAGAGATGATCAGGTAGATAGGTTAGAAGTGTAAGTGTGGTGACACATGTAGCGGACTAATACTAATAGCTCGAGGACTTATCCAAAAAAGAAACGAGTCAATATTGACAGCGAGTCGGTTTCTTGTTAGAATATATAGGTATTCAATTTTGATTGGATAATCAATCATAGTTAAGTGACGATAGCCTAGGAGATACACCTGTTCCCATGCCGAACACAGAAGTTAAGCCCTAGCACGCCTGATGTAGTTGGGGGTTGCCCCCTGTTAGATATGGTAGTCGCTTAGCAAAAGGGAGTTTAGCTCAGCTGGGAGAGCATCTGCCTTACAAGCAGAGGGTCAGCGGTTCGATCCCGTTAACTCCCATTTACAATGGTATATAAACCAAAAGGTCCCGTGGTGTAGCGGTTATCACGTCGCCCTGTCACGGCGAAGATCGCGGGTTCGATTCCCGTCGGGACCGTTTGACTCGTTAGCTCAGTTGGTAGAGCATCTGACTTTTAATCAGAGGGTCACTGGTTCGAGCCCAGTACGGGTCATATTAATATGCGGGTTTGGCGGAATTGGCAGACGCACCAGATTTAGGATCTGGCGCTTAACGGCGTGGGGGTTCAAGTCCCTTAACCCGCATTAAATAAGAAGTTGCCGGCTTAGCTCAGTTGGTAGAGCATCTGATTTGTAATCAGAGGGTCGCGTGTTCAAGTCATGTAGCCGGCATATAGGATACTCTTTATGCGAACGTAGTTCAGTGGTAGAACATCACCTTGCCAAGGTGGGGGTCGCGGGTTCGAACCCCGTCGTTCGCTTGTTAGAGGCCGGGGTGGCGGAACTGGCAGACGCACAGGACTTAAAATCCTGCGAAGGGTAACCTTCGTACCGGTTCGATTCCGGTCCTCGGCAGTATAAAATTTAATATTATGATGCACCCTTGGCTCAACTGGATAGAGTACCTGACTACGAATCAGGCGGTTGCAGGTTCGAATCCTGCAGGGTGCATAATTTCGGGAAGTAGCTCAGCTTGGTAGAGCACTTGGTTTGGGACCAAGGGGTCGCAGGTTCGAATCCTGTCTTCCCGATGTGAATTCTCGAAATTCACAAAGACCTTTGAAAACTGAACAATACGAACCAAACGTGCGGGTTACGGAAGTAACCTGTCAAAAAACGATAAATCTGTCAGTGACAGAATGAGAACAAGATTAAATGAGAGTTTGATCCTGGCTCAGGACGAACGCTGGCGGCGTGCCTAATACATGCAAGTAGAACGCTGAAGACTTTAGCTTGCTAAAGTTGGAAGAGTTGCGAACGGGTGAGTAACGCGTAGGTAACCTGCCTACTAGCGGGGGATAACTATTGGAAACGATAGCTAATACCGCATAACAGCATTTAACACATGTTAGATGCTTGAAAGGAGCAATTGCTTCACTAGTAGATGGACCTGCGTTGTATTAGCTAGTTGGTGAGGTAACGGCTCACCAAGGCGACGATACATAGCCGACCTGAGAGGGTGATCGGCCACACTGGGACTGAGACACGGCCCAGACTCCTACGGGAGGCAGCAGTAGGGAATCTTCGGCAATGGGGGCAACCCTGACCGAGCAACGCCGCGTGAGTGAAGAAGGTTTTCGGATCGTAAAGCTCTGTTGTAAGAGAAGAACGTGTGTGAGAGTGGAAAGTTCACACAGTGACGGTAACTTACCAGAAAGGGACGGCTAACTACGTGCCAGCAGCCGCGGTAATACGTAGGTCCCGAGCGTTGTCCGGATTTATTGGGCGTAAAGCGAGCGCAGGCGGTTTAATAAGTCTGAAGTTAAAGGCAGTGGCTTAACCATTGTTCGCTTTGGAAACTGTTAGACTTGAGTGCAGAAGGGGAGAGTGGAATTCCATGTGTAGCGGTGAAATGCGTAGATATATGGAGGAACACCGGTGGCGAAAGCGGCTCTCTGGTCTGTAACTGACGCTGAGGCTCGAAAGCGTGGGGAGCAAACAGGATTAGATACCCTGGTAGTCCACGCCGTAAACGATGAGTGCTAGGTGTTAGGCCCTTTCCGGGGCTTAGTGCCGCAGCTAACGCATTAAGCACTCCGCCTGGGGAGTACGACCGCAAGGTTGAAACTCAAAGGAATTGACGGGGGCCCGCACAAGCGGTGGAGCATGTGGTTTAATTCGAAGCAACGCGAAGAACCTTACCAGGTCTTGACATCCCGATGCTATTCCTAGAGATAGGAAGTTTCTTCGGAACATCGGTGACAGGTGGTGCATGGTTGTCGTCAGCTCGTGTCGTGAGATGTTGGGTTAAGTCCCGCAACGAGCGCAACCCCTATTGTTAGTTGCCATCATTAAGTTGGGCACTCTAGCGAGACTGCCGGTAATAAACCGGAGGAAGGTGGGGATGACGTCAAATCATCATGCCCCTTATGACCTGGGCTACACACGTGCTACAATGGTTGGTACAACGAGTCGCGAGTCGGTGACGGCAAGCAAATCTCTTAAAGCCAATCTCAGTTCGGATTGTAGGCTGCAACTCGCCTACATGAAGTCGGAATCGCTAGTAATCGCGGATCAGCACGCCGCGGTGAATACGTTCCCGGGCCTTGTACACACCGCCCGTCACACCACGAGAGTTTGTAACACCCGAAGTCGGTGAGGTAACCTTTTGGAGCCAGCCGCCTAAGGTGGGATAGATGATTGGGGTGAAGTCGTAACAAGGTAGCCGTATCGGAAGGTGCGGCTGGATCACCTCCTTTCTAAGGATAAACGGAAGCACGTTTGGAGTATTGTTTAGTTTTGAGAGGTCTTGTGGGGCCTTAGCTCAGCTGGGAGAGCGCCTGCTTTGCACGCAGGAGGTCAGCGGTTCGATCCCGCTAGGCTCCATTGAATCGAAAGATTCAAAGATTGTCCATTGAAAATTGAATATCTATATCAAATTCCACGATTCAAGAAATTGAATTGTAGATAGTAACAAGAAATAAACCGAAACGCTGTGATTTAATGAGTTTAAGGTCAACAGACCAAAATAAGGTTAAGTTAATAAGGGCGCACGGTGGATGCCTTGGCACTAGAAGCCGATGAAGGACGTGACTAACGACGAAATGCTTTGGGGAGTTGTAAGTAAACATTGATCCAGAGATGTCCGAATGGGGGAACCCGGCATGTAATGCATGTCACTCATTACTGTTAAGGTAATGTAGAGGAAGACGCAGTGAACTGAAACATCTAAGTAGCTGCAGGAAGAGAAAGCAAACGCGATTGCCTTAGTAGCGGCGAGCGAAAAGGTAAGAGGGCAAACCGATGTGTTTACACATCGGGGTTGTAGGACTGCGTTGTGGGACGACAAGATTATAGAAGAATTACCTGGGAAGGTAAGCCAAAGAGAGTAACAGCCTCGTATTCGAAATAGTCTTTAACCCTAGCAGTATCCTGAGTACGGCGAGACACGAGAAATCTCGTCGGAATCTGGGAGGACCATCTCCTAACCCTAAATACTCTCTAGTGACCGATAGTGAACCAGTACCGTGAGGGAAAGGTGAAAAGCACCCCGGGAGGGGAGTGAAATAGAACCTGAAACCGTGTGCCTACAACAAGTTCGAGCCCGTTAATGGGTGAGAGCGTGCCTTTTGTAGAATGAACCGGCGAGTTACGATATGATGCGAGGTTAAGTTGAAGAGACGGAGCCGTAGGGAAACCGAGTCTTAATAGGGCGACTTAGTATCATGTCGTAGACCCGAAACCATGTGACCTACCCATGAGCAGGGTGAAGGTGAGGTAAAACTCACTGGAGGCCCGAACCAGGGCACGTTGAAAAGTGCTTGGATGACTTGTGGGTAGCGGAGAAATTCCAAACGAACTTGGAGATAGCTGGTTCTCTCCGAAATAGCTTTAGGGCTAGCGTCGATGTTAAGTCTCTTGGAGGTAGAGCACTGTTTGATTGAGGGGTCCATCCCGGATTACCAATATCAGATAAACTCCGAATGCCAACGAGATATAATCGGCAGTCAGACTGCGAGTGCTAAGATCCGTAGTCGAAAGGGAAACAGCCCAGACCACCAGCTAAGGTCCCAAAATATATGTTAAGTGGAAAAGGATGTGGGGTTGCACAGACAACTAGGATGTTAGCTTAGAAGCAGCTATTCATTCAAAGAGTGCGTAATAGCTCACTAGTCGAGTGACCCTGCGCCGAAAATGTACCGGGGCTAAAACATATTACCGAAGCTGTGGATACCTTTTAGGTATGGTAGGAGAGCGTTCTATGTGTGATGAAGGTGTACCGTGAGGAGCGCTGGAACGCATAGAAGTGAGAATGCCGGTATGAGTAGCGAAAGACAGGTGAGAATCCTGTCCACCGTATGACTAAGGTTTCCAGGGGAAGGCTCGTCCTCCCTGGGTTAGTCGGGACCTAAGGAGAGACCGAAAGGTGTATCCGATGGACAACAGGTTGATATTCCTGTACTAGAGTATATAGTGATGGAGGGACGCAGTAGGCTAACTAAAGCGTGCGATTGGAAGTGCACGTCTAAGCAGTGAGGTGTGATATGAGTCAAATGCTTATATCTATAACATTGAGCTGTGATGGGGAGCGAAGTTAAGTAGCGAAGTTAGTGATGTCACACTGCCAAGAAAAGCTTCTAGCGTTAATTATACTCTACCCGTACCGCAAACCGACACAGGTAGTCGAGGCGAGTAGCCTCAGGTGAGCGAGAGAACTCTCGTTAAGGAACTCGGCAAAATGGCCCCGTAACTTCGGGAGAAGGGGCGCTGGCTTTAAGTCAGCCGCAGTGAATAGGCCCAAGCAACTGTTTATCAAAAACACAGCTCTCTGCTAAATCGTAAGATGATGTATAGGGGGTGACGCCTGCCCGGTGCTGGAAGGTTAAGAGGAGCGCTTAGCATTAGCGAAGGTGTGAATTGAAGCCCCAGTAAACGGCGGCCGTAACTATAACGGTCCTAAGGTAGCGAAATTCCTTGTCGGGTAAGTTCCGACCCGCACGAAAGGCGTAATGATTTGGGCACTGTCTCAACGAGAGACTCGGTGAAATTTTAGTACCTGTGAAGATGCAGGTTACCCGCGACAGGACGGAAAGACCCCATGGAGCTTTACTGCAGTTTGATATTGAGTATCTGTACCACATGTACAGGATAGGTAGGAGCCTATGAAATCGGGACGCTAGTTTCGGTGGAGGCGTTGTTGGGATACTACCCTTGTGTTATGGCTACTCTAACCCAGATAGGTTATCCCTATCGGAGACAGTGTCTGACGGGCAGTTTGACTGGGGCGGTCGCCTCCTAAAAGGTAACGGAGGCGCCCAAAGGTTCCCTCAGAATGGTTGGAAATCATTCGCAGAGTGTAAAGGTATAAGGGAGCTTGACTGCGAGAGCTACAACTCGAGCAGGGACGAAAGTCGGGCTTAGTGATCCGGTGGTTCCGCATGGAAGGGCCATCGCTCAACGGATAAAAGCTACCCTGGGGATAACAGGCTTATCTCCCCCAAGAGTTCACATCGACGGGGAGGTTTGGCACCTCGATGTCGGCTCGTCGCATCCTGGGGCTGTAGTCGGTCCCAAGGGTTGGGCTGTTCGCCCATTAAAGCGGCACGCGAGCTGGGTTCAGAACGTCGTGAGACAGTTCGGTCCCTATCCGTCGCGGGCGTAGGAAATTTGAGAGGATCTGCTCCTAGTACGAGAGGACCAGAGTGGACTTACCGCTGGTGTACCAGTTGTCTTGCCAAAGGCATCGCTGGGTAGCTATGTAGGGAAGGGATAAACGCTGAAAGCATCTAAGTGTGAAGCCCACCTCAAGATGAGATTTCCCATGATTTTATATCAGTAAGAGCCCTGAGAGATGATCAGGTAGATAGGTTAGAAGTGTAAGTGTGGTGACACATGTAGCGGACTAATACTAATAGCTCGAGGACTTATCCAAAAAAGAAACGAGTCAATATTGACAGCGAGTCGGTTTCTTGTTAGAATATATAGGTATTCAATTTTGATTGGATAATCAATCATAGTTAAGTGACGATAGCCTAGGAGATACACCTGTTCCCATGCCGAACACAGAAGTTAAGCCCTAGCACGCCTGATGTAGTTGGGGGTTGCCCCCTGTTAGATATGGTAGTCGCTTAGCAAAAGGGAGTTTAGCTCAGCTGGGAGAGCATCTGCCTTACAAGCAGAGGGTCAGCGGTTCGATCCCGTTAACTCCCATTTACAATGGTATATAAACCAAAAGGTCCCGTGGTGTAGCGGTTATCACGTCGCCCTGTCACGGCGAAGATCGCGGGTTCGATTCCCGTCGGGACCGTTTGACTCGTTAGCTCAGTTGGTAGAGCATCTGACTTTTAATCAGAGGGTCACTGGTTCGAGCCCAGTACGGGTCATATTAATATGCGGGTTTGGCGGAATTGGCAGACGCACCAGATTTAGGATCTGGCGCTTAACGGCGTGGGGGTTCAAGTCCCTTAACCCGCATTAAATAAGAAGTTGCCGGCTTAGCTCAGTTGGTAGAGCATCTGATTTGTAATCAGAGGGTCGCGTGTTCAAGTCATGTAGCCGGCATATAGGATACTCTTTATGCGAACGTAGTTCAGTGGTAGAACATCACCTTGCCAAGGTGGGGGTCGCGGGTTCGAACCCCGTCGTTCGCTTGTTAGAGGCCGGGGTGGCGGAACTGGCAGACGCACAGGACTTAAAATCCTGCGAAGGGTAACCTTCGTACCGGTTCGATTCCGGTCCTCGGCAGTATAAAATTTAATATTATGATGCACCCTTGGCTCAACTGGATAGAGTACCTGACTACGAATCAGGCGGTTGCAGGTTCGAATCCTGCAGGGTGCATAATTTCGGGAAGTAGCTCAGCTTGGTAGAGCACTTGGTTTGGGACCAAGGGGTCGCAGGTTCGAATCCTGTCTTCCCGATTGATGGCGGTGTAGCTCAGCTGGCTAGAGCGTCCGGTTCATACCCGGGAGGTCGGGGGTTCGATCCCCTTCGCCGCTATAGATGATATATGGATGACTTTGGACCTTTAGCTCAACTGGTTAGAGCACTCGGCTCATAACCGAGCGGTCGTAGGTTCGAGTCCTACAAGGTCCATATTGATTTGAAACTTTTTGTTATGGAGGATTACCCAAGTCCGGCTGAAGGGAACGGTCTTGAAAACCGTCAGGCGTGTAAAAGCGTGCGTGGGTTCGAATCCCACATCCTCCTTTATATTGTTAGCGCGGGATGGAGCAGCTCGGTAGCTCGTCGGGCTCATAACCCGAAGGTCGTAGGTTCAAATCCTGCTCCCGCAATAGAAGGCTCGGTAGCTCAGTTGGTAGAGCAATGGATTGAAGCTCCATGTGTCGGCGGTTCGATTCCGTCTCGCGCCATTAATTAAATAAAATTATGCGGGTGTAGTTTAGTGGTAAAACTACAGCCTTCCAAGCTGTTGTCGCGAGTTCGATTCTCGTCACCCGCTTTTTATTTTTATATTGGTTATTCCAAGTTTCATGGGCGCATAGCTCAGCTGGTTAGAGCGCACGCCTGATAAGCGTGAGGTCGGTGGTTCGAGTCCACTTGTGCCCATACATGGAATGGAGAATTACTCAAGAGGCTGAAGAGGACGGTTTGCTAAATCGTTAGGTCGGGTAACTGGCGCAAGGGTTCGAATCCCTTATTCTCCGTGCTATTTTCAAACGAGTTATCTTTTGATATCTCGTTTATTTTTATATTCTAAGTTAGTTGGTGCGCATCTTGAAAAAATTAAGAATCTCTCGTTTCGTTTTCTTCGCTGTTGTGATTTTGTTACTTTTATCATTTTCATTATCGCTACTTTTCAGAAATTTAGGTGTTATTTCGGTAGTTTCATCGCCGATTAGAAGTGTTGTTGCTAGAGTTGATTCTGTCGTTTCTGCTCCGTTTAGGTCTTTAGGATCTTTAAATGAAGATATACATGATTTATTTAGCACGTATTCTGAAAATAAAAAATTGAAGAAGAAAGTTGCTGAACTTGAGAATCAAAGTGAGGAAATTGCATCATTAAAAACTGAGAATGAGCAGTTAAATAATACAATTAATGCATCTTCCTCAATTTCGACTCAATTTTCTGCAACAGGAAAGGTTATAGTTAGAAGCCCTGTTTCTTGGTATGAGTCTTTGACTGTTAAGATTGGGAAAGATAAAAATGTTGCTAAAAAGATGTTGGCACTTTCTAATGGGGGGCTTATAGGTGTTGTTGATGATGTTGATTCTTCGACATCAAATATTGCACTTTTGGCCAATGGTTCTGATTTTAGTATCCCTGTTAAGATTTCTACTGCTTCAGGTGATCTTTATGGAATTTTAGAGTCATTTGATTCAGAAAAGAAATGTTTCGTTGTTTCTAACCTTAATTCTTCTACAGATGTTGTTGAGGGTGATAGTGTTGTGACAAGTGGACTAGATGGTGATACTGTAGCTAATGTTTCAGTTGGTTCAGTTTCTAGTGTCAAGAATAGTTCTGAAAATTTAGAGCGTGTTGTTTATGTTAAACCGACAGCAGATTTCTCTGATATTTCATATGTAACAGTAGTTGGTGATTAATATGGCGTTTTTAAAAAACAGATATTTTTTACTTTTTACCCTTTTTCTATTGATGTTAATTGATGGTCAGTTTTCTTATTTAATGAGTTCTGTTTTTACGTACCATGTGACGATTAGCAGTCATTTGCTTTTGCTGGCTATTATATATTTCTACCATAATCAGACTAAGTATTTTACTATATTTAGCTCTTTGTTTCTTGGTGGATTATATGATATTTACTATTTGAATAGAATCGGGATTGTTGTTCTTTTATTACCATTTTTAGTAATTTTTACTAATAGTATTACTAAGACTATTTTCTCTAGTAATTTTCAAACATTAACGTTCTTTATTATTGTTTTGTTTATGTTTGAAATTGTTGGGGATGTTTGTGCCGTATTATTGGGAATGACAACGTTAACAATAGCTAATTTTATTGCTTATGGTTTTGCGCCAACTCTGATTTTCAATATTTTGTTGTATTTGATATTTCAAAAATTGTTTAAAAAAGTATATTTTAATGCTTAGATTACCATAACAAAACATAAATGTAACAATCACGTAATATTACTTGCGTGATTTTTTGGTAAAATAATAATGTCTTATCAAAAAGGAGTAGTTTAATTAATATGAAAAAAAGAATTTTATCAGCTGTTCTTGTCAGTGGTGTAACACTCGGGACAGCAGCCGTAACTGTAAATGCGGATGATTTTGATACACAAATTGCTGCACAGGATGCTGTAATCAGCAACCTAACTTCTGAACAAGCTGCAGCACAAAGCCAAGTTGATGCAATCCAAACTCAAGTGTCTTCTCTTCAATCACAACAAGCTGAATTGGAAGCACAAAATGCTCAACTTGAAGCTGAATCTCAAAAATTGAGCGAAGAAATTCAAGTTCTTTCAAGCAAAATTGTTGCTCGTAACGAAACTTTGAAAAACCAAGCTCGTAATGCTCAAAAGAATGTTTCAGCTACTAGCTACATTAACACAATCTTGAACTCTAAATCAGTTTCTGATGCGATTAACCGTGTTCAAGCTATTCGTGAAGTAGTTGCTGCAAACAAAAAAATGCTTGATGAACAAGAAGCAGATAAAGCTGCTATTGAACAAAAACAAGCAGAAAACCAAGAAGCTATCAATACTGTAGCTGCTAACAAAGCAACTATCGAACAAAACCAAGCTGCTTTGGCAACACAACAAGCTGAATTGGAAGCTGCACAATTGAACCTTTCAGCTCAATTGGCAACTGCTGAAGATGAACGTGCTAACCTTGTAGCTCAAAAAGAAGCTGCTGAACAAGCTGCTGCTGAAGCTGCTGCAGCACAAGCCGCTGCAGAAGCACAAGCCGCTGCAGAAGCACAAGCACAAGCAGAATCTGTAGCACAAGCACAAGCTGCTGTTCAAAACAATACAGCTACAACTGATACAACTACAGATACTTCAGCTCAAGATTCATCAGCTACACAACCAGCTGCTACAACACCAGCACAAGATACTTCATCAGCTGCACAACCAGCTGCAGCAACACCAGCACAAAGCACTTCATCAGCTGCACAACCAGCTGCTAAACCAAGTTCAGTAACACCATCAGCTAATACAGCAGGTAACACTTACCCAGTAGGTCAATGTACTTGGGGTGTTAAATCACTTGCTTCATGGGTTGGTAACTATTGGGGTAATGCAAACCAATGGATTGCTAGCGCACAAGCTGCAGGTCACTCAGTAGGTACTACACCACAAGCTGGTGCTGTCGCTGTATGGCCATATGATGGTGGTGGATACGGACACGTTGCTTACGTAACAGCTGTTCAAAGTTCAACTAACATCCAAGTTATGGAAGCAAACTACGCTGGTAACTCTTCAATCGGTAACTACCGTGGATGGTTTAACCCAACTTCATCAACTTGGGGTGGCGGTACTGTCTACTACATCTACCAATAATAAATCTGTGAGAGGGATTCCCCCTCTCTTTTTTTTATTTCCCTGTATTTAAGCGGATTTAACGCATTTGTCATTGAAAAAAAGCCGAAAAAACGTTAAAATGGTAAAGGATAAAAACTTTGGAGGAAATCATGTCTTATTCTGATTTAAAATTGTTTGCCTTATCGTCAAACAAAGAATTAGCAGAAAAAGTAGCTTCGGCTATGGGAATTCAGCTCGGAAAATCATCTGTACGTCAATTTTCTGATGGTGAAATCCAAGTCAATATTGAAGAATCAATTCGCGGCGACCATGTCTTTATTTTGCAATCAACTAGCTCACCAGTTAATAATAATTTGATGGAAATCTTAATCATGGTTGATGCTCTTAAACGTGCTAGTGCTGAAAAAATTAGCGTAGTTATTCCTTATTATGGATATGCACGTCAAGACCGTAAAGCTCGTTCACGCGAACCAATTACATCTAAATTAGTAGCAAATATGCTTGAAGTAGCAGGTGTCGATCGTCTTTTGACTGTTGATTTGCACGCTGCTCAAATTCAAGGTTTCTTTGATATTCCAGTTGATCATTTGATGGGTGCACCATTGATCGCTGATTATTTCGATCGACACGGATTGGTCGGAGACGATGTTGTTGTTGTTAGTCCTGACCATGGTGGTGTGACACGTGCTCGTAAATTGGCACACTTCCTCCAAACACCGATTGCTATCATTGATAAACGTCGTAGTGTTACAAAAATGAATACCAGTGAAGTTATGCACATCATTGGTAATGTTAAAGGTAAAAAATGTATCTTGATTGATGACATGATTGATACTGCAGGTACAATTTGTCACGCAGCTGACGCTCTTGCTGAAGCTGGTGCAACAGAAGTTTATGCTTCATGTACTCACCCAGTCCTTTCAGGTCCAGCTCTTGATAACATCCAAAATTCAGCTATTAAGAAATTGGTAGTTTTGGATACCATTTACCTTCCAGAAGAACGTTTGATTGATAAAATTGAACAAATTTCAATTGCAGAATTAATTGCAGAAGCAATTACTCGTATTCATGAAAAACGTCCGTTGTCACCATTGTTTGAAGTGGGAGTTAACGACCGTTAATAATTAATTTTAGAGTAAGTAAAAAATCGTTGGTTTATCTGCCAGCGGTTTTTATTTTGGACTGTGCACATGTGGATAACTTGCAAAATCTCTTTTTGGAGTTCGTTGTGGATAAATCAAAAAAGGGTGTATAATTATTAGGATTTTATGTATAATAGATATAATTAGATTTTTGAGGTGAAACTATGAGTTTAACAGATCGTTTTAATAAAAATTTAGATAAGATTGAAGTGTCGTTAATTCGCCAATTTGATCAATCCATTTCGGATGTACCAGGGATTATGAAACTGACTCTTGGTGAGCCTGATTTTACAACACCTGATCATGTTAAGGAAGCAGCTAAAGCTGCAATCGATGCCAATCAGTCACATTATACTGGTATGGCTGGTTTACCTGCTCTGCGTCAAGCTGCAGCTGATTTTGTAAAAACAAAGTATAATTTGTCATACAACCCTGACAATGAAATTTTGGTTACAATTGGAGCTACTGAAGCTCTGTCAGCTACACTGACTGCTATTTTAGAACCTGGTGATACAGTTCTTTTGCCAGCGCCAGCTTATCCAGGTTATGAACCGATTGCTAATCTTGTGGGTGCTGAAATTGTTGAAATTGATACGACCGCTAATGATTTTGTTTTGACGCCAGAAATGCTTGAAAAAGCAATTTTAGAACAAGGTGATAAGCTAAAAGCGGTTTTGCTAAATTATCCAACGAATCCGACTGGTGTGACTTATTCACGTAAACAAATCAAAGAGTTGGCTGATGTGCTCAAGAAATATGATGTTTTTGTAATTTCTGATGAAGTTTATGCTGAGTTGACTTATAGCAATGAACTTCACGTATCGATTGCTGAGTACCTTCCAGAACAAACTATTTTGATTAATGGTCTGTCTAAATCTCATGCCATGACTGGTTGGCGAATTGGTTTGATTTTTGCGCCTGCTGTCTTCACTGCTCAGTTGATTAAGAGTCACCAATATTTGGTAACGGCTGCAGCGACGATGGCACAATTTGCGGCTATTGAAGCTCTTTCTGTTGGTAAAGATGATGCTCTTCCAATGAAAGCTGAGTATTTGAAACGTCGTGATTATATTATGGATAAAATGTCTGCTCTTGGATTTAAGATTATTAAACCAGATGGAGCTTTCTATATCTTTGCCAAAATTCCTGCTGGTTATGAACAAGATTCATTTAAATTCTGTCAAAGTTTCGCGCGTGAAAAGGCTGTTGCCTTTATCCCAGGTGTAGCCTTTGGTCAGTACGGTGAAGGTTATGTTCGTTTATCTTACGCAGCTAGCATGGAAACAATCACTACAGCGATGGATCGTTTGAAAGAATTTATGGAAGAACATGCAAACTAAAGAAACTTATGGTCTTGTCCTCTATAATCGCAATTATCGCGAGGATGACAAACTAGTTAAGATTTTTACAGAAACAGATGGCAAGCATATGTTTTTTGTGAGACATGCGGGAAAATCTCGTTTTAATTCTGTGATTCAGCCGTTGACCATTGCTAAATTTATCGTAAAGATTAACGACAATGGTTTGTCGTTCATTGAAGATTATAAGGAAGTGGCTTCGTTTAAGGAAATCAATGCTGATTTATTTAAGTTGTCATATGCTTCTTATGTAACTTCTTTGGCTGATGCTGCTGTGCCTGATAATGTGGCTGATTCGCAGTTGTTTGCTTTTTTGAACAAGACTTTATCTTTGATGGAAGAGGGTCTTGATTATGAAATCTTGACGAATATCTTTGAGATTCAGATTTTGGAGCGCTTTGGTATTAGTCTGAATCTGCATGAATGTGCATTTTGTCATCGTGTAGGACTTCCTTTTGATTTTTCTCATAAGTATACTGGCTTGCTTTGCCCAGAGCATTATGCAAAAGATGAGCATCGAAGTCATGTTGATCCAAATATGCTTTATCTCCTTGATCGTTTTCAAGCCATTCAATTTGATGAGTTAAAGACAATTTCGGTTAAACCTGACATGAAACGAAAACTGCGTTTATTTATCGATGATATCTATGATAACTATGTCGGTGTTCGATTGAAGAGTAAGAAGTTCATCGATGATTTAGGTTCTTGGGGAAATATTATGAAATAAAGGTCACTTGATAAACACTTGTTGCTGTGTTTGTCAGGTGGCTTTTTTCTGAAAGTTGCTCTGCTATTTTCGAAAAATGAAAAAAATCTCGAATCATGCTATAATAAAGCGATAATGTTTTGTGAGGAAATTCATATGAAAAAAATTGCTATTGATGCTATGGGTGGCGACAATGCTCCTAAAGCTATTGTTGAAGGAGTCAATCGTGCCGTAGCCGAATTCTCAGATATTGAGGTTCAACTTTATGGAGATGAAGCAAAAATTAAAAAATATTTGACAGCGACAGAGCGCGTGTCAATTATTCATACAGATGAAAAAATTAATTCAGACGATGAGCCGGCTAAAGCAATTCGTCGTAAAAAGAAAGCAAGTATGTTGCTTGGTGCCAAAGCTGTCAAAGAAGGTGAAGCGGACGCTGTTATTTCTGCAGGAAATACAGGTGCTCTTCTAGCAGCAGGCTTGTTTGTGGTTGGACGTATTAAAGGGATTGATCGTCCAGGTCTTATGTCTACATTGCCAACTTTGGATGGCAAAGGATATGATATGCTAGACCTTGGTGCTAATGCTGAAAATACACCAAAACATTTGCATCAGTATGCTATCTTAGGTTCATTTTATGCTAAGAATGTTCGCGGGATTGATAAACCGCGTGTTGGTTTGCTTAATAATGGTACAGAATCTACTAAAGGTGACCCACTTCACAAGGAAACTTATGCTTTATTAGCTGAAGATGACACCTTGAATTTTGTTGGAAATGTTGAAGCGCGTGATTTGATGAATGGTGTTGCTGATGTTGTGGTATCAGATGGTTTCACAGGAAACGCTGTTCTTAAAACAATGGAAGGAACTGCTCTTAACATTATGGGGGCTTTGAAATCTTCTATTAAATCAGGCGGCTTCAAGGCTAAATTAGGTGCTCTTCTATTGAAAGATAGCTTGTATAGTTTGAAAGATACTATGGATTATTCAAGTGCTGGTGGAGCAGTTCTTTTCGGACTTAAAGCACCTGTTGTCAAATGCCATGGTTCAAGTGATGCGCAAGCTGTTTATTATACTATTAGACAAGCTCGTAAGATGTTAGATACTAATGTTGTTGGTCAATTAGTAGAAGCATTCACACCGAAAGATTAACGAAAAGGGAGGATGAGATGACAAAAGAGGCTATTTTTGAAAGGATTAGTTTCATCATTAAGGAGCAAATGAATAAGCCTGATTTGGAGATTACACAAACAACGAGTCTCCACGATGATTTGGGAGTTGATTCTATTGCTTTGACAGAATTTGTTATCAATCTTGAAGATGAATTCCATTTGGAAATCCCTGATGAAGATGTTGAACACATGAAATGTATGGGAGAAATGATGGAATATCTCTATAATAGAGTAAAATAAAGAAAAACGTTCGCAAAAAGCGGACGTTTTTAATTTTATTTCATTAAAAAGTCTGTTAAATGTTGAAATTGGTTTGAGCATGTGTTAAAATTTAGTAGAATAAAAGCGAAAGGCGAACAAAAACATGTCACGACAACTAATTTATACGGGAAAAGCTAAAGATATTTACACAACCTCAGAAGATGAGAACTTGATTATTTCAGTCTACAAAGACCAAGCTACTATGCTTAATGGTGCTCGAAAAGAGACTATTAAAGGTAAAGGCGTTCTTAATAATCAAATCTCATCTTTAATTTTTACAAAATTGAATGAAGCAGGTGTAGCCACTCATTTTGTTAAACAATTGTCAGAAACCGAACAATTGAACAAAAAAGTTGATATTGTTCCACTTGAAGTTGTTTTGCGTAATGTTACTGCTGGGTCATTCTCAAAACGTTTTGGTGTTGAAGAAGGTATTAAATTAGATACACCGATTGTTGAGTTCTACTATAAGAATGACGAATTGGATGATCCATTCATTAATGATGAACATGTGAAATTCCTTGGAATTGCAAGTGAAGAAGACATTGCTTACATCAAAGCTGAAACACGTCGTATTAACGAACTTTTGAAAGATTGGTTCAAACAAATCGGTCTTACTTTGATTGATTTCAAATTGGAATTTGGTAAAGACAAAGATGGCAAAATTATTCTTGCTGATGAATTTTCACCAGATAACTGCCGCCTTTGGGATGCTGAAGGTCACCACATGGATAAAGACGTTTTCCGTCGTGACTTGGGTAGTTTGACTGATGTTTACGAAGTGGTTCTTGAAAAACTAAAAGGACTTGACTAAGTAATTGCGATTTCTAGAGTGTCAAAAGAATTTCTAAAAAGGGTAAAAAATGAATAAACGAATTTTCGTTGAGAAAAAATCAAATTTCAACATCAAAGCTCAAGCGCTTGTTAAAGAACTTAAACATAATCTTCAGTTAAAAAGCTTGACTGATTTGCGTATTGTTCAAGTGTATGATGTTTTTGGATTAGCAGACTCACTTTTTGAACGTGCTGAAAAACATATCTTTTCTGAACAAGTTACAGATAATATCTTGGCGGAAGATGAAGTAGTTGCTGAACTTGCTAATTATGCTTTCTTTGCTATTGAGTCACTTCCTGGTCAATTTGACCAACGTGCAGCTTCATCACAAGAAGCTTTGCTCCTTCTTGGTAGTAGCAATGATGTGACAGTTAATACAGCGCAGCTTTATCTTGTGAATAAAGATATTGATGCTGCTGAACTTGATGCGGTTAAGAATTATCTTCTTAATCCTGTTGATTCTCGTTTTAAAGATATCACGACAGGTATTGCGCCTCAAGCATTTTCAGAATCTGATAAAACAATTCCAACTCTTGATTTCTTCAAAACTTATACGGCAGCTGAATTTGCTGATTATAAAGCTGAGCAAGGTTTGGCGATGGAAGTTGATGACCTTGTATTCATCCAAGATTATTTCAAATCAATTGGGCGTGTGCCAACTGAAACTGAATTGAAAGTTTTAGATACTTATTGGTCAGACCACTGTCGTCACACAACATTTGAAACTGAGCTTAAACACATTAATTTCTCAGCGTCTAAATTCCAAAAACAATTGCAAGCAACTTATGATAAATACATTGCTATGCGTGATGAACTAGGTCGCTCTGAAAAACCACAAACATTGATGGATATGGCGACTATCTTTGGTCGTTATGAACGTGCCAATGGTCGTTTGGATGATATGGAAGTTTCAGATGAAATCAATGCATGTTCTGTTGAAATTGAAGTTGACGTGAATGGTGTCAAAGAACCTTGGCTATTGATGTTCAAGAATGAAACGCACAACCACCCAACAGAAATCGAGCCATTCGGTGGTGCAGCAACATGTATCGGTGGTGCAATCCGTGACCCATTGTCAGGACGTTCATATGTTTACCAAGCAATGCGTATTTCAGGTGCTGGTGATATCACAACACCAATCTCAGAAACTCGTCTTGGTAAATTGCCACAACAAGTCATTTCAAAAACAGCAGCTCACGGTTATTCTTCATATGGTAACCAAATCGGTCTTGCAACAACTTATGTTAAAGAATATTTCCACCCAGGTTTCGTTGCTAAGCGTATGGAACTAGGTGCCGTTGTTGGTGCAGCTCCTAAAGGTAATGTTGTTCGTGAAAAACCAGAAGCTGGCGATGTTGTTATTCTTCTTGGTGGTAAGACTGGTCGTGATGGTGTCGGCGGTGCAACTGGTTCATCTAAAGTTCAAACGGTTGAATCTGTTGAAACAGCTGGTGCAGAAGTTCAAAAAGGTAACGCCATTGAAGAACGTAAAATTCAACGTCTTTTCCGTAATGGTAATGTGACTCGTCTTATCAAAAAATCAAATGACTTTGGTGCTGGTGGTGTCTGTGTTGCAATCGGTGAATTGGCAGATGGTCTTGAAATTGACCTTAACAAAGTGCCTTTGAAATACCAAGGTCTTAACGGAACTGAAATTGCTATTTCAGAGTCACAAGAACGTATGGCAGTTGTGGTTCGTCCGAAAGATGTTGAGGCTTTCGTAGAGGAATGCCACAAAGAAAATATTGATGCTGTAGTGGTTGCGACAGTTACTGAAAAACCAAACCTTGTCATGACTTGGAATGGTCAAACTATCGTTGATATTGAACGTCGTTTCCTTGATACAAACGGTGTGCGCGTGGTTGTTGATGCAAATGTTGTTGACAGCACAGTTGATATGCCAGAACAACGCACAACATCAGCAACAACTCTTGAAGCTGATACTGTAAATGTTCTTTCAGACCTTAACCACGCTAGTCAAAAAGGTTTGCAAACTATCTTTGATAGTTCAGTTGGTCGTTCAACAGTTAACCATCCAATTGGTGGTCGTTACCAAATCACCCCAACAGAAAGTTCTGTTCAAAAACTTCCTGTTCAAAATGGTGTGACAACAACAGCTTCTGTCATGGCACAAGGTTTCAACCCTTATATTGCAGAATGGTCACCATACCATGGTGCAGCTTATGCTGTGATTGAAGCGACAGCACGCTTGGTAGCAACTGGTGCTAACTGGTCTAAAGCGCGCTTCTCTTACCAAGAATATTTCCAACGTATGGATAAAAAAGCTGAACGATTTGGTCAACCAGTTTCAGCACTTCTTGGTTCAATCGAAGCACAAATCCAACTTGGTTTACCATCAATCGGTGGTAAAGACTCAATGTCTGGTACGTTTGAAGAATTGACAGTGCCACCAACATTGGTTGCCTTTGGTGTGACAACAGTAGATAGCCGTAATGTTCTTTCACCAGAATTTAAAGCAGCTGGAGAAAATGTTTACTACATTCCAGGACAAGTTATTTCACAAGATATTGATTTTGATTTGATTAAAGCTAACTTCGCTAAGTTTGAAGCGATTCAAAAAGCACATCATATCACATCAGCTTCAGCTGTTAAATATGGTGGTGTGATGGAAAGCCTAGCACTTGCTAGCTTTGGTAATCACCTCGGTGCTAAGGTTGAATTGGCAGAGCTTGCTACTAGCTTGACAGCTCAACTCGGTGGCTTCATCTTTACATCTGCTGAAGAAATTGCTGACGCAGTTAAAATCGGTGAAACAACAGCTGACTTTACACTTATTGTCAATGGTGTCAACCTTGCTGGTGAAAAACTCCTTTCAGCTTTTGAAGGAACACTTGAAGAAGTTTACCCAACTGAGTTTGAACAAAGTACTAAACTTGAAGAAGTTCCAGCAGTAGCCTCAGATGCAGTTATCAAAGCAAGTCAAAAAGTCGCTGAACCGCTCGTTTACATTCCAGTCTTCCCTGGTACTAACTCAGAGTATGATTCAGCTAAAGCTTTTGAACAAGCTGGTGCAAAAGTTAATTTGGTTCCATTTGTCACACTTAATGAAGCAGCAATTGAAGCCTCAGTTGACACAATGGTTGACAACATCAATAAAGCTAACATTATCTTCTTTGCTGGTGGTTTCTCTGCCGCTGATGAACCAGATGGCTCAGCTAAATTTATCGTCAACATCTTACTAAATCAAAAAGTTCGCGCAGCTATTGATAGTTTTATTGAAAAAGGTGGTCTTATCATCGGTATCTGTAATGGATTCCAAGCCCTTGTTAAATCAGGTCTTCTTCCATACGGTAACTTTGAAGATGCTACTGAAACAAGTCCAACTCTTTTCTACAATGATGCTAACCAACACGTTGCGAAAATGGTTGAAACACGTATTGCTAATACGAACTCACCTTGGCTTGCTGGAGTTGAAGTTGGTGATGTTTATGCTATCCCAGTTTCACACGGTGAAGGTAAATTTGTTGTGACTGATGAAGAGTTCGCTGAACTTCGTGACAACGGACAAATCTTTAGTCAATACGTTGACTTTGATGGTAAACCAAGCATGGATTCTAAATACAATCCAAATGGTTCTGTTAATGCTATCGAAGGTATCACAAGTAAGAACGGACAAATCATCGGTAAGATGGGACACTCAGAACGTTACGAAGATGGACTTTTCCAAAATATTCCAGGAAATAAAGACCAACACTTGTTCCGTAGCGCTGTTGAGTATTTCACTAAAGCTTAATATTCACGATAAATATATTTTATAGAAATGACAATGACAAGGTACGCGAGTACCTTTTGTCAACTTGTCAAAGGAATTTTTAGGTAATAAAAAAGAATGACATACGAAGTTAAATCTCTTAACGAAGAGTGTGGTGTGTTTGGGATTTGGGGACATCCTCAAGCAGCTCACGTTACTTATTTTGGGCTCCACAGTCTTCAACACCGCGGTCAAGAAGGTGCTGGTATCGTCACAAACGATAACGGTAAACTTCTTCAGCACCGTAATACAGGTCTCCTTTCAGATGTGTTTAAAAATCCTGCTGATTTGGAAAAATTGACAGGGACTGCAGCAATTGGTCACGTTCGTTACGCGACAGCAGGTTCAGCATCAATTAACAATATTCAACCTTTTCTTTACAACTTTACAGATGAACAATTTGGTCTTTGCCACAATGGTAATTTGACAAATGCTGTTTCATTGAAAAAAGAATTGGAAAACGAAGGTGCGATTTTTAACGCATCATCAGATACTGAAATTTTGATGCACTTGATTCGACGTAGCCACAATCCAGAGTTTATCGGCAAAGTCAAAGAAGCTCTTAATACTGTTAAAGGTGGCTTTGCTTATCTCTTGATGACAAAAGACAAGTTGATTGCTGCGCTTGATCCAAATGGTTTCCGTCCATTGTCAATCGGTCAAATGGATAACGGTGCTTGGGTTGTTTCAAGTGAAACATGTGCGTTTGAAGTGATCGGTGCGAAATGGGTTCGTGATGTAAAACCAGGTGAACTTGTTATCATTGATGACAATGGTATCCAGTATGATACCTACACAACCGATACTCAGCTTGCTATCTGTTCAATGGAATACATTTACTTCGCTCGTCCTGATAGTGATATTTATGGCGTTAATGTTCACACAGCTCGCAAAAATATGGGGAAACGTTTGGCGCAAGAGTTTCATCATGAAGCTGATATCGTCGTTGGTGTACCAAATTCATCTCTATCAGCAGCCATGGGCTTTGCAGAAGAGTCGGGTCTCCCAAATGAAATGGGCTTGGTGAAAAATCAATACACACAACGTACTTTCATTCAACCAACACAAGAATTACGTGAGCAAGGTGTTCGCATGAAACTCTCAGCCGTATCTGGTGTTGTTAAAGGTAAGCGCGTTGTCATGGTTGACGATTCTATCGTACGTGGAACAACATCATGTCGTATCGTTCGCCTGCTACGTGAAGCTGGCGCGACAGAAGTTCATGTTGCAATCGGTAGTCCAGAATTGAAATACCCATGTTTCTACGGTATCGACATTCAAAATCGTCGTGAGTTGATTTCGGCTAATCATACCAAAGAGGAAGTTTGTGAGATTATCGGAGCTGATAGTTTAACTTACCTATCAATTGATGGTTTGATTGAGTCAATTGGTCTTGATACAGATGCTCCAAACGGTGGTCTTTGTGTGGCATACTTTGACGGTAAGTATCCAACACCACTCTATGATTATGAAGAAGCGTATCTCAAGAGCTTGGAAGAAAAAACAAGTTTCTATATTCACGAAGTTAATGAGAATAAATAGCTTTTATTTATAGGAAGGACAGTATGATGCAAGAATTTGGTTTGTCCATGCTATGGTATTGGTTGGCTTATGTTGTAGTGACTTTTATCTTTGGTGTGGGACATACGGTTTTTAATATTGTTGTTCTTAAAATGTCATCGATGGCTGATGGACCAGGTATGGGAGAAGGTTATGAGGCTACTAAACCTTGGCATCCACTTTATAATATTTTAATTTTCCCTATTGCTGCTTATATGTACCTATCGACTTTGCCTATAGTTACATTACATGAAGTGATTGTTACATCAACTGTCTGGGGAACGTTAACTATTATTGTTGATGTTGTTGGCTGGGTTATCATAAAACATCCGTGGTCATTGACTTTTAAGGAATTCTATATTGATTATCAACCGTGGATTACGCTGATTTATCTAGCAATTTATATTAGTCCATTTTTGGCATATATGGCACTATAGGATAGGAAAAATGTTATCAAAAAATAAAAATGCTTATGCTCCACGTCTTACCACTGACTAAAGGCTAAAGCATTTGTTAGTGGACGCTTTGTCCTATGGGACCATAGCTAAAGACCTGACTAGTTTTTTCAGTCAAAATGATGTTTTGACTGAAAAAACGTCGCAATCTCCAAAAAGATTTTTTGACAAAAAAAGAGAAGGAAAAATATTATGACAAAAAATGCTTATGCCCAATCTGGTGTTGATGTTGAAGCGGGTTATGAAGTTGTTGCACGTATCAAAAAACACGTGGCACGTACTGAACGTGCGGGTGTTATGGGAGCTCTCGGTGGCTTTGGAGGTATGTTCGACCTTACAAAAACTGGCGTGAAAGAACCTGTTTTGATTTCAGGGACTGATGGTGTGGGAACAAAACTCATGCTTGCCATCAAATACGATAAACACGATACAATCGGTCAAGACTGTGTTGCTATGTGTGTTAATGACATCATTGCAGCTGGTGCTGAACCACTTTATTTCCTAGATTACATTGCAACTGGTAAAAATGAACCTGCCAAACTTGAACAAGTCGTTGCGGGTGTAGCTGAAGGTTGCGTTCAATCTGGCGCAGCTCTTATCGGTGGTGAAACTGCTGAAATGCCTGGTATGTACGGTGAAGATGACTATGATTTGGCTGGTTTTGCAGTAGGTGTTGCTGAAAAATCACAAATCATTGATGGTTCAAAAGTTTCTGATGGTGATGTTCTTCTTGGCCTTGCTTCAAGTGGTATTCACTCAAATGGTTACTCACTTGTTCGTCGTGTTTTTGCTGACTACACAGGGGAAGAAGTTCTTCCAGAACTTGAAGGCAAAAAATTGAAAGAAGTACTTCTTGAACCAACACGTATCTATGTTAAAGCGGTACTTCCACTTATCAAAGAAGAATTGGTAAATGGTATTGCTCACATTACTGGTGGTGGTTTCATCGAAAATGTTCCACGTATGTTCGCTGATGACTTGGCTGCTGAAATCGAAGAAGACAAAATTCCTGTTCTTCCAATTTTCAAAGCACTTGAAAAATATGGCAACATCAAACACGAAGAAATGTTTGAAATCTTCAACATGGGTATTGGTTTGATGATGGCAGTTAGCCCAGATAAAGTTGAGCGCGTGAAAGAATTGCTTGACGAGCCAGTTTACGAACTTGGTCGTATCGTCAAAAAAGCTGATGCAAGTGTGGTGATTAAGTAATGAAAAAAATCGCAGTATTTGCGAGTGGTAATGGGTCAAATTTTCAAGTCATTGCGGAGCAATTTCCGGTTGAGTTTGTCTTTTCAGATCACCGAGATGCATATGTCTTAGAACGTGCAGAAAAACTCGGTGTGACAGCTCATGCTTTTGAGCTCAAAGAGTTTGATAGTAAAGTAGCTTACGAAGAGGCTATTATTGCTTTACTTGAAAAATATGACATTGATTTGGTTTGCTTGGCTGGCTATATGAAAATTGTTGGACCGACTTTGTTAAAAGCTTACGAAGGTCGAATCATTAATATTCATCCAGCTTATCTTCCTGAATTTCCAGGTGCTCATGGTATTGATGATGCTTGGGAAGCTGGCGTTGACCAGTCTGGCGTTACCATTCACTGGGTTGACAATGGCGTTGACACAGGGAAAGTGATTAAACAAGTTCGTGTGCCTCGATTGGCTGACGATACCATTGAAAGCTTTGAAGCTCGCATTCATGAAAATGAGTATAAGCTTTATCCTGAGGTTTTAGAGAGCTTGGGAGTTGAGAAAAAGTAATCTCATAACTTATGCTTTGTGATGACTTTAAATTTAAAAAATAGCAGTAACATCTTTTTAAAGGAGAAAAAATGACAAAACGTGCACTAATTAGTGTTTCTGACAAAGCGGGCATTGTTGAATTTGCTCAAGAATTGAAAAAACTTGGTTGGGATATTATCTCAACTGGTGGAACAAAAGTTGCGCTTGATAAAGCAGGTGTTGATACAATTGCGATTGATGATGTGACTGGTTTCCCAGAAATGATGGATGGTCGTGTGAAGACACTTCACCCAAATATCCACGGTGGTCTTTTGGCTCGTCGTGACCTTGACAGCCACCTTCAAGCTGCAAAAGACAATCATATTGAATTGATTGACCTTGTTGTGGTTAACCTTTACCCATTCAAAGAAACAATCTTGAAACCAGATGTCACTTATGCTGATGCAGTTGAAAACATTGATATCGGTGGTCCTTCAATGCTTCGTTCTGCGGCTAAAAACCACGCTAGCGTTACAGTTGTTGTTGACCCTGCTGATTACGCAGTTGTTTTGGATGAATTGTCAGCTAATGGCGAAACAAGCTTTGAAACTCGTCAACGTTTGGCAGCAAAAGTTTTCCGTCACACTGCAGCATACGATGCTTTGATTGCGGAATACTTTACAAAACAAGTTGGTGAAACAAAACCTGAAAAACTCACAATCACTTACGATTTGAAGCAACCAATGCGCTATGGTGAAAATCCACAACAAGATGCTGATTTCTACCAAAAAGCTTTGCCAACAGATTACTCAATTGCTTCTGCTAAACAATTGAACGGTAAAGAATTGTCATTTAACAACATTCGTGATGCTGATGCAGCTATCCGTATCATTCGTGATTTCAAAGACCGTCCAACTGTTGTTGCTCTTAAACACATGAACCCATGTGGTATCGGACAAGCTGATGACATTGAAACTGCTTGGGATTACGCTTATGAATCAGACCCAGTGTCAATCTTTGGTGGTATTGTTGTACTTAACCGTGAAGTTGACGCTGCAACAGCTAAGAAAATGCACGCTATCTTCCTTGAAATCATCATTGCTCCAAGTTATTCTGATGAAGCTCTTGAAATCTTGACAACTAAGAAGAAAAACATGCGTATTCTTCAATTGCCATTTGACGCTCAAGAAGCTAGCCAAGTTGAAAAAGAATACACTGGCGTTGTTGGTGGACTTTTGGTTCAAAACCAAGATGTTATCGAAGAAAATCCAGCAGATTGGAAAGTTGTCACAAAACGTCAACCAACTGAACAAGAAAAAGCTGCGCTTGAATTTGCTTGGAAATCAATCAAATACGTTAAATCTAACGGTATCATCGTAACAAATGACCACATGACACTTGGTGTTGGTCCTGGTCAAACAAACCGTGTAGCCTCAGTTCGTATTGCACTTGACCAAGCTAAAGACCGTCTTGACGGTGCTGTTCTTGCTAGTGATGCTTTCTTCCCATTTGCAGATAACGTTGAAGAAATTGCTGCTGCAGGTGTGAAAGCTATCATCCAACCTGGTGGTTCAGTTCGTGACCAAGAATCAATCGACATGGCTGATAAATACGGCATTGCCATGGTATTTACAGGTGTTCGTCACTTCCGTCATTAAGATTGACTAATTTTACTTCCTTTATTTAATATTTCACCGCAAGAGCATCTTGGCTGAAAGCTAAGGTGCTTTTGCTTTAAGTTTTTTATAAGTTATTCTTAAGTCTTGCTTAAGTAAGAACTCCTATACTAACAATAACTCCTAAATAAACTTTTTTTCATAATCCAATCCTATCCCAATCTAAATTGATTGGGATTTTTTATATTTAATGCAATTTTTCAAAACTTATCACGGGATTTTTATCTATTTCCGAACAAATGTGATATAATATATCTAGATAATTCGTAAAAAAATTTTGTTTTTGCGTGCTTTGTTGATAGTGGAGCGCTAGCTCCTATGATTGTTTTCTATTGAGGTATTTTTACTTATGAAACTTTTAGTTGTTGGCTCTGGCGGGCGTGAGCACGCTATTGCTAAGAAGTTGTTGGAATCTCCTCAAGTGAGTCAGGTTTTTGTAGCACCTGGTAACGATGGAATGACACTTGACGGACTTGATTTGGTAAATATCGGAATTTCCGAACATTCTAAACTGATTGATTTTGCAAAAGCAAATGACATTGCTTGGACATTTATCGGTCCTGATGATGCTTTGGCAGCAGGAATTGTTGATGATTTTAATGCAGCTGGCTTAAAAGCTTTTGGACCAAGTAAAGCTGCAGCAGAACTTGAATGGTCTAAAGACTTTGCTAAATCAATCATGGCTAAATACCTTGTTCCAACAGCGGCTTACAGCACCTTCTCAGATTTTGAACAAGCAAAGAGTTATATTGAAGAACATGGTGCACCGATTGTTGTCAAAGCAGACGGCTTGGCACTTGGTAAAGGTGTGGTTGTTGCTGAAACAGTTGAGCAAGCGGTAGAAGCTGCACATGAAATGTTACTTGATAATAAATTTGGTGATTCTGGTGCGCGCGTGGTTATCGAAGAATTTCTTGACGGTGAAGAGTTCTCATTGTTTGCTTTTGTCAATGGTGATAAATTCTACATCATGCCAACAGCACAAGACCACAAACGTGCTTTTGACGGTGATAAAGGTCCTAATACTGGTGGTATGGGAGCTTACGCACCAGTGCCACATTTGCCACAATCTGTAATTGACACTGCCGTTGAAACAATTGTTAAGCCAGTTCTTAACGGTATGATTGCTGAAGGTCGTCCATATCTTGGTGTTCTTTACGCTGGTCTTATTTTGACAGCTGATGGACCAAAAGTTATCGAGTTCAATTCACGTTTTGGTGACCCTGAAACACAAGTTATCTTGCCACGTTTGACATCTGATTTTGCACAAAATATGACTGATATTTTGGATGGAAAAGTTCCAAAAATTACATGGACAGATAAAGGTGTGACTCTTGGTGTAGTGGTTGCCTCAGAAGGTTATCCTGTTGCCTATGAAAAAGGTGTTCACCTTCCTGCAAAAACATCAGGTGATGTTATTACTTATTATGCGGGAGCAAAATTTGCTGAAGGTAATTCCCTTCTTTCAAATGGTGGACGTGTGTATATGCTAGTGACGACAGAAGATGATGTAAAATCAGCTCAAGATGTTATCTATGCAGAGCTTGCCAAACAAGATACAACAGGTCTTTTCTACCGTAACGATATTGGAAGTAAAGCTCTTGGACGCTAAACCTAAATGTATTTTAGTCAGTGCATGTCTCTTAGGTGAGAGATGTAAGTACAATGGCGGTCATAATTACAATCAAACTCTTGTTGATTATGTTGCTGACAAAGATGTAATAGCTATTTGTCCAGAAGTTTTAGCTGGGCTTCCTACACCACGAGAACCTGTTGAATTAGTAGACGGACACGTTCTCGATAAGATGGGAAATTGTTACGATGATTTGTTTGAAAAAGGAATTGAGCGTTGTGTCAATGAGATTTCTGGCAAACAAATTGACCTAGCAGTTTTACAATCACGCAGTCCGTCGTGTGGTGTTAATCAAATTTATGATGGAAACTTTTCTGGTAAAAAAGTGGCAGGTAGCGGACTTTTTACTCAAAAATTAAAGAAACTTGGTTATCTTGTTCTTGATGTTGAAGATATAAAACAATTGGAAGGAAAATAATGAAACCATTAATTTCAGTTATCATGGGTAGCAAATCAGATTGGGCTACCATGAAAAAAACAGCAGAAGTACTTGATGAATTTGGTGTGGCTTATGAAAAGAAAGTTGTTTCAGCTCATCGTACACCAGATTTGATGTTTAAACATGCCGAAGAAGCACGAGGTCGTGGTATCAAGGTGATTATTGCTGGTGCTGGTGGTGCTGCGCATTTACCTGGTATGGTCGCAGCAAAAACAACACTTCCAGTTATTGGTGTTCCTGTGAAATCACGTGCCCTTAGTGGACTTGATTCTCTTTATTCAATCGTTCAAATGCCTGGTGGCGTACCAGTTGCGACGATGGCGATTGGTGAATCAGGAGCTAAAAATGCAGCTTTGACAGCTCTTCGTATTTTGGCGATTGAAGATGCAGCTTTGGCAGAAAAACTAGAAAACTTTGCTATCGAACAAGGTAAGGTTGCGGAGGCATCAACAGATGAACTCGACTAAAACAATTGGTATTATCGGTGGTGGACAATTAGGTCAGATGATGGCTATTTCAGCTATTTATATGGGTCACAAGGTGGTTACCCTTGACCCGACAGCGGATTGCCCAGCATCACGTGTTAGTGATATGATTGTGGCACCGTACGATGATGTTGATGCGATGCGTGAATTGGCAGAGCGTTGCGATGTGCTTACTTATGAGTTCGAAAATGTCGATGCGGATGCCTTGGATGCTGTGGTTAAAGACAATCAATTGCCACAAGGAACTGACCTACTTCGCATTTCACAAAATCGTATCTTTGAGAAAAACTTTTTGTCTCAAAAAGCAGGTGTGAAAGTGGCACCTTATAAGGTTGTGACATCGAGCCTTGACCTTGAGAATATTGATTTATCTAAAAATTATGTTTTGAAAACAGCAACTGGTGGTTATGATGGTCACGGGCAAATCGTGATTAAGTCAGCAGATGATTTAGCTGACGCTAACAAATTAGCAAACTCTTGCGAGTGTGTTTTGGAAGAATTTGTGAATTTTGACCTTGAAATTTCTGTGATTGTATCTGGTAATGGCAAGGATATGACTGTTTTCCCAGTGCAAGAAAATATTCATCGTAATAACATTCTATCTAAGACAATCGTGCCAGCTCGCATTTCTGACGAACTTGCTAAAAAAGCACAAGCAATGGCTGTTCAAATTGCTGAAAAACTAGAATTGTCTGGAACACTATGTGTTGAAATGTTTGCGACATCTGATGACATTATTGTCAATGAAATCGCACCACGCCCTCACAATTCTGGACACTATTCAATCGAGGCTTGTGATTTTTCACAATTTGATACACATATTTTAGGAATTCTCGGTTTGCCTCTTCCTAAGATTCACTTGCACCAACCAGCTGTTATGCTTAATGTTCTTGGTCAACATATGGACAAAGCGCAAGCATATGTCAATGAAAATCCTAGCGCTCACCTCCACCTTTATGGTAAACTAGAGGCAAAACATAACCGCAAAATGGGACACATTACTTTGTTTAGTAATGACCCAGATGCCATTGCGGAAATGGGTGAAGGAATGGATTTCTAGGGAGTTATCTTGCCACATTCCATTGAATTGGCAAAGAAGATTTTAATTAAATGTGTTAGTTATTTTTTGATATATAACTTAAAAAAGGAAAGGAGCTAGGGTGTTAAACTTATTGGCTTAATACCCTTAATATCTTAAACATGATCGATCGTTATTCACGCCCTGAGATGGCGGCAATTTGGAGTGAAGAAAACAAATACAAAGCTTGGCTTGAAGTTGAAATTTTGGCTGACGAAGCTTGGGCTGAATTAGGAGAAATTCCTAAAGAAGATGTGGCTAAAATTCGTGCGAATGCAAGTTTTGACGTTGATCGTATTTTGGAAATTGAACAACAAACACGTCATGACGTTGTTGCCTTTACACGTGCGGTTTCTGAAAGTCTTGGACAAGAACGTAAATGGGTTCACTATGGTTTGACATCAACTGACGTTGTTGACACAGCTTACGGTTACCTTTACAAACAAGCTAATGAAATCATCCGTAAAGATTTGCATAATTTCCTTGAAATCATTGCTAACAAAGCTAAAGAACATAAATTTACAATCATGATGGGACGTACTCACGGTGTCCATGCTGAACCAACTACATTTGGTTTGAAATTGGCAACTTGGTACAGTGAAATGAAACGTAACATCGAACGTTTTGAACATGCTGCTGCTGGTGTTGAAGCAGGTAAAATCTCAGGTGCTGTTGGTAACTTCGCTAACATTCCACCGTTTGTCGAAGCTTATGTTTGTGAAAAACTTGGTATTCGTGCTCAAGAAATCTCAACACAAGTTCTTCCACGTGACCTTCATGCAGAATACTTTGCAGTTCTTGCAAGTATTGCAACATCAATCGAACGTATGGCAACTGAAATCCGTGGTCTTCAAAAATCTGAACAACGTGAAGTTGAAGAATACTTTGCTAAAGGTCAAAAAGGTAGCTCAGCTATGCCGCACAAACGTAACCCAATCGGTTCAGAAAATATGACAGGTCTTGCACGTGTTATCCGTGGTCACATGATTACAGCTTACGAAAATGTGTCACTTTGGCATGAACGTGACATTTCTCACTCATCTGCTGAACGTATCATTTCACCAGATACAACAATCCTTATCGATTATATGCTTAACCGTTTTGGAAACATTGTGAAAAACTTGACTGTTTTCCCAGAAAACATGATTCGCAACATGGGTTCTACATTTGGTCTTATCTTCAGTCAACGTGTAATGCTTAAATTAATCGAAAAAGGTATGACACGTGAACAAGCTTATGACCTTGTTCAACCTAAGACAGCTTATTCTTGGGATAATCAAGTTGACTTCAAACCACTTCTTGAAGCTGATGAAGAAGTCACTTCACGTTTGACACAAGACGAAATTGATGAATTGTTCAACCCATCATATTACACTAAACGTGTCGATGAAATCTTTGAACGTATCGGTTTAGGTGACTAATATAATAGAAAAATGTCTGAGATGTTTGTCTCAGGCGTTTTTTTATTAAATGTTTCATTAGAAAATTTGTTATTTTTAATGAAAATGTTTTGTTGCAAGAAAGCGTTATGTTAAAATATAAAATATACCAACTTTTTTTGTAGTAGGAGATAGAAGTGAAAAAATTTGGGAACAAAATTCGTATTTTGCGGGAGAAAAAGGGAATCTCACGTGAAGAATTCTGTGGGGACGAGACCGAATTATCCGTACGACAACTAGCACGAATTGAGCTAAATCAATCGATACCTAACCTAAGTAAAGCCCAATTCATTGCTAATCGCCTTGGCGTAAAACTCGGAACCCTGACAGACGGCGATAGCTTAGAATTACCAAAGCGGTATAAAGAGCTGAAGTATTTAATTTTGCGTACGCCAACGTATAAAGATGAAAAGCGTGTGAATTTAAGAGATTCTTATTTTGATGAGATTTACTCTGACTTTTACGATGACCTTCCTGAGGAGGAGCAATTAATCGTGGAGTGCATGCGCTCAAAAGCAGATGTCTTTTTAACTGATAATAGTAATTTAGCCACAAAGTTGTTAGAAGACTATTTTTATCAAACAAAATCAAAATCGCATTATTCGATTAATGATTTAATCATAATTGATTTATATATGGTTTGTGCAAATGCTTCAAATTATGAATATTTTATGTTTGATAAAGATGAATTTATTGGTATAGCTAAGAATCTATTAGAACAAGAAAATCACTTTTCGCTAGCAGAAATTTTTGTCTTAAATAATATTTTATTTGGTAGTTTGAGCTTGTTGGTTGATTTAAAAATGTGGGACGAAGTGGAATTGACTTTAGATGTTTTAAAAGGAATTATGGCTAAAATTCAAGATTTTCATAAGAAGCCAGTTTTGAATATGATTGAGTGGAAGTATATTTTGGAACGTTTTGGTCAAACAGAAAAGGCTCAAAAATTATATGAAGAGGCAGTGTTATATGCAAATTTGATAGGTGATGTTTATTTAGCTAATAAAATAACAGAAGAATGGATAAAAGATACAACAGCATGACATTTTTGTCATGTTGTTTTTTCTTAAAACCTTTTACAATAATATTAGAAATTGGGAAAGGAGAGAGGAAGTTAATAATGAAGGTATTTTCAATTCTTTTAACAGGTTGGTGGCTTGGGTAAGGCGTTAAAACAATTCACTGATGGTCTTTGTTTTGGTATAATAAGGCTATGAGCAGAATTTTAGACAATGATATTATGGGTGATGAAGAGTTTGTGGAACGTACGCTTCGTCCTCAGTATTTAAAAGAATATATTGGACAGGATAAGGTAAAAAATCAGCTGAAAATTTTTATTGAAGCTGCTAAATTACGAGATGAGTCATTGGACCATGTGCTGTTGTTTGGCCCTCCGGGGTTAGGTAAGACGACAATGGCATTTGTGATTGCTAATGAATTAGGGGTGAATTTAAAACAAACATCTGGACCGGCTATTGAAAAGGCTGGTGATTTGGTTGCGATTCTGAATGACTTAGAACCAGGTGATGTGTTGTTTATTGATGAAATTCACCGCATGCCAATGGCAGTAGAAGAGGTGCTTTATAGCGCTATGGAAGATTTCTATATTGATATTATGATTGGTAATGGTGAGACTAGTCGTAGTGTCCATTTAGAATTGCCGCCTTTTACTTTGATTGGTGCGACAACGCGTGCAGGGATGCTTTCAAATCCATTGCGTGCACGTTTTGGTATCACTGGTCACATGGAATATTATGCTGTTGAAGATTTGACAGAAATTGTAGAACGTACGGCTGATATTTTTGAGATGGAAATTGTCCATGAAGCCGCACAAGAATTAGCGCGACGCAGTCGTGGAACGCCACGTATCGCTAACCGTTTGTTGAAACGTGTGCGTGATTATGCCCAAATCATGGGCGATGGTATCATCACAAAAGACATTACAGATAAAGCGTTGACGATGCTTGATGTTGATCACGAGGGGCTTGATTATATTGACCAAAAAATCTTGCGCACGATGATTGAAGTTTATAACGGTGGACCTGTTGGTTTAGGGACTCTTTCTGTTAACATCGCAGAAGAACGTGATACGGTCGAAGATATGTATGAACCCTATTTGATTCAAAAAGGATTTATCATGCGTACCAGAACTGGGCGCGTGGCAACTGCTAAGGCATATGAACATTTAGGATATCCTTATATAGAAAAATAAAAAACATGCTTAAGCTTTATTTAAGCATGTTTTCTTATACTATAAACAATCCTAAAACTTTTCTTTTTCATAATCTCCAGAAGGGGCTTCGTTAATGAAGTCCCTTCATTTTGTTTAAGCTTTCTAAAAGAAATTTTTTAGTCTCTCTTAAGTAAGGCAAACTATACTAAAGATACTCCTAAATAAACTTTTTTCATACCCCAAGAAATCCTAATCTATTTAGATTGGGATTTTTTTCTACCAATAAAATAAGTGAAAATATAGCAGAAATTCCTGTGAGGAAATGACCAAAAGGAATGATTTGTGCCTATTAATACCATTAAGGTACCACTAATTTTCCTTCAACTTGTCCATTTATTTTATAAGGACGAAAAAATTGTATAGAAAAGTAAGGAATTTGAAAATCAAATAGCCGCAGATTCTGAAATAGCGTATTCCTCTCTAACATTTCCTAACTCTACAATGAAAAGATAATTTTGGCAGGGGGAAATAGGATGGAATTTGGTATAATGAGAAGAGGTAAATTCCTCAATAGATTGAGGAAGAGTACACTTCCGCTTTTGCGAATAGAATAAGTAAGTCTCTACTTTGGTATATAATTATAAAATACATGAGGTAGAGTCATGTAATAAGGAAAGTAGAAAATTATGGAAGTTTTTGTTATGATTAATACTAGTAACTATATGGAAGGTGATGAGATATGAAAATATTTAATCTAGGCCCAATTAAAGAAGGAGAAGTAAAATTCAATGATATGATTATTATCTGGGGGATGAATAACTCAGGTAAGACAATGTTGACCTATCTTCTATATGCAATTCAAGAGGAATTTAGAAAATATCTATTTAAGTTTTCTAATACCCATATTGATGGAGTATACTATTATGAAATAATTAATTCAGGTAAAAAAATAACGATTAGTATGGATGAAATTTATAGTTTGTATAATGATTTTCAAAAATATTTTGAAGATAAGGCACAAACGATATTATCAGAATATTTTTCAATAGATCAGTCATACTTTTCAAATTTTTCAATAAAATTTGATGAAAACGAAATATATAATGCTATACCGATAAAGCGAAAAAAGTCAAGAGGATTTCATAGGCAAAGAGTAGAAGGACAAATTGTGCAAAGTACCTTTGAATTAGCTAAATCGAATGCGGGATATGAGTTTAGACTTCTTAAACAAAATACAGATATTGAGTTTATGGATGAAGAAGACCATACCCCTTCAAAAAAAACTTTAAATTTTTCTTTAGAATCATTTGATAATTACTTATCTGGCTTTTTTAAATTTATGACTAATAGGGCTAAAAATATTTATTTTCCAGCTGAACGTATTGGTATTAACCAGTTTAGGGAGGAACTTAACTCCTATAGGGCACCTGATAATGATTTTTTGATAAGTAAATCAACAAGAACAAGCAATCATCCGAAACCAATAGAAGACTATATAAATCTAATGTTTGGCATTGAGTATCGAGATAAAAGTGAACGCTATATGGAAGAACTATCGGATCTGATTGATGGCGAGTTTATTTATAATGAAGATACTGATGATTTTGAGTATAAGAATAAACTAATGCCAAAAAGTGTTCCGTTTAAAGTGATATCTTCCTCGTTAAAATCTTTATTTGGTATTGAGGAATACTTACGTAGGACTAAGATGTTAAATTCAAGTTCAATAATTATTGATGAACCAGAAATGAATCTTCATCCAACAAAACAAGTAGAGATAATTGATTTTTTCACAAAATTAATTATGGACAATGGAATATCTATGATATTGTCTACACATAGTAGCTATATTACCAGGAAGCTATTAAATTTACTAATAGAGAATGAAAATTTTCCAGAACAATCTAAAAGTATTTCCAAAGAAAATGTCAATATTTACGAAATAAAAGAAGGAAAGATTAAGCAAATTGATCTAATAGAAAGTCAAGATTTTATAGAGAATTTCGACACGGTTTCCTTAGCATTAGATGAGGAGTACTATAAGTTAATAGGTGTTGAGGAATAGGTATGACAGTGCTATCAAATTTCAAAGATTCATTTAATGAGGAATATATCGAAATAATTGATAAAAATTATACCCCAAGAATGTTAACATTTACTGAAGATGGAGATTTAACCAAGTACAAATATTCCATAAAACTTGACACTGGTTTTTCTCAAGGAATTCGATTTAGAATGGATAAATTTTTACGTGAAGGTAGTGCTTATATAAAACAAAAATTTTGTAAAGATTGTGATGATGTTCTGATTGATACAAGTAATAAAGTAATCTATTTGATAGAAATAAAGAAAGAAAAAGCATTTACAACTTGTACTGCAAAAGAGTTTCAAAGAAAAGAAAAGGATACACTATTTTTTATAAAATATTTATTTTGGCTATCACAGTCATTAGATGAATTCGATGAATATAATAAGGTTTGTATTAGATGGAAATATAAAAATATACGTCAACCTGATAGGAACTCTAAAAGTAGAATGAGAAACTATCGAAATCCATATAAGAAATATCAGGATTCGCAATATGAGACATATAAGGTAGATGGAGCTAGTACTATTTTTTTAGATGCTATGTTTAATGATTATGAGTTGATTTCTTAATTTGTAGAGGGAAACACAAAAATCCTAATCTATTTTAGATTGGGATTTTTTGTGCAACGATTTTAGAGATAAAAAAGGAAGAGCCCCGCAAGCGGAGCCCTCTCAGGAGATTATGAAAAAGAAAAGTTTTAGGATTGTTTATATTGTATGCAGTCAGGCTTAATTTTTTCTTAAAGTCGACAGATAAGGGAATTTGCATGTGATAAGGTACTATTTTTTGTTATAATGGTAGATGAAGTTTTTAAGCAAGATGCTGATAACTCGTAGGAGAAAAAATGAAAAAAATCTGTTTTGTTTGCCTAGGAAATATTTGTCGAAGTCCAATGGCAGAATTCGTGATGAAAGATTTGATAAGTGATGAACTTCTGCTTATCGAGAGTCGTGCAACATCAAGTTGGGAGCATGGTAATCCTATTCATCATGGCACACAAGAAATTTTTAAAAAGCATCAGATTGCTTATGATAATCACAAGTCATCCCAACAGATTTCATATCAAGACTTTTGTGACTTTGATGTTATTATTGGTATGGATGCCAATAATGTGGCAGATTTAAAACAAATGTCACGTGGTAGATTTGATGATAAAGTCTTTCTTTTTGTGGATGGTGGAGTACCTGATCCATGGTATACAGGTGATTTTGATACTACTTATGATTTGGTTAAGCGTGGTTGTGAACAGTGGCTAGCGCGACTAAGAAATTCTTAAAGAGAAGTTGAGTAAAATGAAAAAAATCAAATTAACCAGAGGTCGCCTCGAGCTTCTGACGGTTTTAATTCTTATTGTTTGTGGTTTATCGGTTTTTGCATTAACGATAAAATCAAAAACGACATTGACATACGATAATGGTAAAATTACCTACACAGGTTATGTGGTTAATCATCGTATGAATGGTCAAGGTAAGTTGACATATGAGAACGGTGATATCTATGAAGGTGACTTTGTGGATGGTGTTTTTGAAGGGCAAGGCGTCTTTACGTCGCATTCTGGTTGGATTTATAAAGGTGAGTTCAAAAATGGTCAACCAGATGGCGAAGGTGTTTTGACTGCACAAAATGGTAAGGTATATACAGGAACCTTTAAACAGGGGATTTTTCAAAAATGAGAATAAAATGGTTTTCAATGGTTAGGGTGACAGGACTTTTGTTGGTTCTGTTCTACCATTTCTTTAAAACGGCTTTTCCAGGCGGTTTTATTGGTGTTGACATTTTCTTTACTTTTTCAGGGTATTTGATTACAGCATTGCTGATTGATGAGTATTCACGAAGTAAGAAAATTGATCTTTTAGGATTTTACAAGAGACGTTTTTACCGTATCGTTCCGCCATTAATTTTAATGATTTTGATTGTCATGCCGTTTACTTACTTAGTCCGTAGAGATTATGTGGCAAGTATTGGTAGTCAAGTGGCTGCGGCGATAGGTTTCACGACAAACTTTTATGAAATCATTACAGGTGGTAATTACGAAACACAATTTATCCCTCATCTCTTTGTTCATACATGGAGTTTGGCAATTGAGATGCATTTTTATCTAATTTGGGGATTTTTAGTTTGGTTACTAGGAAGACGTCAGGATAGTTTAGCAAAATTCCGTAGTTTGATTTTTGGACTTTCTTTGGTATTTTTTGCAGGAAGTTTTCTATCCATGTTCGTCCGAGCATTTTTTGTTGATAATGTGTCAACAATTTACTTCTCATCTCTAACACACAGTTTCCCATTCTTCTTGGGGGCAATGGCTGCGACAATGACAGGGATTAAAGAGACGACTGTTCGCTTTAAAAAGAATGTCCGATTGTGGTCTACAAAACGTAGCATTTTGACAATGCTAGTGAGCGCAGCTCTGTTAGTGCTGTTGATGTTCATATTGAAGTTTGATCAACGTATCACCTATTTATTTGGATTTGTTTTGGCAAGCTTATTTGCTACGGTGATGATTTATGCGGCGCGTATTTTGAACGACCAAACTCCAAATGCTAAAGAGCCTGCCATTATCAATTATCTAGCAGACGTTAGTTATGGTGTTTATTTATTCCACTGGCCGTTTTACATTATCTTTACTCAGTTGATGTCAAATGGTTTTGTTGTCTTGCTAACAGTTATTCTTTCATTGGTATTTTCAACCTTGTCTTACTATGTTGTTGAACCATTCCTTGCTGGAAAAGCACCGAAATTGTTTGGTAAACCACTAGACTTAGAACCTTACAAGAAATGGATTTTAGGTGGTTCGGCAGCATTAGCTGTGGTGACGCTTGTGACAGTTATGACGGCACCTGCGGTAGGAAAATTTGAGACAAGTCTTTTAGTTAGTTCGCTTCAACAATCTCAAGTGAATTTAAATCGTACTCATACGGTAGCGGCAGGAGATGCGGGAGCGTTGAGTGATGTCACTGTTATTGGAGATTCTGTTGCTCTTCGTTCAAGTGCGTCGTTTGCGACATTGCTTCCGAATGCGCAGTTAGATGCGGCGGTTAGTCGAAGTTTTGATAATGCTTTTGAAATTTTCCAAAATGAAATTTCTAGCGGCACTCTTTCTAAAACGACAGTTCTTGCGATCGGTGTAAACTCACTAGATCATTATCAAGAAGATATTCAACAATTTATTGATGCTTTGCCAGATGGCTATCGTTTAGTTATTGTTACGCCGTACAATGCTGGTGATGAAGCGAAAGTTAAAGAGGCGCGTGATTATGAATTGAGCTTAGCGAAGTCTTATAGTTACATTACGGTTGCTGATTGGTATAAAGCAGCGACGAATCATCCTGAAATTTGGAATGGCACTGATGGTGTTCACTACAGCGATGCCAATACAAAAGGAGCTAATCTTTACGTTAAGACAATTCAACAGGCCATTGATAAATCAGCTAAAAAGTCTGCAAAAGGTGAATCGGATAATTAATACAGAAAAGTCAACTTCGGTTGGCTTTTTTATGTTAGAAACTGTCAATCTATGTAAGAAAATATGACGTCAAAAATATATCAAAAATCCCTTTACATCAACGTTTGATAGCGTTATAATACATGTGACATAAAACGTGAGAAAAGGGGTAAAACAAGTGGCTGAGTTGTTCTATGATGTTTTGGCGAGTGTCTGGATTTCAATTGCGGGCGTAGATTCACGCTGGGGTAAATAATAAGTTGTAACAGCACCGAAAGGGTGCTTTTTTTAATAAATAGCGTAAAACTGTATAAATTTTCTGATAATTGTGATACAATTGGTGCAAGACTATCTAAAAATGAGGAATTTGCGATGACGTTAATTTACCAATCAACTCGTGACGAAAATAACAAAGTAACTGCTAGCCAAGCTATTTTACAAGGATTGGCAACTGACGGCGGTTTGTTTACCCCTGTGTCAATTCCAAAAGTAGCTTTAGATTTTAATGCTTTAAAGGATGCTTCATACCAAGAAGTAGCAAAATTGGTCTTGTCAGCTTTTTTGGATGATTTTACTGAAGAGGAGTTAGAATACTGTATCAACTCAGCTTACGATGAAAAATTTGATACTCCAGCGATTGCTCCAGTGGTGAAATTGGGTGACCAATATAATCTTGAACTTTTCCATGGTTCAACGATTGCCTTTAAGGATATGGCTTTGTCGATTTTGCCTTACCTTTTGACAACATCAGCTAAGAAACAAGGTGTTGACAATAGAATTGTAATTTTGACAGCGACATCGGGTGACACTGGTAAAGCTGCTATGGCTGGCTTTGCAGATGTTCCAGGAACTGAAATCATTGTCTTTTATCCTAAAGACGGTGTCAGCAAAATTCAAGAACTTCAAATGACAACTCAAACTGGTAATAATACGCATGTTGTTGCAATTACTGGTAATTTTGATGATGCTCAAACGGATGTCAAACGTATGTTTAATGATGTGGCTTTGCGTGAAAAATTGCTTGCCCACAAAACCCAATTTTCGTCAGCTAACTCAATGAATGTTGGTCGCTTGGTGCCTCAAGTTGTTTATTACGTTTATGCTTATGCTCAACTTGTCAAAACTGGTCATATTAAAGTTGGTGACAAAGTTAATATTACAGTTCCAACTGGAAACTTCGGTAACATTTTAGCAGCTTACTATGCTAGTCAAATTGGTGTTCCAGTAGGTAAATTAATCTGTGCATCGAACGAAAATAAAGTGTTGACTGATTTCTTTACAACAGGGACTTATGATAAAAAACGTGACTTTAAAGTAACAACAAGTCCTTCAATGGATATCTTGGTATCTTCTAACCTAGAGCGTTTGATTTTCCACCTTTTGGGTAATGATGCTGCTAAGACAAAAGAACTGATGGAAAAACTGACTACAGAAGGTGAATATACACTTCCAGAAGTCAATCAAGAAATTCTTGATATGTTTGAAGCTGGATATGCAACAGAAGCTGAAACATCGGCTGAGATTAAGCGTGTTTACGATGCTTCTGACTATGTTGAAGATCCTCATACGGCAGTTGCATCAGCTGTTTATAAAAAATATGTTGAACGTACAGGAGATCACACGCCGACGGTTATTGCCTCAACAGCTAGTCCATATAAATTCCCACGTGTGGCAGTTGAAGCAGTGAGTGGAAAAGCTCCAGCAGACGATTTTGCTGCAGTAAAGGAACTTGAAAAATTATCAGGTGTCGTTATTCCGAAAGCTGTCGATGGACTTGAAACAGCTGAAGTTCGACATAAGACAGTTGTTGCGACAAGTGATATGCAAAAAGCTGTCGAAGATTATTTGGGACTTTAAAAAGTAGAAGCTGAGACTGGTTCTCGGCTTTTCTTTTTGTTACGATAGAGATATGAAACAAACAAAGAAAATTATGCGTCTGGCTTTTCCAGCGATGATGGAAAATTTGCTGCAGATGCTCATGGGTGTTGTCGATAATTACCTTGTTGCGCAAGTCGGCTTAATTGCTGTTTCAGGGGTATCTGTGGCCAATAACATTATTACAATTTATCAAGCGATTTTTATTGCTCTTGGTGCAGCGGTGTCTAGTTTGGTGTCTAAAAGTGTTGGTGAAAAGAATCCTCAAAAGTCACTGCATTATCAGTCGGAGTCCTTACTTATTACTTTAGGCTTGAGTGTCCTTCTCGGCTTGATTTCAATAGTATTTGGTAAGTACATTTTAGCTTGGTTGGGGACTGAAGCGGCTGTTACACAGGCAGGAGGTTTGTATCTTGCTATTGTAGGTGGTTTGATTGTTAGTCTAGGACTTATGACAACTCTGAGTGCTTTTTTGAGAGCACTTGGAAAACCACAATTACCTATGTACGTGAGCCTGCTAACCAATGTTTTAAATGCAGTCTTATCGGCTGTAGCGATATTTATTTTTCATTGGGGAATTGTTGGGGTAGCATGCTCAACGGTAATTTCTCGCCTTCTTGGAGTCGTAATGCTAGCTAGTCAATTGCCAATTAAAAAGATTGTTAAAAACATTAGGTGGACACTTGATCGGAATTTAGTTAGCATAGCCTTGCCAGCTGCAGGTGAACGTTTAATGATGCGAGCTGGTGATGTTGTTATTGTAGCTATTATTGTTAAATTTGGTACAGAGGTTGTAGCGGGAAATGCTATTGGTGAAACCTTGACTCAGTTTAACTATATGCCAGGAATGGGTGTAGCCACAGCGACAGTTATTTTGGTTGCTCATAGTCTTGGGCAAAAAAATAAACAAGAAATCCGTCAGTTGGTACGAGATTCTTATCTTGTGTCAGTTGTGCTTATGTTTGCTGTAGGAGCGGTGGTATATTTTTCAGGTAATCAGCTAACTCATCTCTTTACGACAAATGAAGCTGCTTTAGAAGCGAGTCTTGTGGTCTTATTTTACTCATTTATTGGCGGACCAGCAACTGCTGGAACTCTCATATTTACAGCAACTTGGCAAGGATTAGGAAATGCAAAGTTACCTTTTTATGCAACAACCGTCGGTATGTGGGTGATTCGAATTGTAACTGGATATGTTCTAGGAATTGTTTTGCATTTTGGGCTAACAGGAGTTTGGCTTGCTACGGTGGCAGATAATGTTTTTCGTTGGATATTCTTATACATTCTTTACAGAAAATACATGAAAAAAATCTAAAACTCTACTATTAAATAGCGTAAATTATGACCAGATATTTATCTGGTCTTTTTTGTGTAAGAAAACTGAAAACAGTTTCTTCTAAAAAATCGAAAAAAAGGGAGCAAAATCCTTGCAATGCACTGTTAAATCTGATATTATAGACAAGTGCTGTTGATACAGTGACTTTAGCTATGATACAAGAGGTTGCGACACGCTCGGTTGCATTGCCACGCAAAAGGCGTGTTGGTTTTCTTGAGGAGCTAGCCTATTATCTTAAATAGACGAAAAGGAGAAAAAGATGGCAAACAAAAAAATCCGTATCCGTTTGAAAGCATACGAACATCGTACACTTGATACAGCGGCAGAAAAAATTGTTGAAACTGCAACACGTACAGGTGCTTCAGTAGCTGGACCAGTTCCACTTCCAACTGAACGTAGCTTGTACACAATTATTCGTGCGACTCACAAATACAAAGATTCTCGCGAACAATTTGAAATGCGTACTCACAAACGCTTGATCGATATCGTCAACCCAACACAAAAAACTGTTGATGCTTTGATGAAATTGGATCTTCCAAGTGGTGTTAACGTAGAAATCAAACTTTAATAAGGATTTGATTCTTGAGCACAAAAAACGCTCGTTAAAAACTTTTTTGAGCATAAAAAACGCTCATTAAAAACTTTTTAAATAAATAAAGTAAAGGAAATATTTTCTCATGACAAAAGGAATCTTAGGGAAAAAAGTGGGAATGACTCAAATCTTCACTGAATCTGGTGAATTCATCCCTGTTACTGTCATCGAAGCAACTCCAAACGTTGTGCTTCAAGTGAAAACTGTTGAAACAGACGGTTATGAAGCTGTTCAAGTTGGTTTTGACGACAAACGTGAAGTATTGAGCAACAAACCTGCCAAAGGCCATGTAGCGAAAGCTAACACAGCTCCTAAGCGCTTCATTCGTGAATTCAAAAACATTGAAGGCTTAGAAGTTGGTCAAGAAATCACAGTTGATACATTCGAAGCTGGAGATGTTGTTGATGTAACTGGTACATCTAAAGGTAAAGGTTTCCAAGGTGTTATCAAACGCCATGGTCAAGCTCGTGGACCAATGGCTCACGGTTCTCGTTATCACCGTCGTCCAGGTTCTATGGGACCTGTTGCGCCTAACCGTGTTTTCAAAAACAAACACTTGGCAGGACGTATGGGTGGTAACCGTGTGACAATCCAAAACCTTGAAGTTGTCCAAGTTATCCCAGAGAAAAACGTTATCCTTATCAAAGGTAACGTACCAGGTGCTAAGAAATCTCTTATCACTATCAAATCAGCAGTTAAGGCTGCTAAATAATAAGAAAGGAGAAAACAGTTAAAATGGCAAACGTAAAACTATTTGACCAAACTGGTAAAGAAGTTAGCTCAGTTGAATTGAACGACGCTATCTTCGGTATCGAACCAAACGAATCAGTAGTGTTTGATGTTGTTATCAGCCAACGCGCTAGCCTTCGCCAAGGTACTCACGCAGTTAAAAACCGCTCTGCAGTATCTGGTGGTGGTCGTAAACCATGGCGTCAAAAAGGAACTGGACGCGCTCGTCAAGGTTCTATCCGCTCACCACAATGGCGTGGTGGTGGTGTAGTCTTCGGACCAACTCCACGTTCATACGGATACAAACTTCCACAAAAAGTTCGTCGCCTTGCATTGAAATCAGTTTACTCAGCTAAAGTTGCTGAAGAAAAATTTGTAGCTGTAGAAAGCCTTTCATTTGCAGCTCCAAAAACTGCTGAATTCGCAAACGTACTTTCAGCTCTTAACGTTGACTCAAAAGTACTTGTAATCCTTGAAGAAGGTAATGAATTTGCAGCTCTTTCTGCACGTAACCTTCCAAACGTTAAAGTTGCAACTGCAACAACTGCAAGTGTTCTTGATATCGTAAACAGCGACAAACTTCTTGTTACTAAAGAAGCAATCTCTACAATCGAGGAGGTTCTTGCATAATGAATTTGTACGACGTAATCAAAAAACCAGTTATCACTGAAAAATCAATGTACGACCTCGAAGCAGGTAAATATACATTTGAAGTTGACTCTCGTGCGCACAAACTTTTGATCAAACAAGCTGTTGAAGCTGCTTTTGATGGAGTTAAAGTTGCAAACGTGAACACTGTAACTGTTAAACCAAAAGCTAAACGTGTTGGTCGTTACACTGGTTTCACTTCAAAAACTAAAAAAGCTATCATCACTCTTACAGCTGATTCTAAAGCAATCGAGTTGTTTGCAGCTGAAGCTGAATAATCTAAGGAGGAAATAACGTGGGTATTAAAGCTTATAAACCAACGACAAATGGTCGTCGTAATATGACTTCTTTGGATTTTGCTGAAATCACTACAAGCACTCCTGAGAAATCATTGCTTGTTTCACTTAAAAACAAAGCTGGTCGTAACAACAACGGTCGCATCACTGTACGTCACCAAGGTGGCGGACACAAACGTCACTACCGTTTGATTGACTTCAAACGTAACAAAGATGGCGTTGAAGCAGTTGTTAAAACTATCGAGTACGATCCAAACCGTACAGCTAACATCGCTCTTGTACACTACACTGATGGTGTGAAAGCTTACATCCTTGCACCTAAAGGTCTTGAAGTTGGTCAACGTATCGTTTCAGGTCCAGATGCAGATATCAAAGTTGGTAACGCACTTCCACTTGCTAACATCCCTGTTGGTACAGTTATTCACAACATCGAACTTCAACCAGGTAAAGGTGCTGAATTGATCCGTGCCGCTGGTGCATCTGCACAAGTTCTTGGTCAAGAAGGTAAATATGTACTTGTTCGTCTTCAATCAGGCGAAGTTCGTATGATTCTTGGTACTTGCCGTGCTACAATCGGTACTGTAGGTAACGAACAACAAGTTCTTGTTAACCTTGGTAAAGCTGGTCGCAGCCGTTGGATGGGTATCCGTCCTACAGTTCGTGGTTCTGTAATGAACCCTAATGATCACCCACACGGTGGTGGTGAAGGTAAAGCACCAGTTGGACGTAAAGCGCCATCTACTCCTTGGGGTAAACCTGCGCTTGGTCTTAAAACTCGTAACAAAAAAGCTCAATCTGACAAACTTATTATTCGTCGTCGTAACGACAAATAATAAGCTAGTCGCTTAGCTAATTAATCATCCGCCAGCTCGGTAGTGTGCATTTTATGCACACAGGCCGCTGTGGTACTATAATTTAAAGGAGAAAACTACAAAATGGGACGTAGTCTTAAAAAAGGACCTTTCGTCGATGAGCATTTGATGAAAAAAGTTGAAGCTCAAGCAAACGACGAAAAGAAAAAAGTAATTAAAACTTGGTCACGTCGTTCAACGATTTTCCCAAGTTTCATCGGATACACAATCGCAGTTTATGATGGACGTAAACACGTACCAGTTTACATTCAAGAAGACATGGTAGGTCACAAACTTGGTGAATTCGCACCAACTCGTACTTACAAAGGTCACGCTGCTGACGATAAGAAAACACGTTAATAAGAGGAGGACACAATGGCAGAAATTACTTCAGCTAAAGCAATGGCTCGTACAGTCCGTGTTTCACCTCGTAAAACACGTCTTGTACTTGATCTTATCCGTGGTAAGAACGTTGCTGACGCAATCGCAATCTTGAAATTCACTCCAAACAAAGCAGCTCGTGTAGTTGAAAAAGTTCTTAACTCTGCTATCGCTAACGCAGAAAACAACTTTGGTTTGGAAAAAGCTAACTTGGTAGTATCTGAAACTTTCGCAAACGAAGGACCAACTATGAAACGTTTCCGTCCACGTGCTAAAGGTTCAGCTTCACCAATCAACAAACGCACAACTCACGTAACAGTAGTTGTGTCAGAAAAATAAGGAGGTAAAATCGTGGGTCAAAAAGTACATCCAATTGGTATGCGTGTCGGAATCATCCGTGATTGGGATGCGAAATGGTATGCTGAAAAAGAATACGCGGATTACCTTCATGAAGATCTTGCAATCCGCAAATTCATCCAAACAGAATTGGCAGACGCTTCAGTTTCACGTATTGAAATCGAACGTGCTGTAAATAAAGTAATTGTTTCACTTCACACTGCTAAACCAGGTATGGTTATCGGTAAAGGTGGAGCAAACGTAGACGCTCTTCGCGTTAAACTTAACAAATTGACTGGAAAACAAGTTCACATCAACATCGTTGAAATCAAACAACCTGATTTGGACGCTCACCTTGTTGGTGAAAACATCGCACGTCAACTTGAACAACGTGTTGCTTTCCGTCGTGCTCAAAAACAAGCTATCCAACGTACAATGCGTGCAGGTGCTAAAGGTATCAAAACTCAAGTATCTGGTCGTTTGAACGGTGCTGATATCGCTCGTGCAGAAGGTTACTCAGAAGGAACTGTTCCACTTCACACACTTCGTGCAGATATCGACTACGCTTGGGAAGAAGCTGACACTACTTACGGTAAACTAGGTGTTAAAGTTTGGATCTACCGTGGTGAAGTTCTTCCAGCTCGTAAAAACACTAAAGGAGGCAAATAACAAATGTTAGTACCTAAACGTGTTAAACACCGTCGCGAATTCCGTGGAAAAATGCGCGGTGAAGCTAAAGGTGGTAAAGAAGTCGCATTCGGTGAATACGGTCTTCAAGCTACTACTAGCCACTGGATCACAAACCGCCAAATCGAAGCTGCCCGTATCGCTATGACTCGTTACATGAAACGTGGTGGTAAAGTTTGGATTAAAATCTTCCCACACAAATCATACACTGCTAAAGCTATCGGTGTACGTATGGGTTCTGGTAAAGGGGCACCTGAAGGTTGGGTAGCACCAGTTAAACGTGGTAAAGTTATGTTCGAAATTGCTGGTGTACCTGAAGAAGTTGCACGTGAAGCTCTTCGTCTTGCTAGCCACAAATTGCCAGTTAAGACTAAATTCGTGAAACGTGAAGCAGAATAAGGAGAAATCATGAAACTTCAAGAAATTAAAGATTTTGTTAAAGAGCTTCGTGGTCTTTCTCAAGAAGAACTTGCTAAGAAAGAAAACGAACTTAAGAAAGAACTTTTCGATCTTCGTTTCCAAGCTGCAGCAGGTCAACTTGATCAAACTGCTCGTTTGAACGAAGTTAAAAAACAAATTGCACGTGTTAAAACAGTGCAATCTGAAAAGAAATAATAGATTGGGAAAGGAGAAATTCTAATAATGGAACGTAATCAACGTAAAACCCTTGTTGGACGCGTAGTATCTGACAAAATGGATAAAACAATCACTGTTGTAGTTGAAACTAAACGTAACCACCCAGTCTATGGTAAACGTATCAACTATTCTAAAAAATACAAAGCACATGATGAAAACAACGTTGCTAAAGAAGGCGATATCGTTCGTATCATGGAAACTCGTCCACTTTCAGCTACAAAACGTTTCCGTCTTGTAGAAGTTGTGGAAAAAGCTGTTATTATCTAATCAAACTAAAAGGAGAAAATTGAAATGATTCAACAAGAAACTCGCTTGAAAGTTGCTGATAATAGCGGTGCTCGTGAAATCTTGACTATCAAAGTTCTTGGTGGTTCAGGACGTAAATTCGCTAACATCGGTGACGTAATCGTTGCTTCTGTAAAACAAGCTACTCCTGGTGGAGCTGTTAAAAAAGGTGATGTCGTAAAAGCTGTTGTAGTTCGTACTAAAACAGGTGCTCGCCGTCCAGACGGTTCATACATCAAATTTGACGACAACGCTGCAGTAATCATCCGTGACGATAAAACTCCTCGCGGAACTCGTATCTTCGGCCCTGTTGCACGTGAATTGCGTGAAGGTGGCTTCATGAAGATCGTATCACTTGCACCAGAAGTACTTTAATAAGAACACAAACTAAGTCCCCTGCTTTTTGCAGGGTGCCCATTAGGGCGTAAGAAATAATAGGAGAAAAACCAAATGTTTGTAAAAAAAGGCGATAAAGTTCGCGTTATTGCTGGTAAGGACAAAGGCGTTGAAGCTGTAGTTCTTAAAGCCCTTCCTAAAGTCAACAAAGTTGTCGTTGAAGGTGTTGCTATTGTTAAAAAACATCAAAAACCAAACAACGTAAACCCTCAAGGTGCTATCGTGGAAAAAGAAGCACCAATCCATGTGTCTAACGTTCAAGTTCTTGACAAAAATGGTGTTGCAGGACGTGTTGGTTACAAAGTTGTAGACGGCAAAAAAGTTCGTTACAACAAAAAATCAGGCGAAGTGCTTGATTAATCACGAAGGAAAGGAGAAAGTATAAGTAATGGTAAATCGTTTAAAAGAAAAATACACTAACGAAGTAGTTCCTGCTTTGACTGAAAAATTCAACTACACTTCAGTTATGGCTGTCCCAAAAGTTGAGAAAATCGTTCTTAACATGGGTGTTGGTGATGCTGTAAATAATGCTAAAAACCTTGAAAAAGCTGCTGCTGAATTGGCACTTATCTCAGGTCAAAAACCATTGATTACTAAAGCTAAGAAATCAATCGCTGGCTTCCGTCTTCGTGAAGGTGTAGCGATCGGTGCAAAAGTTACCCTTCGTGGTGAACGTATGTACGAATTCTTAGATAAATTGGTAACTGTTTCACTTCCACGTGTTCGTGACTTCCACGGTGTTCCAACAAAATCATTTGATGGACGTGGTAACTACACACTTGGTGTGAAAGAACAATTGATCTTCCCAGAAATCAACTTTGATGATGTTGATAAAGTACGTGGTCTTGATATCGTTATCGTAACTACTGCTAACACTGACGAAGAAGGTCGTGAATTGCTTAAAGGCCTTGGAATGCCTTTTGCAAAATAATTTAGGAGGTAAATCAATTGGCTAAAAAATCTATGATTGCTAAGAATCATCGCCCTGCGAAATTCTCTACGCAAGCTTACACTCGTTGCGAACGTTGTGGCCGTCCACACTCAGTTTACCGCAAATTCAAACTTTGCCGTGTTTGCTTCCGTGAGTTAGCTTACAAAGGACAAATCCCAGGCGTTACCAAAGCTTCTTGGTAAGTCGATGATATAATATTCCTGACTGAACAAGCCATATAGAAGAATTTATCTTCTGTTTGGCAAAGTTCATGATGGGTTCAAGAGTTATTCTTGAAAACAAGCCGTAAGGCACATTAACTAGCAAGTGAACTATTCAAACTACTAGTAAGAGGAGAATATATAAATGGTTATGACTGACCCAATTGCAGACTTTTTGACACGCATTCGTAACGCTAACCAAGCAAAACACGAAGTGCTTGAAGTACCTGCATCAAACATTAAAAAAGGTATTGCTGAAATCCTTAAACGCGAAGGTTTCGTGAAAAACGTTGAAGTTATCGAAGATGACAAACAAGGTATCATCCGCGTATTCCTTAAATACGGACAAAACGGTGAACGTGTTATCACTAACTTGAAACGTATCTCTAAACCAGGTCTTCGTGTTTACGCAAAACGTGAAGATGTTCCTAAAGTTCTTAACGGACTTGGAATTGCAATCATTTCTACATCAGAAGGTCTTTTGACTGACAAAGAAGCTCGTCAAAAGAACGTTGGTGGAGAAGTTATTGCTTACGTTTGGTAAGATTAAAAACTTATTTCAATTTTCATTGAGAGAAGTTTCTTACTAAAATTAATGGACTATCAGTACAGTTAATCTGTATGAATAGTTGCCCCGTGAAAACTCGTCGCATATGCGGCTTGACAATCTAACAGGAGAAAATAAAAACTATGTCACGTATTGGTAATAAAGTTATCAACTTGCCTGCTGGTGTTGAAGTTACTAACAACAACAATGTAGTAACTGTTAAAGGACCTAAAGGCGAACTCACTCGTGAGTTTGATAAAAACATTGAAATCAAAGTTGAAGGCACTGAAGTTTCACTTCACCGTCCAAACGACTCAAAAGAAATGAAAACAATCCATGGTACAGCTCGTGCTAACTTGAACAACATGGTACTTGGCGTTTCTGAAGGTTTCAAAAAAGAACTTGAAATGCGCGGGGTTGGTTACCGTGCTCAACTTCAAGGTTCAAAACTTGTACTTTCTGTAGGTAAATCTCACCAAGACGAAGTAGAAGCTCCAGAAGGAATTTCATTTGAAGTACCATCTGCAACTTCAATCATCGTTAACGGTATCAGCAAAGAAGTTGTTGGTCAAACAGCTGCTTACATCCGTAGCCTTCGTGCTCCAGAACCTTACAAAGGTAAAGGTATCCGTTACGTTGGTGAATACGTACGTCGTAAAGAAGGTAAAACAGGTAAATAATAGCTTATGGGAGATTTTGCGAGAGTTATTCTCGCAGAACTCATATGCTAACATTTATACAACAATGTCGTTTTGACATTAATCAATTAATTAAGAGGTGAAAATTGTGATTTCGAAACCAGATAAAAACAAAATCCGCCAAAAACGCCACCGTCGCGTTCGCGGTAAACTCTCTGGAACTGCTGATCGCCCACGTTTGAACGTTTTCCGTTCTAATACAGGCATCTACGCTCAAGTTATTGATGACGTAGCGGGTGTAACGCTCGCAAGTGCATCAACTCTTGATAAAGAAGTTTCTAAAGGAACTAAAACAGAACAAGCCGTTGTTGTCGGTAAACTTGTTGCTGAACGCGCAGTAGCTAAAGGTATTTCTGAAGTGGTGTTTGACCGCGGTGGATATCTCTATCACGGACGTGTTAAAGCTTTGGCTGACTCAGCTCGTGAAAACGGATTGAAATTCTAATAGGGAGGACACTAAATAATGGCATTTAAAGATAATGCAGTTGAACTTGAAGAACGCGTTGTTGCGATCAACCGTGTTACAAAAGTTGTTAAAGGTGGACGTCGTCTTCGCTTTGCTGCTCTTGTAGTTGTTGGTGACCGTAATGGTCGTGTAGGTTTCGGTACTGGTAAAGCTCAAGAAGTACCAGAAGCTATTCGTAAAGCTGTTGAAGACGCTAAGAAAAACTTGATCGAAGTACCTATGGTTGGTACAACAATTCCTCACGAAGTTCGTTCAGAATTCGGTGGAGCTAAAGTATTGTTGAAACCTGCTGTAGAAGGTGCTGGGGTTGCCGCTGGTGGTGCTGTTCGTGCCGTCATCGAATTGGCTGGTGTTGCAGATGTTACATCTAAATCACTTGGCTCAAACACTCCAATCAACATTGTTCGCGCAACTGTTGAAGGTTTGAAACAACTTAAACGTGCAGAAGAAGTTGCTGCTCTTCGCGGTATTTCAGTTTCTGACTTAGCTTAAGAAAGGGGATAATAATGGCTCAAATTAAAATCACTTTGACTAAGTCTCCAATCGGACGCATTCCTGCACAACGTAAAACAGTTGCTGCTCTTGGACTTGGTAAATTACATAGCTCAGTTGTCAAAGAAGACACTCCAGCTATCCGTGGAATGGTTACTTCAGTTTCACACTTGGTAACTGTTGAAGATGTTAAATAATTAACATTAAATAAATTTTAGGTTTAAGTCGCGGGGGAAACTCTTGCGACTTAAACTAGATATAGTATAGGCGAGTTTCTATGGGGAGTCCTTTCCCCTCATAGAGGCGCTAGCATTTTACAAATAAGGAGAAATTAATAATGAAACTTCATGAACTTAAACCTGCTGAAGGTTCTCGTAAAGTCCGTAACCGTGTAGGTCGTGGTACTTCATCTGGTAACGGTAAAACTGCAGGACGCGGTCAAAAAGGTCAAAAAGCTCGTAGCGGTGGTAAAGTACGTCTTGGTTTTGAAGGTGGACAAACTCCATTGTTCCGTCGTATGCCAAAACGTGGTTTCTTGAACATCAACGCTAAAGAATACGCTCTTGTAAACCTTGACCAACTTAACGTTTTCGAAGATGGTACAGAAGTAACTCCAGTTGTTCTTAAAGAAGCTGGAATCATCCGTGCTGAAAAATCAGGCGTTAAAGTTCTTGGTAACGGCGAATTGACTAAAAAATTGACTGTTAAAGCAGCTAAATTCTCAAAATCTGCTGAAGCAGCTATCACTGCAAAAGGTGGTTCAATCGAAGTCATCTAATTGAGGAGGACTCGGTATGTTCTTTAAATTACTTAAAGATGCACTAAAGGTAAAAAATGTAAGAAATAAAATTTTCTTTACGCTTTTTATCATCTTTGTTTTCCGAGTTGGTACGCATATTACCGTACCTGGTATTAATGCCAAAAGTCTTGACCAACTAGGTGAACTTCCCTTTCTTAATATGTTGAATCTTGTTTCTGGTAATGCTATGAGTAACTTCTCTGTATTCTCAATGGGTGTTAGCCCGTACATCACAGCATCTATCATTGTTCAACTATTACAGATGGATATTTTGCCTAAGTTTGTTGAATGGAGCAAACAAGGTGAGGTTGGTCGTCGCAAGTTAAACCAAGCGACTCGCTATATTTCACTAGTTCTTGCATTTATCCAATCAATTGGGATTACAGCAGGCTTTAATACTTTATCAAGCATTTCACTTGTTTCAACACCAAATGTTAAAACATATATCCTGATTGGAGCTTTGCTCACAACAGGTAGTATGATTGTGACTTGGCTTGGGGAACAAATCACCGATAAAGGTTTCGGAAATGGTGTCTCAATGATTATCTTTGCTGGTATCATTTCATCAATTCCAAATGCGATTTCAACAATCTATGAAGATTTCTTTGTAAATGTTCGTTCAAGTGATTTAGTATCTTCATACATCTTTGTAGCTTTGTTGATTGTAGCTGTATTGGCAATTGTTTTCTTTACAACCTTTGTCCAACAAGCAGAATATAAAATTCCAATCCAATATACAAAACTTGTTCAAGGAGCACCAACAAGTTCTTATCTTCCTTTAAAAATTAATCCGGCTGGCGTCATTCCCGTTATCTTTGCCAGTTCGATTACAACGATTCCAAGTACGATTATTCCGTTGATTTCAAATGGACATGATATTCCTTGGCTTACAACTCTAGAATCATTCTTGAATTACCAAACACCGATCGGAATGGTAATTTACGCAGTACTAATTATTTTATTTTCATTCTTCTATACTTTTGTACAAGTTAATCCTGAAAAAACTGCAGAAAACTTGCAAAAGGGTGCGTCATATATTCCTAGTGTTCGACCTGGACGCGAAACAGAAGAATATTTGTCTTCATTATTGAAGAAATTAGCTACTGTCGGATCAATTTTCTTGGCGTTTATTTCATTAACACCAATTATTGCTCAACAAGCAATGAATCTATCTAGTAGTATTGCTCTTGGAGGAACAAGTCTTCTAATCTTGATTTCAACAGGCATTGAAGGAATGAAACAACTTGAAGGTTATCTCTTGAAGAGACAGTATGTTGGTTTCATGAATACAGCAGAATAGAATATAGGTTGACCTAGTCAACCTTTCTATTTTGTTTTTGAATAAGTTTAGCACTTCGGTGTTAAATTTATTTAAAAATAAAATAAGGAGAGTATCATGAATCTTTTAATCATGGGTTTACCAGGTGCTGGTAAAGGAACTCAAGCTGCGAAAATCGTTGAAAAATTTGGTGTAGCTCACATTTCAACTGGAGACATGTTCCGTGCTGCAATGGCAAACAAAACTGAAATGGGTGTTCTTGCTAAATCATTCATCGATAAAGGTGAACTTGTACCAGATGAAGTAACTAACGGTATCGTTAAAGAACGTTTGGCACAAGCTGATATCGCTGAAAAAGGTTTCTTGCTTGATGGTTACCCACGTACTATTGAACAAGCACACGCTTTGGACGAAACACTTAAAAACTTGGATCTTAAATTAGACGGTGTTATCAACATCGACGTTAATCCAGAAAGCTTGATTGAACGTTTATCAGGTCGTTTCATCTGCCGTTCTTGTGGAGCAACTTATCACAAAGTATTCAATCCAACAAAAGTTGAAGGAACTTGTGATGCATGTGAAGGACACGAATTCTATCAACGTGAAGATGACAAACCTGAAACTGTAAAACGTCGTCTAGATGTTAACATTGCTCAAGGTGCACCAATCATCGAACACTATCGTAAAGCTGGTATTGTTTTTGATGTTCAAGGTAACCAAGACATTGATGATGTATTTGCTGACATTGCAAAAGCAATCTCATCATTAAAATAATTTAAGAGTTTCTACTTGCACAAGTAGAAGAGTCGTGATATAATAGGCTAGTCTGGCTTATAATTGTTACCTCTGCACTCAGAGGACATCAAATCGAAATTTAGGGGGTACTTTTGCGTGGCAAAAGAAGATGTGATTGAAATTGAAGGTAAAGTTGTTGAGACGATGCCTAACGCTATGTTTACTGTTGAATTAGAAAATGGACACCAAATCTTGGCAACTGTATCAGGAAAAATCCGTAAAAACTACATTCGTATTTTGGTAGGTGACCGTGTTACTGTTGAAATGAGTCCTTACGATTTAACACGTGGACGTATCACATACCGCTTTAAATAATCGAAATAATTGGAGGGATTAAAAAATGAAGGTAAGACCATCAGTCAAACCAATTTGCGAATACTGTAAAGTTATTCGTCGTAACGGTCGTGTTATGGTAATTTGTCCATCAAATCCAAAACACAAACAACGTCAAGGATAATATAGAAAGGAGAAAAAATGGCTCGTATTGCTGGAGTTGATATTCCAAATGAAAAACGTGTAGTAATTTCACTTACTTATGTATATGGTATCGGTCTTGCAACTTCTAAGAAAATCTTAGCAGCTGCTGGTGTTTCTGAAGACATCCGTGTTAAAGATTTGACATCAGATCAAGAAGATGCTATCCGTCGTGAAGTTGATGCAATCAAAGTTGAAGGTGACCTTCGTCGTGAAGTGAACATGAACATCAAACGCTTGATGGAAATTGGTTCATACCGTGGTATCCGTCACCGTCGTGGACTTCCTGTCCGTGGTCAAAACACTAAAAATAACGCTCGCACTCGTAAAGGTAAAGCTGTTGCGATTGCTGGTAAGAAAAAATAAAATAGGAGGTAAAAAAATTGGCTAAACCAACACGTAAACGTCGTGTGAAAAAGAACATCGAATCTGGTGTTGCTCATATTCACGCTACATTCAATAACACTATTGTTATGATTACAGATGTGCACGGTAATGCAATTGCTTGGTCATCAGCTGGTGCTCTTGGATTCAAAGGTTCTCGTAAATCTACTCCATTCGCTGCACAAATGGCTGCTGAAGCTGCTGCTAAATCTGCACAAGAACATGGTCTTAAAACTGTTGAAGTTACTGTAAAAGGTCCTGGTTCAGGTCGTGAGTCTGCTATTCGTGCTCTTGCTGCTGCTGGTCTTGAAGTGACTTCAATCCGTGACGTTACTCCTGTGCCACACAATGGTGCTCGTCCTCCAAAACGTCGTCGTGTGTAATCATAATTGTTAATAGTACACAAGATTCGTTTCGAGGGAGTATAATAAATGATTGAGTTTGAAAAACCAATAATAACAAAAATTGATGAAAATAAAGATTACGGCAGATTTGTTATCGAACCACTTGAACGTGGTTATGGTACAACTCTAGGTAATTCTCTTCGTCGTGTACTCTTGTCTTCACTCCCAGGTGCGGCAGTAACATCAATTAAAATTGATGGAGTACTCCACGAATTTGACACTATTCCAGGTGTACGCGAAGATGTTATGCAAATCATCCTTAACATTAAAGGACTTGCAGTAAAATCTTATGTTGATGATGAAAAAATTATCGAACTTGATGTTGAAGGTCCAGCAGAAGTAACTGCAGGAGATATTTTGACAGATAGCGATGTTGAAATTGTCAACCCTGACCACTATCTCTTTACTATTGCTGAAGGACATAGCTTGAAAGCTACAATGACTGTTGCTAAAAAACGTGGTTACGTTCCAGCAGAAGGTAATAAAAAAGAAGATGCTCCAGTGGGAACATTGGCTGTAGATTCTATCTACACACCAGTGAAGAAAGTTAATTATCAAGTTGAACCTGCTCGTGTAGGTAGCAATGACGGCTTTGATAAATTGACAATCGAAATCATGACAAATGGCACAATCATTCCTGAAGATGCTTTAGGTCTATCTGCACGCGTTTTGATCGAACACTTGAATCTATTTACTGACCTTACAGAAGTTGCTAAAAACACTGATGTAATGAAAGAAGCAGAAAAAGTTAACGATGAAAAAGTGCTTGACCGTACTATCGAAGAACTTGATTTGTCAGTCCGCTCATATAACTGTCTTAAACGTGCAGGCATTAACACTGTATTCGATTTGACAGAAAAAACTGAGCCTGAAATGATGAAAGTCCGTAACCTTGGTCGTAAGAGCCTTGAAGAAGTCAAAGTTAAACTTGCTGATCTTGGACTCGGACTCAAAAACGATAAATAATATAGGAGGATAAAATGGCTTACCGTAAACTAGGACGCACTAGCTCACAACGTAAAGCAATGCTTCGTGATTTGACAACAGATCTATTGATTAACGAATCTATTGTAACAACTGAAGCTCGTGCTAAAGAAATCCGTAAAACAGTTGAAAAAATGATTACTTTAGGTAAACGTGGTGACCTTCATGCACGTCGTCAAGCTGCTGCTTTCGTACGTAATGAAATTGCATCTGAAAACTTTGATGAAGCTACTGAAAAATACTCTTCACAAACAGCTCTTCAAAAACTTTTCGATGAAATCGCACCTCGCTATGCAGAACGCAACGGTGGATACACTCGTATTCTTAAAACTGAACCTCGCCGTGGTGATGCTGCCCCAATGGCAATCATTGAATTAGTTTAATTTTTATCAATTTTGTTGAGTGTTATGATGATGGAACCTTTGGTTCTTAGTCTAGCTCTGGTCTACCGCTAGGATTTTTTCCTAGCGGGAACACTCATCATATTGGTGATAGATAAGTAACGCTTGTTTACGAAATGTCTCTAGATTAGAAACACTTCGTAAGCAGGCGTTTTTCTATTGCATTTTATGGCAAAAATGATTTTTCCCGGGGAACCTCCTATAACTTTTGATTATTCATCTCTGAAATTGAGATATTAGGTTACTTAATTCTTTACAATTTCAGTATTGGATATTTTATAGCTTGATTTATGTAGTAGTGATAAAAGTTATAGCGTGCTTATATTATTTTGTTGTAAAAATTAACCATATTGGATTCTTATTCTCAATTCAAATATATATTGAGAGCAGCTGTAATACTCTTTTTTATCGCTTTTTAGCAGATTTTTAAGAGAAAGATGCTAAATTCACTTTAAGGAGTCAAATAAGAGGCTCAGAAGGCTCTATTTTGCTTCCTAAGGACAATTATGTTAGATTGTTGCACAGAAGCTAACAGGTAGCAGATTGCCCCAAAAATGCCTATGTACAGAAGCGGATCGTTTTTTGGGGAGTCAATGTTAGTCTAAATTAATATTTTTCTACACAAAATAAGACCAATTGTGTAGTTTATCAAGAATTAGACAGCCTTAAAAATATAAAATCATTGTGTTTTTTTGGAAATACATAAGGCAATTTTGTTCCAAAACCTTCTCTAAGGTGTGTAAACATCCCCATTTTACAGCATTTTTAACTTCTTTTACTAAAATATTACAAAAAATTGAAAAAAACTTTTCAAAAAAGTGTTGACAGTGTAAGTTAAGTTTAGTATACTAATATAGCTGTCGCATGAGACGGCAAGAGTTTCTAAGAGGTTGAAAAAAACTTTGAAAAAAGTTCTTGACAAAGCCTGTTAGAAATGTTAAACTAATATAGCTGTTGTTTGAGAGAGAACGATGGCAATCAGATTTGAAACTTGTTTGAAAAAACTTTGAAAAAGTTGTTGACAACGAGAGTTAAATTTGATAGAATATAGAAGTTGTCTCGAGTGAGACAAAGACCTTTGAAAACTGAACAATACGAACCAAACGTGCGGGTTACGGAAGTAACCTGTCAAAAAACGATAAATCTGTCAGTGACAGAATGAGAACAAGATTAAATGAGAGTTTGATCCTGGCTCAGGACGAACGCTGGCGGCGTGCCTAATACATGCAAGTAGAACGCTGAAGACTTTAGCTTGCTAAAGTTGGAAGAGTTGCGAACGGGTGAGTAACGCGTAGGTAACCTGCCTACTAGCGGGGGATAACTATTGGAAACGATAGCTAATACCGCATAACAGCATTTAACACATGTTAGATGCTTGAAAGGAGCAATTGCTTCACTAGTAGATGGACCTGCGTTGTATTAGCTAGTTGGTGAGGTAACGGCTCACCAAGGCGACGATACATAGCCGACCTGAGAGGGTGATCGGCCACACTGGGACTGAGACACGGCCCAGACTCCTACGGGAGGCAGCAGTAGGGAATCTTCGGCAATGGGGGCAACCCTGACCGAGCAACGCCGCGTGAGTGAAGAAGGTTTTCGGATCGTAAAGCTCTGTTGTAAGAGAAGAACGTGTGTGAGAGTGGAAAGTTCACACAGTGACGGTAACTTACCAGAAAGGGACGGCTAACTACGTGCCAGCAGCCGCGGTAATACGTAGGTCCCGAGCGTTGTCCGGATTTATTGGGCGTAAAGCGAGCGCAGGCGGTTTAATAAGTCTGAAGTTAAAGGCAGTGGCTTAACCATTGTTCGCTTTGGAAACTGTTAGACTTGAGTGCAGAAGGGGAGAGTGGAATTCCATGTGTAGCGGTGAAATGCGTAGATATATGGAGGAACACCGGTGGCGAAAGCGGCTCTCTGGTCTGTAACTGACGCTGAGGCTCGAAAGCGTGGGGAGCAAACAGGATTAGATACCCTGGTAGTCCACGCCGTAAACGATGAGTGCTAGGTGTTAGGCCCTTTCCGGGGCTTAGTGCCGCAGCTAACGCATTAAGCACTCCGCCTGGGGAGTACGACCGCAAGGTTGAAACTCAAAGGAATTGACGGGGGCCCGCACAAGCGGTGGAGCATGTGGTTTAATTCGAAGCAACGCGAAGAACCTTACCAGGTCTTGACATCCCGATGCTATTCCTAGAGATAGGAAGTTTCTTCGGAACATCGGTGACAGGTGGTGCATGGTTGTCGTCAGCTCGTGTCGTGAGATGTTGGGTTAAGTCCCGCAACGAGCGCAACCCCTATTGTTAGTTGCCATCATTAAGTTGGGCACTCTAGCGAGACTGCCGGTAATAAACCGGAGGAAGGTGGGGATGACGTCAAATCATCATGCCCCTTATGACCTGGGCTACACACGTGCTACAATGGTTGGTACAACGAGTCGCGAGTCGGTGACGGCAAGCAAATCTCTTAAAGCCAATCTCAGTTCGGATTGTAGGCTGCAACTCGCCTACATGAAGTCGGAATCGCTAGTAATCGCGGATCAGCACGCCGCGGTGAATACGTTCCCGGGCCTTGTACACACCGCCCGTCACACCACGAGAGTTTGTAACACCCGAAGTCGGTGAGGTAACCTTTTGGAGCCAGCCGCCTAAGGTGGGATAGATGATTGGGGTGAAGTCGTAACAAGGTAGCCGTATCGGAAGGTGCGGCTGGATCACCTCCTTTCTAAGGATAAACGGAAGCACGTTTGGAGTATTGTTTAGTTTTGAGAGGTCTTGTGGGGCCTTAGCTCAGCTGGGAGAGCGCCTGCTTTGCACGCAGGAGGTCAGCGGTTCGATCCCGCTAGGCTCCATTGAATCGAAAGATTCAAAGATTGTCCATTGAAAATTGAATATCTATATCAAATTCCACGATTCAAGAAATTGAATTGTAGATAGTAACAAGAAATAAACCGAAACGCTGTGATTTAATGAGTTTAAGGTCAACAGACCAAAATAAGGTTAAGTTAATAAGGGCGCACGGTGGATGCCTTGGCACTAGAAGCCGATGAAGGACGTGACTAACGACGAAATGCTTTGGGGAGTTGTAAGTAAACATTGATCCAGAGATGTCCGAATGGGGGAACCCGGCATGTAATGCATGTCACTCATTACTGTTAAGGTAATGTAGAGGAAGACGCAGTGAACTGAAACATCTAAGTAGCTGCAGGAAGAGAAAGCAAACGCGATTGCCTTAGTAGCGGCGAGCGAAAAGGTAAGAGGGCAAACCGATGTGTTTACACATCGGGGTTGTAGGACTGCGTTGTGGGACGACAAGATTATAGAAGAATTACCTGGGAAGGTAAGCCAAAGAGAGTAACAGCCTCGTATTCGAAATAGTCTTTAACCCTAGCAGTATCCTGAGTACGGCGAGACACGAGAAATCTCGTCGGAATCTGGGAGGACCATCTCCTAACCCTAAATACTCTCTAGTGACCGATAGTGAAC